>JAFRQD010000035.1 GCA_017428785.1 Bacteroidaceae bacterium
CGAGGGAGAAGTTTCCCCATTGGTCGATGGTTGCCTCCGGGTTCTTGAGGAGCTTGACCAGATTGACGCAATCGAAGTGGAGGAAGAAGTAGAAGAGCAACTTCCTGTCCCCCGGCGTCAGCACCTCCTCACACTGTTCCCGCATCTGCTCAAGGCTCAGTCCAGGCTTCGTGTCCTTCAGGTCTATGTCCGGCAAGCCGGCTATCATGCAATAATAGTTTGCCATCAGCCTTTTTGCTAGAAGAGCATCTCCACGAGTTGTGGACGCAGGAAATTCTTGAAGTAGGTTTCGAACTCTTCCTTGCCGAAGTTCACCTTGTAGCTGCCATCGGCAGGAGCTATCGTGAGCAATGTGTCCTTGCCGTTCACCTTGTTGATGGTGACGCCTTTGTCGAGGAGAGCTTTTGCCTTTGCTGCGAAGTAGGCCTTGAGGCTGTCGGCTTCGCTGCTGGAGATTACGACAGGTTCGCTGGCAGACCACTTCTCAGCGAGTGCAACGGCGAACTTCCCGAGGAAGTCGGGGCTTGCCTTCAAACCTTCCACGGCTTCCTTGACAACGCCATCGGTCAAGACGTTTGTCACCTCGCTCTTGAGTGCACTCAGAGCCTGGCCGGTGTACATCTTGAGTTCGTTGCGGGTATTGGCATCTGTTTCGGCAGCCTGCTTTTGTGCCTGTGCCACGATGTCCTGTGCCTGCTGACGAGCTTCCTGCAGTATCTTCTCTGCCTGCTGCTTAGCCTGCTCTATGATGCGGTCGGCTTCTGCCTGGCCTTTCTCCACGCCTTCGCGCAGGATCTTTTCGGTGAGTTCTTGTATCTTTTCCATTTGTCTTTATGTGTATTTGTGCATTTTACGGCGCGAAGATACAAATTTTAGCTGGGATATCAATGCTTATTAACAAAAAAAATGCCCTATCTGTCATTATCTGAACAGAAAGGGCATTCAGTGGATATTCCTTCAGTACACGCCTACCTCTGAAAGGGCGAGTTTGCCTTGATGTCGGGTGACGATGATGCGGACTTTCTCGGCCTTGACGGGCGAGAAGCGATGTTGCTTGACGCGGCACTCGGGAGCTGTCCCGTCGAAGAGAGGATGCCAGCGTTTGCCGTGCTTGTACATAAGCTTATAAGCCTGCATGCTGCCTTTCTGTTCCTCTACGATGGTGACGAGCGAGATGCTCTTTTCGCCCTTCAGATCCACTTCCCACCAAGGCTCCTTTACGGTCGGGTGCGAGGTCCAGCCCGACGAGAAGTCATCGTCGTTGGCAAAGTCGCCGATGCCGTAGTCATAGCTCCAGCTGTACTCTGTGGGCTGGTGCTTGGCGATGTTGCGGCGGGTGATGGGTGCCTCGCATTCGGGAATAGGCTTCGTGGGGCCTTCATGCTTCCAGAGCTGGCCTATCTGACGCAGTGCTTCGACGGCATTGTCGTCCATCAGGCCCTCACGGTTTGGGGCAACATTGAGGATGAAGTTGCAGTAAGCCTCGTTGTAGGGACGGATGTTCTCCTCGACGAGCCAGCGTACATCCTTGAGTTGGTCTATCGGCATGGATTTCTTCCAGAACCACGTGCGCTGTATGCTGAGGCAGGCCAGTGCGGGCAGGCGGTTCTCGCTCGTGCTTATCTTCTGCCCAGCTCCCTGCTCATAGGACTTGATGTCGGTGTAGAAGAGGGCTTCGCGAGGATACTTGGCGGCATTGAGGTCCATGAGCAGGCAGTTGGGCTGCAGGCTCTTGACGTAGTCGTATATCTCAGGGAAGGAGATTTCGTCGTAGGAGATGCGCGACCAAGGGGCGTCCCAACCGTCGATGATGAGCGCCGTGATGTCGCCATAGTTCGTGAGAAGCTCCTTGAGCTGTGCCTTGATGAACTTGGTGTGCTCGGGCTTGATGTGGCCCGGGCGGATGCGGTGGTGTGTGTCGAGGATGCTGAAGTAGAGCATCACGGCGAGTCCCTCTTGGCGAAAGGCATCGACATACTGACGGACGACATCGACGTGGGATGGCGACTGCATGGAGTTGTAGTCAGTGGTTTTGGTGTCCCAGATGCAGAAGCCGCTGTGGTGCTTGGTGGTGAGGCAGCCGTAGCTCATGTTTGCAGCCTTGGCAGCCCTTGCCCATTGGCGGCAGTCGAGACGGGTCGGGGCAAAGGAGGAGGCGGGCATGTCGGGGTCGGGCCAGTCCTCGATGGAATAGGTGGGCATGTTGTAGTGGATGAACATGCCGAAACGGAGGTCAACAAAGGCTTGCTGCAACTCGCGCAACGACTTCTGCTGAGCCCAGGTGAACGAGACTGTCAGCAACAGGGGGAAAAAGAGGAGGGAACGCTTCATAATATCTTGTATTTAACGGAGTTAATCTTTTCAGCAGCAAGGGCAGGAAAACCCCGCCTGCCCCCATTCAAAACGCCGCGTGCGGCGTTGGCAATTTCCGCGTGCGGCGTTGGTCATCTCCGCGTGCGGCGATGGCAATCCCCGCACGCGGCGTTTTTCATGCCCTCAGCAGGCCTGAATATCAGGAACTTACTTACCAGATATCTTCCGGCTTCTCGGGGCTGTCGTAAACTTCCTTCGGACAGTACTCAAAGTAGTCGAGGTAGAGCTCCGGTCTCGTGAGGTCGGGCTGCACGGACTTGAAGCGGACATAATAGGTGTCGCCCGGGTCGAGGGTCTGGCGCACGATGATGTGGCGGCTGCAATTCGACTTGGCACGAGCTGTCGTGTTGCTCAGCTCACATTCGTGTTGCGAAGCTTTCATCAGACCATGATTACGGAGCTTATGGTCGATTTCGATGATTTCGTCTTCATCCCTGCCGACATCCGTCAAGTCTGCCCATGTGGCACCTTCACCAAAGGTGATATGCAAGTCCTTGGTCATGTTGATGGGAATGCCAGCCACGGGCAGGTTCTTAGGATCCTTGCCGAAATAGACCTGCACAATGCCTCGGGCAGCAGTGGCAAGCAGCTTGTAGCGGAACTCGTAGGTGTTGCGCTTGGGAACGGGAGGCAGCCTGAACATAATGTCGAAATGGCCGAAAGCCTTGTCCTCGTCACCGCAATAGTTGGCCCAAGCAGTATTATATCCATTATAATGAATGAAGTGCGTCTCCTCGTTCAGGATAATCATGTTTTCGAAATACTGATACCTGTTGTAGAGGGACACAAACACATGCTGCCACTTGCCAAGGGGGCTGTCGGCACGACGGATGCCATTGGTGATGGACTCGGGGAAGAGCGCGAAGAGGTCGAAGCGAATGCGCTCCTTGCCCAAGTCGTCGCGCACAACGTCGGTGTAGCCCAACGGCTTGTCGATGGGATAGATGCAGGCATTGGCAATGTCTGTCACAACAGCCATACTGCTGTTCGTCAGAACCTTTACGCCACGCTTCTCGGGATCGCAATAGCCTTCATGTCCGTCCTCGTTTATGCCATTGTTCCTTTCGGGGAAGCTGTTGAGGTAGATGCCGTCGCTCTCAGCACTCTCGTATATCTTAAGGAGACGGCCTCCATCAAACACGGGATACCACTCCATGACAGGCAAGGTGAATCTGGAAGAAGGACTGTAGTTGTGGCCCAGCTCGTTGCAGTGATAGACAAGCTTGTTGGCGGGAATCCTCATGGGCAGGATATGATAGACCAGCCACTGATGCAACATGTTCTGGGGAGAACGGTAATCGGTGTTGACCTGATAGCCTGCGTCGCTGAGGTACATTTTGTTCGACTCAATCCAGTCCTGCAGCCTCTCCACAGCATCGGGAGCTGTCGGGTCAATGCCTTGAGACTGCCAGAAGTCGTCTGTCTCAGCAAAGAACGTAAAGCCGTACTTGCGATGCTCGGGAGCATGAGCATCGGGGTCGCCTGCAGTGGCAGACATATCGCCGCCGCCCTTCGACACATAGTCCTTCATGTCGAGCTCATCGCCCTGCTGCTGGTACAATGACTCGTATGCCTCGTCGCGCACCTTGCTCAGTGTGTCGAGCAAGCCGCAGGCCTGTATGGCCTTGGAGAACATCAGATAGCCCTCGCGCTTCTCGTCGAGGATGTTCTGTATGTATCGGGCGGCCGATTCGTCCTTCGGCGCAATGACCTTGTGCAATTTATGTATGACACCATTGATGGCGGGAATATCGCAATTGATAGGGTCAAGAGGACATTCCTTGTCGAGGTATATGGTGTCGTTCTTGCTGACCTTGGAGACTGTCAGCTTGTGATCGTATATGTTGGGCAGAGTGAACTCTGCATTCTCTTTTCCATTTCCAATTGAGGTAATAAGCGACGTCGTATAGCGCTGCGACTCCATATCACCACCGTCGATGACCGTATTGAGCACGATAACCTTCCGAATGGAGTCGAGCTTGCGTTCATCGGTAAAAGCGTCCCACGAAGGTTCGCTGATCAATCCCTCTTCCACGAGGTCTTGCAAGTATTTGTTGATGGCTTCGTTGGTCAGGGCGAAGCAAGTGTAGTTACCACGCGCCGTCAGGAGCTGGTAAACGGAAGACTTACTCCTTCCACTGACAGGCACCAACTTCATCAACTCAACAAATTGCGAATAGTCCGCATGTGTCTCAAGATAACTGGCCACGGTATATTCTGAAAAGACATATCGTGCAGAAGTATCAACATCCTCCGTGCAGGAACAGATAATGAAGAATAAGGCTGTGAGTGTAAGAATGAGCTTCCTCATTGTTGTTAATTATATGGTTTTTACTTTTTACCTTATTATTATATATATTCTCTTGGTCAGGCACGAGGCCTGACCAAGAGAATTAAGAGAGTGTTCAAGAATTATTCCTGAGATGCGATCTGGGTGAGAACGTATTCTAAGTCGGCAGCATTCACTACACCGTCATTATTCAAGTCAGCAGAAGCATCGAACTGTTCGCCTGCAATGAGGGTGAGAATAAATTCTGCATCTGCAGCGTCGATAGTGAAATCACCGTTAAAGTCACCCTTCACAGAGAGAAGAGTTATGCCCTTTATGAGCTTCGCTTCAGCCTTAGTCAGGATGCGGCACTGACGGAGACCTACTTCAACATCGCTCTGACCTGTAGCGAAACGCCAGCGGATTACGTCATTGGTCTTACCGAAGTTCCACTTCTCCTTAATTTCGCTGAGATTGATGAAGGCTGTAGTCAGTTCAGCTGCTTCCGGAACGGCGATATCTATAGCCTGAGAATCATCAGCATCCTTACCGAAGAAGAATCTGCTGTTGGGGAGCGCTGTTGTTGCGCTGTACTCGAAGGCGAAGATAATCTCGTCGTCCTTAAGTTCGTCATAGAAGTGACCGCCAATCAATACAGAAGGATTGCTGCCAACAGCATAGGCTGTATAATTGAATGCTTCGCCATTTTCTCCTTCGTCGTTTGTTTCGACACTAACATTATCGTTATAAGGAGCAACCTCCATATAGTCAGGATACTTAGCCAGGAGTTCTTCTGCAGCAGCATCAGCCTCAGCAGCGTCAATAGAACCTTCATCAAGCTGAGTACGAACTATATTGACATCGGTATCAGCTGCATCGGCATCAGCACTGCTGAAGTTGAGCCACTTGTCGTAAACCTTGTTCGAAATAGTATACAGATTAGCGTAAGCCATCTTGGTATAGTAGATAGCCTGCATGGTCTCGCCAATGGACTTGGCAGCCTCATAGGTGAAGGGATCTGTAGCTATATCCTCGACGAGGGCATTCTTCTGAGCAGCAGCGAAGCCAGGAGCTTCAGCGTAATTCTCACCATCGATGTCAGAGATGTAACGCTCTGTCAGAGTAGCGATACGAGCCTGGTCGTATGCCTGAGCTTCAGCAAGAGCAGTAGCAGCATCATCTGCTGTCTCACCGAGATACCAGAGACGGAAGTTACCAACAGCAGTCCATTCGTTGCCACTGGTGCCTTCGTTCTTCACACCGAAGGTCAGCTTGCCGTCGGTTACCTGAGCAACCAGAGTGACTTCATAGTGTCCCTGACGGAATGCATTGGCTGCACCTTCGCAACCCCACATGCCATAAGCAACTACAACAGAGTCCTCTTCAGCATTGCCCTGAGCTCCATATACATCACAAGCATAGATGTCGTGATCGGGATATGTTCCTGTCCAAGCATCCTCCTTGTTCTCGATACCATCCTCTTGGATGACGGGAACGAAGGTCTTCATGTCGTTGGCGTATGCTATTGGAGCATAGTTGTAGCTATGGAGGTTGCCGTTAGCGCGATAAGCAGCATTGAGGGTAACCTTATAGAAGCCGTTCTTCATGTTTGTGAGAGTCTGGCTTACATCGAACTTAGCAAGATAGTTGCAGAATTCTGCAGCATATACAGTAGCTTCATTATCGGTAGCTGTGCGGAAGATGTAGCCGTCCCAGCCTTCAGCCTCACGACCTACTTCGGTACCGGCCTCGTTCTTGAGTGTCTCACCAGCCTTTTCGAAGGTACGGTTGACAATCAGAGAAGAGATATCCACGCCCTTGCCATAGCCTGCTTCAACAGCAGCAGCCTTCAGGCTTTCCATGAATTCAATCTCGTCAGCAAGTACGCTGTCGGCCAACACATGCTCGTCAAGAATGTAAGCAGATACGCCGTTAGGGTAGGTCTCAGACGGACCTTCATCAGCTGCACCGTTCAGGTAGTTAAGGAAGACTGTAAGAGCATCACTCTCTGCCAACGGGTTCTCCTGGAGATAAGTCTTGGCATCAGCAACAACAGCTGCATAGTTTTCATAAGCTGCCACACTTGCCTTAATCCGCTTCTGGAGCTCTTCGATAGTATAGTTCACACGGAAGAGAACCTCCATGTTCTTGCATTCATCGATGTCCAAGATTGCTTGCTCATACTGGTCGATGAGAGTCTGTTCTGCAACAACGTCGTAGTCGAACTCGTTTGCCTTAGCAATGTACTCTTGCTGGATTTCCTCGAACTCTTCGGGCGTACCGAAGTGGAGGTCGTTCATCTGAATCTGTGAGCCCTTGAAAGGCTTGGTTACGACAACCTTATAATAAGTATATTCGGTTTCTGTCTCGGAGCTGAAGCCGAAGTAAGAAGGCTGACAGTTTACGGGATGCAGACGCTCTTGTCCGATATTCTCCTTAACGTCGATGAGGTCCCAGCCTTCGGCGTCCTTGGTAGCGTCGGCGTCACATTCGAAGTTACCGCCATAGATGTACCATGTGCCCCAGTTACGGCTGGTGTTGCTAGCGGTGTCGTCACCAGTGGTCAGCGTGTAGAAGAACGGGTTGGTGGGCTCTGGTGTACGGAAGATGATGTAGGTGTCCAGGAATTCACCATTACCCTTGGCGTTGCCGCCCCACTTGGTACCCAGTTTAACTCTATGGAGTTTATATGTCACATCCTTATTATCTACCTTTATGATAGTATCACCTACAGCTGTCGTGTCGTTCAGGAAATAGCTGTCAATGAGGTTTCCATGGTAGCCGTCGCCCCACTGATCGTCGGTGTTGCCTTCAACCAGGATGTAACGGCCGAAATCGGCAGCGGCAATCATGTTCTCTACAAAGCCTATCTCACCGGATGCCGGTTGGTACTTATATCTGTCGTAATACATCTTGGTGTTATCATTCTTGCTATCTGAAGAATCATATAAGTACTGAACATTACCCATTGCCTGGTTGTCGAGGCTGAGGTTCTGCGTGATGTATTCATAGGTACCGCGACGGAACATCTTGTTTGGTGCGACATTCTCCGTGGTGTAGCCGTCGAACCAAGGCTTCAGGTTCTCGAAGTTAGTGCCCGAGCTCTTGAGTGTAGTTACCAATTCCTCGTAAAGCTCATACTTTTGGACGGAGACATCAATCGTGTCCATCAGCTCTACCAGTTCATTCTTGAGGTTCATCATGTCAGGAGCGTTGGTGATGGTATGCAACCTTGCATACTTCTCGTCCCAAGCTTGTGTATAGCCCTTATAAGCAGTATAGTCTGAGGTCTTATAGTCTACAAACTCATCGACATAGGCCTGGCGCTGCAGCGGGAAGTTACCGGTGTTGTAGAATGCGAACTCGTTCATCTGGATGAGGCCGCCGCTGACTGCTTCCGTCACTTCGATCTTGAAATACTGGTAAGGCACTGAGCAACCTTCGGAGAGGTCGATGTAGCTCTCATATGTGTTGTAGGTCTTCAGAACCTCTGTGCCTACATTGGATTTCTGGTCGATGAGAACCCAACCGTTATCGTTTCTGCCAAGAGAATCGACGGAAGCCCAGATCTTCCAGCTCTTCCAGTTACGCTCTGGATAATCGAATGTGTCGCCACCTGTTACAAGGCCGTAGTATGAAGGCTTGATGGGCACTTTGGTCTTAAAGATTGTCCATGCGGGCAATGAATTGGTACACCACTTGGTGATCTCGCGGTCTGAATCATAGAGATTTTCATCGCTTTCGCCGCTGAAACCGCCGCTACCGCCAATCCAGGTATAGAAAGAAGGATCGATTTCGCCGTCTGCATTCGGGGCATTGATAGGATCTTCCAGTTTAATAGCGTTGTTGAACAGGAATTCGTCCATGCGCTTAGCCTCAACGGAAGCTTCGTCGCCTGTAAGTTGGCGGTTTGCCTTAATATAGGCAAAGTTACCAACGGGGAAATCTGCACTGGGAGCAACGGCATCCGTCTCGCTGACCCAACTGTTGAGATAAGCCACGCTAGCTGCTACCACATTGTTCTCGTTGAGTTGGTTAATGGCTTTGTTGCGTACTGTTGTGAGTTCTGCATACTTGTTGGCAGAAGCATTTATCTTATCCTTCTGCTCATTACCTTGTGTGTTGAGGGGACCCATTTGTGCCGGATCTTGGCATGCACTGACTTGAGCGATGATTTCAGCCATCTGGTCAAGCAATGCCTTTTCTGCGAAGCGTTCGGGATCGTAGCCGAAGCTTTCGATAACAGAATTGCGCACAATATCGAGGGTTGATGCATCGCCAAGTGCAAACTCCGACATCTGCATAAGGGCGCCTTCACCTATCTGGCCACCCCATACTCTGTCAAGCTCCACCTTGAAATATCTGTAGGCTGTGGTATTCCCGGCAGAAAGTGTGAAGAATGCCTGGGTAAAGTTTGCATTCGGAAGCTGATCGGCTCCGATATTCTCTTTATCGTCTAAGAGTACCCACTTGTCGGATGTACGGGTAGCTTCGTCATCACTGCTGGCATTCATGCCATAGACCTGCCATTGCTTCCAGTTACGGTTAGAGTTCTGGGTGTCGTTAGCCGTAGTCAGGCTGTAGTAAGTGGGAGCGATGTAGCGAGAGGCCTTTACGATGAAATAGGCACCGCCTTCTGCTGCGCCCTTTTCTCTATTTGTTATCGTACAACACCACTTTGTACCGCTGTTGTTGTCGAAAAGGTTGGCATAGCCTTCGCCGCCGAAACCAGCGGGATCGCCTGCAAGGGCTCTGTAGGTCAAAGGCTTGGTGGGGTCTTGTCCCTGAATGTCGAGCCACATCGTGAAGTCGGCGTATGTGCCGAAGCCGAACTCGCCCATCTGCATATAACCGCCATCTGTCTGCTTTGATGTCACCTCAATCATGTAGTACTGATAGGGTGTGCCGTCGTAAGCCACTTCCGATCCGTTTTGCAGATTGTCCGGGTCGGTGTCCATTTTGAACTCGGTAAGGCCGAAGTTCTGCATGCTGACATCGGCTCCGACGCGTTGGTCGATGAGAACCCATGCATCGGCATCCTTCACAGCTTCGCCATCACTTGTGAAGTTGGCACCATAGATGTTCCAGCCTGTCCACTGGCGACTTTGAGCACCATTGGTGTCGTTGGCTGTAACGAGGTAGTAGTTCTCGGGCGAGAAGGCTTTTTCTGCCTTAACGATTACCCATGCCTCGTCTCCGCTGGCAAAGCTGGTAGTCTGGCCCCATTTTGTGCCAGTTCTGCCATTTCTGCCATCGTAGGTATCAACCAAAGCTTGATAACCCTCAGCGCGGCCTTCGCCACCGGTACCACGCAGAGCTGTCAGAGGAACATACTCTGCCCACGCACTCTGAGCTACCATCATCATCACCATAGCGATGAGGAAAGACCAAAGAGTGCTTGAAGATGTAATTAGTTTCTTCATTTTTTTTTGGTTTTAGAAGTTAATAAATCAGTTAATTGAAATTTGTTTTTTTGCGTTTATTCTATCGGACATAATGCTTGCTGGCGCGCATTGCACGCCTTGCGAAGGGCAAAGTTACGATTTTTTTATTAGATTTTTGTTTTCCTTAGTATTTAATTGCCCTGTCTTAACTTTTTTTAACGGCAAACGGAGTTTGAAAATGCCTTTTGGGGGCCTTGAAAACGCCGCGTGCGGCGATGGCAAACGCCGCACGCGGAAATGACCAACGCCGCAGCCGGGGATTGCCATCGCCGCCCGCGGCGTTTCAGACCCCCTCTTTCAGGGGTCTGCAGGGGCTCTTGGAACTACAGGATTTTGCTTAGCAGGACAAGGTCTTGCGCATTGACCTTATTGTCGCCGTTGAGGTCGGCAGCTTCTGGCACAAAGCCGTCAACCGGCTTGCCTACGATGTAGAGCCTGAGGGCTGCATAGTCGGCAGCATCAACTGCTCCGTCGCCATTCACGTCGCCCGGAACGACGGGCTGCTGATGGGAGAAGAAGAAATCGTAGGGCGTAAAGTTGGCGGCGCCGAGCGTGGTGTCGTCCTCGCGGCGGTCGAGCAGCGTCCAGACCTCATCGTCGGGCACTTCGCTCCGGATGTTGCTGCCATAAAGCGACCACGTCTTAGGATTGCGCCCGGGGAAGCTCTGCGTGTCTTTGGCTGTCGTGATGCGATAGCCGGAGAGCGTGACAGGCTCGCCTGCATCCCAATATATATATAATGTATGGGCCGGAGAGAAGGCAGCACAGTATTTCGTGGTGACATCGTCGTCGAAAAGGTCGCCTGCATCATGGTCCTTTATGTAGGTGCCGGTGGCCGAAAGGAAGGTGAGCGGCGTCACCTCGTTTCCGAAACGGTCGAGCAGGTCGAACTCTGAGAACTGGATGGTCTCGCCGCTGACGATTGCCTCGATGGCAAGCTGATAGTAGCGATGGCCAGGAATCTCATCCACGACGGTGACGCTGCAGGTGTCGCGCAACATGCTGATGTTGGGAGCAGAGAGGATGATGTCCGCCGTACCCAGCCCGACAGCTGTCACATGCCCCTGTTCATCGACGGTGGCAACAGTCTCGTCGGTTGAGGTCCACTGCAGGTTCACATTCTGCAGGACAGCCGGCGTATAGCTTGCCTCGAGCTGCAACTCATCTCCCTGCAGAAGCATGGCGGAATGCCTGCTCAGTTCAAGCGTCTCGAGTGCATGGGGGATGTAGAAGTCGTAGGGCGTATAGTTTGTGGCCTGCATCGTCCAGTCGTTCACGCGCTCGTCGATGAGCACCCATCCGGCATCATTGGGGCTCGACAGCATGGTGTTGCTGCCATACAGCTTCCAGGAGCTGGGATTGCGTCCGGGGCTGTTCTTCGTATCGTTGGCCGTATAGAGACGATAGCCGTAGGCATCGACCTCACTCCCAGCATCGAAGAGGAAATAGGCATTGCCCGAGAAGTAAGCGCAGTACTTCGTATAGACATTATTGTCAGCGGCATTCTCCCAATCCTCGTTGTTGTATCCCGTGGGGCCGCCTGCATAGACATAAAGGGGCGCTACCTCGTTGAGTGCATCGTCCAGTATGTCGAACTCGGAAAACTGTATGCAATTGCCGCCGCCCTGCAGATGCGTGACGACGAGATAGTAGTAGCGGAACTTCGTGGCATCGGCATTGATGTTGGTGTAGCGGCCGTCCTTCTCATAGACCCTGCCCGCATTGCTTCGCAGCACAGGATAGATGTCGTGCTGCCGCCCGTTGTCGAGGTTCTGGCGCCAAGTGTCGCGCTGTCCGCTGCCATTGAGCAGATAGCACAGCTCGCCGTTGTCCACCTGAGCGGGCAACATGCTGTTGGTCTGCATAGAAGTGTAGTCCCAGCAGTTTTCGATGATGGTACTCTTGGTGCCGAAGGCGAACTCCTTGCCTTCCGTAGCTCCCGTAATGGTGCCTATGTTGTAGCAGTTGGCGAGATTCACCTTCCCAACGACAGGCGCCACGAAGGCCGCCGCATTGCTCTGGGCAGTGACAGGACCGATATTGCTGCAGTTGGTCAGGTTGAACACAGAGAGGCTCTTCCCGTACCCCACGAGGCCACCGGCATTGTCGCCCGAGGCGGTGACAGAGCCACGGCTCTCTATCTCCGATATCTTAGCGGTGCCATTGCTAATCTGGCCTATGAGCATACCGACTTTGGTTCGTCCTTCTGCGCTACACGACTCGTCGAAAACAATGTCTTTCAGCGTAGCGTGGCCCACATAGCGGAAGAGGCCGACGATGTCAGTGCCGCTGAGGTGGAGGTTGCGAATGGTGTGTCCCTGGCCGTCGAAGCTTCCGGCGAAGACTGCCGAAGCGGTGCCGATGGGTTGGAACTCCTCGTTGTAGCCATCCATGTCAATGTCGGAGACAAGCACAGCCTGGGCGTCTGTCTCGCCGCTCTTGTTAACCATCTGGCTGAATGTGCAGAGATCGAGGCCGGAGGCTATGAGGTAAACGCCGTTGGCATCCTGGCGCAGCTTTCCATAAGAGAGCATCTCGTCCATCCACGCCACACGGTCGTAAACGAAGTCGCGCACGCGGTCCACTTCCGCTTCCCACGATCCTGGCACAGCAGGATTTAGCGAGAGCCATTGGTTGAGGTAAGGCCAGCGGATGAAGTTGAGGGTGGCAGAGGCGCGTATCTCGTTGCGAAGCGAATCGACGTCGGCTGCCACTGCCTCCGGCTCGAAACGCCCGGCCTTGCGCAGCCTGGCCCACATCTCCTGCAGCTGGGCATAGACGGAAGGGTCGGAAAGGACACGGCTGACGAGCTGTTCGTATTGTCCCGTCTGACGCACCTTGTAGGTCCATTCCATGCGCGCGTTGGCAGGATAGGTTATCTCGTCGTTCTCGAGGGCAAGGTCGGCATCCCAGATAGGACCCGTGTAGAAATGGCTGTCGCCGCGCTCTTTGTAGAGGAAGACTTGGCAAATCATGTCGGTATTGCCGTTGAACTCGCTTACGAGGAACCATCTGAGGAATGTCT
Source organism: Bacteroidaceae bacterium (assembly GCA_017428785.1). Classification (GTDB taxonomy): domain Bacteria; phylum Bacteroidota; class Bacteroidia; order Bacteroidales; family Bacteroidaceae; genus Physcousia. The sequence continues at coordinate 13,112 of JAFRQD010000035.1, forward strand.
CTATGTCGAGGACAGAGCGAAGGCCTTTCTCTTTGTCGAGATAGTCAGGGCCGAAGACGATGCTCTCCATGCTGTTCCAGTAGTCCTTGATGTACTGGAACTGTTCCGGCTGCATGATGTCTTCATCCGGCTCATGGACGGACATCGTGTTCCCGTGCTCCGACATGAAATGATAGGTTTCCTTGGAGTAATTGTTGTCTGCTTCAACGAGATAGCCGCCCGTGATGTATTCGTCGTCGAGGTCCCAGTTGGTCATCTCCGTGATGTCGATGCGGTTCCTGTCCACGCTGACGGCATCGGCAAGGGTGTAGGTGCCGCGATAGTCGCCGTTGACGACGAGGTCAACCACTTGGCTCCACGGCGTCCAATCCCTTTCGGCACGCTTCGACATAGCCCACGCCACGGGGTTGCGCATCAGCGTCTTGTCGCGATAGCTGTTGATGAGCACCCACTTCTTGCACTTGGTGGGCGACTCGTTGACGCCTCCTCTCATGACATGATGGCTCTTGCCGTCATTGTACTTCATGCGGAAGGCCTTGTTCTCGTGCGTCGATGAGAAGTTACCGCGGACACGGAACAGGATGGGATACTCCTGAAGCATCGTGCCGCCATCGTAGATGAGGACGGATTGCGACTCGAAGTCCTCGCCACGATTCACGGGCAGGATATTGTCCTGCACATGCACGCTGAGCGTAGGCAGGTTGGTAATCTGATAGAACTGGCTGTCGTCGCCTTCGCCTGCATGCCCGAAGAACTTCAGTTCCGCAATGTTGCAATAGGAACCTGTGCCTCCCACATAACGGACATAACGGAAGCCGCGGCTCACATTGACATCCGCCGTCATAAATGTCCCGTTGTACGGCTTGGAACTGATGAGGTAGAGAGGCACCGCGTCCATGAAGTCGGGACTGTTGGCTCCTTCGAAGAGGCTGAGCAGCATGCGGTCGGCTCCCTGACTCCCGGGGGCAGGCGTAAAGCCGATTCGGGTGATGACATGAGGCTCGCCCAAGTCAAGGCCAATCCAGTTGAAGTCGCTCCCGGAAGTGCTGTAGTAGGTAGAGGCATTGTCATCGAAAGCCAATTCCGCATCCGACTTGTTGCCCGAATATATCATCGTGCCTTCGAGCAGAAGGTCAACAGCCGAATCGTAGGCAGACAGCATGCCCGAGGCAAACAGCAGGGAGAACAGGAAAGTAAGCCTGAGGCGTATCGATTTCATCATGTTGCTATCCAGATAAATGTTACGCGTGCACATGCCTGTGCACACAAAGCGCTGCAAAATTAGTACTTTTTTCAATATGTCAGTACCTTGCAGCCACTTTTTTTTGCTTGAAACGGTGAAAAAAAGAATACTGAGAGGCATATCCGGCAACACCTCAAAGGGGGATTGAAAACGCCGCGTGCGGCGATGCCAAATTCCGCGTGCGGCGATGGCAATCCCCGCGTGCGGCGTTGCCCATTTCCGCAGGCGGCGTTTGGAGCCCCCGCACGCATGCTGAAAATCAGCAACTTACTAAAGCACCTTCCCTTCTCTATACTGTTGAGGCGAGACGCCTGTCTGCTGACGGAAGAAACGGCCGAAATGCGACTGGTTCTTAAAGCCCAACAACGCAGCAATCTGCTTGATGCTCTTGCTGCTGTCGCGCAGGGTGATTTGCGCAGAACGCACGATTTCATCGCTTATCAGCTGGTTGGCCGTCTTCCCCGTAAGGCGTTTGCACACACTCGAGAAGTACTTGGGAGTGATGCTGAAAAGGCTTGCGTATTCGTTGACGTTGAGATAAGGCTGCGAGGGGTCGTGCAGATGCTGCATGAACTGCCGCAGGATGTTCTCGCCCGAGCTGTAAGTCTGCCGGAGCAGCTCCTCGTCCTGGAACTTCTGCAAGTCGTGCAAGTCGTAAGCCATCGACGCAAAGAGCAGCCGGAGGCTCAGATCCTTGTGAGGGGTGTCGGGGCTTGAGAGGTGATTCTGCAACAATTCGAAGAAGAGATGGTAGCGATTTATCGCCATTTCATCGGCATGAAGAATCCTGTACGAGGAAGAAAACATGGAGTAAGTCCACTCCATGCGAACCATCTGTGAGAGCTGCGCCAAGTATTCGGGCGAGATGAAAAGCAGCAAGGCATTGAAATCCATACTCATCATGCTGCGCTCGAAGATGTTGCGCGGCTTGCAGGTAATGACATCACCCTTCTTGAGTTGGAATGTCTTGTCCTCAATCGAAATCTGCGCCTGGCCGTTAGTCACCACTGCAAACAGGAAACCTTCGACCAGGACATCCGAGATGTTGAGATTGCGCACCTTCTCGAAATCATTGAAGATGGCAATATGCTCGTTGAAGTGGAAATTGAGTTTACTGTCAACGATGGCTTGAATGTCGAGTTTCTCCATATTTTTATTATTATCTGTCGCAAAGGTAATCATTTTCTTTGGTAATTGACATCTTTTTTACCATAAATTTGTTCTCTTTTTCGCTGCAATATGACTTTTGTGGAGAAATAGAACAAGGTTCGCGCCATTATAATATATATAGTGTATGGGAAAAGTAGTAATTTTGCACCGCAAAAAACGAAAAAGACACAAAAACTATGAATAAACTCAACTGTTTTGCCGTGCTGACATGCATCACGATGCTGGCAGCTTGCGGCAAAAGCGAAAAAAGTTATGAAGTGGAGGCATTGAAAGTCACCACAGAAACGGTCTGTGCAGGCACAGCCTCCGCCAAGAAGCAATATGTGGGCAAGGTGGAAGAGGACAGCAGTACACCCGTCAGCTTCACAGGCATGGGCACCGTCAACAGAGTATACGTCGAGGAAGGACAGTATGTGGCAAAGGGCCAGGTCCTCGCCGAAATGGACCCCACACAATGCGAGAACACCCGTCTGGCTGCAAAGGCATCTCTCGACCAGGCACTCGACGCTCAGGAACGTATGCAGGTGCTGCACGAATCGCAGTCCATCTCCGACATCGACTGGGTGAACGTCCAGACAAAAGTGCGCCAGGCACAATCGAGCCTCGACATGGCAAGTAAAGCCGTGAAGGACTGTCGCCTGCTGGCCCCATGCAGCGGCATCATCGGCAACAAACTCATGGAAAACGGCATGACCGCCCTGCCTTCGCAGCCCGTCTGCACGATTCTGAACATCGCAAAGGTTAAAGTCAAGATATCCGTACCCGAAAAGGAAATCGCCCAGTTCAACCCTCGCATGAACAGGGGCAAAGGCGTGACGGTCTCGGCTGAAGCACTCGGCGGCAAGACCTTCTACAGCAACCATTTCGTACGCAATGTGCAAGGAGATGTCATGACACATACCTATGATGTGCGCTTCACCCTGCCCAACCCTGGAGGCGAACTGTTGCCAGGCATGGTGGTGAATGTCTCGACAGAGGCTGACGACACCAGCACCGAGGTGACGGTGCCTGTCCGCAGCGTGCAGCAAACTGCCGACGGCCGGCAGTTCGTATGGCTCGCAAAGGGCGGAAAGGGCACGCGTCAGCCTGTAGAAGTCGGTGAAGCCCAAGGCGACCGCATCGTCGTCCTTTCAGGCCTAGCAGAAGGCGACAAAGTGATTGTCGAAGGTTACCAAAAGGTAAGCGAAGGAAGTCAAATAAAGGAATAACGACACCCTATGGACGCTAAACTTAATAAGCATTGGTCTGCTTGGCCACTCAAGAACTGGGGCATCACGGCGCTCATCACCGTCATATTGCTTGCCTTCGGTTTCTATGGGCTTGTGCAGATGCCGAAGGACGAATTTCCTCCCTTTACGATACGAATGGGCGTAGTGGTTGCCGTCATGCCTGGCGCTACGAGCGAAGAGATAGAGGCACAAGTGGCTCGTCCGCTCGAACGATACATCTTCACATTCAAGGAGGTGGACCGCTCGAAGACGACTACGCAAAGCATGAACGGCATGTGCTTCATGAAGGTCTTCTTCGACCCGAAAATCACAAACCTCCCTCCTATATGGAACAGGATAAAGCATGGCGTCAATGCCTTCAAGAGCCAGCTGCCGAGCGGCGTCGTGGCCTTGATTGTCAAGGACGACTTCGGCGATGCCTCCGCCCTGCTCATCACCCTGGAGAGCAACGAGCGCTCCTATCGAGAGCTGCAGGAATACAGCGACGAGCTGGCCGACCGTCTTCGACGTGTCAAAAGCGTAAGCAATGTGCGCCAGTATGGAGAGAAGAAGGAGCAGATAAGCATTTATGTGGACCGCGAACGCCTTGCCGCATACGGCATCGGTCAGGCAGCACTCATGACGGCACTCTCGAACGAAGGTCTCACCACTCTGAGCGGCAGCGTCAGCACTCCCTCGACAAACATTCCCCTGCATCTTGCCACAACGCGCCACTCGGAACAGGAGGTGATGGACCATATCATCTATTCCGACGCCTCGGGCAAGGTGGTGCGAGTCCGCGACATTGCCGAGGTGAAACGGGAGTATGACACGAGCGACAGCTACATCGAAAGCAACGGCAAGCGCTGCGTCCTCCTGTCGCTCGAGATGACCGAGGGCAACAACATCGTGCATTATGGCGAGGAAGTCAACAAGGTCATCGACAGTTTCCGCAAGGAATATTTGCCAGCCGACGTCGATGTGCTTCGCATCACCGACCAGCCCAAAGTCGTGGAGGCAAGCGTCAAGGATTTCCTCATCAACCTGATCGAGTCGATGGCGGTCATCATCCTTGTCATGATGCTGCTCTTCCCTTTGCGCAGCGCCATTGTGGCTGCCATTACCATACCGCTCTCGACATTCATCAGCGTGGGCATCATGTATATTCTCAGCATTCCGCTCAACATCATCACGCTGGCCTCGCTTATCGTTGTACTGGGCATGATTGTGGATAACAGCATAGTGGTCATCGACGGCTACCTCGAATACTTAGGCAACGGAATGGACAGGAAAGAGGCAGCCATCATGTCGGTCAAGCAATATTTCATGCCGATGCTGTTGGCTACGGTATGCATCTGTGCCATCTTCTACCCGATTCTGTTCACGATGACGGGTGAGGCGGGCGACGTCATAGGCTTCTTCCCTGCCACCATCACCATTTGCCTGATGGTAAGCCTTATCGTGGCAGCCTGCATCATTCCTGCCCTTAACGTGCGCCTCATCAAGAAGGTGCAGGAGAAAAGGCCTGACAAACCCGACATCACGGAGCGCGTGCAACTCTATTACATCAAAGTATTGAAGTGGACCTTCAAGCATCCGTGGCTCACGATATGCAGCAGCGTTGTGCTTGTCGTCCTTACATCCCTCATCTTCCCTACGCTTAAGCTCAGGCAGTTCCCCTTCGCCGACCGCAACCAGTTTGCCTGCGAGGTCTATCTGCCACAAGGAGCCGGCCTGGACGAGACGCGAGCCATCACCGAAGCCCTGCGCGACTCGCTGTCGAAGGACGAGCGCGTGACGAGCGTTACGACCTTCATTGGCTGCAGCTCGCCGCGCTTCATGACATGCTACGAGCCGCAACTGGGTGGCAAGAACTTTGCCCAGCTCATCATCAACACGAAGGACATTAAGACGACCTTCGAGATGCTGAACGAGTACGCACCCCGCCTGAGCAACTTCTGGCCGGGGGCATACGTGCGCTTCAAGCAGATGGACTATCTGCCCGTGCCGACATACGAGTATCGCTTCTACGGCAACGACCTGGACAGCATCGGGCTGGCTGCCGAGCGGCTTATGGCGAGGTTGCGCCAGATGCCCGAGCTGGAATGGGTGCACACCGACTACGACCAGCCCTCGCCTATCGTGGACGTCACGCTCGACCCTCTAACGGCTCCCCAGCTTGGCATCACACGCACGATGGCTGAGCTGCAACTCGCTTTGCAGACGGGGAAGACGCAAGTGGCGACCATCTGGGAAGGCAACTACGAAGTGCCGGTTGTGTTGCGCGACAAGCAGGCAGAGCAGATGCAGATTAGCGACATCGAGAACCTCTACATCACGCCCATGGCGCAGCCGCTCAGCAGCATTCCCTTGCGGCAGGTGGCCGATGTCAAGACGCAATGGATACCGACCAACATCATCCACCGCAATGGTGAGCGCTGCATCACGGTAACTGCCGAGAACAAGCGGGGAGTGCTGGCGGCGAAGGTGCAGAAAAATATCCAGGACATTCTCGAGAAGGACTTCCCCTTGCCCAGAGGCGTTCGTGCCGAGATAGGCGGCGAACCTGAAAAGAACCTCGAGACCGTTCCCGAGGTGGCATGGGGCATCGGCATTGCCTTGGTAATTATCTTCTTCTTCCTGCTTTTCAACTTCCGCCGCTTCGGCCTGACCGGCATCTGCATGGCGAGCATCCTGCTTTCCGTGCCGGGCGCCATGATTGGTCTGGGCATAGCCAACATCACGCTCGGCCTGACCAGCCTCTTCGGCTTCATCACGCTGATGGGCATCATCATGCGCAATGAGATACTCATCTTCGAGCATGCCGACCAGAAGATAGCCGAAGGCATGACGGTACACGATGCCGCCTTCGACGCCGGACGCCGACGCATGGTGCCCATCTTCCTGACCACAGCCACGACAGCTGTCGGTGTGATTCCCATGATATTGGGCAAATCATCGTTCTGGATGCCGGTCGGCATCACCATCTTCGCCGGAGGCATCGGCACACTCATCCTTGTCGTTACCGTGCTGCCGGTAGTCTATTGGAAATTAAGCAAAGAGCCACTACCCCAACCCTAAAAAATCACGATGAAACGGTACATTTTTTACATATTCGTGCTGCTTGGCATGAGTGCTTCTGCTCAGAAACTGACCTTGGAGCAATGCCTGGAACGCGCACGCCAGAACAACCACGAGCTTCGCAACGCAGCCTTCGAGATTGAGGCGGCTTCGGAGCAGAGAAAAGAGGCCTTCACCAACTACTTCCCTCGCATCAGCGCCAGTGTCCTCGCGTTCAAATTATTCGATGAAATGGTCAAATCTGAGGGAACTTACCCCCAAGAGATAATGGCGCTGGGCCAGCAGTTCAGCCCCCTCGTCGGCTTACCATTCAGCGTCTCCGAGTTCGACAGAGCCTACTCCCTTTCTGCCACGCTCGTCCAGCCGGTCTTCCAAGGAGGGCAGATAGTCTATGGCAACAAACTCGCCAAGCTTCAGGAAGACGTATCCACGCTCAAGCAGCAGCTCACCGAGAAGGAGGTGCTGCAAAAGGTGACGGAATGCTACTGGCAGCTGGCTCAGGTGCGCTACAACCTCAGCACCATCGAGGCAGCCGAGAAGCAGCTGGATGCCGTCATGACGCAGGTGGAGAACTTCCTCAAGGCAGGGGTCACAACCCGCAACTCCGTGCTCCAGGTGCGGTTGCGCCAGCAGGAAATCTCCTCCGACCGCCTCAAACTCGAGAATGCCGACCATGTGCTGCGGCTCCTGCTCGCCCAGCAGATAGGCATCGAGCCAGCCGAAGCCGACAAGAACTTCGACATCGTGCTCGAGGACAAGCCTATCCTTCAGCCCATCGAGGCCGGAGAAAGTCCCCTGACCCTCTCGCCCGACCATCGCGAAGAGCTGCAGATGTTGGGCAAGGCGGTCGATGCACAGGCGCTGCAAGTCAAGATGGAGCGCGGCAAGCTGCTGCCCCATCTGGCCGTCGGACTGGGCGGATACCATACCGGCATCGGCGGTTTCTCCGACAACGTCAAGACATACATAAAAAGCCACAAGAACAACGGCCTCGTGTTCGGCACCCTCTCCATCCCTCTCAGCGACTGGTGGGGCGGAAATTATGCGATGAAACGGCAGAAAATCAAGCTTGCGCAGGCTGTGGAGGAGCGTGAGAATGCACGCCAGATGCTGCAGATAGATGCAGAAAGGGCGTGGACGAACCTGCAGGAGGCCTACAAGCAGACGCAGATAGCGCAGGCCAGCCTGGACGAAGCAGCGGAGAACCTGCGCATGACTACCGACCAATACCGCATGAGCACCTGCACGCTGACCGACCTGCTCGATGCCGAAACGCTGAACCGCAGGGCGCAGAACGACCTGGCACAGGCCAAGGCAAACTATCAGATTGCACTGGCCGACTACCATCGCAAAACACAATAAAAACACCCCCTTCTGGGGGGTCTGAAAACGCCGCCTGCGGAATTGCCCAACGCCGCACGCGGGGATGGCCATCGCCGCACGCGGAAATTGCCATCGCCGCACGCGGCGTTTTTCAGTCCCTCCTGAGGGCATTTTCCTGGTGCCTGTAGCGTCTCTGATTCACCAAGTTAGCTGCAGTTTTGCCGACGGCGGCAGGATTCTTTTCTTTTTTCCGCCATTTTTTAGGACAAGAGCAAAAAAAATCATACCTTTGCAGAACTTTAAGTCAACAGAAACAAGAATATTCACATTTTAAATACTACAGTTACTATGCATCCCTACAGATTTTTGCTGCTGACAGCCCTGTTTGTCTCTGCCCTTTGGCCGATGAAGGCACAGGGAGAAGAAGTCTATCGCGACAATCATGTTCGCTTCACCCTCATCGACGAGGGAACCATCCGTCTGGAATACGCGCCGGACGGCAAGTTCGTGGACAACAAGAGTTTCGTGGCAGTCATCCGCGAATACGGCAATGTGCCTCACAAGGCCTCGACGGGTGGCAGCAAGGTCACTATTACCACAAGCAAGTTCAAACTCATCTACAAGAAGGACGGGGCTCCGCTCAGCGCGAAGAACCTCTCCATCACCTCTGCCAAAGGGCTCGGCACGCAGTTCGCCTGGACGCCCGACACAAAGCAGAAAGGCAACCTGAAGGGAACCTATCGCACCCTTGACGGCTACGACGGCAACATGTACCAGTACAGCAACCCCAAGCACGAGATGCCACTCGAGGACGGCTTGTTGGCTACGGACGGCTGGACGCTCATCGACGATTCCAAGAACTATATCTTCGACGGCGCAACGGACTGGGACTGGGTGGCTGAGCGAAAGAGTGCGGAAGGTGCGCAGGACTGGTATTTCATGGCCTACGGTCACGACTACAAAGGCGCCTTGAAGAGCTTCACGAAGTTTGCCGGCAAGATGCCTCTGCCTCCGCGATACACTTTCGGCTACTGGTGGAGCCGCTATTGGACATACAGCGACAAGGACCTGCGCGACCTCATCAGCAACTTCCATCGCCTCGACTTGCCGCTCGACGTGATCGTCATCGACATGGACTGGCACCCCAACACCAAGGAAACTGGCGGCGGCTGGACCGGCTGGGACTGGAACGAGAGCATCTTCCCCGACTATAGGAAGTTCCTCGCCTACCTCGACGAGCAGGGCGTGAAGACCACGATGAACCTGCATCCTGCCGACGGCGTGCGTCCCTACGAAAAGAAGTACAACGAGTTCATGCAGCGCTACGGGAAGAACGACGGCAAGACCTACGAGTGGATGGGAAGCGACAAGAAATATGTGAAGGCGCTCTTCGACACCTATCTGCATCAGTACATGGATGAGGGCGTCGATTTCTGGTGGCTCGACTGGCAGCAGTGGGAGAAGGACCGCACGTTGAAAGACCTCGACAACGTCTTCTGGTGCAACTACATCTGGTTCTCCGACATGGAAAAGAACGGCACGAAGCGTCCCCTGCTCTACCATCGTTGGGGCGGCCTCGGCAACCACCGCTATCAGATTGGCTTCTCGGGCGACTCCTACGCCACATGGGAAAGCCTCCGCTTCCTGCCCTACTTCAACAGCACCTCGTCCAACGTGCTCTATGGCTACTGGAGCCACGACATCGGCGGACATCAGGTGAAGAGATTCGGCATGGGTGTGGACACAGAACTCTATACCCGCGCCATGCAGATGGGACAATACCTGCCCATCCTCCGCAGCCACAGCGCAAAAGACGCCAGCCTCAACAAGGAGCCCTGGGCCTTCGACGAAGCAACTCAGCGCCGCCTCACAAATGTAATCAACGGACGCTATGCCCTCATACCTTATATATATACTATGGCACGCACAGCATACGAGACAGGCATCTCGCTCTGCCGACCGATGTACTACGACTACCCCGAAGCAAAGGAAGCCTACGAGGTGAAGGAACAATACATGTTCGGCGACAAGATGCTCATCGCGCCAGTCACCACAGAAGTCGGCAAAGAGAGCGGCATGGCCTCCGTGAAGGCCTGGCTGCCCGAAGGCGAGTGGCTGGAATACGAGACCGGCACGATGCTCAAGGGCGGACAGAGCGTAGAAAGGCTGTTCTCGATGGATGAGTATCCCGTCTATGTCAAGGCCGGCAGCATCCTTCCCTACTACGGCAAGGTCAGGAACGTGAGCGGTACGGACCAGCCCGTCATCGTGCGCGTCTTCCCTGGAGGCGACAAGGACGAGTTCACGCTCTATGAGGATAACGGCGAGGACAAGAACTATGTCAATGAATACGCCACGACGCCTCTCTCCTACCAGCGCAACGGCAACCAGCTCACCGTAACAATCGGCCAGCGCAAAGGCAACTACAAGGACATGCCGGCACGTCGCGACTACACCCTCGCCCTGCCCTGCCAGAAGGCACCCGCCAGCGTTAAAATCGACGGCAAAGCACTCCCACAAAGGGGGAGCGGGGAGGGGGCTTTCACCTACGACGGCCTGAACCTCGAAGCAAGCATCGCTTTGGGCAGCATCGATTGCAGCAAGGGCGCCACCATCGAGGTGACATTCCCCTCTGCAGACTATGCTGTCACAGATGGCGAGAAAGGCAAGTTCTATCGCATACAACATGCTGTGCAGGACTTCAAGCGGCACGACGCCAACATGGTCTATACCGAGGACTTCGGTTTCCTCGAGGCTGCGCCGCTGCGTCTCTACTATCATCCTGAGCTGCAGGACGAGACACTCGGCCGCTTCCGCCAGCTCTACAAGAAGCTGCCAGTCGTGCTTGTCGAAGAGATGGGCAAGAACGACAACCTCGACCGCTTCCTTCGCCAAGTGGGCGAGGACGGCAAGATGCTCAGCGAGGTATCGCCCGAGGCCTTCAGCACAGCAGCCGGCACTGGCTTCGACCTTCGCTACTTCCCTAACATGAAAATCGAAGGCGAGGCAAAAGCCACAGGACATGCCGAGAAGATCGACATGTTCCAAAGCGGAAGCCCTGCGGAAGGCATTCCCTCTGACTACTGGAGCATGACGGCAGAAAGCACCTTCACCGCTCCCGAGACAGGCAGCGTGATGTTCATCGTAAATGGCGACGACGGCTATCGTCTCATCCTCGACGGCAAGGAGCTTCTGGGCGACTGGGGCGACCATGCAGAGACATCGCGCAACGCCACAATCCCCGTCGAGAAAGGCAAGAAGTACAGCGTGCGCATCGAGTACTACGACAATGAGTACAACGGCATCCTGCGCCTGCAAACGTTGTTTATTAAATAAGGAACCTCTCACCTTCTTTCGGAGGAAGACCCCTTACTCCCTTAAGGGGGGAAATAAATAACGAGCCATAGTAATAGAACATAAACCGTAAATCGTAAATGACACGTCGTTTCTTTCTACTTGCAGCCCTGCTGCTCCTCATCATAACCCCTGCCGGTTCCGTCCTCAAGGAAAAAGACCTGGCACGCACGCTGGGGGTGCTCAAGGCAGAGCTGCAGGCCAACTACGAGATGCAGCAGGCCTTCATGCAGAGCTACGAACAGCAAGGCATGCAGCAGCATCAGCAATTGGTCTGGTACATGCATCAATGCGAACAGATAGGGCTGATGCTCTATTCTCAGTCGACGGACAACACCTTCGATATGGCGTATGCCTGCCAGCAGGCAACCAACCTGAGGCGCGACCTGGACAATCGTAACAGCAAGATGCGGCAGTATGACAAGATCATCGCCCGCATCAAGCAGGAGATAGAGCGCACCGATTACCTCATCCGCTCGCTCAAGCGCATGCCGCCTGTCATCGATGCCGACAGCATCCTCAGTGCCAGCGACAGCGTCCTGCTGCTGGCCATCGATTCTTTGGCAGCAAAGCAAGATTCCCTGCTCGTTGCCCGTGTCTCTATGGACGACGAGGCTGTGGACATCATCGAGACGACAGAGAAGGAGAACAACGAGATTCCTGAAGAAGAGGAAGACAATCTGGAACCCCTCTTCCTGACGAGAGCACAACAGCGGGACCGCAATGCCTGTCTGCTCTTTGCCGACACCATTCGAGGCAACATGCAGCACTTCCTGGAGAACCTCGAGGCGGAGAACGCCTACTATCAGAGCGTCCGCGATAAGGTGCTGGAGCTCGACAAGTTTGCCCAGAGCCGATACAAACTGCTGCAGGACAATATCTTCCGCAACGGCAGTGCCAACTATTTCCGCATCCTTGCCTCGTTACCCTTACAGGTAAAGATGGCGAAGTCAACCATCGACATGAGGTACAAGCCCTTCGAGGGACACGGACAGCTCTACTCCGAATGGAGAGGCGCCCCCGTGCTGTTCATCAGCATCTTCCTTATCTTCTACCTTGCCCTCTCGCTCGGCATCAGCTACATCGTCCTGCGATGGCTCCTGCCGAAGAAGTGGCGCGGACAGAACTTCAAGGAAAAGAGGAAGATGCTCGTCTTTGTGGTAGGCATCGCCCTCTTCGCCATCATTGTCATGATAGTGCGAGGCTTCGTCCAGCGCAACTTCATACAGATGGGCACGGGCCTCATCATCAACGTCGCCTGGCTGCTCGAAGCCGTCTTCCTGAGCCTGTATGTCCGCCTCAAGGGAGAGCAGATGCATCACGCCGCCATCATCTACACGCCGCTGATGCTGCTGGCCTTCATCGTCATCCTGTTCCGCATCGTGCTCATCCCTAATTCGCTTGTCAACCTCATCTTCCCGCCCATCCTGCTCGTCTTCGCCATCTGGCAATACATCGTGGCGAAGCGGCACAGGCAATACTTGCCGCTGCTCGACAAAGTCTATACGCACATCACGACCGCCGCGATGTTCTTCGCCTGCGCTGCCGCATGGATAGGCTACACGCTGCTTGCCGTGCAGGTGATGATATGGTGGACATTCCAGCTGGCAGCCATCATGACGATCACCTTCATCTACGACCTCACGAAGAAATACGAGACGCGCTATCTGCTCAAGCATCTGGGAGGCGACACCATGAACACAAGCGAGCGCTTGGCTCTCCTGAAGCGGGTGAAGAAGGGGGAACACATCGACCAGACCTGGCTGTACGACCTTTTCTGCCGCACGATAGTGCCCATTATGGCGGTCCTTTCCATACTGGTAAGCATCTACTGGGCGGCGCAGGTCTTCGAGATGACGAGCCTCTGCCGGAAGATCTTTACGCGAGACATCGTCAACCAGACCAGCATCATCCGCATCTCGCTCTTTCGTGTTTGCATGGCAGCAGAGCTCTATTTCATCTTCCGCTACATCAACTATGCCCTGCGAAGCTTCTACCTGCACTACCGCAAGCAGTTCAGCGAGGACAATGAGTCCATCAACAAGACGCTGGCCCGCAACATCATCGGCATCCTCTGCTGGGGCCTCTACATCATCATCGTGCTGGTCATCTTCCGTGTGCCGAAGGACGGCATCAGCATCGTCAGCGCCGGTCTCGCCACAGGTCTCGGCTTTGCCATGCAGAGCATATTGGAGAACTTCTTCTACGGCATCAGCCTCATGTCCGGCCGCATCCATGTGGGCGACTACATCGAGTGCGACGGCATAGCAGGCCGAGTGGAGAGCATCACCTACCAGAGCACGCAGATCACCACTATCGACGGCGGCGTCATCGCCTTCCTCAACAGCGCCCTCTTCAGCAAGAACTTCAAGAACATGACGCGCAACCATCGCTACGAGCTCATCAAAGTGCCCGTCGGAGTGGCCTACGGCACCGATGTAGAGGAAGTGCGACAGCTCATCATCGAGGCGCTGGAGCCCATCTGCCAAGAGAAGACCGACGACGGACTGACGCTCACCGACACCAGCATCCCCGTCAATGTCTCCTTTGCCGACTTCGGAGATAGCAGCGTGGATCTCAAAGTCTGCATCTGGATGCTCGTGGAACAGAAACTCGCCATCACGGCACGCGTCAAGGAAACCATCTATAACACACTGAACAAGAACGGAATAGAGATACCCTTCCCGCAGCGCGACGTACACCTCAAGCAGTAGTCCCAAACGCCGCGTGCGGCGATGGCAATCCCCGGCTGCGGCGATGGGCATTTCCGCGTGCGGCGTTGCCAATCCCCGCACGCGGCGTTTTCAACCCCCTCACAAGGGCATTTTCAGGCAAGCAGATGTTAAATAATAGAAAAACTTGCCCGGAAATTTGGCAGTTCACGAAATAAATAGTAAGTTTGCAGAGCAAAACAGATAAAATATACTAACAAACTCATAAACTTTTTAGACTTATGAAACATTTTACGCTTCTTTTGATGGCTGCGGCCACCATTTGCACAAATGCTATTGCACAGCCAAGACCTAAGTACGTCTATACCAGTACAACAACTCTCAACGTCGAGGCTCTGCAGAACCAGACACAGCCAGTAGTGCTCAACCGCACTCTCTTCGCTGGCTACAACACCATCTGTCTGCCCATGAGCCTCAGCGCAGAACAGCTTCAGGCTGCCGCTAAGGACGTACAGGTAGAGCGCCTCGAGGTTATCCGCCAGGAAGGCAACACCCTGAACATGTACTTCCTGGACTGCACCAACGAAGGCATCGAGGCAGGCGTCCCCTATCTCATCTTCTCCCCCACCTTCCAGACACTGCATGCCAACACAACACAGGCATCAGGCTTCAGCACTGAGCTCAAGAGCGTCTGCAAGAGCGACGGTGCAGGCAACACAGTGACCTTCGGCAGCTCCTGGGAGACACTCAAGGTGGAAGGCCGCTACGGCATCCCCGCTCAGCAGGACACCTACATCCTGGAGAGCATCCTCATCCGCACCGAAGGCGACAAGGCATTCCTGCCCACACGCTGCGGCTTCACATGGGACCAGCAGACAAGCGACGCCACTGAGCTTGAAATCAAGCACGTCACCAGCCTCGACGACATCGAGACAAGCATTGAGAAGCTCCAGGCTACTAACGCAACCGTCGACGTCTACAACGCTCAGGGCACCCTCGTCCTCTCGCATACCAACATCAACGCAGCAAAGAAGAGCCTGCCTCAAGGCATCTATGTTGTCAAGGGACAGAAGTTCGCTGTTAAGTGAGCGTGAAGCATAGGGCATGAATACCATGCATGCCATTGCTCCACCGAGCGCAAGCGCACCCGACAAAGTCAAGTTCGCTGTTAAGTAAACAGCACATCAGCCTTTAAGAAAGGTACTAGTTTTTCATAGCAGACGGGGCAGGAAGCATCCTCTTCACAGAGAGCTTCCTGCCCTCTTTATATTATATATATATAATGTATAGCTGACATCAATGCACCGCCCGATGTCAGTTTTTGTCATATTCTTGGCAGTATGACACACTTTGGCACGCCCTTTGTATGAATATAGGCAGACAACAGTGTCAACAAACAAGAGTATAAACTAAACTAAATACAATTATGGGAAAGATTATTGGAATTGACTTGGGTACCACCAACAGCTGTGTATCCGTATTCGAGGGCAACGAGCCCGTAGTTATCGCCAACAGCGAAGGCAAGCGCACCACACCTTCCGTAGTGGCATTCGTCGATGGCGGCGAGCGTAAGGTGGGCGATCCTGCCAAGCGTCAGGCCATCACAAACCCGAAGAAGACCATCTTCTCTATCAAGCGCTTCATGGGCGAGACCTACGACCAAGTGCAGAAGGAAATCTCACGCGTACCGTACAATGTAGTACGCGGCGACAACAACACTCCTCGCGTCGACATCGACGGCCGTGCATACACACCGCAGGAAATCAGCGCCATGATTCTGCAGAAGATGAAGAAGACCGCAGAAGACTACCTCGGACAGGAAGTGACAGATGCTGTCATCACCGTGCCCGCCTACTTCAGCGACTCTCAGCGTCAGGCCACTAAAGAAGCCGGCCAGATTGCAGGCCTCAACGTTCAGCGTATCGTCAACGAACCCACGGCAGCCGCTCTGGCTTATGGCGTGGACAAGGCCAACAAGGACATGAAGATTGCAGTCTTCGACCTCGGCGGCGGCACCTTCGATATCTCTATCCTTGAGTTCGGCAGCGGCGTCTTCGAAGTGCTCAGCACCAACGGCGACACC
>JAFRQD010000036.1 GCA_017428785.1 Bacteroidaceae bacterium
ATGAAAACAATGAAACTTTGGAGGATTGCATTTGTGATGCTTGCTGCTTTCTCCCTCGCCTCTTGCAGCAGCGACGATGACAACGATGTCTACGAAGCAACAGAGCTTGGTGGCACATGGCAAAAGGTGTATGACGAAGGCGTGGCCGATGCTGGCACGGTACAGTACACATTCCATCCACAGTCTGTGAATAACGGCACCGTTGATATATTCACCTCCGACTGGGCAGCAGGCGACACCATAGTTTATCGCATCTACACCGTAACGGATGCTGGGCATCTGCATATTTCGCCCAAGCCCGATGACACCTCAGAAGCCCTCACTGTGGATTGCGACATCCGCCGCCTCACCTGCACACAGATGGTTTGGAACAAGCCCGGCACCAATGAGGAAATATCAAGGTTCAAGAAAGTGAAGTGAAATATGAAACAGGCAAAAGCGTTACCCCTTTTCCTTGCTGCGTTCGTCCTCTCTGTTACCGCCTCGGCGCAGAGTTTCGCAGACAAGTTCACCATAGAGTCGGCAGAGACTGTGTTGAACATCGGCGAGCGAATAGAGCGGGGCGAGGTTATCGGTGAGGCAGATTGGGACAGTCTGTTTGCCACGAAAGGCTATTCCATCTACAATATGAGGGATTCTCAACGGGAGAAGATAAAAGATGCCATGATATTGGCCTTTAACCCTGCACGGAGAGCGGAGGCCGACAGCATTTGCCAACTCCGTCCCAAGGTAGACACCCCCGCACTTGTATTGTGTCAGAACCTTTGCAGATTGGCCAAGCGGACACAGGAGGCTCGCCACTTTTTGGGAAGCACGGACTTTGCCCGTTTGCTCGCCAAGGCCGACAGCATGGTACAAAACTTCATTCCTCGCCGTGCCACAAAGGGCACCGTTGCACTCAACGACTTGCACCTCATCTGCTTCATACCCGATGCCACAGTGAGAGACAAGGCCGTGCAGATGGACTTAAACCTTGCCCTCAATATGTCGGAGGACGAAATCGTGCGGTTGCTTGCCCATGAGTTCTTCCACAACTATAGGGATGCCGCCTACAACATCGACTCACGCGACACGTTCCTCAAAGTATTCAGCCACTTCCAAAACGAGGGCATGGCCGACTTGATAGACAAGAACGAACAGCCCGAGAAACTCTATGTAGCTTTTGGTGAGGACTATGCACGGCTTTTCCTACACGAACTTGCAGACGCTCCGCAGACACTCCTGCAGATAGATTCGCTGCTGACAGCCTACAAAGCAGAAGGAAATGCCAATGGCGGGGAGTACGGCCCGCTGGTAGAGCTTTTCGTATTCAATGGCCATCCCGTCGGGATCTATATGGCAAGGCTTATCCGTGAGCAGGGGCTTCTCGGCAAACTTATTGCCCAATTCGATAATCCCTATCGTTTTGCCCTCATCTACAACGAGGCAGCCAAGCGGAAGAATCGGCACGGCGGGCATGAGTATACACTTTCACAAGCCCTACTCCAGCATCTGAAACAATGCAGCCAATAATTAGAATCACAATCAATAAGCAACATGAAACCAACAAAAGCATTATTCCTTTTTCTCGTAGCACTCGCCCTTACAGCATGCAGCAGCGACCCGCAGTGGGCTGACGAGGAGGCACACGAGAAAATGGAACAGTTGCGGAATCAGTACATGCCGATTATCGCCGGGACGTGGCATGTGGAATACATCAAGGATAAGGGGCGGTTCTTCGAGCAGCTGACGTTCAACGCAGACGGGACATTCACGGGAATGCGCAAATGGCAGAACCGCGAAATCGTCACCATCGACGGCAAGGAGCAATATATGGACTGGCAGGAAAAAGAGTACGAAAACGGGACGTTCACAGGCAGTTGGAAGCTGTCGTGGGAGCGCGATGCAGACGGTGCGTCTGGTGAAAACAGGCTCTGGCTCTCAGCAGATTTCGACGTGGAACGAGAGTGGAATGCCTACAGCCTGAACGCCACCTTCATCCATGCCGATGAAACCACGCTAAGTTTCACTGGCGGCTATGTTCGCAATGGTGACAACGGCGAGACTGTCTATACTCGCGGCGAAGCCGAGCCGAGTTTCTAATAAACTACCTTGACATTCCATTGTCGTTTCGGTATCTCTCTATGCGCCAATCGTATCTTCCATCAGCAATATCTTGAACCTCATTGTGGGCACGTTTCAGTTCATTGGCATTGAACTTACCCAAAGTGCTTGCCAACCATACGAACCAGTTAGCCACCTGCTTCAATGTCGCACTTGCGAGGTCGGCAAACATCTTCATGCATTGCTTGATGGCGTATGACTCGTTGTCCCAGAAAATGTCTCCATGCTTGCCTCCACGACAGCCGAAGCCCGAATAGGCGAAATCCTGAATGGCTTTTATGCAGAACTGCAATCCCTCGTCAAAGCGGTAGATATAAGCGGACATGCCAAAGAACATAGGGTCTTGCCAGTCGCCATACTCCTTGATGGTGTAGAGGTCTTGTAGCTTCTCGTTGGCTTTTGCTGCCAGTTCATTCACTTCTTTTTTCTTGGCATCAATGGCATCATCAAGCGCCTGGGAGCGGTTCGTCTTGTTCCTGATGTCAAGGTCGAGACGGTTGCAACGTTCTCTTTTAGTGCGATTTGAATCTGTCAATAAGTCGTGTGTCTTCCACAGTCCTGCCACTTCTGTTTTCGCAGCTTCAACCTCTGCTTCGGCTTCCTCCTTCTCGGTGATGGCTTTCTTTGACTCTTCCTGAAGCTGCCTCTTTTTGTTCTCCTGCTTCTGAATGATGAAGTCGTTCCGCTCCAGATGATCAAGTCCTGTCTCAGACTTTTTCTGCCCTCGCTGCATGTCCAATGTCTCAGCTACCAAATCTTGGATGGCAGACATGTCCTCGGCATTCAGCTTATAGGACTTGCCAGTTGCGTGGTCTATCCAGTCCCAGATGATGTGTGCATGGTAGTTCGGTTCCCATGATGCAGGGTCGTTAGTGTCCTCATAATGCCCCTCATCCTTATGGATGTGTATTTGTAAGGCTCTGATGCCCCACCTCTCATGCACTCTTTCGGCATAGCGCAAAAGGTCTTCCATCGTCGTGTCGGGCTTGATGTTCACCACACCTTCACGGATAGGGCTACACCCCTGACGGACACGCTGCTTGCCTTTCTTGTCCGTAAACTTCACGTCCTTCTCCTGCATCGCCCTGCCAGTCTTCTGCTTCACCATGACACGGATGTCTTCATAGTGCTGCTGAAGACTGACACCCACCATGTCAGGTGCGACATACACTTCATTCTGATGAGCCAGGTCTTTGCGGATGTAGAGCATGGCAGGATTGAGGGATGCGATGTAGTCTGCGTCCCTCCTGTTGTGCCGCTCACTCTGGGCGATGTTGCAGGGCTTGATGTGCTCGGATGC
>JAFRQD010000037.1 GCA_017428785.1 Bacteroidaceae bacterium
GAGGGTGACAGGAGGGTGACAGGTATGACAATGGTCTTTAATAAGCCCCCCAACCCCCTAAAGGGGGAACTACAGACTCTGCAGGAACTCCACCTTTAGGGGGCAAGGGGGCTTGGGGGTGCTGTGCACACCGCGGTTATTGAGCGCTGACGCTTTCAGCGTCATCCGGGGGTGCTTTGCACCGCCCGACATTGAGAGGTGACCGCTTTGCGGTCATACTGCAGTTCAACCGCACAGCACGGAATATCCCAGAAATTTGGCGGAATCCGCAACTATTTGTAATTTCGCAGCGTCAAACGATAAAACAAAATAGAAAAATGAATAAAGAAATGAAATTCTGCCAGAGTTGCGGTATGCCTCTCACCAAGAACGAGGACTGCGGCACCAATGCAGACGGCAGCACGAACTATGACTATTGCCAGTATTGCTATAAGGACGGCAAATTCTTGCAGGAATGTACGATGGACGAAATGATTGAGCATTGTTCACAGTTTGTAGATGAAGTCAACAAACAGATGCCTAAGCCCATGACTAAGGAAGAGTACAAGCAGATGATGCGAGGCTTCTTCCCGGTGCTTAAGAGGTGGAAGAAATAATATGGAAACAGAAAGATTATTATTGCGGCCTTGGCAGGATAGTGATGCCGAGACGCTGTTTAAATACGCCAGCGACCCGGAGGTGGGTCCTCGTGCTGGATGGCCACCGCATAAGTCTGTGGAGGAGAGTCTGGAGATTATCCGGACTGTCTTCAGCGCAGAAGGGATGTGGGCGGTAATATGGAAAGAGACTGGCGAACCGATGGAGCAGCGAGAGCTGAGCGATGCTGGCATCAGCTCTGCCGAGTCGCGACAGAGGTCGACCGAAGGTCAGCCTATTGGCTGTGTGGGCTACCTCCCGGCATCCGCATCAAACCTGAAGATTGCTGAAGATCAAGCTGAGGTAGGTTATTGGATAGCCCGTCCGTTTTGGGGCAAAGGCATCTGTACGGAAGCACTTCAGATGGTCATCGACTATTGTTTCAATGAAAAGGGTTTTACTGCGCTTTGGGGTGACTATTTTCCTTCAAACCCTGCGTCTGGTCGCGTGATGGAGAAATGCGGATTCGTGGATACTGGCGTGGAGACACTCTGCCCCAATCTGGAAGTCGGCTCAGATAGCCCAGTAAAAGTAATGAAATTATGTCGATAACCGAGGAGAGACTCAGACAAACGTTCAGCGAGGGCGGAGCGCAGAAAGCAATCTTGCAAGTTCTTCAAGGTTGCGCGGGTCAACCTTTAGGTCGAGGAGGTCGCCGTTGCGGTTGAAGAGTTTGTAGGTGGGGAAACTATGGACGTTCAAGTGGCGCTCGATGGCGCTCTGCTGTTCAACGGGCAGGTTGTAGTGGGCCACGTTGTCGCCGCTTACGTTATACTCCTTGATGACGTTCTCCCACGATTCCCGAGGACTCTGGTTTGCCAGATACAGGTACTGGATGTCAAAGTCCTTCAGGCGGGCGTACTCCTCAGTGGAGTGCGATAGAGCTTCCTTGCAGGGACTGCACCATGTGCCCCAGATGTCGAGCAATACGAACTTGCCCTTGTACGGCTCGAGGATTTTCTTCAGCAGCGCCTCGCCTTCGCTCAGGTCTGCAAGGTTATCCGATGATTTGAGCACCAGCTTGTCGAACTCGCGGTTCTCGATGGCAAGGTAGTAATCGTTCTTCTTTTCCACCATCGCGATACACTCGCGATTGCTCACCAGCATCTTCAGCGTGTCAATCACCTCTGGAAGAAGCGACGTGCGCCTGTGGTCAATATCATTATATACCATCCGTGAGAGCGCAATGTCCTTGATGAAGGGAGTGGCTTGTAGTGAGTCGAGCAGCTTGAGGTGACTCTTCATGTTTTCCATAAGCATTTTTCCACTGACGAACTTCATGCCCTTCTGACCATTGAGAATCTTGCTTACCCGCTCTATCATGTCGGCATTTTTGGCGTTCAGCTCTTCGGCCACTTTCTGTTTCTCTTCATCCGTCGGGGCTTTCTCTACTGCTGCCGTTGCTTCAGCAATCCATTCCTTCCAGCGTTTGAGCAATGCCAACTCCTCGTCGTTCGAGGCATACTCCTCAAGGTGGTCTTGTGGATTAATGGAGAAGGAAATACTTATGTTATTGGCCGCATCGTCCAGATAGTCGCGCAAGAACGTGCTGAGGTCGCTGTGCAGAGTGTAAGGCTTCTCCAACTTTTTCCAGAACGTGTCGTGGGCATATTGGCGGGCGTTGTCGGGCAGTTGGAACTGAGCAGCCTTGAAGCGTGCCTGTCCGAAGTCGCGTGCCTGCTGCGACAAGATGTTTCCTTTCCTGTAGCGATTGAAGCGGGTGGAGAGCGTCGGATGTGCCTCACAGAGTGAATCGGTGTTGGCGTACTCCGTTTTGAGCAGGCTGTCAACCGATACGATGTACTGGTCAAAAAGTTTCTGTGTGCCTTCGCCTGCTCCGTCTCTCCCCTGATATAGTCGAACGGAATTCCAGCTGAGCGGGTACTTGAACAACTCGTTCTGCAGGCAGCAGTCTTCACCCATGAAATAGCGTCGGCCCTCCTTGAAGTCGTAGAGCATAAAGTAAGTCTTGCCCGCCTCCAGCATGGTGCGGAGGAAGCAACGGCGCCAGTCGCAACGGAACTCGGTACTGTTCAGAACGGGAATCTTCACGCTGAAGCGTCCCAAGGAATCCAAGTCGGCATGGACAGACTCCTGCTCGTCGGTGAGGAAGTTTGCGTAGCCAAATTCAAAGGTCTTCAGGCTCTTGTAGTGCTCGGGCATATCCTTGAGCCAGCCCACCACCGTCACGGTGTCGGTCTTGTAGTTCGTATCTGCAAAGTCTGTGCGTGTGTCCATCGTGGGATAGTCGGGAAGGAATCGGCTGGTAATCATAGTGTACACAGCTTTTACGTTACCAATCTGAATCTGCCGCTTGCCTTTCTTGTCCTTGCCGACCGTGACCCTTATCTCCTCGCCGCCGTTGCGCATCACGATGGTAGCCTCGCCGGTCTTGGGGTTCACGTCGCGCTGCTCGTAGTTCCAGAACTTGCAGTCGTAGATGGCGCAATCGTCGAAGAAGGCAATCTTCCAGTCACCTTGCTCGTTGCACCAATATGAGGGGAACAGTTGTTTCCAACGTTCCTCTACTGGTTTGATGCCTTTGATTTGGAAGGCCCGCTCGCCGTCGCCCTCGATGAAGTCGAAAGACTTAGTGTCCTGTGGCAGCGGTGGGAAGTGGAAAGCCATGTCGCGCTGACCGTTCTTATTCGTCTGTACAAACTTGTTGAGTTCAATGTTATCGGCTGACGTGATAGTATAGCGCTGTTCGCCAACTTTCAGGTAAGTGTCGCCAGCGAACTGGAAAGAGTAGTCGGGATAGTCGGAACGCTCTTGGGCGGTGATATACACCACCGTCTCGTCGGTCTTCAGTTCCACCTTTGTCACATCAAGGACGAGATTGAAGAATCCGTCGCCGTAGCTGTTTCCATACTCAGTAGTGGGCTGCTCCCATACGACAACTTTCCCTTTAGCCTGCCCCGCCAATGTGACGAGGGCGAGCAGCGCTGTGATGATACTTTTCTTGTTCATTATCAGGTTTATATTTGTCTTTACTATTATCATATACGCCAATCACATGGGAATATTACAACCGGGCACGTTAAATTTTCCTAACTGAATGGCATAGAATCGGCGCGAGACTGATTCTGTATTACCAGACTATCGGCTCTGGTCCTTCGGCTCCTTCTTCACGCTGACGGCCTTCTTCATCGACTTGACGAGCTAAGATATCAGGTCGAGCTTGTCCTCATTGGGCAGCACGCGCAGCATGTCCATATAGACATCGCTTGCCCTTAGGGTTCCTATCATTATTGCAATTATTTAAAAGTTTTCGGTTGCAAAGGTAATAATTATTTCGGAATTACCATGCGATTGCCCCCTCCTTTATTAAGGAAAAAGCTGGCGAAACGACGAACGAAGCAAGCGCAAAGCGATGTTTACATCAGCTTTGCCTTGAAAGGAAGAGGAAGGCCAAAGGGCAAGATGCATCATTTTGTCATCCTCGCCCGCCCTAAAGTGTCCCCGCCGCCCTCGATTTCCAGTGCATTCGGAAGACTGTAAAGCCAAAAAAGCACGAAAATGAAAAAAAAACAGGAAAAAAGTTCGCCGTTTGCAAAAAAAGTGCTAAATTTGTAGGCAATTTAGAAACTGAATACAAATAACTAATATTATTCAAAGCTTATGTCACAAATTACTGGACACATTTCTCAGATTATCGGCCCTGTCATCGACGTGTATTTCGACACCAAGGGGCTTGAGGCGGAGAAAGTGCTACCCAAGATTCACGACGCCCTTAAGATTGAGCGCGGCAACGGCAGCGAACTCATTGTCGAGGTGCAGCAGCACATCGGCGAGGACACGGTGCGCTGCGTGGCTATGGACAATACCGACGGCTTGCAGCGCGGACTGGCTGCAATTCCCTTGGGTTCACCCATCGTAATGCCTGCCGGCGACCAGATTAAGGGCCGTATGCTGAACGTTATCGGACAGCCTATCGACGGTATGAAACAGCTCGACATGAAGGGTGCTTACCCCATTCACCGCGAGGCTCCCACGTTTGAGGAACTCTCGACGAAGAAGGAGATCCTGGCCACGGGCATCAAGGTCATTGACCTGTTGGAGCCTTACATGAAGGGTGGTAAGATTGGACTCTTCGGCGGTGCCGGCGTGGGTAAGACGGTGCTCATCATGGAGCTGATTAACAACATTGCCAAGGGGCACAACGGATTCTCTGTGTTCGCCGGCGTAGGAGAGCGTACCCGCGAGGGTAACGACCTCATCCGCGAGATGATTGAGTCGGGCGTTATCCGCTACGGCGAGAAGTTCCGTCAGGCAATGGACGAGGGCAAGTGGGACTTGTCGCTCGTAGATCCTGAGGAGCTGAAGAAGAGTCAAGCTACGCTGGTCTATGGACAGATGAACGAACCGCCGGGGGCACGTGCCTCTGTAGCACTCTCGGGGCTGACTGTTGCCGAGGGCTTCCGCGACGGCGGCGGCAAGGACGGCGGTGCTGCCGACATCCTGTTCTTCATCGACAACATCTTCCGTTTCACCCAAGCTGGTTCTGAGGTGTCGGCCCTGTTAGGACGTATGCCGTCGGCCGTGGGCTATCAGCCTACGCTGGCATCGGAGATGGGTGCCATGCAGGAAAGAATCACTTCAACCAAGACGGGGTCAATCACCTCAGTGCAAGCTGTTTATGTGCCTGCCGACGACTTGACAGACCCTGCACCTGCTACAACGTTTACCCACCTGGATGCTACCACCGTGCTCGACC
>JAFRQD010000038.1 GCA_017428785.1 Bacteroidaceae bacterium
AACTGAGCTATTTCCGCATTATCGTGGGCAGGGACAGATTCGAACTGCCGAAGCCGTGAGGCAACAGATTTACAGTCTGCCCGTTTTAACCACTTACCTACCTACCCAGTCCACTGACTTTCGCCAGAATCATGTGACTCCTGCGGGATTCAAACCCACAACCTTTTGATCCGTAGTCAAATGCTCTATTCAGTTGAGCTAAGGAGCCATCATTCTGGTGGGCGCTGAGGGATTCGAACCCCCGACCCTCTGCTTGTAAGGCAGACGCTCTGAACCAGCTGAGCTAAGCGCCCAATTCGTTTCACAAAGCACCTCGCTTGGCACTTCTTGCGCGAATTGCGATGCAAAGATACGGCAATTTCCGAAACTGGCAAAACTTTTTGATGTTTTTTTTCATGGGAAACGTACTTTTTACCTTTTGAATACATTATATAATATATTATTGTGGGTACAATTTCCAATCTTTCTTGAAATTATTCTCCGTCGAACAATGCTGGAAAGTAATTCTTTGCACTTGTGCTTTCTCTTTCCACTTTGCTGAAATCTTAATACGCTGGTTGCGTATGTACGAACGCTGGTTGCAGCTGTTCAGACGCAGATTGTGTTTGCAGAATCGCTGCTTGCGTCACCAGAATCAGACACTATGAAGAGTAGAATTCTCGGCAGAGGGAAATTTTTTCTCGGCTGTGATTGTATGTAATTCGGGATTTTTATCTATATTTGCACTTGAAAAGGAAAAAGAAACACACATTATGGCAAAGATTAATTGTATAGGCATCCTCACAAGTGGTGGCGATGCTCCGGGAATGAATGCCGCGATTCGTGCGGTGACGCGTGCAGGCATCAGCAATGGTTTCAGCATCAAAGGTATCTATCGTGGCTACGAGGGACTCATCAAGGGCGAGGTAAAGGCGTTCACCACTGAAGATGTGAGCGGCATAATTACCCGCGGGGGCACTATCCTGAAGACTGCCCGATGCAAGGAGTTTACGACGCATGAGGGCAGAGAGAAGGCCTACGAGACTTGCAAGCGCGAAGGTATTGACGCACTCGTCGTTATCGGCGGCAACGGCTCGCTGACCGGTGCCCGCGATTTCGGCATGGAGTTCGACTTCCCTGTCATTGGTCTGCCTGGCACAATCGACAACGACCTCTATGGCACCGACGCCACTATCGGCTACGACACGACGATGAACACCATCATGGAGTGTGTGGACCGCATTCGCGACACTGCTAACTCGCACGAGCGCATCTTCTTCGTCGAAGTGATGGGACGCGATGCAGGCTTCCTGGCACAGAACTGCGCCATTGCTTGTGGCGCTGAGGCGGCAATCGTGCCGGAGGAAACAACTGATGTGGACCAATTGGCACAGTTCATGGGACGCGGCATCCGCAAGTCGAAGAAGTCGTGCATCGTCATCGTGAGCGAGAGCCCCAAGTGCGGCGCCCTCTACTATGCCGACCGTGTGAAGAAGGAGTTCCCCGGGTTCGATGTGCGAGTTTCCATCCTTGGCCACTTGCAACGCGGCGGAAGTCCGTCAGCCCACGACCGCATCCTTGCCAGCTGTACCGGCGCAGGAGCCATCGAGGCCATCAAGCAGGGACAGCGCAATGTGATGGTGGGCATCCGCAACAACGAGGTGGTCTATGTCCCCTTCAGCGAATGCATCCGCACCGACAAGCGCTTCGACAAGCGCCTCATCACGGTGCTCAACGAACTTAGCATCTAAACTTTTTACATTGAAGATTGAAAATTGAAGATTGAAGATTGAAAATTCGAATATTGAAAATTGAATATTGAAAATTGAAAGCCAATCAAGGCAGATGCTCCTTTGGGCGTAGCCAAAAAGGGCAATAAAACATACGACTATGAGACAAATAGACTCTCTTCTGCAATTCCTCGACAATTCGCCTGTGAACTTTCTGGCTGTCGAGACCATAAGCAAGCAACTCCAAGAGGCAGGCTTCGAGCATCTGGATGCCTGCGACAAGCTGGGCGAAATGAAGGCCGGCAAGCAGTTCTTCCTCACGAAGAACGACTCCTCTGTCTATGCCTTCCGCATCGGCACAGAACCGCTTAGCGAGGCCGGCTTCCACATGATTTGTGCGCATTGCGACTCACCCACTTTCCGTATCAAACCTAATGCTGAGATGACGGGAGATGGCGGCATCGTCCGACTCAACACTGAGGTTTACGGCGGCCCAATCATGAGCACTTGGTTCGACCGTCCGCTCACCCTTGCAGGCCGCGTCATTGTGCGCTCGAAGGATGTGATGAAGCCCGTCACCAAGCTCCTGCATGTTCGCCGTCCCTTGCTGCAAATCAGCAACCTCGCCATCCACTTCAACCGTCAGGTGAACGACGGCGTGAAGCTGAGCAAGCAGAAAGACATGCTGCCCATTCTCGGCATCATCAAGGATGAGCTGGAGAAAGGCAAGTTGCTCATCAACCTGATTTGCGAGGAGCTGAAGGTGAAGCAGAAGGACATCCTCGACTTCGACCTCTACCTTGCCGATGCCTCTCCTGCCTGCACTTTCGGCATTCACGACGAGTTCATCTCCAGTGGCCGTCTCGACGACCTCAGCATGGTTCATGCCGGTCTGCAGGCACTCTTGCAAAGCGGAAAGAAGACGCCGAAGGTAACACAAGTGCTTGCCATCTTCGACAACGAAGAGACGGGCTCACAGACAAAACAAGGCGCTGGCAGTCCGTTCCTGGCAAGCCTGATTGAGCGCATCGTTCTGGTTCAAGGAGGCACGGCTGAAGACTTCCATCGTAGCATCGAAAAGGCATTCATGGTGAGTGCCGATAACGCTCATGCCTGGCATCCGAACTACAACGACAAGTACGACCCGACGAACCATCCCGTGCTCGGCGGCGGGCCGGTCATCAAGTTCAATGCCGCTCAGAAGTACGCCAGCGATGCCGTTTCAGCAGCCGTCTTTGCAAGTATTTGTGAGAAGGCAGGCGTGCCTTGCCAGCGTTTCGTAAACCATAGCGATGTGGCAGGCGGCAGCACCCTCGGCAACATTCTCGCCTCCTCCCTACCCCTCCGAGGCGTCGATATGGGCAATCCCCTCCTCGCCATGCACAGCTGCCGCGAGACAGCCGCTGTGGCGGACCACCTCTATTGCATCGAGGCCTTCCGAACCTTCTACGAAGAAGGAGAATCCGTGCAATCCGTGTAATTCGTGGTAAGAAATAACGGAGTTGGTTATTCCGATAAGTTGGTCGGCAGTTTTTCTCACGCGTGAGACAAAGTTTTCTCACACATGAGACAAAACCTCCTCAAGTGTGAAAGACAAAGAACACGCACGCAGAGATGACTTCCGACAAATGCCTTTTTCTTTTGTGCCATACATTTTATGTGCTCGACCTCTTCTTGTGTGAGGGCGTGCCTTTGTGAGGCACGCCCTCACACAAGGTGAGGTCTGCACATTAAATGTTTTGGGCTTGTTCGGCCGAGGGACTATTCTTGAACGCGCACGGGGCGGACGGATCGACCGCAGTCGCGGCTGCTGTAGTAGTCCCAGTCCCAGTAGCCTGAGCTGAAGTACAGGTAGTACGCGTCGTCGGAACAGTGCGTGTCGAGCGAACGAGACCAGTAGTAGCCGCGCAAGCCCGCGTCGAGGAGGTACGAGCCGACGCGGTAGCCCGCAGCGGGCAGGAAAATGCTGTTGCCGTTGCTCTTGCTGGTAATCAATCTGCCGTTTACGCCGCCCTGCGTCGTCCACTCTGTCGTCGTGTACTCGCTGTTGATGAGTTCTTCTATCTGGTCGACATTCGGCATCTGCCAGTCGCTGCCCCAGTTCGCCGTCGCAGCATCGTCCTCGGAGTCAAGCTCCTTCTTGTTGTCACCGATGAAGTTTCCGTTACCGTCGTACCAGCAGGCATCCGTCTGACCGTCGGCAAACGTGTACTTGTTTATCTGACTCCTGCTTGACTGACCTGCATTCATCCACTTGTACGTGCTCCAGTTGTACTCGTCCTTCGGCTCTGTCTCGCCCCAGGCGAAGTAGTCGCCGTACTCCTCAGGGCTGTTTGCACCGATGTTGCACGTCGCCCAAAGTGTGCCGCTTGGCAAGCCGAGGTCGATGACATGAGGATGATTCCCATCGGGGCAGATGGAAAGAACTTTCACTTCTACCGTTGCAGTCTGATGTGTCTGAGTATCGGTAACGGTGATGATTGCTGTACCAACGGCTAAGCCAGTAATGGTAATTGCATCGTCATCAACGATAGCTGTCGCTATACTCTCATTACTGCTCAAAACTGTATAGTTGCCGAAGCCGGAGGTTATGCTGACTGTTGTGGTGGATTCTCTATTTACTGCTACAGAACTATCAGATAAGGTTAGGGTAACATAGACGGCGCGCACGGATCGCCCATGGTAGCGATAGTAGTTGCTCACCCTCCAGCTACTCGCTCCGAAGAACAGGTAGTCTGAGCCGAAGTCATTATCTGAGAGCGAACTGGTCCAGTAGTAACCTTCCGAACCAGCGCAGAGGAGCCAGTCTTCATGGTGATAGCCCGCTGCGGGCAGGAAGATGGTGTTGCCATTCGGGCCGGTCAAGAGGATGCCATTAACGCCATTCTGCTGTATCATCTCTTGCGTGCAGTTATTACAGAGTTCCTTTATCTGTTCAGAAGTCGGCATACGCCAAGGCGCGCCCCAGTTGGCAGTGGCAGCATCGTCCGCAGGATAAAGCTCCGTCTTGCCACCATCATTGTTATACTTCTTGAACGTCCTGCCATCGTTATTTAAGTCAAAATACGTGGTTCCATCATAGTAGTCCTTCGGTACTGTCTCGCCCCAGGCAAAGTAGTCGCCATATTCCTCGGGGCTGTTGGCACCCACATTGCACGTCGCCCACAGCGTGCCGCTTGGCAAGCCGAGGTCAATCCACTCGTGACCATCCATAATGCCATGCATATCATCATTTATTGGCTCTTCTTCCGTGAAAGCCACCTCTTCGAGTTTAGACATATTGAACTCTACTGTTTGATTGTCTTTCATGCGAACAACCATCTTCTGCGTCAATGCTGTCTGCTCGTCTGCCTCATTATCTTCACTGCTCTCCAATGCCACATTCTTATTCTCAGCATCATTAGGAAAATCAGTAGCAACAGGTTGCTTGGTTTCGCCGGATTTCATCGTAACCGGTATTTCGCTCAACACAATTTGAGAGACAGAATTTAATGACTGAGTCGCCAACACTGGTCGAACGCTTAGTCCACAATTGCGGCCTAAATCGCCATATGATGCCAAGTACCATGCAGTACCTATTCCGAAAGTAATACAACAAGCTTCATAGGTGCCTCCGGAAGTGCCCATCATTTCAAGCGACCTCGTCCAGTAGAAACCATTACAATATCGATACTCTGGAGCAGCATTCTCATCATGACCTACGAGCGGAACACCATCATAGTAGAGAGCTGTAGGCAGAAGGATAAAATTACCATTCGGTCCCGTTATACGAGCGACTCTATTACCATTAACCCAGATAAACTCGCAGGTACAATTATCAACAAGCTCATTCCTTTGTTCCTTTGACGGCATCTGCCATTGACTTCCCCAGTTTACAGTAGCAGCATCATCGCTTGGATCAAGTTCTGTAGTCCCATCCGTGAAGCCACCGCTGCCATAAGAGCCATCTGTGCAGTACTTTGTCAGAGAACCCCACGAGCCATTGCACCACTTGTATGTACTCCAACTATACTCACTCTTTGGACTCGTTTCACCCCAAGCAAAATAATCTCCGAACTCCTCTGGGGATGATGCACCGACATTGCATGTTGCCCAGATTGTGCCGGAAGGCAAGCCGAGGTCAATCCATCCGTGTCCGTATGAGGTTCCGAAAGTGCCAGGGGTCATGACCAACACCTGACACTCTGCTTTTACATCGCTGCCGTCCATCGCAGAGCAAGTAATTGTGCAGACGCCGTTGGCAAGAGCTGTCACATTGCCTGCTTGGTCAACTGTTGCAACACCTGTGTCACTGCTTGACCATATAAGGTTTTTGTTTGTGGCATCCTCTGGCTGCACGGTAGCAGTAAGGCTGTAGGTGCCTCCCGCAGGCAAATCGACAATTGTATTGCTCAACGTGATTCTTGTCACGAGCACTGAACCATTCTGAACGTATACAGGCCGCACACTTCGACCATAGGGGCGGTTGACATAGTCATTGTTGATGTAGTCATAGTCGAAGTCCATGTCGTACGCTCTGAAGGTGTAATTCGTTTTGAGCGAACGCGACCAGTAATAGCCTTCTGAACCAGCATAATTACGGTTCGAACCGTTACAGTAGCCCGCTGCAGGCAGGAAAATACAATTGCCATTGCTCTTGCTCCTGACCAATCTGCCTTTTACACCATTCTGCGTCGTCCAAGCCGTCTTTGTGTAGTCATCATTTAAGAGCTCCTTAATTTGGTCGATGCTCGGCATCTGCCATTCGCTGCCCCAGTTCACGACGGCCGCATCGTCTTCGGGGTCTAATTCCGTCTTGCCATCTGTGAAGCCATTGTAGCCGTAGTCACTCTGTGTGCAGTACTTCGTGATGGTGTTAGACGAGCCATTGCACCACTTGTATGTCTCCCATACGTAGTTGTCCTTCGGTTCTGTCTCGCCCCAGGCGAAATAGTCGCCGTATTCCTCTGGTTTGCTTGCGCCGATATTGCATGTCGCCCAAAGCGTGCCGCTCGGCAACCCAAGGTCAACCCATTTGTGGCCAACATTTATTGGCTCACTTTCAGTAAAAACGACATCTTCGACTTTTGACACATTGAACTTTGCAGTCTTACTATCTGTCGTTCGCACAATCATTTTTTGTGCCCACGACGTCTGCAAGCCTGCTACCATCAAAAGCAGGATTGCCAAGAGATTTGTTTGTTTCATGTTGTTTATTGTTGAGTGTTAATATAATGTTTTGTCTTTTTGTTAAGAACTGAGTGAATCTATAAGGTTCAGGAACTCGTCTTCGTTCATAATGCGGATGCCGAGTTTCTGTGCTTTCTCAAGTTTGGCGGGGCCCATGTTGTCGCCGGCAAGGATGAAGCTTGTCTTATTGCTGATGCTGCCTACATTCTTGCCTCCATGCTGCTCGATGAGCGCCTTGTATTCATCACGGCTGTGATGCTGGAAGACGCCGCTAATGACGATTGACTGCCCGTCGAGCTTATCGGAACGAGCCTGCTTCTGCTGCTCGCCTATTTCCATCTGGAGGCCATAACTGCGAAGACGTTCCACGAAAGCTCTGTTGACGGGATTGGCAAAGTACTGAACGACGCTATCTGCAATCACTTCGCCAATGCCGTTGATTTGCATCAGGCTTTCCTTCGAAGCCTCCATCACCTTGTCCATGCTGCCATAATAGCGGGCAAGAGTCTTGGCTGCTATCTCGCCCACGAAACGGATGCCAATGGCAAAGAGGACACGCTCGAAAGGCACTTGCTTGCTCTCTTCGATGCTGGCGAGAACTTTAGCCTCCCCCTTCCCCTCCAAAGGAGGGGTGAACGCAACCGCTGAAGCTCCCTCTCCTTTGGAGATGGTCGGGGTGAGGCTGTACAGGTCGGCAGCATCATGAATAAGCCCTTGCCTATAGTAGTCGTCAACCGTCTCAGGTCCAAGCGAAGTGATGTTCATTGCCTTGCGACTGATGAAGTGCTCTATCCGGCCAAGAATGAGTGGCGGACAGCCTGTATCGTTCGGACAATAATGTGCAGCCTCACCTTCATAGCGGACGAGCTTCGAGCCACAAACGGGACAGTATTCTACGAATTTTATTGAACATTGTTCATCACTCCCCCTAAAGGAGGTTGGGGGGTCCGCCTTCCCAACTATCTTCGGGATTATCTCGCCGCCTTTCTCCACAAGCACGCGGTCGCCCACATGAAGGTCGAGACTGGCCATCACATCGGCATTGTGGAGCGTTGCCCTGCGAACTTGTGTGCCTGCCAATTGCACAGGATCCATGTTCGCAACGGGCGTTACGGCTCCGGTTCTTCCTACTTGGAAGACGACCTGCCGAAGCGTGGTCTCGGCTTGCTCGGCTTGAAACTTATAGGCAATTGCCCAGCGAGGGCTCTTGGCTGTCATGCCGAGACTCTTCTGCTGAGCCAACGAATTGACTTTCAGCACGACGCCATCGGTAGCAACAGGCAGGTTCTTGCGTTCTTTGTCCCAATAATCGATGTACTCGAACACACCTTCGAGTGTATCCACCAGCCGCATGTTCTTGCTCACCTGAAAGCCCCATCTGGCCGCAGCCTCAAGGTTCTGATAGTGTCCGTCGCCGGGAATCC
Organism: Bacteroidaceae bacterium; assembly: GCA_017428785.1. Classification (GTDB taxonomy): domain Bacteria; phylum Bacteroidota; class Bacteroidia; order Bacteroidales; family Bacteroidaceae; genus Physcousia. The sequence goes on from JAFRQD010000038.1 coordinate 8,303, forward strand.
CATCACCTAATAAATAATAAAGGTAGGCATCGAGGCCTCGCTGAGCCACAGTGCTGCTGTTCTTGCTCTTGAGTGTTCCGCTTGCTGCGTTTCTGGGATTGGCAAAGAGCGGCTCGCCTGCCTTTTCTCTTTCTGCATTGAGGCGGTCGAAAGAGCTCCAAGGCATCAGTACCTCGCCGCGAATCTCGAACTGACGGGGCCAGTCGCCACCTTTGGGGAGCTGCAGAGGAATGCTTCGAATGGTTCGCACATTAGCAGTCACATCGTCGCCTTGCACGCCATCGCCACGCGTCACAGCTCGGACAAGCCGTCCTTCCTCATAGTGAAGACTGATGCTGAGACCGTCGAACTTCAACTCGCAACAAATCTGGAACGGCGCTCCCATCAGGCCTTCACTCACCCTTTGCCAGAAGTCGGCCACCTCCTCACGATTGTAGGTATTGCCCAACGAAAGCATGGGACGAGTGTGCGCAACCGTCTCGAACTCATTGTTGAGGTCGCTTCCCACACGTTGCGAAGGGCTGTTGGGGTCGAACATCTCGGGATGCTTTGCCTCAAGGTCCTGCAGCTCGCGCATCATGAAGTCGAACTCCTGGTCGGAAATGACAGGATTGTTCTCCACATAGTAGCGGTAGTTATGCTGGTGCAGCTCGTCTCGCAGCTGCAATATTCGCGCTTTCTCGTCCATCATCTCCATTTAAACATTTAACCATTTACGATTTACCCTTTACCATTTATGAGCCATAGACCGCTTTTGTCGCTTCCCTTTCTTGTGATTACTCCTAAATCACGGAATTTCTTTATTTGCTTCTCTATCCCTCGTTTACTCAAACCAGTTTGCACTGCTATCTCTCCTGCCGACAAAGACGGGTTGGCGTCAAGGAGGAGCAGCAGTTTCTTCTCGTTTACACCGAACTTTACACCGAACTTTACACCGAACTCTTTTCCATACTTTTCGTTGAATGTTTCGTCAACATTAAAGAGCGGTTCGCCTTGATGAGATTTAAGAGTCTCATATATCTCGCCAAGCATGAAATCGATAAAAGGTCCAGACTGCGCTGCATTGGTGCTGGCATTGATAGCATCGTAGTATTGTTGCTGGTTATTGAAAACCATATTTTCAACAGGCAGGTGTTCGAACAAAGGATGCAATTTGCCAAGAATCAACGACTGCCACAAGCGGCCCATGCGTCCGTTGCCATCAATAAAAGGATGAATAAACTCGAATTCATAGTGAAACACACACGAACGGATAAGTAGATGGTCCTTAGATTTCTTAAGCCAGCCAAAGAGATCATGCATAAGCATCGGCACCCTATCTGCAGGGGGGGCCAAATGAATCAAGCCTTGATTGCCGAACACCCCCACCCCACCACGGCGATAACGGCCGGCATCATCCACCAATGCCTGCATCATCACACCATGAGCTTTCAACAAATCCTTCTCATTAAATGCATCCAATTTAGGGTAAAGCTCATAGGTTTTAATCGCATTCTTCACCTCTTGAATCTGACGAATGGGAGCCACCACATCCTTGCCATCAATTATGTCACGCACTTCATCCTCGGAAAGCGTGTTGCCTTCTATTGCCAAGGACGAGTGAATGGTTTTGATGCGATTAGCCTTACGCAACCTGAGGCCATCTTCCTGCTCAAGGCGGATGGCATATCGTTCCACCTGAGCAGAAATCTCCGCAACGAGGTTAATGGCTTCGGTGCTCACTGTAAACGGGGGTATGTAAGTCGGCTCCTTCATCCTGCTTGTTTTCTTCTGCAAAGATACGAAATTTATCCGATACTGCAATGAGTTATAAGGATAATTTTGCAGCAGGACAAATATTGCAAAGGAAAATTGTATGGACACATTACCCTTGAAAAACCAAGATGTACTTTATGTCCTGCTTGCTAAGGAGTTTGTAAAATATTTTCCAACACATCAGCAAAACCGTTTGGACCATGAACCACAAAGGTCAAGCCACAAAACCAACAGAAATGTGTTTCTGTAACCGCTTGACATTGAGGCGTCTATTATATCCCTTGGAGTAATCCTCAGAATCCTGCTGTGAACCTCGCCGACTTCACACGTGAACTTTGCAAAATCCTCGTGTGAAGTTTGGCATTTTCACGTGTGTATTTTGGCAAGTTGACGAGAGATGTTTTGCAAGCAGACAAGAGTCATCGGCAGAATGTAAAGATTTTTCCAGCGAAAGCGACACATCTCGCAGCCCTGCATTCCCAGCAAAATGGAGAACGAAAACTATTTCTTGGAACCGGTTCGGGTATATATCTTCATCAGTTCGAAGAAGGTGGGCATATCCACCAACTCGATGCTGGGGTCCAGCCGCTTGGCTTCCTCTATCACACCCACATACCATTCCGGACTCTTCAATATGATTCGGAACCAATGGAAAGGCACTCCCTTGCGAAGATGCACACGCTCCACAAGCACCTGGGCCGCCTCCTTCGGATTGTTCGAAACAAGGTCGTAGTCGGACCTCAGCACGGGCATGCCTCGATACTGGCCGATAAGTTCACTCTTCTGAGGCACGATGCCGTTTGGGCTGAACCGTCTGTAGGCATCCAACGACCTCTTTCCCATAGCCGGACCATTGCCGTCGATGATGAAGCCCGTCACACTCAATCCCCACTTCTTGTAGTACTTCTGGCAATGGCGCCTCCACGTCCCGATGTCCTCTTCGGCACCTTCACATTCCGCAACACCAGGCATCAGATACCCAGCACCGTTATCGGCTGCTGCAAAGTAGTCAAGAGGACTGGCCGAAGAGCGGATGTAATGCAAGACGTGCGGGACGCGTTCGGACAATACAGGGCTGATGCACCACATCATGGGCAGTTCTCCTCGACGAGAGTTATCCCACAAATCGTGCGTCCGTTGCGATATCCAAGACGACGCATCATAGTCGCCCACATAAATGATTACATAGTTCCGGGAGGTATCGACCGAACCATCGGCATTCAAATAGTGTGCCGCTTTCAGTTTCCTCCGCGAAGTCCAGGACTGAGGATAGCGTTTCTTCAAAGGGAAATGCTGCCAGAAAGAGGCATTGGCCAAGGCACCATAGCCAATGGCATCTGCATCCTTGAAGGCCATGTACCTGCTTATCAACTCCGCAAAATGCCATTCCGTCTGCACACCCTCGTGTATGCCTCCAACCTGCTTTGTGTATTTGTAGGCCCATTCAGGAAAACCTCCAATATAGCAGGGCGCAGAACCGCGTCGCAAGGTATGGGCCTGCTGAAGCATCTCGCAAAGCGTGCGATAGTCCGTCCCCACAGGTTGATTGGGTTCATCTGTAGCCTCATCATCCCAAGGAGACAAGTCGAAGAAGAAAGCCTTGCGACTGATGAAGAAGTCATGATTGGTGAGCGTATGATGATTCGTGGGAGCCTCTAAAGGTTTCTTGCGCCAGAACTGGTCCTGATAAAAGCCGGCATAGCGTCCATCCATGCGACCCGTCTTCATGTATCGCTCGAGCAGCCAAAGGTAAGGATCGCATTTCCGGCTCCCCGACGAAGGACGATTCGTGCCGGGAATCATGCCCTCTCCTGTAAAGAGAGGAGTGCCGTCGGGCTTCACGAGCCATTGGCGCACCTCCAAGGCGTCCTCGCCTCGGGTCAGTCTTTGATAGAGAGACTCCGGCCGGACATCCCATCGCAAGGGCAACAAACTCTCGACGCCAGCCAAACTGCTGGCCACATTGCTCGTGCTGGCCACATGGGAGTCGTAAGCCACCACGCCGTTCAGGAAACGTCGAAAGTATCTCACCGCCTCCGGCACGCTCTGCAGATGCAAAGTGTCGCGTCCATACAGCCACTCTCCCTTCGTGGAATAACGATTCCACCAATAGGCATCGACGCTGCAACCGTTGCATTCCACATATTCTATGTAAAGCCGGGGCTTGTCCCTGTTCACGATACCTTGCAAGGCGCTGATGGCATGCAGGTCGTCCCAGACAGAAAGGACCTCCAAGCTGTCCGTATAATCAGCCCTCAATGTATATCTCATGTCCAGATACACGATAGGCTCCTGCCGCCTCGCCTGCAAGGCGGTTCCAGCAAAGACGAGCAACAAAAGGAGAATGCTCCTTGAGATGAAAAATGTTTTTCCCAACATGGCTTATAGATTTCAGTTGCAAATATACAACATTTCCGCGAATTGCACAAGTGAATTGGCAGTTATTCACACGAAGCGACATGAAGACAGATAATGTCAAAACCGATCTAGTGAAGAATGTTTTTGAATTCTATTGGAACTCGATTATTGCCTGACTTTAATAAAAAAGTAAGTAATCGCTTTTGTATTTAGAAGAAAATGCGTATCTTTGCAAGCGAAAGACAAAAGGAACTTAACAACAATCGACCTATTGCAAAAAGACATATTTATATGAGTATAGAATCAATTATAGGAATTACAAGCGGACTGATTGGCATTGTAAGTGCAGTCTGTGGCAGAATTATATGGATGAGAAATAAGTTAAAGGAGATTCCTACAAGCGAATTATTCAACCAATTAACACAAAAAGACTTACGAAACGAGGAGTGCAGAAAGATTCTTAGAAAACTAAATAAATCTACTCTCTTAAACAATAGAATAAAAGATAATTATATTCAAAACTTTGCTTTAGAAAATCGAAAAAGAGAAGCAGTGTTTTTTGACATTTGTGATAGTAATGACATCGAACCAACATACGAAATCTGTAAAGGATTATTAAATTATGATTCTGCTTCTTTAAGAAATAAGTATCAACAAAAGAGGGGAGAAAAAGGAGAAGTATTGGCAAAGGCTACAGTTTCAATGAGCAATCAAGGGGAAAAAGAAGAACTACCCATCCAACAAGGAAAACAAATAGTATATATGTCAGAATTGCTCAAAACAAAATTTCCCCAAACTTGCAGCAGACTAGTTCAGATTCTTGAAAAACACAATGTTAAATACAACTTTCTAAAAGGCACAAAAGATATATGGTGTCGCGACTATCTGCCTATCCAAACTAAATCTGGCAAGTTAATCCAATTCAAGTATGATCCAAGTTATTTAAAAGGGAATAAGGAATTAGAAGAAACTCGTTCAGATGTTAAGAAGGTTTGCAAAGATAATAATATCAAAGCTCAATTCTCTGACATTAATCTTGATGGCGGTAATGTCCTGATATGTGAGGATAGGGCAATTCTTTCTGATAGACTATTTTCTGAAAACCCAAACAAAAGCAAAGAAGACCTTTTGAATGAGCTAAAAGAACTGCTAGAGTGTAATGAAATTATTATTATTCCTGCACTTAGGTCAAAAGAAGAGGATTTTACCGGTCATGCAGACGGCATGGTAAGATTTGTCAATAGGAACACTCTTATTGGAAACAGATTAGCAGACGAGTACCAGTACATTCAAAAAGGTATGAAAAAGGTTCTTGACGAATATGGTATGGAATATATAGATATGCCATTCTTTGTGACCAAAGATCGAGAGCATCCTGACAGTGCTATTGGAATATACATAAATTACCTCGAGGTTAATAACTTGATAGTTATGCCTATCTTTGGAAGAGATGAAGACAATGTAGCTTATGATATCATACAAAAAACCTTCCCAAACAAAATAATTGAAAGAATCGATTACAATGATGTTGCGTTAGAAGGTGGATTACTTAATTGCACCACTTGGGTAGTAACGCCCTAACAGATGTCATCAAGCCTATCTATTAAGCCCTTGACCTTCCACTATGGACATATTGCCCTGCTTTTATAAGAGTGGGGCTTTATTTTTGCTTTTTCTTTGAAAAGTCTTCTTAATTCACATTCATTTTGTTCTTGACTTTGTCGAGCTACTTCTGCTCTTGGAAATAAAAAGAACAAATCTTTTTGATTATCATTTTGCTATTTGCTCGCTTTTTTGTATCTTTGCCTGCGCAAGACACATAATTAATATAATAATGTATGAAAGAGAGTAAGTTTAAGAAGATAATAGAGTACATTAAGCATCCGAGCCGTATTTACATCTACATTACCTATCAGATAGTCCGCATCATCGATGGCATTCACGACAGGCGGATATGCGGATGCAACCTTTCTCGCAGGAGAAATACCAACATAGAGGGTGGCAACCACTATGCGCCCACTTGCTATTGGAACCTCGATGAGATGTTCAAAGATGCCCAGTTCACAGAGGAGGACAGTTTCGTCGATATCGGTTGTGGGAAGGGTCGTGTGCTGGCTTGGTGGCTCGGCAAGAAGCTTCCTGGCAAGTGCACAGGCATTGAGCTCGACCCGTTTGTGGCAGGCGTGGCAAAGAAATGGCTGAGCCGATATCCTGAGGAGCGCGTGAGGCTCATCGAGGGCGACGCTTTGAAGCAGGACTACAGCGAATACACTATCATCTACATCTTCCGTCCCTTCACGAAAGAGTTCCTCATCCGCTTCCTGGAGCGTATGGAATCGCAACTCACGCATCCCATTCGCTTCTACTACATGACCGACCAGTTCAGTCGAGAAGTCCTTTGGGGCAGACCGGGCTGGAAGGGAATCCGCAGAAGGAAGGTCTACAAGAAGTATGGCCTCTGCATGTACGGAAGCCCTCAGTATTATTCGATATGGACATATACACCAAATTCAAAATGAGATACCATGTTTTGAGTCTGCTTTGCCTCCTGTCAGCCACTTTCTGCGTGGCTCAGGAAACGGAGATTCCACCTCTTATCATTAATGAGGTGCAGGTGAGCAATATTGATCAGTATCTCGACGGCGCCAATTGCTACGGCAGTTGGATTGAGCTTTACAATCCTTCGGAGGAGACGATATCCCTCAGAAATATGTTTGTGTCGGATGGCGTGAACGAATTCCGTCTGGTGGTTTCTGGTTCCATCATGGGCGGTGCATATAAGCTGCTCTACTTCGACCATGCGCAGTCGCAAGGCACCTATGGTTCCGGTTCACGAGGGCAGGTTACCTTCAAATTGGATGCTGAGGGCGGCACCATCAATCTACTGACTTCGGACAAGAGCATCATCTCCTCTGTCTCATATCCGCCTGCCATTCCCCGCTGCTCTTGGGCTCGGGTGCAGGATTGCAGCGAAGAATGGGGATGGACAGGAGAGCCCTCGCCAAGAGCCTCCAACAATGACAGCAAGTTTGCAGAGTTCCGTCTGGAGGAGCCGACTGTCAGCATCGACTCAAAAGTCTTCACAGAAGAGTTCTGGACGCGAGTGAGAATCCCATCCGGCTATACATTGAGGTACACAACAGACGGAAGTACTCCGACGGCTACCAACGGCGAGACCAGCAAGAACGGGCTCTTCAATATCACAGCCACCACAATCCTGCGATTTTGCTTCCTGAAGGATGGCTTCCTGCCAAGTCCTGTCGTGACGCGCAGCTACATCTATCAGAACCACGACTATTACCTGCCGATACTGTCTGTGGTGTCCGAGCCCAAGAACTTCTTCGACAACAAAGTGGGCGTCTTCGTGAAAGGAACCAATGGCATCAGCGGGAACGGACAGAGCAGCGCATGCAACTGGAATATGGACTGGGAGCGTCCCGTCAATATGGAATACTTGGTGCCTCAGACAACCGAGGAGGGACTACAGAGGACAGAAGATGGTTGCACCGCATACACTATGGTGCTTAATCAGGAAATGGACCTGGAGATTTCCGGAGGCTGGACAAGGGCCTACGGAGGAGCAACTGTGGACGGCAAGAATTGGGAAGCCAGAAGTTCTTTCCGTCTCAAGACCGACAAAAGGTATGAGGGCGTGAACGTGATAGACTATCCCGTCTTCCCCCTGAAACCTCATAACAAATACCGCTGCTGGCAGGTTCGCAATGGTGGCAACGACACATACCATCGCACGAAAGACCCTGCCATACAAATGATGGTGATGAGGAGCGGCTTTTATGTGGATTGCCAAGACTATCAGCCGGCACATGTCTTCCTGAACGGAATGTACTATGGTATGCTCAATATCCGCGAGAGCAACAACAAGCATTTTGCTTATAGCAACTATGGCATCGACTTCGACGATATGGACCAGTTCGACCTGAGCAATGCCCAATACAATCAGAAAATGGGCGACAACCTGGCTTGGGCGCAGCTGCAAAGCTTGGCAAAGAAACTGGCTCAAAACAAATCGGAAGAAACCTACAGTCAGATTTGCGAACTCCTCGACATAGATGAGTATGTGAACTATATGGCGTTGGAATGCTATATGGGACCTTCCGACTGGATAACCAACACTAACAATATAAAGGGTTTCCGCAGTCGTACGGACGGGAAGTTCCACTTCGTACTCTTCGATGTTGATTCCGCTTTCTCGAGTACCAACATGTTGAACGAGGTGTTGAACACGAGCGGAGGTGCCAATGTCGATGACCTTTTCCGCAACTTGATGAAGTACGACCCCTTCCGCCGCCAGTTCATGGATGCTTTTTGCATAGTGAATGGCAGCGTGTTCGAGCCAACAAGATGCGAAGAAATTGTAAGGGAGATATATCAGAACACCAATCCTGCCTTAGACTTCGAGGGAAGCAGTGCAAGCACCAGCCTTATAAGTACCATTCGCTCTGCTTACAACGGTGCCCGCATCAACAATATTCGCAACTATTTCAACCCATCATTCAGTCTCTTCGCTAATATCTCATCCAATATTCCTGAAGCACGTTTGGGTGTGAACGGACAAGAGATACCAACAGGCAAGTTCGGAGGTTATCTCTTCTCCTACCAAGGCCAGCCCATTCAACTTACGGCAAAGGCTCCGGCTGGATATACTTTCAAAGAATGGAGGGCGGAAAGCGAATCAGTCTCTACTTCAATCTTAATACCGGCAGGAGCCCAATGGATGTACTACGACCGAGGCTCTATGGATGGCAAAGACTGGACAGCTCTTTCCTTTGATGAAGCCGCAAACGGATGGCAAACAGGTGCCGCACCCTTCGGCTTTGCCAAGGAAGGCTACTATATGCAGGACAATTCCGCAACCAAGCTTAATCAGGGAACGGGCAGCATGCGCCCCACCTACTATTTCCGCAACACTTTCCATCTCGATTATCCTCTTGCGGATGAAGACATTCTTATTTTCAGTTATCAGATAGATGATGGCATGATGCTCTATGTGAACGGCTATGAAGTCGGGGGCTACTATGTGGCCAGCGGTTCATCCTATTCCGACTATACCATTGACGGGCACTATGAATCGCAAGACCCTTATATAGGAAATTTCGTCATACCTCATGAATATCTTCAGGTAGGCGACAATCAGATAGCAATCATGGCCAAGAACTGCTCTGCATCCAGCTCTGATATGTGGTTCGAGGGAGGCCTCACTCTAAGTGGCAAGGAAGGTAGAACAATAGCTGCCAGTGAAGCCGTTGACCTCCTTGAGACTTTCGAGGATGGCAGCCGTGTTGTGTTGAAAGCCATTTATGAACCTGTCACCGACGAACGCCAGCGTTGGGAAGCAGGAGCATCGCCTCTCCGCATCAATGAGGTGAATGCCGTTGGAGAAATATGCGTGAATGATTATGGGAAGAAGACTGATTGGCTCGAACTCTATAACACAACCGACCAGGATATCTCCTTGGCAGGCCTCTATTTGAGCGACAATTCAAGCAATCCGCAAAAGTATCAGTTGCAGGAAGGCATCGTGCCTGCTCATGGAACTCAAATCATTTGGTGCGACAAGAAGGGAGGTATCAACCAGCTTCATGCTCCCTTCAAACTCGAGAATGCCGATGGAGCTATGGTCAGCATCCAGGCTGCAGATGGCTCATGGGCTGACCGGCTCGAGTATATGGAGCATGATAAATTCCAGACCTTCGGACGCTACCCTGATGGCGGCAACATGACAATCACTCTCAATCAGCCAACCATTAACAATTCCAATAAATTGGGAATGACCGACTTCAATACGCTGACTGACGAAGACTGGCTGGGACCAGACAGAACCATCACACTCGACCTTGCTGAGGGATGGAACTGGACCTCGCACAATATGGCTATTGGCGTGGACAAGAGTCGCTTCCTCACAGATGCTCTATGCTTGCGAGGACAGGAGGAGAGCCTATTGTTCAATGAAGAGGACGGCTGGGAAGGAACTCTACAAGCCCTTGAGGCAGCGAAAGGTTACAAGATAAAGATGCAACAGGCAGGAAATGTCACTTTGCGAGGCCCCATCTATGATGTGAACTCTCCAGTTACTTTGCAGGCTGGTTGGAACTGGATAGGTTGTCCTCTCTTCAATGCCACAACACTCGAAGCTGCCCTTGCCAATTATCTTCCACAGGAGGGTGACAAGCTTGTTGGCCTCGATGCCTTTGCCACTTACGAGAACGGGCAATGGTACGGCTCCCTGAAAACCTTGCAACCAGGGCAAGCTTACCTCCTCTATACCTCTCAGCCACAGGAATTCTGCTGGCAAAGTTTGAGTCCGATGAAGTCACGCAGCAAACGTTATGCTCCAGCACAACCGAATCAGGACGAATTGCTCAGTCTTCAATCTTCAATCTTCAATGTCGACATACACGCTTATCCAGATGTAATGACGATGGTGGCTACGGTTGATGCTGACGAGGGAATCTCTCTGGAAGAACCTTATCATGTGGGAGCTTTCTGCGGAGACGAATGCCGGGGTGTTGGCGTCTTGGAGGGAGGTCTGCTCTTTATGAACATTCATGGCGAAGTGGGGCAAGACCAACTCGTCTTCCGCTTGCTTGACGCTCAAGGCGAAGTGTATTGTTCGTCAGGTTCTGTTCTTTTCCAGTCAGAGAGGCAGTTGGGCACAGTTCAGAAGCCTTATCCATTATGGTTCGCCACCCAAGATGTAATAGATGAGATAAAGCCCACAGTCGCATCCACAGGCAAGATAAAGGCGGTGCGGTACTACAATCTCTCAGGCCAGCTGATAAGCCAACCATCGCAAGGCGTTTGCATTCGCAAGATAATCTACGAAGATGGAAGTGTAAAGACCGCCAAGGTGTATCGTTAAGAGACAAAGGGAATCCCTCCAAGGCCTTAAACACGAAACCTTTTCGCATCTATGCAAAACGATTCAGAAAGCACTAAACGACAATATTAACAGCAACTATTTAACCCCAATACCTATGAGGCATTCTTTTCTTTCGAAAATTATTCTCCTAACATTCTTTATGCTCTTCGGAGCACACGACCTGGCTGCTCAGCAACGCCGCCCCATCGACTCGCAACACCCGCTCTGGTTCATCCATGTAGACGTCTGGTACAAGGCTGACCCGCAGAAAATCATCGACCTCATCCCTGAAGAAATCAAGCCCTACGTCTGCATGAACCTCTCGCTCTCGTGCCAGTACGATAAGGAGCTTAACATCTATAAAATGCCGCAGAACGCCTTCCAAACATATAAATCGTGGGGGACGGTGTGCCAGCAGAACGGGATGTGGTTCTCGTGCCAGCCGGCATCTGGCGGACATACCCATATCCAGGATTACGATATGGTGACATTCGAATATTTCTTCAAGAAGTTCCCCAACTTCCTTGGCTGGAACTATGCAGAGCAGTTTTGGGGCTTCAACGAGGTGGGCGACAAGTCGTCGGCCACACAGAGCGACCGCTGGGCTCTCTTTGCCAGGCTGGTGGAGATGTCGCATACGTACGGCGGTTTGCTCACGGTCTCGTTCTGCGGCAACATCTGGAGCCATCCGCTGAATCCCATAGGCGAGCTGAAGTTGAACAAGGATTTCCTGGCCGCCTGCCAACAGTATCCTGAAAACATGCTCTTCCTGTATAAGTACACCACGAGCTCGTGCTTCTACAACAACGAATCCGTGTCGTATGGTCCCTTCATCAGCGGTCTGACGAAGAATTATGGCGTCCGCTACGATAATTGCGGCTGGAATGGCGGCTTGGATAATGTGCTTGGCGAGGGCCATGGGCAGAAATACCCTTCGTCTGCTGGCATAGGAACGGTCATGGAGCAGACATGCGTGAATGGCGGCGCTGTTTGGGATGGACCGGAGCTGACGTGGCGCGAAGAATGTTTCCACGAGGTTGACCAGATAACGGTAGGTAATTTCAAGCGTCGCGTCTGGGAACGCTTCGACAACATGAATGGCGTTTGGAACGACATGTTCCTGAAAATCATCGACGGCACGATGTACATCCCTTCTCGCGAAGAGGTGGTGGGCAAGCAGAAGGTTGTCGTCATCAACAACGCGACATCGGGCAGCGACGAGAACATGTATGCCACTTGGGCCAACCTGTACGACGGCATCTACAAACAAGACGACCCTTTCAACAAGGGCAATGGGCAATGGATGGATAACTGCTGCTATTTCAAGAGCACAGGCCGCTACGGCACGATACCGATGGTGACGGGGCTCTACGACGAGCTTGCGCAGGCTATCCCCGTCCAGCTTAAGAAGACGCAACGCAACACGAAATGGGGAACCATCGCGAAGAAACAGGCGAGCTTCAATGAGCAGTATCCTGTGGCCTCGGAGGGCGACCTTTATGTGAACCGCTATCGCAACCAGCTTGTCACCTACACGCCCTACACATACCTCAACAAGAAGAAGCGTGCCGAAGCCGTCGTCCCCCTGCAATACAATACCTGCGAGGCATTGGTGCTGAAATATGACAAGCTGTCCAGCGGCATCGTCCGTGAGTTCGACAGCCACATAGATTTCTACCTGAACAACTATCGGACGGATACCACAGCCGTTCGCACGGACAGCATCATCATAACGGGCTGTACGGCAGAGCCCGTGCTGACATTCAAGGCTCATTCCTACACGAAGGGCGAGGCACCAAGCGCTTTCCAAAAATATGGGGCAGAGAGTCAGACCGACACCATTATAGTGAATCATTGTGGTGCTGTCGATGTTGCAGTCAGCTGCTCGGGTGCTGCCGACCGCTCTGCCATGACCGATGCCATTGCCATAACGCCTTTGCCTCTCCCCAAGCAGCCTGAGCTCTATCGCGGCGTCATCTTGATTGAGGCCGAAGACATGGACTTCAGGAACATCAAGAAGTGTTCCACAAATCCCTATGGAGAGTATCCGAAGGTTCGCGGCCACGCCGGCAACGGCTTTATGGATATGGGCACCAACAGGACGGGGGCTTTGCGACATCAACTGAACCTGAAGGAGGGGCAGGAAGGCGAATACATCATCAGCGCCCGCTACACCTGCTCGGCCAAGAGCGGCAATATCCGAATGGAAGCGAATGGGGAATATCAGGACGTCAGATGCGAAAAGACGGATGTTAACGAGTGGCAATGGGTGAGCATCAACGCGACGCTGGGCGCAGGCGCAAACAGCTTCGTCCTCACCAATAGAGCGGGTCTGCCACTGTATGTCGACCAGATCTGCTACCGCCCTGCCGATGTTCCGCCTCTGACCTATTATGTGGATATCAAGGACGCCGAACAGGGCAGCGTCACGGCCGACAAGACCGAAGCGGCAGAAGGCGACACCATCACGCTTACCGTCAATGCCAACTACGGATACGCCCTTACCCAGCTCCGCGTCATAAACTCTGTGTTCTATACGATGGAGAAGACCATCGACCTCGCTGACGACCCGAACAAGATTACCTTCGTCATGCCCAACGACAACGTCAGCATCGAGCCCGTGTTCGAGGACAAGTTTTCCGTGCTGAAGCTCGACTTTGCCAGCACCTTAATGGGAGCGATTCCCGCCGGTTGGCGCTGCGTTCAGGAGAACGGCGAGGTACATGAATACCCCAACAGCTTCAGCCTTGGAGCCCGCACCATGTCGGGCTTTGCCGGCTACCAGGGGAAAGCGCTCTATTGGCGGGAGGAATGTGCCGAATACGGCCGCCTGAGCGATTACCCGCTTACCCTCCAGCCCGGCGACTACAAGCTGACCTACGCGATGGCCGCATGGAAAGAAAGCCCCAAGTACAAGGTCAGCATCCTGGATGCGGCGTCGGAGAGCTGCATCTCTGCCTCCAAGGTCTTTACCGCCTCGCCCAACGCAGGTGGCAACATGTCGGCCAATGTATCGACAGCTGCGGAACACGAGCTGGAATTCACTATCAGCACGGCTGGCAACTATGTGATAAGCTTCACCAATGAGAGCAGAAGCAACATCTACGACGAATATCTGTTGCTCTCGTGCAACCTGAGGCAGGTGGGCGACCCCACGGCCATCCGTCTCGTCGATGCAGAGGGCACGGAATCGACCCTCATCTACGACCTCAGCGGACGCCAGATAATGAATGGCAAACAGGGCAACGGCCAAATGCCTCGCGGCATCAACATCGTCCGTTCGAGCAACGGAAAGGCTAAAAAGATATTCGTGAAGTAAAGGCGGAAAAGCGTCTGAAAGATAATTCTGCCCCTCCCTCCCCTATTTTCGGGAATAATGAAACAGGGGGGGGAAGATGAAAAGCGGAAATAACGACAGCAAAAAGTACTCCCCCCTAAGGTGGCCAGCAGTTCGCCCAGCCAAGGGGCGGGGAACTTTTGTCGGGAGCGTTTGTCAACATTTTTCCAAAGGGCAAGCGCTCAGAGGGCTTGTTTTTGTTTCTGAGACACTTTCCAACCCCAAACGCAAAAAAGGCGCTTAAATCGAATTTCCAGTGACAACCAATCGGTTATAAGAGAGGATTTTGAGGCGTCGTGCAAAGAAAGCACAAGTTCGGCACGGAGCGTCGGTAAATTCCGCATACTTTTCGGCCAGATTCCGCACGGAGCGTCAGTAAACCCCGCATGAGGTAATTCCCAATCCCGCGTGCGGCGTTGGGCATTTCCGCGTGCGGCGTTGGCAAATTCCGCGTTCGGCACTCTCAAATGCCACATGTCCCGACACAGAACACCGCGTTCTGTGCCCTGATTTTTGTAAAGAATTTTTCACGCTCTCTGCTCGCTCTTTCCGGGGAGATCCTGAGCGAGTCGCGGTTAAAAGGCGACCAGTATCCTGAACACTTTGCCCGGCTGCTCTGCCCACCACTTGATGGCGGCATGGGCGTCCTCCGGCTTCACAACCTTGCTGATGAGCCTTTCCACAGGACAGGAGCCTCGCCCAAGATAGCGTATCACAGCTCGGAAATCGGATGGCAAAGCGTTACGCGAGCCCCTGATGTCCAGCTCCTTCTGCACAAAGAGCTTCGTCTGGAACGACACCTCGGTCTTGGCATAGCCGATGCAAACCACCCTCCCCGTGAATGCCGCTTCCTCGACAGCCATCTGATAGGTGGGAGCGCTTCCCACGGCCTCGATTACGACATCGGGACCAAAGCCTGCGGTCAGTTCGAGGAGCCGTTGGTGCACATCCTCGGTGCGTGTGTTGACAGTAAATGCGGCTCCCATCTCGCGAGCCAACGCCAGTTTCTCGTCGTCGATATCGGCTGCTATGACGGTGGCGCCACGAAGCGACGAGCGCACCACAGCCCCCAAGCCCACCATGCCACAACCAATAACGAGCACGGAGTCGATGTCGGTCACCTGGGCACGCCCTACGGCATGAAAGCCTACGCTCATGGGCTCTATCAAGGCTGAGGTACGGGCATCGAGCCCGTCGGCAGGGATGATTTTCTCCCAAGGCAAGGCGATACGCTCGCGCATGGCTCCCCATCGCTGCACGCCCAGCGTCTCGTTGTGTTGGCAGGCATTCGGGCGGCCGTTCCGGCAGGAGGCGCATTTGCCGCAATTGGTGTAGGGATTGACCGTCACTACCATTCCGGGCTTCAGTCCTTCCGGCACATCAGCACCCACTTTTTCGACGACAGCACCGACCTCGTGACCGGGCACGACGGGCATCC
This sequence comes from Bacteroidaceae bacterium, assembly GCA_017428785.1. Classification (GTDB taxonomy): domain Bacteria; phylum Bacteroidota; class Bacteroidia; order Bacteroidales; family Bacteroidaceae; genus Physcousia. The sequence goes on from JAFRQD010000038.1 coordinate 24,071, forward strand.
TTACCATTGGATTCCGACCGAGCCAGGTGCTGAGGTCGCTTCCACAGAAACCCACATACTCGAGGCGCAGCAGCACCTCATCGCTTTTCATCTCCTGTTCGGGAAGTTCCACAACCTCCATCTGCCTTTCGGCTCTGATTTGTATTGCTTTCATTCTGACATGTTCTTTATATAAGGAAGGCTTGGCAGTTGGCCGAAGCCATAGAAACGACGGGCATTCTCGCCAAGCAGGAGCTGCTTGTCGCTATCGGAGAGCAAGGGGGAGCCGAGCAGGAAATCGTAGCTCATGCGATAGGTGATGGCGGTAATGGTGCGAGGATAGTCGCTGCCCCACATCATCTTCTCCATGCCCACCAGTTCGGCTGCTTCGCGAATGGCACGGACAGCCGAGGGGAAGGGATAGAACTCGGAATGGTAGAGCCACGTGATGCCGCCCGTCTCGATATAGACATTTTCATGGCAAGCCAGCTTGATCTGCTCCTGCCAGTCGGGATTCTCCCAAGGCGGCGACGCTGGCGGACTGGCCATTCCAAGGTGACCGATGGCTATCTTGAGGCGGGGACATTCCGCTATGACCTCGCGCAGCTCAGCCACCTGAGGGTTGCCATCGGCCAAGGTAATGGAAAGGATGACGCCCTTCTCCTCCATCAAGCGGAACATCTGCATCATCTCACCATCCGTGAGCCTCCTCCCCAACAAGCGATGGGCAGGGACAGCCATGCCTCGGAAGCCTTGCTCTATCAGCTCCTTTGCCTGCTGAAAGAAGCCATCATGCAAGTAATCGGCCATGCCACATACAAAGAAGCGCTGCGGATACCTGCGGCTCACCTCCGATAGATAGCTGTTCTGGAGGCCGTCGATAAACTCCTGCACTACCACGGCAGCTGCCACCTGCGCATAATCCATATTGGAGAGGAACACCTCGGCCGTGTTCTGCCCGTCAATCATGAAGGGCGGCAACATCTGCACCTCTTCCCCAAGGAACATGGAGCGGCCATTCTTCGTGGTGCGGATGGCCATGCCGTTCCATGTGGTATCTTGCCGCAACCAAAGGTGGCTATGAGAATCGATTAGAAGCATTGGAGATTGAAAAATTGAAGATTGAAGATTGAAGCATTGGAGATTGAAACATTGGAGATTGAAAATTGAAAGTTGGCCCTCTCCAAACCTCCAATTTTTAACTTTTAACTTTTAATTTGGATTAACTATTATGCCATCTCACTCGCATTTGGTCGCCGATTATTGTCTGCACCTCTGCCACGAGCGCTTCGTCCATTGGTTCGTCCACGAAGCGGATGTTTTTCAGCACATTATCAGGGTTGGCGCTACTGAAGAGGGTCGTGGCGATACGCGGATTCAGGCTTGTAGAAAACTGCACGGCGAGCTTCTCGATGGGATAGCCTTTCTCCTTGCAGTAAGTGGCTGCACGAGCGCATGCCTCCTTCAGTTCCTTGGGAGCAGGATGCCAATCGGGAGTGCCACGCTCGGAGAGCAGTCCCATTGCCAAAGGCGAGGCGTTGATGACGCCAACCCCATGCTCCTCGAAGAAGGCAAGATAGTCGGCCAACATCGTATCATTGAGGCAATAATGGCAGAAGTTGAGGATGCTCTCCACCGTTCCGGGCTCGGAATGCTCCACGACCCATTTCAGGTTCTCGGGCTGCAGGTCGGTGATGCCTATGTGCCCCACGACGCCTTTCTCTCGCAAAGCCACAAGAGCAGGCAATGTCTCGTCCACCACCTTCTGGAGGCCGCCATCCATAGCCGCCTGGAACTCAATATCATGCACATTTATCAGGTCTATATAATCGACATTCAGGCGCTCCATGCTCTCATAGACGCTCTCTTCGGCACGCCTTGCAGAATAATCCCAAGTGTTGACGCCATCCTTTCCATAGCGCCCCACCTTTGTCGAGAGGTAATATTTGTCGCGAGGAATCTCTTTGAGCGCCTTGCCCAGCACCGTCTCTGCCTTCAGATGGCCATAATAAGGCGACACGTCGATGAAGTTGATGCCCCCATCTATGGCTACATGCACGGCTCGAATGCCCTCTTCCTCGCGGATTCCATGGAATACGCCCCCAAGGGATGAAGCCCCAAAGCTCAGGTTCGAGACGCGAAGGCCTGTCTTTCCTATTTCGTTGAAAACCATAATCGTTTATTTCATTTTCTGATTCTTCTCGAGAGTCCATCCTTCGCGTTTCGAGAGGAGGCAATCCTTGCCCACGAACATCTTGGCTGCCTGCCTGTTGCCCTTCAGTTGCCAGTCGAGCCAAGCGAGCGCCACGACAGAGAACTCGCCGCCATGAGGTTGACGATAAGTGCCGCCATGACCTACTGGGAAGTTGGCCGCACATGCCGGAACATGATTTATCTTGTGGAAATCGTCCATGCCGTTCTCGTAGGCGATATCTTCCTTTCCGCCAAGGATATAGATGACCGGCGTATGAATTTCCTTCAGTTTTGCCTTCTCGGGCATCGGCATTCCGCCTTTCGCCTGCCCTCGATTGCTTTCCTTGAAAAGACCGCTGTTGCAAATCATCATGGTCTTGATGCGAGGGTCAGCACAATTATAGAGCGTCTGCAAACCGCCGCAGGACATGCCGGCAGCACAGATATTCTTCACGTCTATCTTATTGTAATAAGGCGAAGACGGGTCGGCATTCTGAGAGATGGCCCAATCGATGGATTCTATCTGCTGCTGCGTGGTGGACATCGGTCCTTGATAGGGCTTCTCTTCCATCGGGATGTAGCCTGTGGCCACCACAAGATAGCCATGAGAGGCAATCTCGTTGAGGAACTTGAAATGCTCCCAAGGCGAGTTCGTGCAGGCTCCGTTGCCCCAAACGAGCACGGGCAAGGGGTTCTTCTTGTTGAAAGGCGAGAGGTCCTGCGGCACAAAGACGGTATGTGCTTCGAGGCCTGCTTCCTCCTTCATGATGGCTTTGCAGTTGCCCAAACCGCCATCCTCCACTACCAATGACTTCAAGCCCTCTATCTGCCACCAATCGAAATTGAAGAGCTTCGGGCCTTTGCGACCGGTAAAGGCGAAATAGAGGTCGTGGATGCCTGTCGCTTGCTGCTGAAGGTCGGCCGTAAGCGTCTGCCACTTCTCCCAGCCTCCTGTGCCAGGCACTTCCAGGCGAGCCAGCAAAGCACCATGCAGGCTGTCCAAGCGCACCTCAATCTGGCCGCCACGCAAACCGCTTGCCACACGGGCCGCGAACTGCTTGGGCACATTCCCATCGAACTTCACATTCTGCAATTTGATGTAGTCGCCGTTATGGATCTCGCTGACATAAACGCCTATCTCATCGTTCTGCTCGGTCTTCACCCCTCTTGAGAAAGCCATCGTCTCGGCCTCCACCTTGCGATAGGGATTGAAGGTCTCGATGGGCTGGACACCCTCGTCGGTAGGCATGATGGTGGGAAAGCTGCCATCGGCATTGTAGTTGAACTCCTCGACTGCCACGCTACGCCCGAAACCGCCTCCCCTTGGCAGTTTTCCTGTATGGTAGAAGAAGTAGGAATGTCCTTTGAAGTCGGCCACGCCGCAATGGTTCGTGAAGGATTTCGTGTCGCACAGGGGCATGATGGTACCCGCATATTTCCAAGGCCCGGTGGGCGACGGGGCGGTGCTGTAGCTGATGTGCTCGGGCACGCCTCCTGCCGCATAGAGCAGCTGATAGACGCCGTTCCGCTTGGTGAGCCACGGACCCTCAACATACGAATCCTTGTATTCCTTTCCCTTTTCGCGTTTGCTCATCATCGGACCGCCGAAAGCCTCTTCCGTCATGTCGAGGCGTCCGAGCTCTCCGCTATAGGATATCATGTCGCGATTCAGTTTCAGGTAATAGCATTGGGGGTTGCCCCACATCAGCCAAGCCTGTTCGCCGTCGATGAGGACGGTCGGGTCGATGTGGTCCCACGAGCCGTTCTCGAAGAGCGGTTTCCCGATGGCATCCTTGAAGGGGCCTGTAGGCGAATCGCCGACTGCCACGCCGATGGCCATTCCGCCCGACAGCTTGCTGTGAGCGCAGATATACCAGTAGAACTTCCCGTCCCTTTCTACGGTCTGCGAAGCCCACGCCCGGTCGTCGGCCCAAGAGAAGCTCTCCAAGGCAAGAGGCGAACCGTGGTCGGTCCAGTTCACCATGTCCTCGGTGGAATAGACACGCCATTCCTGCATCCAGAAAAAGTCGGCGCCGTCCTCGTCGTGGCCCGTATAGACATACATCCGGCCGTTGTGTACCAGAGGAGCGGGGTCGCTCGTGAACCAAGTCTGCACGAAAGGGTTCTGCGCATTGGCAGTCATGGCCGCAAGAGCCACAAGAGCTGCCGAAATCACTCGTTTAATCATAATCATTAGCTATTTGTTAGAAGGAATTCCGCACAAAGTTACGAAAACTTTTGCAAACAGCGAACTTTTTGAATCAATTATTTCATCCTGCACGACTCAACACGCCTGGTTGGCCATCCCGAGCAGTCGTGTCACAAAACGCCGCACGCGGGATTTGTTGATTTATCATGATGAAGCAATTGATTTATCATGATGCAGCAATTGAATCATCATGACAAATCAATGAACATACTTGCAGAAGTTTTGCAAAAGGCTTGCAGAAGTCGGGATTTTCCACTACCTTTGTGGCACAATTCGAACGGAAGGACGATTCGGCCGATAGCCGCAAATAGGGATTTCCCCCTGAAAAGTTCGCTTTTCCCCTATTGAAAACCGCAGAACTTCACGTACCTTTGCACCAGACAAACCTAAAAAAGTACAGCTATGAAACTCTTTATGATACTCAAAAACGGCAAGGCAAAGGCTCATTGCCTCTTTTCCCTCATCTTCATGATGGCGGCTTTCTCGCTCTCTTCTTGCGTGGATATCGAGGATGAAAACCAGTCGATGGTGCTCTCCGGACAATGGAGAGGGGACTTCGGCATGTTCTATGACTACATCGATGGCCACGGAGGACACCATACGTTCAATTCCTACGACACGCGCCTCACTTTCACCCCGGCCTATTCCTATGCGAATTATGGCAGAGGAACACAGGTGGACTACTACAGCTACGGCCCCTACGAGTACCAATACTACAAGTTCAGATGGTCGGTGGAGAACGGTTCCATCTATCTTTCCTACGACTACGACCACCAGCTCGACGTGCGAATCAGCAACTATCAGATGACGAACGACTACTTCTCGGGCACTTTCTCCAACACGGGAACTGTGTTCCGTCTCTACAAAATTGCTGACTACTACAACTGGACGCCCTACGTGAACACCTATGGCTATGGGGGGCGCGACAACTGGGACTACGGCTATCCCTACTACGCACCAGCCACTCGCAGCGATGTAGAGGCGCCAAGCGACAGCATCCCTAACGAAGGCAAAATCCTCAGGATGGGCCGCAGACAAGTACTTCAGCAATGACAAGACGGCTCTTTGTCCTTACCCTAATCCTCTTAACCACGGCACTTGAGTCCTCCGGCCAGGTGCCGTGGGACTTTGCATATCCCGACGAGAAAGAGGACAGCATCAGTTCCCTATCCATCAAGCCTGTCCCGAAACCCGAGAAACTGCTGAAACAAATCATTCAAAGGCTGGAGCTCGACTTGCAGCAGAAACACAAAGTCAGGAAGTACAAAGTGGAAGCTACCTTCTGGCAAGAAGCCCTTGTCCCCTTTTCCTTTGGTTGCACGCTCTCTGCAGAAGCAGGCGTCGGCCTCAATAAAGTGAAGCTAGGAGATTTGTGGTACGAAGGGCCATACGAACTGAACAACAAAGACACCATCCAACTCAGGGACTTCCTTTACCAGTTCGCAACCTTGAGCCCCATCCATGCACACAAAACCTATTGGGAACAAAGCCTGGCAAACTCTCCACTCCTGAAATATAGAGACACCAAGGACAACTATAACGTCTCGGCATACACCATTAGTGATGAGACAGGACGAGGAGTCCATCGCTTTCAGTTTGCCTGGAAGAAGGAACACGACAAGGATTTCCGCTCGATATTTCACACAGGAGAGATTTCCGGCACAGCATATTTTGACGCCCAAACCTTGCGTTTGACTCGATTCAAGGGCGAAGCGTTTCTGCCCTCAAGCTACGATACTCGCCTCCGCTACCAGGTTGATTACTATGAAAAGAGCGGGACGCCCATCCTCAAGCAAATAAAGATAGTGGGGACGAAGGATGACATGATTATGCAGGCAACTGTTAAACCTGCTCTATAACCAGCAACTCTCGACGGCATCGAGTTGAAGGCTGCTGACAGTTATATCGTTTCCCCAGAACTCCAGATTATCCCCTTGGGGAAGTGGAAGAGGGGCTGAGAAGCTATACAAACCGTCGTCAATGAAGACTTCAACTGAGGTGCAGTCGATGTAAACG
>JAFRQD010000039.1 GCA_017428785.1 Bacteroidaceae bacterium
AAAGACATATATTCAGCCCAGCACGCTGACAGTAGAGATGCAGCACAACCAGATAATAGCTATGAGTATCGGTGGCAATGCAGGCTTCGATCCGACTCCACAGCCCGGTGACGGCACAGAACCTCCTCGTGTAAAAGAAACCAACATTTGGGACGAGGAATGGTAAGCCCTCTCTCTATGTAATACCTCACCCCTGCCCTTAGATGGGCGGGGACGCACAGCAGCCCGCTTGACAGCAAGTCAGGCGGGCTGCTTGTTTGGGTGCAGAGAGGCATTACTATCCGCCCCTGAAGGGGCGAACGAGTGCCTAAAAGTGGAGGGGAGTAGGGGAAGCATAGCCTGATATTCTTGATTTATGTCAAGAAATGAGGGGTTTTCTTGTCTTTTATGGTCTTTACGCCCTCGTAGATATATAATAGTTGTACCTTTGCACGCAATTTTGAAAAAATGCACCAACAATATTTGGTCAGGAAACATCTTGACCATCTGAAGTTTAGTATAAACAATTAAACACAGAGTGTGACTAAAAGCACCTTTTAAATTATTGAATAGTATGAAAAATGTATTCGACAAGGTATTGCTACGCGTCGCTATTATTGTAGCCGTGGTGACTACCGCTTTTGCCGGTACTGCTTGGGCAAATGAGCCTATCACGGTCGAGCTTAATGGCTTCAACACAACTGAAGGACAAATTGATGGAAACATTTCCTTCTCATCGACTGTTGGCTCTATATATGAAAATAGTCTACGGTCCAAGACTTTTACGTTGACGGCTGCCAACAATGCGAAGATAAACTCTGTTACTCTTCATTGGACAACTTCTCAACTCACTGTTAGATGGACTGCTACCAACACAAATGATACTGGCACCTTCTTTGCCAATGCATGGCCCACAAGCGAACTAGATCCGGATGTGCAGTATCAGCAGCAACATCCCCAAGTTTCAGGATTAGATTGTGAGCAAGTTGTATTTAGTATGATTATGGAGAGTCTGGATGTTCTCAGCTTTGATTACATTTCTGTGACCTACACCCCAGGAAATCCTGATAGCGGCAAAACGATTACCGCTCTCTCAAACGATACAAATTATGGTACGGTAGAACTTGATGGTAATGTGATTATAGCTACACCTATGCCAGGATATGCTGTTGATGATGTAAACTCTTATACATTAACAGAAGGTAGTGCAGTCGTTACACAATATGGTTCTAATTATTTTGAAGTAGAACCTTCTCCTTATTGCACCATAGTCATCAACTTTGTTGCTCATGCAGGAAGCGTGTCGCTTGATTTTGAACATCCCTTGGACCATTATACTGACTGGGATTGTCAAGGATTCAAGCAGTTTACATCATACTATCCCCCATCGCATCTTGGCACATACTTTGGTAAAACAGAAGATAATGTCCAAACTGCTTCGATTCAAACTACAGCAGCAATCATGTACCCCGGTACATTCACTTGCTATATATGTCCAATGACTGATGTGACCTCTCCAGTTAGTTGGAAGGTACAAGTGTCCTCTGATAATTCTTCATGGCGCGATGCGGGGGATGCATTGAGTTATACTACTGGCTGGAACGATGGACAATGCCATCCAAATGAATGGACAGAGTTTAGCGTTGACCTTTCTTCGGAAACAAATGTATATGTTCGTATTTGTTATTATGGAGAGGGGAAAACAGCAGGTATAGACGACATCGTTCTGACCACAAGACCCGCTCCTGTTCTTTCCACAATTCCTGTATCTATCTCTTCTGTCGGCTACAGCACGCTGTACTATGGCACACTCAACCTTGTAGTTCCAGAAGGTGTGACTGCTTCCACCTATTCTTACGACGGCTCCAAGATTGAGGTGAGCAAGACCTATGATGCAGGTAAAGTGATTCCTGCCGGAACAGGTGTTGTGCTTCAAGGAGCTCAAGGCACTTATGAATTCGACGTTACAACCGAAGCTGGCGAAGAAGATGCAAACAATGCTTTGAGGGGTACCGACGAGGCTGCTCTGACAACAGGTGGTGTCGTTTACTATGTTCTTTCTACCAAGAATGGCAGTAATATAGGCTTCTATTGGATGAGAGAAGGCGGTGCAGCCTTCACCAATGGCGCTCACAAGGCATACCTCGCTATCTCACGCACAGAAGTCAAGGGCTTCGCCTTTGGTCTCGAGGATGATGCAACAGCAATTGAGACAATCGTCAACGGACAACAGACAACAGAAGGTGCCATCTACAACGTTGCAGGTCAGCGCATCAACAAGATGCAAAAGGGCATCAACATCGTGAACGGCAAGAAGATTGCGATAAAGTGAGAATAAAGCTGAGTTTGCTCATGCTTTATCGAGCGTGAGCAATCTCGGCAAAGCCAAGGTTCTCTTCTAATTCTTATTTCTTAATTATTAATTCTTAATTTGAAGAAGCAATGAAAAAGACATATATTTCACCTGAGACACTTGTAGTACGCCTGATGCCTGTAGGAATGATGGCTATGTCCCTCCACGATGAGATCGGCGACGGACAGCTCTCGAAGGAATATGCCGGCGACAACGGCAGTTCTTCCGAAGGCGCCAAGAACGTTTGGGACGAGGAGTGGTAAGCCCATCTACAATTTAGCCATTTACAATTTACAATTTAGTTCTTGGCTATAAAAATAGAAAGCACGCTTAGTCGCAAGGCTGGGCGTGCTTTTTTTTGTTTTTCCTTGCAGCATTTCGCATAAAGTATTACTTTTGCATCGCAAAAAGAGTATATAATTATGCGAAAGTTTTTATTCATGGCTGCTGCAGCCATCGTGATTGTTATGAGTGCAGGAATGGCGAGTTGTGCAGATGCAGACGAGGGCGAGTCCTGGTCCGATTGGGAGCTTCGCAATACTATCAATGGCTTTGCGTGGCATGCGGATATGCTGAAGGATGCTAACGGGAAGTGGATAAGGTGGGAGAACTCACTTACGCTTTATTTCGAGGTGAAGTTCAGTGCCAGCAACCACAACTTCTCGTCGAGGAAGTTCCATTATAAGGATGGCGTTAGCGATGAGGCGACAAAAGAGGAATACAGCTCCTCCAACAGCACTGCCTTCACCATCAAGGATGCTAAAATCATAGAGGGCACCGTCAATGGCGAGCCTTATTTCCGCATCACGCTCCACAAAAAGCCTACCTCGTCGATGGAGTGCTCGCTCTATTTCTATAGAGAGAACAAGACATACGAGGTTATTATGACACGATAAAGACGCTATTATCTATAATATAAAGGGCACGTTCTTATAGGAGAGCGTGCTTTTTTTTGTCCTTTCCCTTGCAAGGTTGCATAAATAATCGTAACTTTGTGGCGCATTTGGTGATACCCGAACCTCCTCAATCCTCTTCATGGAGAGAGAAAAGGAGTAGGGTAGAGAGGGAATCCGGTGTAATGCCGGAGCAGTGCCCGCTACTGTAATTGCCTTCTGCGTGCAGCGCACAGAACGTCACTGGGACAATCTCCTGGGAAGACGCGCTGCCGGGCAAGAGCCAGGAAACCTGCCATTTCGCAAAACAACAGCAAGCATCCTCGGGACAAGGATGTAAAGAACAGCCTCACCCCAGCCCTCTCCAGAAGAGAGGGAGATAAAATGTCTCTCCTATGGGAGAAGAATGTTCAATGGTCAATATTCAATATTCAATGGGAAAATACTATCTGCTAGCGATTCTGGCTACCGTATTGGCATTTGCTGTGACAGCAAGTGCCAGTGCGCAGAATCCAGAGACGCCTCTATCTTCTATAGAAGCAGAGGTTGCAGACACTATAAAGCAGTTGCACGAGGTGACCGTCACCTCGAAGCAGCCTATGCGAACGATTGCCACTTCTCAGACTCTCAGCGGTGCCGACCTTCAGGCCCTCAGCACGACCTCTGTGGCAGATGCCCTGAAGTACTTTGCCGGCGTGCAGATTAAGGACTATGGAGGGCTTGGAGGACTGAAGACCATCAACGTCCGTTCCTTGGGAGCCCAGCATGTCGGCGTCTATGTGGACGGCATCCGGCTCACCAACGCACAGAATGGCACCGTAGATCTCGGCAAGTTCTCGCTCTCTTCTATGGAGACGGTGTCGCTCTACAATGCCAACAAGCTCGACTATTGCCAGTCGGCCAGCGAGTATGCATCGGGCGCGACGGTTTATCTGCAGACGAAGAGGCCGACGCACGACTCGTTGTCTGTGCAGCTACGCAACGCCTCCTTCTTCACCTGGATGGCGAAAGTGAACGGACAGTTCTGCTGGAAAGGCTGGCAGGGCTTCGTGGATGGCGAGTACTGCTCGAGCCGAGGCGACTATCCTTTCCGCTATCATTCGGAATATGAGGACACTGTGGGCCATCGCACGAACAGCGACATCCGCTACGGTCGCGTGGAGGCTGCTTTGTTCAAGGGCGGCTTCTCGTCGCATGTCTATTACTATGATTCCGAGCGAGGCTGCCCGGGGGGAATAGTCAGGCGCTTGAGCGACAAGTACACGAATGTAGGCAGGGAGTGGGACCGCGACTTCTTTGTGCAGGCAAGCTATCAGGAGAGGTTCTTCAGGAAAGTCCTCTTCAAGGCGAACACCAAGTATGCAAACGAATATCTGCGTTATTGCACGAAGTATCCGGAGAACCAGAACACGGCTCGCGTCGATAATCATTACCGCCAGCAGGACGCCTACGGAGCACTCTGCGCTGCCTATATGCCTTGGTCTTGGCTGTCTGTCTCATCGAGTTACGACATCAGATACAGTATCTTGAAAGCCGACCTTAAGCGTTTCGAGGATGTGAAGCGCGTTGACCAGAAGCTTGTCTTTGCGGCACAACTGAACTGGAGAGGCATCCAAGCTGCGGCGTCGGCGCTGCACCAACGCTACAGCGACTGGACTTTTGCCAATGCCGGAGCGGCCGAGCCGCTGGACAGATGGACGCCGGCCGCGTCGTTGGCCTACACCTTCCGCGGCCTTACCCTGCGCGGGTGGTACAAGGAAATCTTCCGTGCCCCGACCCTCAACGACCTTTATTACACGCAGGTCGGCAACAGAAACCTGAAGCCGGAGTACACCAAGCAGTTCAATCTCGGCGTGGAATACCATTGGAACAGCGGACGCAAGTCAATGGTCAATGGTCAATGGTCAATGGACATTCAGGCCGACATCTATCAGAACAAGATAGAGAACCGCATTGTCTGCCTGCCTTTGAAGGGGACATACACTTGGTCGATGATGAATTACGGCGAGACCTTCTGCCGAGGATTGAACGCGACGGTCAAGGGGCACTATCACACGGGGCAGTGGAACTTCTCCCTGCTCACGTCGCTCACCTGGCAAAGGGATGTTGACCGCACCGATCCTGAAGACGAAGATATGTACGACAAGCCGATATGTTACTCGCCGACGTTCTCTTCGGGCGTCACGGGCATTGCCGGCTGGCGCTCCCTTCAGTTCACGACATCCTATCTTTATGTGGGCGAGCGGATGTGGAGCAAGGCAGATCCCGAGGACATCCTTGAGCCTTACCACAACATCGACATGAAGCTCTCCTACACCCACAACATCAAGAAGACATCGCTGGGCCTCTGTCTGGAGGTGTGCGACGTGCTCGACATACAATACGAACACTTGCCGCGCTACCCGATGCCCGGCAGAAACTACAAGCTCACGCTGTCCTTCGGCATTTAGTTGTTATTGAAGATTGAAGATTGAAAATTGAAGAATTGAATATTGACCATTGAAGATTAAGACTATGAAACGTTTCCTGACACTTCTCCTTACATTATATATATATAACGCGCACGCGCAAGAGCGGCTCATCCTCTTGAACGAAGGCATGTGGCAAGCCGACAATGGCCGGCTCAGCTACTTCGAGAACGGCGCGATTGTAAGCAACCAGTGGTTCCGCGACAAGAACGGCTACAAGCTTGGCGATACGCCGAACGACATCGTTCAGGTGAGCGACAACCTCATCGCCATTGCCATCAACTGGTCGAACATCGTGCAGTTCATCCGTCCCGACGGCACAGCTGTTGCCGCCACGGAGGACATTCCCAACAATCGCCGCCTTTGCACGGACGGCCGATTCGTCTATGTCTCCAGCTACGGGCATGAGTGCGAGACCATCCACGGCACAGTCTATTTCGACAAAGGCTTCGTGGCGAAGATAGACCTCAGCAACTTCCAGGTGGTGGCCACCTGCGAGGTCGGCTACGAGCCCGAGGGCATAGCACTCTACAAGGGCCGCCTCTTCGTGGCAAACACCGGCGGCTATGCTGAACAAGAGGGCGATCATGAGTTCGAGACGACAATCAGCATCATCAATGCCTCCACGATGACTTTGGAGAAGAACATCGACACAGGCATCCCCAACCTCTACGGCGAGATGTCGCAAAGCGGGCGATACCTGTGCATCAACTCGCCTGGCGACTACTACGAGATACCCCCTTGCGGACTCATCTTCGACTGTGAGAAGGCGCTCAAGGGTGAGGCGTGCTTCGTCGTCTTCAACTATCCCGTCACCTACAACACGACGACGCTCGACGGCCGCTTCCTTGCAGTCGGTTCCGCCTTCTCCTATATCACAGGGGACTATGTGTTCTCTACCCTCACCATCGACCCTGTGACATTCATCGAAACCAGAGGGCAGAGCGGACTCAGTCAGTCGCTGCCGGGCACATTGCAGGCAGACTTCGCTAATATGGGGCAGCCGTACGGCATCTACGTCAACCCATATACGGGCTACATCTACGGCACCGATGCCGGTTCCTTCGAGGGTGCCGGCTATCTCTACCAGTGGTCGCCCGCAGGTCAGCTCATCGGCAAGCACAAGGTCTATATCAACCCGGGCCACTTCCTCGCTTTGCCGCCGGCAGACTGGGCAACAAAGACAAGCCCCTTCCCAGCCTCCCCCTTGGGAGGAGGAGACGAAGAGGCCGTCTACGACCTGCATGGTCGAAAGCTTCCGGCAGGAGTACTCCCCAAAAGGGGGAGCGGAGGAGGGGCTTCTCTCTACATCAAATCGGGCAGGAAAATATGGTACGGCAGATGACTCCGGCAGCGGCGTTCGTTGCTGCATCATGATGCAGCAATTGATTATTCATGATGCAGCAATTGATTATTCATGATGTAGCAATCAACATGGCAGGCGATGTCGGGCAACCAGGAAAGCGAAACAAACCGACACAGGCAGCTGAAAGATACAACAAACAACATCAAATAAATACATTTAACCTAATTATTAACAAACAACAGTTATGAAAAGATTATTATTCTCTTTGGCTTTCTGCCTGGCAGCGTTGTTTGCCAGCTCACAGAGCTACGAGGTGAAAACTCTCACCTTCGAGGATGCCGACTATTGGGGCTCAGGCAACGAATGGTCGACGCTCATTGATGAAGCCGAGTACATGGGCTCGCTACTCTATGGCGAGGGCGCAAGTTCTTACAGGTGGCACGACGATGAAAACACGGAACTCGTATGGGACGGCTTTGAGGACAGCGGAATGGGTCAAGCCTTCTGGAGTGGCGGCGCTGCCATCTCTAACTATTACTTGGATGACATCAGCCAGGCCGACTACACCCGCCAGCTGAGCATTCCTTTGGCACAAAGCGACAATCAGTTCGTTGTTGTGTTCAACTCCGTGAACTTGCAGGGCTATCCTTCCTTCACGAATTGCAAGCCGTTCTACTTCTCCGACGGCAAGGCGCGCGTCATCGAGTCGGTTGATGTTATCAACACATCCTATGTGCTCAACTCCCTTGTCAACGGCGACGGCTTTGCGCCAGCTGCTACCGACGAGAGCCAGTTCGTTGTTCACTTTGAGGGAACACATGCGGACGGCACCACCAGCGAGGTAACCTTCCTGCTGGCAGACGGCCGTAACTTTGTGACAGACTGGACAAGCGTGGACCTCACGCCGCTTGGCAAGGTGAAGTCCCTCCGCACATACGTCACCGGCAGCAGCGACTTGGAGGGCGACTACGGACTCAACACGCCCGGCTATGTAGCGCTGGACAACATCAAGGTGCGCTACGATCTTCCCCAGACGGTTACCGTCACGATGAATGCCAAGTCGAAGCTCATCAAGAGCCTCGTTAACATGGATACAAACGAGTCTGTCGAGGTAGGCGAGCCTACAAGCAACAAGTACACCTTCGATGTCCTTCCCGGTTCCTACCTGCTGACTGCCACCGCAAGCGACGGTAGCACAGTAAGCGGCACCATCCAGCTCGACATCGATGCCGAGCATACTGACTTCACCATCTACTCCCCCGAGGTGAACGTGAGGAACAGCGGCTGGACGTATGGCACTGACTATACCCTCAACATCAAAGTCACCGATAAGGAAAGCAACGTGGTGAATACTACGATGGGCGAGTACACGAATGGCCACAAGATGTTCCTCGTGTTCAACGGCAACACCTACTACCTCGACGTCGTGCCTTCAGAGGCTCGTCAGGCAGAAGGTTACCTGCCGGTAAGCTACACAGGCACCGTCAACTTCAACACTACCATACAGGGCGATGTCCCGATGGGCTATGCTTACAGCGTTACGGTGCCCGAGGGAGCCACCTGCTTCATTGGCACCAAGTCGGCTCATTTCGTGAAGTTCAAGGAAGTAGCGCCTGAAAGCATCACCAACGGCGGCACGGTCTATAACTACATCCTTGCTGACAAACAGCAGTACAACTATCGCGTCATGAAGGAAGGCAAGCTGACGCAAGCCGGCATCTTCACCATGAGCGGCGACGAGACAAAGCGCCCGACGCTCGCCTTCACCGATGCCGACATGGAGGCGCGTAGTCCCAAGGCCATCGACCACGATGTGACCTCCAACGGCGGCTACAATGTGAGCGACCTCTTCCTCAACATCAACCCTGCAGGCCACTTGCAGCTCGCTGGCGTGGGCGACACGTACGACATCCTGCCCATGCGCAACTGGGAGCTCACCAACAGCACTACTGCCAACTACTTCATCGAGCCTGACTTCCACTTCACGGTCGTCAACCTCAATGGCGAGGCAGACGAAAGCGTCGTGAAGGTCGAGGATGAACTGCTGACGGCAGTAGGCGAAGGAACAGCCATCGTGCTCGTCACCTACGACGGCATCCACCTGGATTACTACAACAATAGCGCCACCTCGAGCAGCTTCGCAGGTGGCAACGACTGGGGCGCCATCTGGCCCGAGAACACAGGGGCCTTCGTCGTAACCGTTGGCGAACAGGCTACAGGCATCACTCCTAACATTATTATTAATAAGGACTACCTGACAACCGTAACTCCTTGGGGCGGTGGTGACCCAATCGACACCAAGCTCTCTATGGAGAATGTTGATGCAGAGTTCGATGTGCTCTATTATCTCGACACGGAAGCAGGCTTCGACTACACCTTCAAGCCCGAAGGCGTCAGCTCTGTCACGCTGGCCCGCCCCGTCATCGGCGAGACGATGGCCTCCTATACAGGCTTCTCCTCTGAAGGCGTCACCGATAACGGCGACGGCAGCTACACGCTCCTCCTCACCGAGGGCCGCAATATCGTCTGCCTCACCAATGCGGAGGGCAAGAGCGTCTATCAGGTGATGACCGCCAAGCCCTGCCATCGCGACATCAAGGTCGGCGACGAGGTGGTGGAGATTGTAAAGCCTGGCGACGCCGTGACCGTGCAGTACTCGGGCCTCTATCATCCTGCAGGCAAGCTGGCAGGCATACACAACTTCCAGGGATTCCTTGATTATAAGAAGCCTGCCGAGGGCGTAAGCGTCACCAAGGGCAAAGGCAATCAATACACGATGGCGGCAAGTGCCACGGCTCAGGCTGTCAGCTTCACCGTTCCTGCCGACTGGACAGCTAAGACCATTGAGATTAACGATGGCGTGATGTGCATCAGTGGCTTCGGTGACCCCATCGGCAACCACCGCGCCACATCTAAGACGACAGGCCGCGCTCCCAACTTCACCGCCATCCAGCAGAATGCCGTCTTCGGCCGCGTGCCTACTGTGAAAGTGGCTGTCGATGTGCCTTCCATCCCGCCCGCTGTCGCTACGTTCGAGGACGTGACTGACGTCACAGAGCCCGTTGACGGCCATATGAGCGTCGGCACCGAGGACGACGACGACCGCGAGTTCTTCGTCAGCGGCGACTACGCCTTTGCAAGCGGCTGCATGCACGACTGGGACTACTGGTACTGGTTTGGTTACGCAAGCCGCACCGAGACGAAGTACGAGACGGTGGACGACCAGTGGAACAACATCGTAGGCGGCGGCCACAATGGTTCCGCAAACTATGGCGTTGCCTTTGCTGCCGAGTTCAACGGCCCTTGCTATGTGACGCTGCTCACGGAGCCTGCCGTTGTGCCTGGCTTCTATATCACCAACTCTGCCTATGCCTACACTTCGATGACGAATGGCGACGGTTATGCCAAGAAGTTCGAGGAGGGCGACTGGTTCAAGCTTACCATCACTGGCTATGATGCTGACGACAATGAAACAGCTACCAAGGAATACTATCTTGCCGACCTGCGCGATGAGGCTACTGCCTACATCATCAACGACTGGCGCTATGTTGACCTCTCTGGTCTTGGCGAGGTTGCCAAGATATGCTTCGCTTTGAGCAGCAGCGACAGCAACGCCTACGGTATGAACACGCCCGCTTACTTCTGCTTCGACGACTTTGGTGCCGAGGGAACAGAGGTTCTGCCCGAGAAGAATGTACTCTTAGTCTCTTCTGTTGGTTATGCTACTTATGTGGCTCCGAAGGATGTGGACTTCTCCGAGACAGAGGTTGAAGCCTTTGCTGTGACAGAGTCAACGCAGGAAGGCTATGTTCACCTGTCGCCCATCACAGCGGCTCCTGCCCACGAGGCTGTCCTCGTGAAGGCTGCCGAAGGCGCTTATGTCATTCCTGCTGCCAGCACTACGCCTGCCGCTCTGGAAGGCAACTTGCTGAAGGCTGCTCTCGAGGAAATCACAGCCGACGGCACTCAGTATTGCCTCGCTGAGATAAATGATGAAGTAGGCTTCTATCAGGTAGAGGAAGGCTTGACTATCCCTGCCGGCAAGGGCTATCTCTCAATCGGCGGCGCAGGCATCAAGGGCTTCTATGGCTACGAGGAGGACGGCGCAACTTCTATTCAGACAATAGACAACGGACAACAGACAACAGAGGGTGTTATCTACAACATCGCTGGCCAGCGTCTGCAGAAGAAGCAAAAGGGTATCAACATTATTAACGGCAAGAAAATTTTGTTCTAATGAAGAGGATATATTATCAGCCGACTTGCGTAGTCGTTGTTCTCAACACCAGGCATATTATGCTGACAGAGTCTTTGCCGGTCATCACTCCGACCGATGATGATGATCCTGTGATAGATGATGCCAACCAAATCCTGACAAAGGAGAGCAAGTCCATTTGGGACGACGAATGGTAAACCTCCTTTCCCTGCTCTTTTCAAAAGAGAGGGAGAGCGACCAAGCAAGGGAAGGTGTGTCGATTTGGCGCACCTTCCTTTTTGTTTGCAGAAGTGGCATTTCAAGGCCTCTTTGGTTGCCTTGGAAATCCCCCTTGGCGGGCACAAAAAACGCCGCGTGCGGCGTTGGTCATTTCCGCGTGCGGCGATGGCAATCCCCGCGTGCGGCGATTGGCAATTCCGCAGGCGGCGTTTTCAAGGGCTCCTGCCTGAAAATGAAAGACGGCAGGAAGCGCCTGATTCCTAAGCGATTAGTGATTAGTAGAGATGTGCGGGGATGCGCTGCTTGGCGTTCTCGAAGTCCTCGATTGTGTCGAGCTCGCACGAGAAGAGGTCCGTGACATCCAGCACGCTGAAGGTAGAGCCCTTTGCAATGAGTCGCAGGAAGGCCAGTTCGTAGAACTTGTTTTCAAGGTGCTCCTCGTTCATCATCGTGTCCAACTCCTTGTAGAGCGCCGTCGTGTATGCCTTGCCCATCCGCTCGATGCCGAGACTCTCGCCGGCAGCCGAAGCAGGGTCGCATGTCTTGCTTATCTCGGTGATGGCGCCGTCTCCGTTCATCACGACCTTCATCTCCTCTTCCCCAAGTTCGTGACGAATCAGGGTGAGCACATTCTCGTGCTTATCTGCGAGGACGCGCTCCACGATTTGTCCGTCGTAGAGCAGGTCGCTGTCGAGGAGCAGAACCTCTTGTCCGTCGGCTTGCGGACGCGCCAGCCAGAGGGAATAGATGTTGTTTGTCGATTCGTAATCCTTGTTGTGGATGAAGCACACATCGATGCTCTCGCCGTATGTCTGCCTGACGAAATCCTCGATTTGCTCATGCAAGTAGCCCGTCACGATACAGAACTGGCGTATGCCAGCCTTGACGAGTGCGTCCATAGAGCGTTGCAAGAGCGTGCGTTCGCCCACCTTGAGGAGGCATTTCGGCGTGTGAAGAGTGAGCGGGCGGAGTCGGGAAGCTGTGCCCGCAGCAAGGATGATGGCACGAACCCCCTCTTGCTCCCCCTTAAAGGGGGAGGAATCAGTAACTTTTGTCCCTTTATTCATAAGTCATACTTGTATTGTATGAGGGGATTAGTCCTCTCCCTTTAAGGGAGAGTTAGAGAGGGTCTTCTTGATGGTATCCACTACGGTCTGTATCTGTTCGCGGCGTCCGAGGGTGATGCGCAGACAGTCTTCAAGGCCTTTGTCCGTCATGAACTTGATCTTGTAGCTTTGGTCGGCAAGCGCCTTCTGCAGTCTCTCCTTGATGGCTGTCGGGTACTTGATGAGGATGAAGTTCGCCACGCTCTTATACACCTTGAAGCCCGGCTTGTCGCCCAGCTCTTTCTGGAAGAGCTTGCGGCCCCAGTCCATCTCTTCCGCCACACGGCGATAGTGCTCGTCGCTCTCGAGAGCAGCGAGGGCAACGGCTTCCGAGAAGCGGTTGTAGCCCAGGTATTTGTTGCAATAGCTCAGGAACTGGTCGTGGCCGGCGCCAATGAAGGCGAAGCCTACACGCAGGCCTGGGAGTCCGTAGAACTTGGAGAGCGTGCGCGAGATGATGAGGTTGTTGTACTTGTTCACCAGAGGCGCGATGTAGTCCACATCGGTCGTGATGAAGGAAGCGTATGCCTCGTCCACCAGCACCATTGTGTCCGACGGGATGTTCTCCATGATGCGACCTATCTCTTCGCTCGTCAGGCTGTTTCCCGTCGGGTTGTTGGGCGAGGCGAGGAGCAGCATGCGGGGGTGAATGCGATTGGTGTAAGCGATGACCTCGTCCACGTTGTAGGCAAAGGTGTCGCCTGTCTCATAGAGTGGGTACATCTCGAACGATCCGCCACACTCGCCGGCAACTCTGTTGTAGTACCACCAGGAGAACTCGGGGATGAGGATAGTCTTGTTGTCGCCCTCCATCAGGAAATAGTGGATGGCATTCTTCAGCATCTCCTCTCCGCCGTAACCCAGAAGCACCTGGTCCTCGGGAACATTGTAAATCTCGCTCAATTTAACACTTATGACACTCTTCTTCCCCTGGTCGTAGATGCGGGTGTAGAAACAGAGTGTACGTGGGTCGAAGTTCTTTATCGCTTCGATGACCTTCTCGGAAGGCTCGAAATTGAATTCGTTTCTGTCTAAGAAATTCATCATCTTCTTTAGATTTATTTTGGCGTGCAAAGTTACGACTTTTCTATCGAACCACAAAGCAAAACGAAAAAAAACACGAAAGATGAGGAATTATTGGAAAAGAAGTTGTACTTTTGCAGATTAAAGACGAGAACACATCTGCAGAGATGCCTGCAAACGACACACGTTAAGTCCGCAAACATCACACGAGAACTTTGCCAAATCCACACGTGAACTTTGCCAAATCCACATGTGAACTTTGCCGACTAGACACGAGGTGTTATGCAGCACTCCTGTAGGGGTTCGTCAACTTGAAAGCAAAAGAATATATGATACAAGACCTGAAGAAGAAAGTACAAGCAACATTAAAGTCTTCTGAAACAGAAGATTGGCTTGATTATCGCGTGGTGCGACCGCTCAGCTATCTGTGGGCGTTGCTCTTCGCAAAACTCGACATCCACCCCAACACCGTTACAATCATCTCCATGATTATCGGTGCGGCAGCCAGCATCTTCTTAATGCACGGCAGTTTCTACTATGAGGGCTGGCACGGACTCCTGCTCAACATCATCGGCATCCTGTTGCTCTGCCAGGCAGACATCTTCGACTGTACCGACGGACAGCTTGCCAGGATGACCGGCAAGAAGAGCCGTCTGGGCAGAATTCTCGATGGAATGGCGGGTTTTGTGTGGTTTGTGCCCATCTATGTCCTCTTGATGGTGCGCTTCTACAACCACCATTCTTTGGAGTTTGGATGGCTTGGAATACCTGATACGGAACAGAACGCCATCATAGCAACCATCGTGGTTGTCTGCCTGGCACTCTATTCGGGCTTCGTAGGAATGGGCGGCCAGCAACGACTTGCCGACTACTACATCCAGGTGCATCTCTTCCTCCTGAAAGGCGAGAAAGGCAGCGAGCTCGACAACTCCGAGCAGCAGCAGAAGGTCTATGACGAGACGCCGGCAGAAGGCAACCGCCTCTGGAAGTACTTCCTCAAGACATACATCGAATATACACGTAAGCAAGAGAAGTCCACGCCTGAGTTCCAGAGGCTTATGCGTACGCTTCGGGAGAAATATGGAAGTGCCGGCAATATGCCCGACGCCGTCCGCGAGGAGCTGCATCGCGAGTCGAAAGCCATCATGCCGCTCAATGCGATGCTCACCTTCAACTTCCGCTCCGGCATGTTCTTCCTGTTCTGCCTCATCGACCTGCCCGTCTGCAACTTCCTCTTCGAGATAGTCTGCATGGGGCTCCTTACATATTATATTAACCGCCGCCACGAAGCGTTCTGCCGCAGGGTTGCAGAAAAAGTAAGACTCGAAGCATGAAGTGGAGCTGGAATAACTTCTTCTTCGTCCTCGGCATCGTGTGTGTCGTGGTGATGCTCTTCACGTTCGACGTCAGTTTCGTTGAGCTGTGGGGCCACATCTGCCGCGCAGGTCTGTGGCTCATCCCCATCGTAGGCATCTGGATTGTTGTCTATGGCATCAATGCACTCGCGTGGATGTCGGTCATCAAGGGCAACACAGATCCCGATGAAACCGTCGGTTTTTGGCGAATCTACAAGCTGACCATCACGGGCTATGCGCTCAACTATGCCACTCCTGTTGGCGGCTTGGGCGGAGAACCTTACCGAATCATGGAGCTGAGCAAGGACATCTCGAAGCAGCACGCCACCTCCAGCGTCATCCTTTACGCGATGTTCCATGTCTTCGCCCACTTCTGGTTCTGGTTCACGTCAGTCTTCCTCTACCTTGCCCTCGCGTTGGCTGGCGACCTGCCCTTCGATACGACGGTCGGCATCGTCTTAGGCATCATCGTGGTCTTCTGCCTGATTGCCTTCTATCTCTTCTATAGGGGATACAAGTACGGACTCGTCGTGAGGCTGATTCGCTGGCTGGGTCATCTGCCGGGGCTCAAAGGATGGAGCGACAGGTTTCTCGAAGCGCACGCAGAAGCCCTGCATAATGTCGATTCACAAATAGCAGCCCTGCATCAGCAGAGCCGCAAGAACTTCTATGCCGCCTTGGGTCTCGAGTATCTTTCGCGCATTGTGCAGAGTGCCGAAGTGCTCTTCATGCTCCTCCTCTTCGGCATAGATGGCGGCGGAGGGTTCGAGGGCATTACGCTCACCTTCTTGCACAGCATCCTCATCGTCTCGCTTACCACGCTGCTTTCCAACTTGATAGGCTTCCTGCCGATGCAGCTCGGCGTGCAGGAAGGCGGCTTTGCCATCTCCACAGCCGCAATGGGCCTGACCGTCGAGCAAGGCTTCTTCGTCAGCATCATCTGCCGTGTCCGCGAAATCATCTGGATTATCATCGGCATCGCATTGATGAAGGTCGGCAATAAAACTATAAGAGAATGAAACTTAAGCAACTCTTCGCTCGTTTCCGCGACTGGCAGCGCAATCCCTTCCACTTCAAGCCGATGGTTCGCGAGGCACATCGATGTTTGAGTTGTGGGCATGAATATGAGGGAAACTACTGCCCCAATTGCGGTCAGAAGAGCGACACCGGTCGGTTGGGCTGGCATTCAGTCTTTGCGAAGATGTTTGATGTGTGGGATGTCGAGAAGAACTCTCTTCCCACTACTCTCCTGCATCTCTTGGCGCGTCCGGGTTATATGATTTGCGACTATCTTGACGGTTGCAGGCGTCCCTACTATTCTCCCGTGATGCTTGTGTGCTCATGCTGATGCGCGAGGACTTCCTCGAGGAGGTGAAGGGCCGCGGCATAGAGGGCAAGCCCTGCTGATAGCCTATAGACAAAGGAAAGGCCGGTGCCTCGGATGAGCGAGACATCGGCCTTTTCTAATTTTCAATTTTCAATTTCTTAATGCTCTTTAGTCGTCGATACCTACAACGTTGAACTTCTTGTCGAATTCTATCTCCATCCCGTTGTTCAGCTTCACGTCGTAGCCGCGGCGGTCGCGGTCGATCTTAATGATTGTGGCAGCAGGGAAGGTCTTCTTCACACTGGCCTTAATCTGCTCGGGAATGATGGCTGTGGGAACGGCAGACGCCTTGCATTCGATGTCCTTCCAGTTGCCTTTCTTGTCGAACTCCACCTTCTCGCCACTCTGATACATGACCTTGTAGTCGTCGAAGTCCATGGTGATGATGAGGGGCACCTTGTTTGCAAAATGCTCCTTCAGCAGAGTCTGAGCCTGAGCAGGCAGCTGGTCGTAGGTAATCACGCGGTCGTTGTCGGCCTGAGCGGGAAGGCACATTGCCATCACAAAGGCCATGAGGATAAACGCAATCTTTTTCATAATGTTCCTTGCTTTGGTTGATAATTATTCTTCTTTAGCTGCAAAGATATGGAGTTTTGCAATATTTTCCAAGAAAACGGGCTTTTTTCTCTTGAAAATAGGTCGGATTCAAAGCCGCAAGAGGGGATTGAAAACGCCGCGTGCGGGGATTGCCATCGCCGCACGCGGAAATGCCCAACGCCGCACGCGGGGATTGCCATCGCCGCAGGCGGCGTTTTGAGCGCCGTGTGCCGAGTCTGTAAATGCTTCATAATAAGAGCGTTACTCTTGGCTCGAAATTCGAGGTCAAAAAGCCGCTGGAATTACAGGTTTGACAAAAAGTCTGCTCCCACGTTTCACAACGAAGGAGCAGTGTGGGCCCTGGTGTTATTAACACTAAATCTAAACGATCCTGTTTGTTGTATAGGACGTTCATATATATAACGCTGAAGAGCGACTTTTGTAACAAAGAAAATGGCTAAGTTAACGATTTTTAACAAGTCGGGAAAGGCTGAGGCCTCAGTCTTTAGGGTAAAGCTTCTTGAAGACTTCTGTCAGCGCCTCCACCTCGGGCAGCAATGCCTTCAGCTCCTCTTCGTCCTGATTCCTGACGGCCGTCATGGCTCTCACCAGCACATTCGTCAGCCTCCCGCAGTTGCCAGGACCTGGCGACCATGCTGTGGCCACACGAATCCTATTCCCAAAGAAGTAACGGGTACCGTCGAGTCCCCTCCGTTCGTCATTGAACATACATGTTGCGACGGCATGTTCTATCAAGTCGGAAAACGCAACTGCCGTGGCCTTGTCTGTCTTGACCTCTATAGAATCCAGCTTTAGCTTCGGCTCATCCGGCCCAGCATCCTTGTTCGCCTCGCACCACTTCACCTGCAACCGTTCGCTTTCCCCATAACCATAATACACATACAGTGCAGAGGGGAAGCTGAATGAAGGGAATATGAGCATCTGCTGAATTGCTCTCTCGGACAGCCAAGTCCCGAAATACTTTTCTCCCCACAGCTTCTGCTGAGTTTGTGTCATCGGTTCC
>JAFRQD010000040.1 GCA_017428785.1 Bacteroidaceae bacterium
GGTTCCCGCTCTTCGTTTTTACCCCTCCGAAGCCATGCAATCCCTTTCAGAACGTTAAATATCGGAAGATTTTCGTATGGAGGTGACGAAAGTTCGTGGAAAAGCAGTAACTTTGTGCTCGAATTTCAAAACGGAATTGCCAACCAAAGGTGGGCGAGGATGACAAAACGATGCATCTTCGCCCGCTTTTCGTCACTTTTAACGGCAAACTAAAAGAATTCTCGAAGAAAATGATTACCTTTGTGGCCAAATTCTGATATATCATGGCAAAGAAAAAAGGAAACGACGACCTGAAACTTGAAGCCTTCCCCGAGGAAATCACCGAGGACGGCATCAGGATTTACGGCGAAACATCATACGAGAATCAGATAGCGACGTTGAGCCATTATCTGCACACCACCGACTTCGAGGGAAACCACATCGAAGTGCAGGAGCGGCGTAACGAGATGATGGCTCTTATCCGCGAATATCTGGAACACAAGGACAGGCTACAGGATTACACCGAGGAGGATATTGCACGTGCTGCTGAGAGTCCGCTGGAGTTCGACCTCTTCCGTGAGTTCTATCAAGTGCCATTCCCAAGTCCCAAGC
Organism: Bacteroidaceae bacterium; assembly: GCA_017428785.1. Taxonomy (GTDB): domain Bacteria; phylum Bacteroidota; class Bacteroidia; order Bacteroidales; family Bacteroidaceae; genus Physcousia. The sequence goes on from JAFRQD010000040.1 coordinate 592, forward strand.
AATACGACCACACTTTTATTGACCTATTCGCTGGCATCGGCGGCATCCGCATACCTTTCGACGAAATGGGCTACCAGTGTTTGTTCTCGTCAGAGTGGGACGCGAAGGCTTGCCAGACCTACTTTGCCAACTTCGGCACTGTGCCCTTCGGCGACATCACGAAGATTCCCGCAACGAAGATTCCCAAGCACGACGTGTTGCTGGCGGGCTTCCCCTGTCAGGCATTCAGCATCATGGGCAAGATGCAAGGCTTTGCCGACACGCGTGGCACGATGTTCTTTGAGATTGAGCGCATACTGAAACACCACCAGACACCCTACATCCTTTTGGAGAATGTAAAGCAATTGGTAGGCCACGACGGCGGTCGCACGTTCAAGGTCATTCTCGAACGGCTCGACCAGTTGGGCTATCACGTCAAGTGGCAGGTACTGAATGCCCTCGACTTCGGACTTCCGCAGAAGCGCGAGCGCGTCATCATCGTGGGCTTCCAACACAAGGAGGATTGCGATGCTTTCACGTTCGAAATCCCGCACACGCCCTACAACCTTGCTGACATCCTCGAACCCGATGCCGACGTTGACCCCACATTATTCGCCTCCGACCATATCATCGAGAAGCGACGCGAGAAGACCGAGGGTAAGAAGTTGTTCTATCCCTCCATCTGGCACGAGAACAAGGCGGGCAACATCAGCGTGCTCGACTACTCCTGCGCCCTCAGAACGGGGGCATCCTACAATTACTTGCTCGTTAATGGCGTGCGCCGTCCCACTTCACGCGAACTGCTCCGACTGCAAGGCTTCCCCGAGAAATACAGGATTGCCGTCTCGCATCAGGACATACGTCGGCAGACGGGCAACAGCGTCGCCGTGCCCATGATACGAATGGTTGCTCAGAAGATAAACGAAATAATCAAAAACCGAGAATATGGAACATCCGAAACTCAGAGACTCAAAGCGGCTGTTAACGCGTGAGCCTTACCCCATCAACGAAATCCCCGAAGAGGTCATCAAGAAGATTGGCCGAAAGTTTGTCTACATGCTCTGCGTCGGCTACAAGGATTTGACTGGCGACGACTGGGGCAACGTCTTTGCCGAGGCCATAGGCGGCGAGCATTTGCAATCACCCGTTGGCATCGCCGATGTCGTGTTTGACAAGATGGCGTGGTCGATGAAGACCGTCAAGAATTCCAATCCACATCGCAATGAGGCTTCTGTACGTCTCATCAGCGGACGATGCTCGCCCGATTACTCCTACGGCATCACCGACCCGCACGAAGACATCGAAAAGACGGGCCGCGCCGTGCTGAACATCTGGAACGAGCGCGTCAATATCGCACAGGACTACTACAATCCCCTGCGCACGTCAGTTCTCGTCCGAAGCAACGACCTCCTTTCTTTCACTCTGTTTGAGGAAGAGAACCACCGCTACGTGGCCAACCAATACCGTTGGGAGGAGAATCGCAACGGCAACCTCATCGGAATCAATATTGAGACAGGCGAGACCTGTTTCACATGGCAGCCACACGGCTCACAATTCACCATCCACACTAAGGTTCCGACGAACGCTGTGAAGTTCAAAATCAAGCAGCCGCCAAAGCTCGACGTAGAGGAAACGCTGCGGCAGATTAACTTCAGCGACGATTGGGTGGAGATTCTTTAACCACCACAGTCTCAGAGGCTCCGTAAAACACTGCAAACCAAAACCAAGAGCGAATATGAACCCAACGTCGAACCATAAAGACTCGCGCCCTCCGCCTGTGATGCTTGCGAAGGCTTCGCAAGCGTGACGGACGGCTCTGGGAGCCTCGCGAAGGGTTTGCGAGCGTGAAAAATCGCTCCGGCAGTCTCGCGAAGGCTTCGCAAGAGCAAAAAATCGCTCCGGCAGTCTCGCAAAGGGCTTGCGAGCGAGAAAAATCTCTCTGGCACGCTCGCGAAGGGCTTGCGAGCGTGAAAAATCGCTTCGGCACGCTCGCTAAGGGTTCGCGAGCAAGAAAAGTCCCACGGGGAGCCTCGCGAAGGGTTCGCGAGCAAGGCCGGGGGCTCGGGGACAGGAAAAACGATGTAAAACAATAAAAACGTAACACCTATGAATATCAACGCAAAGCAAATGACCGAAATCGCCACCTCGCGCATGGACATCACCACCGTGCTGGGCTACTTCGGACAAATCAAGGGCATCGTGAACGCGAACTCGGCACTGGTCGGGGCACTCGGCACGGTGTGGACCGCCTTCACTCAGGCTGAGACCGCCTTCGACGAGGCCTTCGCACAGACCCGCAAGTGGGCGCAGACCGAGGACATCGAGACGCTCGACAAGGAGCGCGACCAGGCACTGTCGGCCTTCAACGCCGCGCTGAAGTCGATGCTCTCGTCGCCCAACGCCACGAAGCAGCAGGCCGCGAAACTGCTGATGAACATCCGCGAGAAGTACGCGCTCAACCCCTCGGACGAGTACATGAAGGAAACCACCGCCATCCAGCAGATGGTGCAGGAGATGGAGGACGACGTGCAGTCCGACCAGGCACTCACCGCCACCGGCCTCATCGACTGGTTCCAGGACCTGAAGCAGAAGAACCAGGCCTTCCTCCAGAAGATGAACGAGCGCACCGCCGAGCAGGCCGGACAGCAGAAGGGCATCGTGCGCGAGAAGCGTCTCGACGCCGAGGCTGCTTACAAGAACGTGGTTCGCCTCATCAATGCCGCCGCCATCATGGAAATGCCCGAGGGACTCGACTGGAATTCTCCCATCGAC
>JAFRQD010000041.1 GCA_017428785.1 Bacteroidaceae bacterium
AAGTACTGCCCTCCAGGCAGAGAGGAGATAGGCAGTTCCCTAAATCCAAGGGCGTTGCCCCTGGTTCTTCCCTTCGGTCAGACAGCAAAGCTGGTGTCCTCATAGTATAGCCCTTTCGGGCTGAACTCCCTAAACTTGAATGATTTAATAATATACTCTGTTTGTTACTTCTCACTTTCGATATAGTTCTCGTGGTCATCCTCACAGACATGGACGGCACGCCTTGAAAGATGATTCAAATGCCATGTTTTTTGTGTTTTCGGGTGTAAAGGTACGAAAAAGAATTGAAAAGTGAAGAATGGCAGGTGAAGAAATACCTGATTTCTTTTTGGGGACTTAGCGTATGGATGTGTGGAATTCATGGAAAATCCATTACAAAAAACGGGGCGAAAAATGGAGAATTCTGTGTCGCCGCCAGAGCCGTTTGCCAACGCCGCACGCGAAGTTTGCCAACGCCGCACGCGACGATTGCAATTTTCCTGTGTGAAGTTGCCAGACGCCCCACGCGGAATTTGACGGAAAACTATGCAGGATTTGACATCGGCTTGTTCGGGCCTTGTATTTTCTTTGCTTCGTGCCTCAAAATGTCCTGTTGCAACCGATTGGTTTCCATAGGAAATTCGATTTAAGCGCATTTCTTGCGCTTGGGGTAGGAAAGTGCCACACGAGCAAAAATAATGCGTCAGAAAGCGTCTCACTTGGAAAAATGTTTACAAATCAAGCAGAACAGAAAAGGTGTCGGCGAAGAAAAAACAAGCGTTCCTTTTGTGTATTTCTCGCTTATTTCGTACCTTTGCACCCAAAAATTAAAAAGGAATAAGATTTTTCTGCCCAAGTACGGTCAAGAATAGAGGCAAGGATATCCGTCGTTCCTTCAGGAAAAGAATATATGGACAATCAGCAAGAGTTGTTTCCGGTCGTTGAGGAAAGCGGAAACGTGGTAGGCTCTGCCACGCGGGGCGAGTGTCATAGCGGCTCGAGGCTGCTGCATCCCGTCGTGCATCTGCATGTGTTCAATTCCAAGGGCGAAGTGTATCTGCAGAAAAGGCCCGAGTGGAAAGACATACAGCCGGGAAAGTGGGACACAGCCGTCGGAGGCCATATCGACTATGGCGAGACGCCGGAAGAGGCTTTGCTCCGTGAAGTGTATGAGGAGTTGGGCATCACAGACTTCAAGCCCGACTTCGTCGACAAATATGTCTTCGAGAGCCGACGGGAACGCGAGCTGGTGTATGTGCATCGCACCACATACAACGGTGAGATTTGTCCGTCGGAAAATGAGCTGTCCGGCGGCCGTTTCTGGACGATGCAGGAGGTTAGGGATGCAATGGGGCAGGGAGTGCTGACACCCAACTTTGAGAGCGAGTTCAAAAGATGCTTTGGGAAAGAGCTGGGGCTGAAGTATGCCCTCTTCCTTGACATAGACGGGACTCTGGTGAGCTTCAAGACGCATGAAATCCCGCTCTCTACGGTGTTTGCCCTCACCCAAGCCAAGGCCAATGGCCACAAGGTGTTTGTCTCTACAGGCCGCCCTCCGCTGATAATAAACAATCTCAGCGCCATCGAGCATCTCGTTGACGGATATGTGACCATCAACGGTGCGTTATGCTTTGTCGGCGAAGAGCTCGTCAGGTGCAAGGACATTCCAAAAGATGTGGTTCGGCTGGTTGTGAAGGACGCACAGGATAAGGGATACGGCATGATTGTAGTCGGGGAGAGGAATGTGGCTGTGCTCGACCCGAAAGGAGAGGTTGACAAGATATTCCACAAGGAAATCGATGTGGAGATTGTTGAACAGGCAAAGCCTTTGGATGCCGTCCTCGAACAGCGAATCCTTCAGCTGACGCCTTTTTTCTCCGAAGCGTACGAATGTGAACTGATGCAGCGGATTCCAAACTGCACCTCTGGCAGATGGCATCCTTCCTTTACCGACATTACGGCAAAAGGCGCAGACAAAGGGGAAGGCATCAAGGCTATGGCTGCTCACTTGGGGCTCGACCTTCAATTCACGATGGCCTTTGGCGATGGAGGCAACGACTGTTCCATGATTAAGACTGCGGGCATAGGTGTGGCGATGGGCAACGGACTTGAGTCACTCAAGGCAGAGGCTGATTATACCACCACTTCCGTAGATGATGATGGCGTGTTGAATGCGTTGCGCCATTTCGGCCTGGTGTAGGCTGCTTGCTACCTTATAATATAACGCCGCTTACGGAGGGAATGAACGCCCTGCGCAGGAGGCGTGACGAGTTCAGACTCTTGATTCCATGGACTATGCAGCAAGAGCGTGTATGACGACGGGTTATGTTGCCAAACTAACCACGCTTAGTTTGCAAACCATCCACGCTTAGTTTGCAATCTCTCCTTGTGGTGTTTTTGATACGCAAGCTGCGTCCGGACAATCGCAGGCTGCATCCGCCCAATCGCAAGTTGCGTCCCTCGATATGCAGCCTGCGTATCAAGAACTCTGCGACTTCCGAAGAGTATGCCGGCATGCGGAAAGAGGGAATGCCGCCTGCCTCGAAAATGCCGCAAACGGGCAGATATCCGCTTTTTCTTCCAGCTATTTGTCACTTTTGCTTTTTCAAATCTTCATCTTTTCAGTTTTTCTTTGTACCTTTGCACTTGCTAACGAATGTGTGAATGGAGAATGATGTAATGACTCTGTTCGAGCTGAACAGTCTTGTGCACGAGGTCATCGCAGGGAACTTCGATGAGGAATACTGGGTGACGGGCGAGCTGAGCGATGCCGGCTCACCAGCCTATGGCGGACACTTCTACGGGGAGCTTGTCCAAAAGGACGAGGAGAGCGACCGCATCATTGCCAGAGCCCGAGTCACTTGCTGGGCAAGGACATACTCGATGCTTCGCCTGCGCTTCCAGAAAGAGGCGGGCGAGACGCTTCGCAAGGGCTTGCAGGTGAAGCTCCTGGTGGAGGTCAACTTCCACGAGCAGTACGGCTACTCGCTCAACATCCTCGACATCGACTCCACATTCACGCTGGGCGACCTCGCAAAGAGGCGCAGGGAAATACTTCAGCAACTGGAGAGCGACGGCATCCTGCACGACAATCAGGAACTGCCCTTGCCGCGACTGCTGAGGCGGATAGCTGTCGTCAGCAGCGCCACAGCCGCTGGTTACGGCGACTTCTGCCATCAACTGGAGCAGAACGACTACCGATTCCATTTCGACATAAAGCTCTTTCCTGCCGTCATGCAGGGCGAGCAAGTGCCGGAAAGCATCATCGCCGCCCTCGAAGCAGTCCTCTTGGAACCGCCCTACGACCTCGTCGTCATCATCCGAGGAGGCGGAGCAAGCAGCGACCTCAGCGACTTCGACAGCTACGAGCTGGCAGCCTGCATCGCACAATATCCTCTGCCCGTCCTCACAGGCATCGGGCATGAACGAGACGAGACGGTGCTCGACTTTGTGGCGCATACGCGAGTCAAGACGCCGACTGCCGCAGCAACTTTCATCATAGAGCATCAGGCCGATGAGGCAGCCTTGCTCGACGACCTCTATCAGCGCATCACACACTCAGCAGAGGAGCGAATACATCGCGAAAAGCAGCGATTGGAACACCGGCAGTCCGTCCTGCCCTTGCTCTTCTTGAACTTCATCCAAAGCAAGCAGAGCGGACTGGCTCTCCTTCGCCAAAGGCTATCGGCGGCCTGCCCTCAGCGTATCGAGCGCGAGCATCATCGTCAGCAACTCCTTGAGAAGCGACTGGAAATGCTCGACCCGAAACTCCTCCTGAAGCGCGGCTACACGATAACCACCTGCGGGGGCAAGATAGTCCGCAGCACAGAAGGACTTATGGAAGGCGAGGTGCTGACTACTCAGACAGAACACGGAGAAATATATTCAAAGGTAGTATTATGCAAGAATCAATGACTTACGAGCAGGCCATGCAGCAGCTGGAAGATATGGCCAGGCAGATGGAAAGCGGTCAGATAGGCATCGACGAAATGGCGGAGCGCCTTCGCGAAGCACAGAAGTTGATGAAGTATTGTCACGAAAAGCTATACGAAGCAGAAAAAAACTGCAAATCATTATTGAATGTCGAGGAAAAGGCGTAACTTTGCACCGCAACTCGAATAACATGATAGCCTATGAAAGAAATCGATTGGAGTAACCTCTCGTTTGGTTACATGAAGACTGACTACAATGTGCGCTGCTACTATCGTAACGGTGCGTGGGGTGAGATAGAAGTATGCAGCGAGGAGACAATTCCCATCCACATGGCTGCCACTTGCTTGCACTACGGGCAGGAAGCATTCGAAGGGCTGAAGGCCTATCGCTGTCCCGACGGCAAGGTGCGCGTGTTCCGCAGCGATGAGAATGCAGCCCGCCTGCAAAGCACATGTCGCGGCATACTGATGCCTGAGCTTTCCACCGAGAAGTTCAATGAGATGGTGGACAAGGTGGTGCGTCTCAACGAGCGTTTCATTCCGCCTTACGAGAGCGGGGCAACGCTTTACATCCGTCCTCTGTTGATTGGCACAAGCGCTCAGGTGGGCGTTCATCCCGCAAGCGAATACCTCTTCCTCATCTTCGTGACACCCGTCGGCCCGTACTTCAAGGGCGGCTTTGCCACGAATCCTTATGTCATCATCCGCGAGTACGACCGCTCGGCGCCGCTTGGAACCGGCATCTATAAGGTGGGAGGCAACTACGCAGCCAGCCTCAGGGCCAACAAGATGGCGCACGACCTCGGTTACAGCTGCGAGTTCTATCTCGACGCGAAGGAAAAGAAATATATGGACGAGTGCGGCGCTGCCAACTTCTTTGGCATCAAGAACAACACCTATGTCACGCCGAAGAGCTCCAGCATCCTGCCCAGCATCACGAACAAGAGCCTGATGCAGCTTGCCTTAGACCTCGGCATGAAGGTTGAGCGCCGGCAGATTCCCGAGGAGGAGCTTGCGACGTTCGAGGAGGCAGGGGCATGTGGAACGGCTGCCGTCATCAGTCCTATTGAGCGCATCGACGACCTCGACACCAAGCAGAGCTTCATCATCAGCAAGGACGGCCAGCCCGGTCCTGTCTGCCGCAAGCTCTATGAGAAGCTGCGCAACATCCAATACGGCATCGAGCCCGACGTTCACGGTTGGACGAGGGTTGTGATAGAGTAGGGTGTGTCCTGCAATACAATAAGCGCTGCCCGGGGTTGAATCCTGAGCAGCGCTCTTTTTTTGCCTGTATTTCGGAGTTGGGTGTTATTCCCAGCCTCTTACCATTTTGATGGCGGTGATGGCGCACTCGTCGCCTTTGTTGCCAAGCATTCCGCCGCAGCGTTCCTGTGCTTGTTCCAGGGTGTTGCAGGTCAGCAAGCCATAGATGACGGGAATCTTGCCTTCTTTGTTGAGGTCGGCCAAGCCTTGAGTCGCTCCTTGGCAGATGTAATCAAAGTGAGGCGTGTCGCCTTTGATGACGCATCCGATGGCGATGACGGCGTCCACCAAACCCGAGTTGACGAGACGTGAAGCGCCATAAACCAATTCGAAGCTGCCCGGAACGGGTTTCACCTTGATGTCCTCTTCGCGAACACCGTGCTTGATGAGTGTATGACAAGCGCCTTCCAGCAGAGCGCCGGTTATCTTGTCGTTCCATTCGCTCACGACGATGCCCACTCTCATGCCTGAGGCATCAGGCACGGAGTTGATGTCGTAGTCGGAAAGATTGTGAAGAAATGAAGCCATTACTGGGCAGCCTCCAAGTACTTGTCAATCTCGTAGTAGAGGTTGCTCTGCTGATATTTGCTCTTAATCTGTTTGTAGCAGTCGATAGCCTTATCGTTCTGACCGAGAGAGGCATATATCTGACCGGCTTGCAACAGGCAGGTGGGGCTGATGGTGTTGTTGTCGGCTTGCTGTGCGGCCTTCATGAGCAGTTCGGCAGCCTTTTCGTTTTCGCCGAGTTCGGCATAGCAGTTACCTTTCAGGGCGATGGCAGCCGGGCTGATCATAGCGTCGCCACAGTCGTCGAACTTGTTGAGCATATCAATGGCTTCCTGATATTTCTCTGTGGCTGCGTAGCACTTAGCGGCATAGAGGCAAGCGATGTTGCCAGCCTTCGTGTTCTTGTAGTCTTCGGCAACAGAGAGGAATCCCATGTTTTCGCCGTCGCCGTTGAGTGCCTTCTCGTAGTTGCCGTCCATGAAAGCCTGTTCGGCACGGAAGATGCTCTCGTTTGCGTGAAGGTTGCGCGGAGTGATGTAGAACTGGTGCACGAGCAGTGCAATGATGATGATGGCCAGCAGACCGCCACCTCCGTAGAGGATAGCTTTCTTGTACTTTTCGAAGAATGATCTTGAGGCGGCGAGGGTTTCATCGAACTCGTTCACCTGCTTTTGGTTTTTTTTCTTTGACATAATGGTTATTTAATATTTGAGATTTTCCACTTGTTATTTATAAAATTGCGTGCAAAGATACGACTATTTATTCAAATAACAAAATTAAGTTATCTAAATTTTCTTTTATCTTATGTTTTTATGAATAATGTGTCGGCGTTCAAAACACGATGCGCCGGTTTTTCCGGTCATGGGAAAACAGTTCCGCCGCATTATGCTCTTCTTCTTTGAGAATGTCTGGAATGTAAAGATTTTTCCTTGGCAGACGCTTTCTGACGGCCTGTTTTTGTTTCTGTGGCACTTTTCTACTCCCGAGGCGAAATAAGGGCTTAAATCGAATTTTCTATGGAAATCAAAGGGTTGCAAGGCTGCGTTTTCAGTTGTTTTGCAATGAAAGTACAGGCGTCGCGAGCGATATTGTTAAGTTCTGCATACTTTTCCGCCTATTTCCGCGTGTGGCGATGCCCAACTTCGCATGGGGCGATTCCAATCGCCGCGTGCAGCGTTTGCCATCGCCACGTGCGGCGTTGACAAACATCGCGTGTGGGGATGGGCATTATCGCTGCCTGCACTTGCAAATACCTCATGAAAAGTGTAAAGATTTTTCCAGCGGAAACATCGTTCTTTCTGATGCAATCTTCGGAATATGGCTGGTTGCTACGAGATTTGGCTCCAGTCGCGGTGCTCTTTCTTGAGTTCCTGGAGGTGTCGGCGGAGCAGGGTGTTATCCTTTGCCAGCAAGTCGGGGTCGGCATCGAGGACAAATGTGGCGGTGTCGCGTGCCAGTTGCACCAGTTGTCCGTCGCGTCCGAGATTGGCAAGCTTGAGGTTGAAGGCGATGCCGCTCTGCTGCGTCCCCTCGAGGTCGCCCGGCCCACGCAGCTTGAGGTCGGCTTCCGCTATCTCGAAGCCATCGTTCGTCTCCGTCATGATTTGCAGGCGCTTGCGTGTCTCGGCCGACAACTTGTAGTTCGACACGAGGATGCAATACGACTGCTCTGCCCCTCTTCCCACTCTGCCTCGCAGCTGATGCAGCTGCGCAAGGCCAAAGCGCTCGGCGTTTTGGATTACCATTACCGAGGCATTCGGCACGTTGACGCCGACTTCGATGACGGTTGTGGCGACCAGGATCTGCGTCTCGCCCGACACGAACCGCTGCATCTCGACATCCTTTTCGCTGGGCTTCATCTTGCCGTGAACCATGCTTATCCGGTATTGCGGGAAGATTTCCTTGAGGTGCACGAACTCGTCCTGCACGTTCTTGAGGTCGAGTTTCTCGCTCTCCTTTACAAGGGGGAAGACGAAATAGACTTGGTGCCCTGCCTCTATCTCACGGACTACGCCGCGATAGAGCTGCTCGGGCTGGTTGTCGTAGATGTGGATTGTGCGGACTGGCTTGCGTCCTGGCGGCAGTTCGTCGATGATGGACACGTCGAGGTCGCCGTAAACGGTCATTGCCAATGTGCGTGGAATGGGCGTGGCGGTCATGACGAGGACGTGAGGACCCACCCCCGACCCCTCTTCAGACCCTCTCCCGGCCTCTCCCTTGCAGAGAGAGGAGTAATGGCCATCTTTAGTTGTGTCTGCTCCTCTCCCTGCAAGGGAATGGTTGGGAGAGGGTCTTTCCTGCAGTTTCGCCCGTTGCGCCACTCCGAAGCGGTGCTGCTCGTCGATGATGACGAGGCCGAGGTTGTTGAACTGCACATTGTCTTCGATGACGGCATGCGTGCCGATCAGGATGTCGATGCTCCCGTCCAGCAGGCCTTCCTCGATGGCTTTGCGCTTCTTTCCCTTGACGTTGCCGGTCAACAGCTCTACCCGCACCGGCATATCCTTCAGGAAGCCAAGGAAGGTCTGCAAGTGTTGCTCGGCAAGTATCTCCGTAGGCGCCATGATGCATGTCTGGCAGCCATTGTCGATGGCAATGAGCATGACCATGAGGGCAACGAGCGTCTTGCCGCTCCCCACATCGCCTTGCAGGAGCCGGTTCATCTGGCGTCCGCTCTTCATGTCGGCATGCATCTCGCGGATGACTCGCTTCTGCGCCTCAGTCAGCGGGAAAGGCAGATACTTGTGGTAGAAGGTGTTGAAGGCCTCGCCGACCCGCGTGAACCTTTGTCCCACTCGCTCCTGCTGCCGCTTCCGTGCATAGGACATGATGACGAGCTGGATGAAAAAGAGCTCCTCGAACTTGAGTCGCATATTGGCGGCTGCAAGCTCGTCGGCCGTAGAAGGGTAGTGTGCTGCACGAAGGGCTTTGTCGAGAGGCATGAGGTGGAGTCTCTCGATGAGATACTGCGGCAACGTCTCGGGCAGCGGCCATGTGAGTTTGCTGAAGAGCGTGCTTGTGAACTTCTCCAGCGTGCGCGAGGTCATGCCCGCCTTCTTCATGCGGTCCGTCGTGCTGTAGTAGGGCTGCATGCTCATCTTGCTGAGCGTCATCGTCTCGGGCTTGTCGAGGTCGGGATGAATGACGCTCAATCTGCCTCCGTAAACGCCGGGACGCCCGAAGAGGATATAGTCCTGTCGCAGCTTCACGCTCTTCTTGATGTAGCTGATGCCGTGAAACCAGGTGACGTCGAGGAACATCTCGCCGTCCCAGAAGTGTCCCGTCAGCCGGTGCTTTCTGCCTTGTCCGGCCTCCTCGAAGCTGAGGAACTGCCCCAAGACCTGCACGAAAGGCATTTCGGTGGTCAGCTCCTTAATCTTGTAAAGGCGGCTGCGGTCGATGTGCTTGTAGGGGAAGGTGTACAACAAGTCGCGCCAGGTCTTGATGCCCAGCTCAGCCTCCAGCATCTTTGCCCTTTGCGGACCGATGCCAGGGAGGTAGGTGATGGCTTGTTGGCGCAAGTCTTCCATTACCTCAAGTCGCTTGGTGTCGTTATCTTGATGTTCTCTCGGTTGCCCTCGACCATCGTAATCTCTTTCCCGAAGGCCTCCACCACCGACGCATCGTCGGTGAATGCTTCCGAATAAGGCTGTTCATAAGCCTTTTGGAGCAGGTCGAGAGGAAAGACCTGAGGCGTCTGTACCAAGCGATACTCGTCGCGAGGCCGCGTCACACTCTTGCCGTCGGGAAGAATCTGACGAACCGTCTCCACCACCGGTACAACAGGCACGACGGCTTTCCCTTCGGCGGCTGCTGCATAGCAACGCAGAATGGTCTCCTCCGACACAAACGGACGCACACCGTCATGCACGCCGACCACCGCCTCGACATCTTCCGGCAAGAGAGCCAAGCCGTTCCTGACGCTATGGAAACGCGTCTCGCCACCTCTCGCAATCAGTTCGGGCGAATGGAAGCCGTAGTCCCGGCACAGCTCCTGCCAGTAGCCGTGTTGCTCAGCAGGCAAGACAAGCACAATCCGCACATCGAGAGCCTTGCGAAAAGCCTCGATGGTGTGCATCAGGATAGGCTTCCCGTTGATAGGCAGGAACTGCTTCGGAATGTCTCCGCCCATGCGAAGACCCTTGCCCCCGGCCACTATGATAGCATACGCCCTCATCCTTCGGTCAGTTCCTCGTATATCATGCCTTGTCGCAAAGGCATAGACGCTCCTTCGCCCAGGAAGTAATCGACGATGGTGTAGCCGAACTCGAAGGCCGCTCCAGGGCCTTTGCCCGTGATGATGTTGCCGTCTTGCTCCACAATGGCAGCAGTATAGTCGGCCCCTCTAAGCTCGGGATCAACACCAGGATAGCAGGTGGCACGACGTCCTTCGAGCAAGCCCAGATGCCCGAACACCAGGGGGGCAGCGCAAATGGCCGCAATGGCACCGCCTGCCTCGAAGTGGCGCTTGATGGCTTGCGTCAAGGGTTGACAGGCATCGAGGTTCGTGGAACCAGGCAGCCCACCTGGCAACACAAGCATCTCCGCTTTCGAGAAATCAACATCCTTGAGCAGAAGATCGGCCATAACGCCTACTCCGTGTGCACTCTCTACCACTCTCTCTCCTGTGATGGATGCGGTTTGAACCTGCAACCCAGCACGGCGCATAATATCCACCGGCGCGATGGCTTCGATATCCTCGAAACCGGTAGCTAAAAACACATAAATCATACCTTTATTATATATTAGGGGTTTCTGCTTGCAAAGTTAGGAAAAAAAACTTAACTTTGCCAGCCAAAAGGGAATTTATTTATGGAAAAGGCGAAAAGATGTGCAATCTTCGGCAACACCTACCAGCCAAAGAAGTGCGAGGCTGTGCAGAAACTCTTCGATGCGCTGACGGCTTACGGCATCGTTCCTCTCATTGACTGTCCGTTCTTTGAGTATCTCAAGAATGTGATGCATGCCCGCATTCCTGAACATCAACTCATTACAGACGATTCCTTCGATGCGGATTTTGCGGTCAGCATGGGTGGCGACGGCACCTTCCTTACGACGGCCATGCGAATTGGGGAGAAGCAGATTCCTATCCTTGGCATCAATACCGGACGGCTCGGCTTCCTGGCAGACTTCTCCCTCGACGATATAGACCAGACTCTTGCCAACATCCAGGCCGGTCTCCTTCGCAAGGAATACTGCAACATCCTGCAGGTGGAGAGTTCGGAGGGCGAGATGCAGGGCTATCCCTTTGCCCTTAATGAAGTGGCCGTCTTGAAGCGCGACAATAGCAGCATGATAAGTATTCGCGTGGACCTGGGCGGAGAATACCTCACCACCTATCAGGCCGACGGTCTTATCGTGAACACTCCTACGGGCAGTACGGGCTATGCGCTGAGCGTAGGCGGGCCGGTGATGTTGCCTGGCAGTCAGAACATCGGGCTTGTTCCTGTCGCTCCTCACGGCCTGACGGTTCGTCCGTTGACGCTTCCTGACAATCTGGAGATAACGCTTACGGTGGAGAGCCGCAGCCACAACTTCCTTGTGGCCATCGACGGCCGAAGCGAGTCGTGCCAGGACTCGACAAAACTTACCATCAGCAAGGCCCCCTATCAAGTCATCGTGCTGAAGCGTCCGGAAACCTCTTTCCTCCATACGCTCCGCAGCAAGTTGCTTTGGGGAAGCGACGCAAGAAACCTTTGAGCCCTGAACATTGAATATTGAACAAAGAACAATATGACGACCTCCATTCGTGACCTTGCCTCCTGGTTGTGGCGTTCCTCGCGAGGATTGCGGTTGCAGGCGATGCTCAATGCTTTTATCGGCATCCTGTCTGTCACCCTCGATTTTGCCTTTATCTATGCCACGAAGTGGACGATAGACATTGCCACGAACAGAGCCGAGGGCAGTCTGAGGATTGCCGCCTACACCCTTGCCGGCATCATGATCAGCAAGATAATGCTGGGCTTTGCCCGCAAGTGGGTTGGTGCCTTGCTTGGCGTGCGTTCCCTCAACATCCTGCAGAAACGTCTCTTTGCGCATCTCCTGCAGAGCGAATGGAACGGACAGGAAGACCGACATAGCGGCGACACCCTGAACCGCATAGAGCAGGATGTGCGCGACCTGACCTCTTGCATCACGGAGACTGTCCCGGCCCTGCTCGAGGTGTCGTATCGTTTCATCGGAGCCTTCCTCTATCTCTTCCACATGGACGGGCGCCTGGCTTGCCTGATTGTCTGCATCGTGCCTTGCTTCCTTATATTAAGTAAGGTATATGTGCGCAAGATGCGAGCCATCACGCGTGACATCCGTTCCACCGAAAGCCGCGTGCAGAGCATCCTTCAGGAGAGCATTCAGCACCGTGCCATCCTCAAGACTTTGGAGCGGACGAGAACGATGATCGAGAAGCTCGCCCAGACGCAAAGCGAGCTGAGGAAGCATGTCCGCCACCGTGCTCTCTTCAGCAGTTCTTCCTCCACATTGCTCAGCATCGGCTTTGCTTCGGGCTATCTCCTCACATTCCTCTGGGGAGTGAACAGCCTGCAGGCGGGAACCATCACCTATGGCATGATGATTTCCTTCATCCAGCTTGTCGGCCAGATACAAGGCCCCTTCCGCGACATGACGCGCTTCATTCCGGTCCTCATCAATACCCTGACGGCAAGCGAGCGTCTGATGGAGCTCGAAGACGTGCCGCTCGAGGACGATACCGACCCGATAACCTTCGAGGGAGGAGCCGGCGTGCGTCTTACCGACGTCAGCTTCCATTACCGAGAAGGAAGCCGTCCCATCCTGTCGCATTTCTCGTGCGATTTCCCGAAAGGCTCCACCACAGCCATCCTCGGCGAGACGGGTGCTGGAAAGACGACGCTCATCCGTCTCATCCTCGCCTTGCTCAAGCCTTCCGAGGGACAGCTCGAGATGTACGACGAGTCGCAGACGGTAAAGGTCTCGCCTCGCACACGGTGCAACCTCGTTTATGTGCCGCAAGGCAACACCCTCTTCAGCGGAACCATCCGCGACAACCTTCTGCTCGGCAACCCCGATGCAACCGAAGATGACATGCGCGAGGCCCTCGAGACGGCCTGTGCGGGTTTTGTCCTGAAGCGTCCCGACGGGCTCGACACCATTTGCGGAGAGCTCGGAGCGGGTCTCAGCGAAGGTCAGGCACAGCGCATCGCCATTGCCCGTGCCCTTCTGCGAAAAGGCTCCGTCCTGCTGCTCGACGAAGCCACCAGTGCTCTCGACATGCAGACCGAGCAGCAGCTCCTCAAGAACCTCGCAAGTCGCGAAGCAGGGCAGACCATCATCTGTGTCACCCATCGCCCTGCCGTCATTTCCTATTGCACGCAGGTTATTGAGATGAAGCGGGTGTTGGAAAAATAAGGGCGGTATCGTGGCAGCTGACCTCGTGTAAGCCGGAACCAAAGGCCGGCTGCCAATGGGAAAGTCAAAGCCTGAAGAGGACACAGACGACGCTCTCCGCCGACTGTGTTTTCTTCCCTCGAGTGGGGGATTCCATTCTGACATATTGTCGCGATTATGCCCTTTTTGCTTACACACCCCATTTTTTGAAGCCATCCAGAATCGCCTGAAATGGTTCCGACCTTACTTTTCTACCCCCAGCGCAAAATATGCGCTTAAATCGAAGCCTTTTTCGTAATTGCCTGAAACCCAGCTGATAATTTTCAATTTTCAATAATCAATTTTCAATTCCTGAGTGTCGTTTTGCAAGGTCCACATAGCAAAACACGCTCTTTTTGCCCGTTTTTGCACACTTTTCCGCGTGCGGAATCCACCAACGCCGCACAGGGAGATTTCCAACGCCGCACGCGAAGTTCGCCAACGCCGCACGCGAAGTCTGCCAACGCCGCACGCGAAGTCTGCAAATGCAGCCTTTTAAGCCCTATTTTTTGCCCTGTTGCGAAGTGTGCAAAAACTGACACTATGTAAGAGGCAAGGATGTTTCACCTTACAATCTGATTTGCGCCTTTTGCTCTCGGCATTTCTTTTTTTTAACATCGCACATCAGTCAATCTTAACATTTTGTTAAATTTATTCGGTAAAATGTTTGGAAGTTATGATAATAAAGGGTATATTTGCAGGAAGAATTAACAAAAACTAAACATACACCGTTATGAAATTGATGAAAATAATGCCTGCAGCATTGCTGCTGTGCCTGAGTCTCGGCGTTTACGCACAGGATGAAGATTTGTCGGAAGATGCAGTAGCAGAAGATGAGACTGCGGAAGTCGTTGTCCCCTCAACCCCTACAGACAAGAAAACGTTCCATCGCGTTCAGCTTGGCTACACGGGCACAATCGTCAAGTACACCAACTTCGGAAACTCTCCTGACTACAACAATTACTTCCTCAATGGTATAGGAGTAGGTTGGATGGGCGACTTGCGCATCGCAAAGAAGATAGACCTCTTCCTGGAGCTGGGTGCCAACTTCACCTACCACATGGGTAACAGCAAAGACAAGCGCTGGAACGTGCACCACGACGAGTATTATCAATACAAGGTCAACGCCTTCACGGTATCTATCCCCGTGAACATCAACAAGCAGTTCAAGAATGCTTTTGGCGTGAAAGACCTCACTCTGGCACCGTTCGTCGGCCTCAATTTCCGTTTCAATGTGATGGCAAAGCGTAAGGCAACCGCTCATCAGCTGGACGGCACGATTCCCATGTCCATCGGCAACGAGAAGAAGGTATATACGGCAAGCCTGATGAAGGTAGACCGCGGACCTGAGGACTTCGGCGAGAGCACACCTTACATGACTGCCTTCGACAAGAAACTGCATGTGGGTAAGCTCCTGCAGCCCGGTGCTCAGATTGGTGTGAATGCCTACTACAATCATTATTACCTGGGCGTTAGCTACATGTACGACCTCGTTCCGTTCTCGAAACACAAGAGCTCGCCCGAGCTGACCACCAGGGAGACTCCCGAAGGCGGTCTTCTGCCCAACATCGGTACGAATTGCAACGAGAAGGTCACCACATCTCACAACTTCGCCCTTACCGTCGGCTACGTCTTCTAAGAAGAATCTTTTCAACAGCATACAAAAAGTGCCGCATCGGGAATCCTGATGCGGCACTTTGGTTGTATGGGAGCAAGCCCAGCCTTTATTCCTGCGTCATGTTGGGGATTATGAGACGATAGCCCCTGCCGTGAACATTGTTGATTTCGATTTCGGGGTCGTCCCTGAGCAGCTTGCGCAGTTTCGTGATATAGACATCCATGCTGCGGGCATTGAAGTAGTTGTCGTCCATCCAGATTGTCTTAAGTGCCAGGTCGCGCTCCAGAACATCGTTGACATGCATGCAGAGCATGGTGAGCAACTCGCTTTCCTTTGTGGTGAGCTTTGTCTGCTTTTCGCCGAAAAGCAATACCTGACGCTGGGTGTCGAAGATGAACTTGCCGAGCTGGAAGCGTGTCAGGTTCTTCTGCTCCTTGCTCTTCACACGCCTGAGGATGGCCTCCATGCGATAGACGAGCTCGTCCATCGAGAAAGGCTTCGTCAGGTAGTCGTCGGCTCCGAGCTTGAAGCCTTCCAGTATGTCCTCCTTCAGGTTCTTGGCCGTCAGGAAGATGATGGGCACCTCGGTGTTGACCAGACGGATTTCCTTCGCCAGGGCAAAGCCGTCCATCTTGGGCATCATCACGTCGAGCAGACACATGTCGTACTTCCTTTTCATGAAGGCACGATAGCCAGCCTCGCCATCGAGGAAGAGCTCGGCATCGTAGCCTTTTGCCTCAAGGTATTCGCGAACAAGCATTCCGAGACTCTCTTCGTCTTCGCAAAGCAGAATGTGCAGTTTCTGTTCCATTGTCTTCATTTCCATAGTCTTTAAGATATTAGTTAATGATTATTATTTGTTCACTGATAAGAGTTGAATGTCCTTAGTCTTCCGCTAATGGTAGCGTTATGGTGAATTTCGTTCCCTTGCCAAGTTCGCTGTTGGCTTTAATGGTGCCGTGATGCAGTTCCACCATCTTCTGCACGTATGCCAGGCCTAAGCCAAAGCCCTTGACGTTGTGCTGGTCGCCGGTATGGACACGATAGAACTTGTCGAAGATGCGTTTCAGGTTGTCCTTCTGAATGCCGATTCCGTTGTCGGAAATGCTGATGCAGAAATGTGTCTCGCCCTGGTTGAAAGTGTGCACCTGAATGGCCAGCGGCTCGTCCTCGCGACGGTACTTGAAAGCGTTGTCGAGCAGGTTGAAGATGATGTTCGTGAAGTGCATCTCGTCGGCATTGATGAAGGGATTGTAGGCCTCGAGCCGCATGTCGAGCGTACCGCCTATTTGCGACACTTTCAGCGAGAAGGTGTCCACCACGTTCTCCGTAATCTCGTTGGCATCCAGCTCTTGCAGCTTCAGCGCAATGTTGTTGTTGTCGAAGAGGCTCATCTGCAAGACCTTCTCTACTTGATAGCGAAGGCGTCGCGTCTCGCCATCAATGACTCCGCCTAAACGCTCGTATGTCTCTTCGCTCTTGTTCACGCTCTTGTCGGCAAGCATCTGTGCCGCAATGGATATGGTGGAGATGGGCGTCTTGAACTCATGCGTCATGTTGTGCACGAAGTCGTTCTTCATCTCGCTGATGCGCTTCTGCCGGACCACGAGATAGATGGTGACGAGCGACGTGATGAGCAGGATGACGGTGAAGACCATGGCAGGTGCCACATAGCTTGCCACACCACGAATATAGCTCTTTTGGTCGGGGAAGTGAATGACGACGTCGCCCATCTGTCCCATCGGATCGCTGCGGAAGAGCGGCTGATGATAGCTCGGGTCGCTGCCTTCTTCAGTATAGTCCTCGCATCGATACACCTCTCTGCCGTCGCTCGTATAGACGATGAAGTGGAAGGGCAAGGTGATGCCGTTGGCTTGGAGAGCATTTCTGAGGCAGCCATCGAGGACAGCAGGGTTGAGGCGGTCCTGGAACCTCTGCTCGCTCGCTTGATACATGACGGCATAGATGACCTCGTCGAGCACGCCCTGCTCGTAGATATAGGCTTCGCGGACTTGCTTCTGCAGGTTGCTGATGGTCTCTGCTACTTTATTGTATTTACTTATCGTGAGTGTGCCAAGCGACATGCCTCCCGTGCCTTGCGACAAGGTGTCGAGCGGCAGTATGTAGTCAGCCACGGGGAATTTGTCGGCACGAGCCGTACCGTTCTCATCTTCGTGCTGATTGAGCACTTTCTGCAGGTAACGCAAAGTCTCGGCTTTCTCTAACTCACGCGACGCCTGGTCAAGACTGCGCAGGACATTCTCGTCGAACTGCTCCTGACGCATCCTAATCATTGCCTTCGCATAACTCCCCTGCAAATATAGCAGCGCAACAAACGCGATGCAAACTATAAGGCAGATAAGCCAGATGTAACTTCGTTTCATATCGCAAAGGTATCGCTTTATGTTAAAAGATAAAGAAAAACGCCAGCACTTTCGCACTGGCGTTTAACTTGTTTAAGATTATCGGGTAATCTTGCTTGCTGTTTAGTCAATTAAGGTATGCTTAATCTTCCTTAAGCGTAGCCTGATATTCAGCGATGAGCTTCTGCTGAACATCAGAAGGAACGAGTTCGTAGCTTGAGAACTTTGTGTTGAAGCTTGCACGGCCGCCAGTCAAGCTGCTCAGAGCGGTGCTGTAGCTTGCCATCTCCTTCAGGGGAGCCTTAGCCGTCAGCTTCTCGTAGCCGCTCTCACTGCTCATACCCATAATCATGGCGCGGCGTCCCTGCAGGTCGCTCATCACATCACCCATCTTGTCGCTTGGAACGAGAACCTCTACGTCGTAGATAGGCTCCAGAATCTTCGGACCTGCCTCCTTGAAGGCTTGGGCGAAGGCCTGACGGCCAGCGAGCATGAAGGACAACTCATTGGAGTCAACCGGGTGCATCTTACCATCATAAACGATAACGCGTACGTCGCGAGCATAGCAACCAGTCAGAGGACCTTGCTCCATGCGCTGCATGATACCCTTCAGGATGGCGGGCATGAAGCGTGCATCGATGGCACCACCAACCACACTGTTGATGAAGACAAGCTTGCCTCCCCATTCGAGGTCGATAGTTTCCTCGCTCTTTGCATTGATGCGGAACTCCTGGCCACCGAAGCGATAGACTTCCTGTGTTGGAGTGCCTTCTACGTAAGGCTCAACGATGAGATGTACTTCACCGAACTGACCTGCACCACCTGACTGCTTCTTGTGGCGATAGTCGGCACGGGCAGCCTTTGTGATGGTCTCGCGGTAAGGAATCTTTGGCTCGTCGAAGATAATCTGAATCTTCTCGTTGTTCTCCATGCGCCACTTAAGTGTGCGGAGATGGAATTCGCCTTGACCATGCACGAGAATCTGGCGGAGCTCCTTGCTCTGCTCAATCTGCCATGTCGGATCTTCCTCACGCATCTTCTGAAGAGCGTTCATCATCTTTTCTGTATCGCTCTCATTGACGGCGCGGATGGCACGGGAATACTTGGAGTTGGGGAACTTGATGAAGCTGAACTTGTTGTCGCAGTCCTTGCCGTTGAGCGTGTTGCCAGTTTTGACATCCTTGAGCTTCACGCTGCAGCCGATGTCGCCAGCAGTAAGCTCTTCCACCTTGATGCGGTTCTGACCTGCACAAACGAACAACTGTGCGATGCGCTCCTTGCTGCCGCGGTCGGCATTGGTGAGGTCGTCACCTTCCTTAACGGTACCGCTCATTACCTTGAAGTACTGTACTTCACCGATGTGCGGTTCCATAGCGGTCTTGAAGAAGAAGAGGCTTGTTGGGCCAGCGGGGTCGGGAGCAATCTCCTTGCCGCTTGCATTGGTAACCATTGGCATCTCGTCAACGAAAGGAACGACATTGCCGAGGAATTCCATAAAGCGGCGCACGCCCATGTCGGTGACAGCATTGACGCAGACAACGGGGAACATTCCGCGACTTGCGAGTCCTTTGCGGATACCTTCGCGCATCTCGTCCTCGGTCAGGTCTTCGCTTTCGAAGAACTTCTCCATAAGGCTCTCGTCGTGCTCGGCAGCTGCCTCAATGAGTGCTTTGTGCATCTCTGTAGCCTTGTCCATCTGGTCGGCAGGAATATCTTCAACTTTAGGTTCGCCGCCTTCAGGTCCCCACGAGTACTTTTTCATGAGGAGGACGTCGATGATGGCATTGAAGTTTGGGCCTGTCTCTATAGGATATTGGATGGGCACAACTTTCGGGCCATAGATGCTGGTAAGCTGTTCCAGGAGTTGGTCGAAGTCGAGGTTCTCGTCGTCGAGTCGGTTGACGAGGAAGATGACGGGCTTGCCCAGCTTCTCTGTGCAACGGAAGTGGTTCTGTGTGCCAACCTCCACGCCTGCTGATCCTCCTATCAGGATAACAGCTGTGTCGGTGATGTTGAGCGCCGTGATGGCACCACCTGCAAAGTCATCACTGCCAGGGCAGTCGATGAAGTTAATCTTCTTGCCGTTCCATTCCACATGGCAAACGGTAGAGAAGACAGAATAGCCGTATTCGTGCTCTACGGGGAAGTAGTCGCTGACGGTAGTGTGCTGACTGACTCTGCCGCGGCGCCTGATGATTCCAGCATCGTAGAGCATGGTTTCAGTCAATGTCGTCTTGCCGGCTCCATCGTTGCCCAAGATGGCAACATTCTTAATCTCATTAGTCTTGTAAGTCTTCATGACAATTATTGTTTATATTGATTAATACAGAATTTCGGGCGTAAAATTACTATTATTTACCGTAATGGCAAGGGCTTTGTAATATGTTAAACAACATAAAATGCTATTTCATGAGGTCGCAGATGATGTCATTGGAGGTGAAAATGCCTTCTTTCGTAAGGCAAAGATGCTCATTATTGATATGTAAGAGCTTGTGTCTTAGGTGGGGTTGAGCCATAGAGAGGCAGTAGCTGCGGTTTGTTTCGGAAAGTTCCTCCAAAGGGATTCCGGCGGATGTCCGGAGGCGAGTCATGATGAATTCATTGTAGAGAGTTTCCTCGCTGAGCATTTCTGTCTCGTGCGGCACGTCTTCTTTGGCGGTTATGTAGGCCTTGATGTCGGGCAAGTTGGCTCTTCGGATGCTTTCCCCATCGTAAGAATGAGCTCCTGCGCCAAGCCCTAAGTAGGGCGTTCCTTGCCAATAACTGCTGTTGTGACGGGAATGAAAGCAGGGAAGAGCGAAGTTCGAGATTTCGTAATGCAGGAACCCCGCCTTGCTTGTTGCCGCCATCAGGTAGTCGTACATCCGTCTGGACAGTTCTTCGTCGGCTTCCTCTACCAGCCCTTGCCGCAGCATATTGTAGAGCTTTGTGCCTTCTTCATAAGAAAGAGAATAAGCGCTGAGGTGCTTGATGTCGAGACTCAAAGCCTGCTCCACATCCTTTTGCCATAGTTCCATCGTCTGTCCTGGTAGCCCGTAGATAAGGTCGAGGCTGATGTTTGTGATGCCTGCTTCCTTGCATGTCCTTACTGCATCAATGACTTGCTGAGCATTATGTCGGCGGCCGAGGGAACAGAGAATCTTGTCGTCGAATGTTTGTGCTCCCATACTGATGCGGTTGACAGGTGTCCCCTCAAGTCCTTGCAGCCATGTCTGCGTCACATCATCTGGATTTGCTTCTATCGTCACTTCTGCCTTTGTGTCTATCGAGAAGTGCTGGCTGATGGCTTCAAAGAGTTCTTTCAACAGGTCAGTAGGCAGCAGGCTTGGTGTTCCGCCTCCTATATATATAGTATGTACGCGCGTACCTTTTATATATTGCATGCGCAGCGAGAGTTCGCGCTTCAAGGCTTGGACATACTGAACCATGAACTCTTTGTCAAGTGTGGTGGAGTAGAAGTCGCAATAGATGCATCGCGACCGACAAAAGGGGATGTGAATGTAGATGCCAGCCACTTAGTCGCGCATCTTCTGGAAGGTGATTTCGTAGAAGCAGGGATAGACATTGCTTGTCGCACTTGTCTGTCCTTCGCTGTGAGGCACAATGAGCCGCACTTTTGCTATGCCTTCATCTTCGCTATTCTGACGTCCGATGCGGATATATGAGAAGGGGATGAGCCAGCCGCTTGGCACGCTGGTGCTGCCGTATATGTTATACATTGCACCGCCGCCGTTGATTTCTGTGTCGAAGTTAGCGGTAAAGCTGCCATAGTTGTTGGAAACCTTCATGATGTCGGGACTTGGGTGCCAGAAGTTAACGTCATTGCGGAGCTGAATGCTGTCGCCGAGGATGTTGAACTCCAGGAATCGGCAGATGATGCGTGCCGTCTTGCCTTTCTCGAGCTTTTCGCCTGTGCCTTTGCGTACTATCTGCATGTAGACGCCGGAATTGGAGAAAAGGACATATTCGTTCTTCTCCAAGTTGGTAGTAGAGTCTTGAGCGAGGAATTGTTCTTCGCTGATAGGTTCAATCTTTCCGACATTGCAGACAACATTGCCATCCTCGTCGCGGACAACGATGTCGCGTTTCAGGAACGACTGAATTGCTTTGTACTCCTTTTCCTTCTGTTCGGCGTATGTTTCGCCATTAGAGCAAGAGGCAAAGAATCCTGCCAAGATAGGGAAAGCGAGCAGTATGAAAAGCGTTTTCTTCATGAGAAAGTCTATAATCGCCTGCAAAGATATGAAATAATTCATAATTATCAATTCATAATTCATAATTATTTTGTATTTTTGCCGCCGAAAAGTAAAGATACGAACAAAAGGTATGCAAAGCATCAGGAATATAGCAATTATTGCACATGTCGATCATGGCAAAACAACACTGGTAGATAAGATGTTGCTGGCGGGGAATCTTTTTCGCGAGAACCAGCAGACAGGAGAGCTTATGCTCGACAACAACGAACTGGAAAGAGAGCGAGGCATCACCATCCTCTCCAAGAACGTCAGCATTAACTATAAGGACACGAAGATAAACATCATTGATACGCCGGGACACAGCGATTTCGGTGGCGAGGTGGAGCGCGTCCTGAACATGGCAGACGGCTGTTTGCTTCTTGTGGATGCTTTCGAAGGCCCTATGCCGCAGACGCGTTTCGTTCTGCAGAAAGCCCTGCAGATTGGCCTTAAGCCCGTAGTTGTCATCAATAAGGTGGACAAGCCCAACTGCCGTCCCGAAGAGGTTTACGAGATGGTGTTCGACCTGATGTGCGACCTCGATGCGACTGAGGACCAGCTCGATTTCCCCGTCATTTACGGCTCTGCAAAGCAGGGGTGGATGGCTGAGGACTGGCAGACACCAACTCAGGACATCACTTATCTGCTGGATTGCATCCTCAAATACATTCCCGGGCCAGAGATACTTGAAGGCACGCCGCAGATGCTCATCACGAGTCTCGACTATAGTACCTATACAGGGCGCATTGCCGTGGGGCGCGTACATCGGGGCACGCTTCGGGAGGGCATGAACATCACCATTGCCCATCGCAATGGCCAGATGGAAAAGACGAAGATCAAGGAGCTCCACACCTTCACGGGTATGGGCCGACAGAAGACTTCGGAGGTCAGCTCGGGCGACATCTGTGCGATTGTTGGCTTGGAGCGCTTCGAGATTGGCGACACGCTTTGCGACTTCGAGAATCCCGAGCCTCTGCCTCCCATCAGTATCGACGAGCCCACGATGTCCATGCTCTTTACCATCAACGACTCGCCCTTCTTCGGAAAGGAAGGCAAGTATTGCACGAGCCGTCACATCGGTGACCGTCTGGAGCGCGAACTAGAGAAGAACCTTGCCCTGCGCGTTGAGGTGCCCGAGGGTTATACGGACCGCTGGATTGTGTCGGGTAGGGGAGTCCTGCACCTCTCTGTCCTCATCGAGACCATGCGTCGCGAGGGGTACGAACTGCAGGTCGGTCAGCCACAAGTGATATATAAGGAGATAGATGGCGTGAAGTGCGAACCCATCGAAGAGATGACGATTAACGTGCCCGAGGAGTTCGCCTCGAAGATGATCGATATGGTGACGCGCCGCAAGGGCGAGATGACAAGCATGGAGAGCCAGGGCGACCGCGTCAACATCGAGTTCCTCATCCCTTCCCGCGGCATCATTGGCTTGCGCACGAACATGCTTACAGCCAGTCAGGGCGAGGCCATCATCGCACATCGTTTCAAGGAATACCAGCCCTACAAAGGCGACATCAACCGCCGCGTAAACGGCTCCCTGATTGCTTTGGAAAGCGGCAACGCTTATGCCTATGCCATCGACCATTTGCAGGACAGAGGACGCTTCTTTATCGAGCCTCAGGACCAGGTCTATGCAGGGCAGGTTGTTGGCGAGCATGTTCACGAGAACGACATCGTCATCAACGTCTGCAAGGCCAAGCAGCTCACCAACGTTCGCGCAAGCGGCACCGACGAGAAGGCGCACATCATCCCAGCCACCATCTTCTCACTGGAAGAGGCCCTCGAGTACATCAAGGCCGATGAATATGTAGAGGTAACGCCCAAGAGCATGCGCATGCGTAAGATTATCCTCGACCATCTGGAGAGGAAGAGGGCGAACAAAGAGTAAGGACCCCCCAACCCCCTTTAGGGGGAGTTCTTAATGTTACAGTCATGAAGAAATATCTTTTTGCATTCCTATTATCTGTCAGTTCCTCTATATGTTGCGGGGAAATACTCCCCCTAAAGGGGGCTGGGGGGGCTTCCTCCCTTGTTGCCATCGACAATCTTGGCCGCACTTTGCCCACCGCCGAGGAATGCCCGCTCAAGACTGACAAGCCGCGGACTGTGGGCATTTTCTATATCACGTGGCATACCCAAAACCTTCACAACGGACAGCCCTACACCTACGATGTGACGAAGTTGCTCGAGGAGAATCCGATGCGCACGAAGGGCGAGCCGGACTTCCCCTACGCCACTTATCATTGGGGCGAACCCGAATACGGCTACTTCCTCAGCCAGGACAAATACGTCTGCTTCCACGACCTCTCGATGCTGGCCGATGCGGGTGTTGACGTACTCATCATGGACGTCACAAACGCCGTCTGCTATTGGGACGAGTGGGAGGTCCTGTTCACAACCATGCAAGAGATGAAGGCCCTTGGCAACAAGGTGCCCAAGTTCTGCTTCTGGGCGTTCAATGGCAATGTGATAGACGTCGTTCAGAGCCTATACGAACGCTTCTACAAGACGCCTCGCTACCAGGACTGCTGGTTCTATTGGGATGGCAAGCCATTGCTGCTTTACAACGCCACACCCTCTGTTGATGCCAATCCCAATGGCGGACAAAAGGGCAAGACGGACTACAGCGACGAAGTGAAAGCGTTCTTCACCTTGAGGAATATGTGGTGGGGCTACAAGAGTTGGGCTGGAGCACCCTATGTGGGAGGCGAGGACAAGTGGAGCTTCGGCTACGAGATGAACGACAAGAATGTGGCAGCCCTCAAGCCCGAAGAGTTGTGCTCCAAGCATCAGGGACGCCTCGAAGAGATGGCAGTCACGCCTGCACAACACCCAATCAGCATTACCGGAAAGAGTTGGCGACGCGAGACATTGGAGCCGGAACTTGACGGAAAAGACATGCCAAGTCGTGCCTTCGTGCCCTGGCTTGGTGTGGAAAAGGAGAATCCCACGCAGTACGGCATTTATTTCCAGGACCGCTGGGACGAGGCGCTTCAAGTTGACCCAGACTTCATCTACCTCAACGACTGGAACGAGTGGACGGCAGGCAAGTACCGGAACGGCAAAGACCCGTCTGGACAGGCCGATATGCACATCGATTTCCTCGGCAGGAAGGAGAATCCTTTCTACTTTGTGGACCAGTACAATGCTGAGTTCAACAGGACCATCGCGCCCATGAAAGGCGGCTGGACGGACAACTACTACATGCAGATGGTCCAGAACATCCGTCGCTATAAAGGCGTTGCGCCCATGCCCGTACACCGTGGCTATCAGCAGATTACGCTCGACGGGAAGCTCGACGAATGGCAGCCCGACAGCTGTTTCCTCGACACCCGTGGCGACGTCATCCATCGCGACCACAACGGCTACGGCGACCTGCACTACACCGACAATACCGGCCGTAACGACATCGTGCGATGCCTTGTGGCAGTCGACAAGAAGAACATCTACTTTGCAGCCGAGACAGCTCAGCCGCTCACGCCCAGCACAGACCCGAATTGGATGTTGCTCTACATCGACACCGACGAGGACGGGAAATATGACATCGGAATCCAAGATTTTAGACTGGTTACTCCGAAGTTCGAGAAAGACTGGGATGTTGCGGTAGGGGAGAGGTGCGTCGAGGTGGCCATCCCGCGCAAGTTGCTCGGCAAGACGGGAAAGCGTTTCAGCCTGTCGTTCAAGTGGGCCGACAATCCCACCCTTCCGGGCGACATCATCTCCGTCTCCACCACCGGCGACACCGCACCCAACCGCCGCTTTGCCTATCGCTTCGTGTGGGAAAAGTAAGCAGGAATGTAAAGATTTTGGTTTGATGTCCTTTGGCAGGCCGGCCGATGAAGTGTGTCGGTTAGGAAAAGGAGGGCGAAGATGTGATAGTCGTTGATTGGGATTATCTCAAGGCTTTTCCAAGTATTTAATACAGAGCGAGATAAGACACAGGTTGCGGTGGCTGCAAACGCCGCCTGCGGCGATGGCAATTTCCGCGTGCGGCGATGACAATTTCCGCGTGCGGCGATGGCAAATTCCGCGTGCGGCGTTTGGCATCCTGGCAGCCGGCATCTGTTTTTGCCCTGCCCGGCATCACTTTTTCCCGTGCATCAGCATGGATAAACAAGCCTTGCGTGTCAAGTTTTTTGTAAAGATTTAATTGCTGTCCGGTAAAATCGTGCTGACTGCTTTGCTACTGAGTATAGTCAGTTTGCATATTAAGCAATTAAATCTTTTATTGGTGTCCGATAAAAATATTTCATTATCTCCTGCACCCTCCTAACCATCGGCATTTAGAGCAAAATGTGATGGGCAGGGGCTTAGGAAATGCAATGATGTAAAAAAGCCTGGAAGGCTTCACTATGAGGACACCAGCTTTGCTGCCTGACCGAAGGGAAGAACCGTGGGCTTCGCCCTCGGACAGAACATATAGAGCACCTCCTCCGCTCCTGCCTGGAAGGCAGTACACTGGCCTCTCATAGTACTGCCCTCCAGGCAAAGGGGAGCAAGTTATCGGCTGATTCCGAGGGCTTCGCCCCCCGGTTACTCAAAGTAAAGCCCTACAGGCTGTCCTGCTCTGCGCCCCTAAGATGTGTGGAGTGGCCGAAAGCTGAGGTGGGGTAACAATAAAATTAAGAAATTATTTTGTATTGTCTGCGCTTCTTCGTACCTTTGCAGAGCAAAAGGTAATCAAAAATAAAGTTATATGTTCAGGGTAATTCTTCTTAGCTTAGTATGTGTCAGTACGTTTGGTCGCGCACTTGCCGAAGGCGTGACACAGTATGTCAATCCTTTCATGGGCACCACAACCCTATGGACGCCGGAGGAACTCGGCTATATCCGGACAGAGGAAAAGCGCCCTTGGGGAGCAGAGACCTTCCCCGGAGCAGCGCTGCCGAATGCGATGGTGCAGCTCACGCCCGTCACGATGTATCGCAGCGGCTCGGGCTATCAGTACGAGGATTCCTTTATCTATGGCTTTGCCCACACCAGCAAGGGGCATTGGAACCTCCTGCATCTGCCCATCCTGCCCGTCACGAAAGAGGGGAGACCCACGCCTGCCGGCTACAGGTCGCTCTTCCGTCATACAGAGGAGGAGGCGCACCCAGGCTACTATCGCGTCTTTCTCGACAGGTACAAGGTGAAAGTGGAACTGACCTCGACGCTGCATTGCGGCTATCATCGCTACACTTATCGCGAAGGCGACGAGAGGCAAGTGCTCATCGACATTGCCCGCTCCAACAATCAGCCCCGTCGTTGGGAACTGAAACGCGCTCAAGAGGACAATGCCATCGAGGGCTTTCAGGACGGCGAAGGGCGCATCTACTTCTATGCCGAACTGTCGGAGGACATAGAGAGCCTGGAGGAAGTGGGCGGACAGACTTCCGAGGGCAATTCGTTCAGGGGGAGACAGCAAGGCAGCCTTCCTGTCGGCATGATACGCTTGAAGGAACCTAAAGCCAACCGTCCGCTCGAGCTCAAGATAGGTTTCTCCTTCGTCAGCATAGAGAATGCCAAGGAGAACCTCGAGGCTGAGCTGGCAGGCAAGACATTCGATGCGGTGCGCCGCGATGCAGACAGGATTTGGGAGGATGTGCTCGGACACATCCAGGTGGAAGGCGGCACAGAGGCAGAACGCACGATGCTCTACTCCACACTCTATCGCGTCTTCCTCTTCCCGCACCTTCGTACCGACGTGAACGGCGAACATCGCAACGATGCGGGCGAGGTGGTAAAGGCAGACTATCGCTTCTACACCAATCCCAGTTTCTGGGACACCTATCGCAACAAGCTCATCCTCTTGGGCATGGTGACGCCCGAGGTGGCAAACGACATCATCCTTTCCTGCATCGAGAGGGGCGAGGTGCGTGGCGGCTACATGCCCTCTTTCTTCCATGGCGACCACGCATCTGCTTTCGTGGCAGGCTCTTGGCTCAGAGGCATCCGCAACTTCGACCTCAAACGTGCCTTTGCTCTCATGCTCAAGAACGCCACCGTTCCTGGCAGAGGCGGACGGCCTTATCTCGATGAATACCTGGAGCGGGGCTGGATTTCGGAGAAAGACACCGTGAATGTGCCTACCGAAGACGAGTATAAGGGCTCAGTCACCAAGACCGTCGAGTATGCCTATGATGATTACGCTACGGCCCTCGTTGCCCGCGAGCTGAAGGACAAGAAGAACGAGAAGCTGCTGCTCAAGCATTCGCAGAACTACAAGACGCTCTTCGATGCCTCGACTGGCTTCTGGCGAGGCAAGGTGCTGCGCAACGGGAAAGGCGTCTGGATAGAGGACTTCCGCCCCAATTATCCTTATTATCAATATATGTATCGTGAGGCAGACGCATGGAACTCGCTCTTCTTCGCTCCTCACGACCCCATGGGAATGGTGGCGCTCTATCCTTCGAAGCAGGCTGTGGAGCAAAAGCTCGACTCGCTCTTCACCACTCCTTGCGGCGGCTATGAGGCATGGAACCTGACTGGCTACCTCGGCACCTACTGCCACGGCAACCAGCCCGGTCACAGCATCCCCTTTACCTACTATTTCATCGACAAGCAAGAGAAGGCGCAGCGCGTCCTCAACACCCTCATGCACGAGTATTATGGAATGGGAAAGGAAGGCCTCGCATACGCCGGAATGGACGATGCAGGCGAGATGTCGGCCTGGTATGTGCTCAACGCCATCGGCATCTACACCTATTCACCCGCCGACCCTGAGTACATTGTGACCGTCCCGCTCTTCGACAAAGTGCACTTCACCCTTGGTGGCGGACAGAAGTTCGACATCATAAAAGAGGGAAAGGGCGAGAAGATAAAGAGCATCTCCATAGGCGGCCAACCGCTGCGAGGCTGGTTCGTCAAGCACGAAGACCTCGCGAAAGGCAAGGAGCTGAGGATTGTAACGGAATGACGCTCCTGCGCACAAGAAAGACAGGAGGCAGTTGAGCTTGCCAACAACGCGTGCCTTGTATACAAATTAAGCGTGCTTAGTTTACGAACTAGGCACGCTTAGTTTTATATGTCTCTGTCCAGAGTCTCCGAATCAGGCTTTAGCAAAGGGCTTGCGTATCGAGGGCAATCATCAGCTCCTCGTCGGTGGGTATGCAGCAGACGGTCACCTGGCTGTCGTCGGCACTGAGGATGGCCTCCGTTGCACGGCAGCTGCGGTTCCTCGTCACGTCCATCTTGACGCCCATGTACTCCAGCCCGTTCGTCGCTCCCTCGCGCACTTCCCACTGGTTCTCGCCTGCGCCGCCGGTGAAGAGGATGATGTCCACGCCTCCCATTGCTGCGGCGTATGCCCCGATGTACTTCTTGATGCGATACGTGTACATCTCCTTCGCCAGACGCGCCTTGTCGTTGCCTGCAGCAATGCCGGCAAGGATGTCGCGGAAGTCGCTGCTCCCTTCGCTCACACCAGCCAGGCCCGACTTCTTGTTCAGCAGGTCGCTGATGCCCTTCGTGTCAAGGCTGAACTTGTCCATCAGGTAGGTCACGGCACCAGCATCGATGTCGCCGGTGCGTGTGCCCATCATCAAACCTTCCAACGGCGTCAAGCCCATCGAGGTATCCACGCACTTGCCATACTTCACGGCAGCAATCGAGGCGCCGTTGCCGATGTGGCAAGTGATGATTCTTTTTTCTTCGGGCTTCACTCTGAGGAACTCGCAGACACGCTGACTCACATAGCGATGGCTCGTCCCGTGGAAGCCGTAGCGACGCACGCCATACTCCTTGTAGAGGTTGTAGGGCAGGGCATACATATAGGCATAATCGGGCATCGTCTGATGGAAAGCGGTGTCGAACACGCCGACCTGCGGAATGTTGGGCAGAAGCGCTGTGACTGCATTCACGCCCTTGATGTTGGCAGGATTGTGGAGGGGAGCGAGGTCGTTGCACTCAGCAAAAGCCTTCATCACCTCAGGCGTCAGGCGAACCGACTTGTTGAACTTCTCTCCGCCATGCACCATGCGATGTCCCACGGCATCAAGTTCGTCGAGGCTCTTCAGCACGGCATACTCGCCTGTGGTCAGCACCTCGAAGATGTACTGCACGCCAGCGGTGTGTTCCTTGATAGGATGCTCCATCTTGTGCTTCTCGCCATTGAGCTTGACAGTTATAAACGAATCGGGCAGACCAATCTTCTCAATGCCGCCACTCGTGATGACGGACTGGTCGTCCATGTTGTAAAGCGCATACTTTATAGAACTGCTGCCGCAGTTTAAAACCAATATCTTCATATCTTCTCTTTGTTCTTCTCTCAAAGCAAGTTACTTGCTGTCCATCGCTTGGCAAGATGTGATGGCAATCATTTTATATATATCATCCACGGAGCAGCCGCGGCTGAGGTCGTTGACGGGGCGGGCGATGCCTTGCAGGATGGGACCTATGGCTTCGGCCCCGGCGAGGCGCTGCACGAGCTTGTAGCCGATGTTGCCTACCTCGAGGCAAGGTACGACAAGCACATTGGCTTTGCCTGCGATGTCGCTTCCGGGAGCCTTCTTCGCTCCAACGCTTGGCACGAGAGCGGCATCTGCCTGCAACTCGCCATCGATATGAAGGCTCGGGTCTTTTTCTTTGGCAATCTTAGTGGCTTCCACCACTTTGTCCACTACCTCGTGACTTGCGCTGCCCTTCGTGCTGAAGCTGAGCATAGCGACGCGAGGCTCCTTGAAGCCTGCCACGCTGCGAGCCGTCTGTGCTGTGCAGATGGCAATCTGTGCAAGCTGGTTGGCGTCGGGCATCGGGGTGACAGCAACGTCGCCCATCACAAGCACGCCATCCTCGCCATACTGTGTGGCTGGCGTAATCATCAGCATTGCTCCGCTGACGCAGCTCACGCCAGGCGCACACTTGATGATTTGCAAGGCAGGACGCAGCGTGTCTCCCGTCGTTGAGAGAGCTCCCGAAATCTGTCCGTCGGCGTCGCCATTCTTGATGATGAGGCAGCCATAGTAGAGCGGGTCGAGCACCTTCGCATGTGCCTCTTCCTCGGTCATGCCCTTGTTCTTGCGAAGATTGTAAAGGAGCTGGACGTATGTCTCAGTCTTGTCGTTTGTGGCTGGGTCGATGATTGTTGCTTTGCCGATGTGCGTGAGTCCATGCTTGCCAGCCAGGGCTAAGATTTCCTTCTCTGCACCAATCAAGATGATGTCGGCCAGGTCGTCTGCCAACGCTCTGTCGGCAGCCGTCAGTGTTCGCTCCTCCAAGCTTTCCGGCAGCACGATGCGCTGCTTGCATGACTTGGCTCGAGCGATGATTTGTTCCATTAGTTTCATAGTGATATCATTCTGAGTAATTTGAGTGTTCTGAGTGTTGTGAGTAATCTGATGCTGTTCTTAGAACTTGCCTTTCATCAATACTGTTTCCAATTCCTCTGCAGAGAGATGAGAGCGGAGCATGTCGGAGTAGGCAGCTGTGATGTTGCCCGTCTCTTCGCTGACCACAATAGCCAGGGCGTCGGTCTCTTTGCTGATGCCTTTTGCGGCACGGTGTCGGAGGCCGAACTCCTTGGGGATGTCGAGGTCGTGGCTGATGGGCAGGATGCACGATGCTGCTGCAATCCTGCCATTGGCTATCACCATTGCTCCGTCGTGCAGAGGGCTGTTCTTGAAGAAGATGTTCTCGATGAGTCGTTGCGTTATCTTCGCGTCAACCTCTTCGCCTGTCCGCATGAAGTCGCCCAAGGGAAGGTCGTTCTGCAGGACGATGAGTGCGCCAACCCGTTGCTTGCTCATGTTCATGCAAGCCATCACGATGGGGAAGATCGTCTCGCGTTCGTTGCGGAACTCGCTTGAGTTCTTGCGCTTGTCGAGCCTGAAGAAACGCAGGAAGCGGTGGGCTCTTTGTCGGGCTCCTATGTTGTAGAAGAAGCGGCGGATGTCCTCTTGAAACAAGATGATGATGGCAAGGGCGCCAACGCTAACGAGCTGGTCGAGAATGCCGCCCAGCAGCTTCATCTCGAGCACCTTGCTGATGAGAATCCATACGCTGATGAAGAGCAGGATGCCGTAGAAGATGTTCATCGAGCGCGACTGCTTCATCACTTTGTAGCAATAGAACAGTGCAACTGCCACAAGGAAGATGTCTATTATGTCTTTGAAGTTTATAGTTGGCACCTTACATTTACCATTTAATCATTTACCATTTACTATTTACTCCCGTTTCAACTTTTCGACAATTGTTATGCATTCCATTGCTTCCCTGACTTCGTGAGTCCGAAGGATGTGTGCTCCCTTCTGCAGGGCCACGGTGTGCAGCACGGTCGTGCCGTTCATGGCTCCGTCGGGCGTTGTCCCGAGCAGCTTGTATATCATGCTCTTGTGGCTGACACCGACAAGCAGGGGCAGATGGAGTTCGTGCAGGACTTCGAGGTCTCGCATGAGGATGTAGTTCTGCTCGAGTGTCTTGCCGAAGCCAAAGCCAGGGTCGAGGATGATGTCGCAGACGCCTAGCTCGTGAAGCTCCTCTGTCTTCCTGCCCATGTCCCGGAGAAACTCAGAGACCCCTTCCTGCTCCCCCTCTGGGAGTGCTTTGTTGTGCGTCAGAATGTAGGGCACATGCAGCTCTGCCACGGTCTTGAACATATTGTCATCCAGAGCCCCTTCGCTGATGTCGTTCACCATCTGCACGCCATATTCCTCGACGCACATCTTGGCGACATCTGCCCGGAACGTATCCACGCTTACTATAGCCTTTGGAGCCTCTTCCCGTACGATTGCCAGCGCTTCCCTGAGCCTTCGCATCTCCTCCTTCCCGTCGGGAGGCGTATAGCCCGGACGAGTGGAGCATGCGCCCACGTCCACGATGGTTGCGCCCTCCGAAAGCATCTGACGAGTGCGCAGGCGAATGGCGTCGGCTCCTTCGTCATGCTGATAGAAAGAGTCGGGCGTAGCATTCAGGATGCCCATCACGATGGGTGCCTCCAGCGAAAGCAATTCGCCGCCTACATTGATGCTATACGATGGCGCTTCGGACACAATATACTTAAATTTCGCACAAAATTACACATAATTTATATAAAGGGCAAGGATTTGCGAAAAAAAGGTTTAACTTTGTAGCGTAAAACGGAAAAAGACTATGAATACAGAGGAATTATATGCCATTTATAAAGAGCATCCATTGGTGTCAACAGACAGCAGACAACCAACAGAAGGAAGCATTTTCTTTGCCCTGAAGGGAGAAACGTTCGACGGGAACAGCTTTGCCGTGCAGGCGCTCGAGAAGGGTTGTGTCTTTGCGGTTGTCGATAACCCCGAGGTGGCGAAGCAGGACAGGCGGCTCATCCTTGTTCCCGATGTGCTGAAGGCTTTGCAGGAACTGGCTGCCCATCATCGCAAAGCATGGGGAAAGACGGTTCTGCAGATTACGGGAACGAATGGCAAGACTACGACGAAGGAGCTCATCGCTGCCGTGCTTTCCGAGGGCAAGCGGGTTCTCTTCACCGAGGGCAACCTCAACAATCACATCGGCGTGCCTCGCACCCTGCTTCGCATCAAGCCGGAGCACGATATTGCCGTCATCGAGACGGGCGCCAATCATCCTGGAGAGATTGCTGACCTATGCCGCATCGTAGGGGCAGACTTCGGGCTCATCACGAATGTGGGGCGTGCCCACCTGGAAGGCTTCGGAGGCTTCGAGGGCGTGAAACAGACGAAGGGCGAACTCTATGCAGACCTCCGCAAACGCCGCAAGAGGATCTTCATCAATGCCTTCGACGACGACCTTGTGGAGATGGCGCAGCATCGCGGTTTCACGCTTGGAGAGGATGCCCTGCCATACGTCGAGGGCAGAGTGTGCGAAGTGACGCCTTTCGTCAAGATGAAGTGGAAGGCAGATGTCGACGGCGCCTGGCATCAGGTTCAGACCAACCTCATCGGGGCATACAACATTGCCAACCTTCGGGCTGCCGTCACGATTGGCCTCTATTTCGGCATCACGCCCGAACAGATAGACCACGCTCTTTCTGCCTACAAACCTACCAACAGCAGGAGCGAATTGAGGGAGGCAGGAAGCAATCGGCTTATCGTGGATGCCTACAACGCCAATCCCTCGAGCATGTCGGCTGCCCTGACCAACTTCTCCTTCTTCGAGGACAAGCATAAGATGGTGATACTCGGCGATATGCGAGAGCTTGGGAAAGAAAGCGTTCAGGAGCATAAGCGCATCGTTGAGCAGCTGAAGGGAATGGATTTGGAGCGCATCTGGCTCGTTGGAGAAGAGTTCGGAAAGGTGGCAGAAGAGGGGATGCGAGTCTTCGGGAATGTCGAGGAGGTGAAGGCCGCTTTGAAGGCAGAGCCCATCTCGAACACCACTATCCTCATCAAGGGCAGCAACTCGACCAAGCTCCACCAGTTGCCCGACATAATGTGCAATGCTTGCTAATGCAACGCAGAGCGTTAGCAAACATATCGCCGGCTGCGGAGTTCTTCCTTCAGCCATGTTTCGTTCTTCATGCGCAAGCTGCGAATGAAGAAATGCAGGCTGCATTCGTGCATTCGCAACCTGCGTCCCGTCATACGCAACCTGCGTAGCAAGAACCTGGCGCGGCATGCATGTCATTTCTCCTGCTGCCGAGGATGATTCCCCCGCTTGGGGTGAGATCTTTAGTTTAGTGGTATCTTTTATTGTTGTCCGTTTAATCCGGCCTGAAAGGCCATTAAGATGTCAGCCCAGGGCATCGCCCTGGGTTTATGACGCAGAAGTAGATTCCGCCCTAAAGGGGCAAAAGCTTTGTGTTTTAGTGCTTTTGCTCTTACAGAGCGTCATTTGCTGCGGCATCTCAACACCCAGGGCGATGCCCTGGGCTGACATCTTTCTGCCCCTTTGGGGCGTCCCAAGCCCCTGCCAATCTCATCTTGCTCTAAATGCCGATGGTTAGGAGGGTGCAGGTAATGATGAAAAATTTTTACCGGACAGCAATAATCTTTAAGGCTTGTTCGGGGGGAAATCGGAGTCGGCAGAAAGCATTATTTCGTCTCGTTGTAGCTGACTTCTTCGTCGCCGAGGAACTGCCTGAGGATTCCGCTCTCGTCGAGGGAAGCTGTTGTGCCGGTCGAGATCTGGCCCTGCTGGACAATCCAGAGTATGTCGCTCAGGCGGAGCGCCATCTCTACGTCGTGTGTGCTCATCAGGATGATCTTGCCCGTTTCGTGAGCAAGGCGGAGCATCAGTCGCAGCGTGCTTATCTTGGCGTGGAAGTCGAGGAAGGCAGTGGGTTCGTCGAGCAGGATGACAGGTGTCTGCTGGGCAAGGGCTTTGGCGAGCATCGCTTTCTGTCGCTCTCCGTCGCTCAGGGTGTCGATGGTTCGCGTGGCGAGGTCGGCGATCCCAACCATTTCGATGGCTTCGCTCACAATGGCGTTGTCCTCTTTGGTCAGTGTTCCGAAGAAGCCTGTATAAGGCGAGCGCCCCATCCCTACGAGGTCTGCTACCTTCATGTATGGCACTTCCACACGCTCTGTCAGCACCACAGAAACAGCCTTGCTTCGCTCGGAGAGGGTGAGGGAGGCGAGGTCCTTGCCTTCGAGCAGAACCTTTCCCGCAAGCGGAGGCTGGAAGCCTGCAAGGGTGCGGAGCAAGGTGCTCTTGCCCACACCGTTCGAACCAAGCAGACAAACCAGGCGACCTGCCTCGAGGCTTTGGTTTATGTCGGACAGGACGGCTTTCTCGCCGTAACCGACGGTGAGGTGACGGAGTTCAATCATTCGTGGGTCGTACAATACTTATATCCGAGGCGACGATAGACTTGTTCGAGGGCAGGGAGTCGCTCGAGGAACTGCTCGTAGCTCTTTGCCTCGGGCTTCAGCCATTGCACTTCGCTCATGGCAGCCAGACGGGGCAGCAACATGTACTCTGCATGGTCGGGACTGAGCACATACTCTGTCCAAAGATTGCACTGCGCTCCTATGATGTACTTGGCCTCCTCGGGAGCCAAACCGTCGGGCACAGGCTCCATGGCATACACTTTGCTGAGGGGCAGATAGCCGCCGATGGCAAGAGGCTGTGCCCTCTGGTCCTTGAGCTGATAGTAGTCGATGTAGCAGTTGCTGGTGGGCGTCATAACCACTTGATGATGGAGCTTTGCGGCAGCTTTGCCACCTTCGTATCCGCGCCAGCTCATGACGGCAGCATTCTCGCTCAGGCCGCCTTCGAGCGTCTCGTCCCAGCCGATTATCTGGCGGCCGCGCTTTGACAGGAATGCCTCCATCTCTTTGTTGATATAGGTCTGCAACTCTGCCTCTTTGGTCAGCCCCAACTCCTTCATCTTCGCCTGACACTTCGGACAGGCCTTCCAGCGGACACGCGGACTCTCGTCGCCACCGATATGAATCAGCTTGCTTGGGAAGACGTCGCACAGCTCGCCATAGACGGTCTTCAGGAACTCCAGGGTCTTGGGATTGCCTGCGCAGAGCACATCGTCGGCAATGCCCCAGATGCCCCAGACCTTGTAGGGGCCGCCCGTGCAACCGAGGTCGGGATAGACACTCAGGGCTGCTATCATGTGCCCCGGCAAGTCAATCTCCGGGATAATCGTGATGTATCGTTCTGCAGCATAGGCAACCACCTCGCGCAACTCCTCCTGCGTGTAGTATCCTGTCTCGGGCGTATCGTCGTAGATGGCGTTGTCGGGGTCGGAGAGGCCTACATTCTTTCCCACAATCGTACAAGGCCGAATGCTTGCCTTTTGAGCCAGTTCGGGCAAAGCCTTTACCTCGAAACGCCAGCCCTGGTCGTCTGTCAGATGCCAATGGAAGCGGTTGATGCCGTGCAAGGCCAGGATGTCGATGAACTTCTTGATGAAGCTGACAGGGAAGAAGTGGCGGGCACAGTCGAGCTCCGTGCCGCGGTAACTGAAGCGAGGCGAACCGCAGATCCAGGCATAGGGAAGGCGAATCTCGCCCCTCTCGTTCATGATGCTCTTGCGGAGCGTCTGTATGCCGTAGAAGACGCCGCTCTCGCTGGCACCTTGAATGGTGATGCCTTTCTTGCCCACATTGATGGCATAGTCATCGGGATTGCTGCTCTTGAGGCCAAGCGTGAGGTTGATGTCGGCTCCCTTCTTGCCATCCCCTTTTTCTTTAAGAGAAAGGTTCAGGTATTCGGCAGCAAACTCGGCATTGCGCCTCATCTGCTGGTTGCCTGAGGGATAGCCTACGGTCATGCCCTCGGTCAGAAGCATGTAGCCGCCGCTTTTGTCGAAGCTGATTTGCTGAGGCAGGGGAATGACTTGATAATTGACGTCTGCGAGGGCGCTCAGGCAGAAAGCCAATAAGAGATAGGATAAGAATCGCTTGTTCATAGTGCTATGATTTTTGTTTTAGGATAACGTGTAAGACGACAGGGGCACCGATGAGTGGCGTGATGACGCTGATAGGGATGATGCTTCCGTCGCGGGGCAAGGTGCTCAGCAGGTTGCAGACGAGGGCGAGGTTGGCTCCGATAAGCATAGTGGCAGGCATGAGCGTTTTGTGCCATGCTGTCCCAAGAGAGAGACGAGCCAGGTGTGGCACAGCCAGCCCGATGAAAGCAATAGGTCCGCAAAAGGCCGTTGTGGTGGCTGTGAGCAGGCCTGTGACGAGCAGAAGCATTTGTCGCACTCTTCCTATCCTGATGCCCAGGTTCTCGGCATAGCGGTCGCCAAGAAGCAAGGCGTCGAGCGGCTTGATGAGCAGGAGGGCGAGCAGCAGTCCGATGGCGGAGAGCACAAGGAAGACGGGGAGTCGCTCTATGCCGACAGAGGCAAAATTGCCCATGCCCCATATCACGAAGCTGTGCACACCCTGTTCCGTTGCTGAGTAATTGAGGAGTTGTATGATGCTGCTCGTGACATAACTGATGATGACGCCTGTGATGAGGAGCATCACCTGACTGCGCAGCAGCCTGCTGAGCAGCATCAATAAGGCCATGATTGCGAGGGCTCCTATCATCGCAGCGGTAACGACAAGCAAATGCCCTCCGATGGTGAGACTGCCGATGGTGGCGGTTCCGCTAAGGAGCAGGAGGACGATGGCCACGCCCAGGTTCGCTCCTGCATCGATACCGAGTATGGAAGGACCTGCAAGGGGGTTGCGGAATGCTGTCTGAAGCAGCAAGCCACAGGTGCCCAAGGCGGTGCCGGTGAAGAGCGCGGTCAGCATCTGGGGAATGCGTCCTTGCAGTACGATAATGCTCCAGGCTGGATGTCCGTCAATCTCTTTGCCACAAAGAATCTGCCATACATCCTTGACAGGAATGTCGAGCGAGCCCCAAAGCACATTTGCGATGGAAAGGAGAACCATTGCAACGGCCAGCAGTTTCAATTTATATTTGTCTTTCATCAGTTTCTAATCCTTAATCTGTTGAAAGTATTGATGCTCTGAGTGGATGCCAAGCTCGGGGTGCAGGATGCTGATGAGGTTCTCGAGCAGTCGTTCCGGATGGAAGGGCGTTTCTTCGTAGAGTAGGGTGGTGGAAGTGTCGCACCACCAGATAGGGGCTTTGATGCTTGCGAGCAAGGGCGTGTCTGATATCATCTGCTGTCGGTCGAGGTTGCCGTGATGTTTGATGATCCAGATGTCGGCTTCCACGGCTTTGTCCACCACTTTCTCCGTGCTGAGGGGAACGCCTCCGTTGCCTTTCAGGTGTGCAAAGAGATACTCCGCTCCTGCATCCTGATATAGCCTTGTCGAGGAACTTCCGGAGCCGGGCAGCGTCCATTGTCCGCTCCAGGGCATCTCGGGCAGGAGGCGCGGCTTGGTTTCCGCATTTCGGGCTTTCCGGCAGAGTTCTTGGTAGCGTGCTTCCACTGTGTTGAAGATGCTGTCGGCCTCCTTGGCACGACCTACGAGACGCCCATAGAAGCGTATCCATTCGGCTCGGCCGAGCGGTGTGTTCTCCATGTAATCGGCACACCAGATGATGGGAATCCCGAGTCTCTCCACGCGTCCCAATCCGCCACTATTCTCGAAGGGACTTGGCATCAAGGCGTCGGGATTGAGGTTGACAATCTTCTCCAGATTAGGCTGCATGCTGTTGCCAAGATTGGCGATGCGTCCCTCGGCAACACCTTTCTTGATAGACGGCTGGTTGATAAACTCAAGGTCACAAATGCCGCCAACCACATCATCTGCTCCTAACTCATGGAACAATGCACAATGCACCGAACCGAAGACCGCAATATTGCTCAGAGGCTTTTCCAGTTCGTATTTCCCCAGCACGCTTGTCGAGTCCCAGGGATTGCGAAGCGTCGCTACCATACGGTCCTTGAAGGTCACGACCGTCAGGTTCTTCGCATAGCGGAACTGCAGCGTATCGCCGGCCTCATCGCCTCGGTCTGTTCCCTTCCCGTTGCACGAAAGCAGCAGAAAGGAAAGACATATATATATAATAATGTATAACTTTACTCGCATAATCTTTTGCAAAGTTACGAAGAAGTGCGAACAAAACAAAGTATTATTTTATATTTTTTATTGAAGAACGAAAGGTTCTCATTTTGGCCTTGATTTTGCCCTCAGGAGGGGGTGTAAAACGCCGCGTGCGGGGATTGCCAACGCCGCGTGCGGGGATTGCCATCGCCGCAGCCGGAAATGACCAACGCCGCAGGCGGCGTTTTGAGGGGCCACATGCGGCGTCGGTCGGTTTCTCATAACATGCTGTTATCCAAGGGCTTTCAGGGTGGCTTCGAGGGCTGCAATCTTGCTCTGGGCATCGGCGAGCTTCTTGCGTTCCAGCTCGACAACCTGAGCAGGGGCGTTCTGCACGAAGCGCTCGTTCTGCAGCTTCTTCTCGATGCCGGCCATGAAGCCTTGCAGACGCTTGATTTCCGTCTCGGCCTTCTCGCGTTCGGCATCTGCATCAATCAGGTTGCCGATGGGCACTGCGTACTCGTCGGTGCCAACCAGGAAGGCCTGAGTGCCTTCGCCCTTCTCGCTGACATTCTCAATCTGGCTGAGCCCGGCAAGCTTCACGATGATGGCGGCAAGGGCAGGCATGCTGGTGACACCGTTCTTTGCGGCTCCCACAACCTGCAAGGCCAGAGGTTCGCGAGGCGA
Source organism: Bacteroidaceae bacterium (assembly GCA_017428785.1). Lineage (GTDB taxonomy): Bacteria > Bacteroidota > Bacteroidia > Bacteroidales > Bacteroidaceae > Physcousia. Next base: position 39,325 of record JAFRQD010000041.1, read on the forward strand.
GATGTTCTTGCTCTGACGGACGGCACGCACGCCGCTGACGATTTGCTTCATCTCCTCCACCTTCTGGATGAGGTCGGCATCTTCCTTCGTCGGGGCAGCCGTCTTGAAGACTGAAACCATGAGCGATTCGCCTTCCTTGCGCTCGGCAATGTGTTGCCACAATTCCTCAGTGATGAAGGGCATGAAGGGATGTATGATGTGCATGAGCTGGTCGAAGATGTCGAGCGTGGCAGCCAATGTCTTGGCATCGATGGGAGCCTGATAGGCGGGCTTTATCATCTCGAGATACCAGCCGCTGAACTCGTCGGTGAAGAGCTTGAAGGCAGCCATCAGCGCCTCGTTCAGGCGGTATTTGCTGTAGAGGTCGTTTATCTCGGCGTATGTGGCGTTGAGCTTTGCCTGCATCCACAGGATGGAAGCGGCATTGGCTTCTGGTTGCACGAGGTCGGCAGAGACTTCCCATCCCTTGACGAGACGGAAGGCGTTCCACATCTTGTTGCAGAAAGCCATGCCTTGAGCACAGAGCGCGTCGTCGTAGAGGATGTCGTTTCCGGCAGGTGCAGCGAGCATCATGCCCATGCGAACACCGTCGGCTCCGTACTTCTCGATGAGTTCGAGCGGGTCGGGCGAGTTGCCGAGCGACTTGCTCATCTTGCGGCCGAGCTTGTCGCGAACGATGCCCGTGAAGTAGACGTTGCGGAAGGGGATGTCGCCCATGTATTCCTCGCCTGCCATAATCATGCGAGCCACCCAGAAGAAGATGATGTCGGGGCCGGTCACGAGGTCGCTCGTGGGGTAGTAGTAGCTGATTTCCTCGTTGCCGGGATTGTTGATGCCGTCGAAGAGGGAGATGGGCCAGAGCCATGAGGAGAACCATGTGTCGAGCGCATCTTCATCGCGATGGAGCATGTCCATGGTGATGTCCTTGCCGAACTTCTCCTGAGCCTTAGCCAGAGCCTCTTCCTTTGTCAGGGCGACAACGAAACGCTCGCTCTCCTCGCCGTCGGTGGAGGCTGTGAGAGGAGACTCTATGAAGTACGCCGGGATGCGATGTCCCCACCAAAGCTGGCGGCTGATGCACCAGTCCTGGATGTTCTCGAGCCAGTTGCGATAGGTCGTGACATACTTTGTGGGGTGGAACTTCAGCTTGCCTTCGAGCACGGGAGGCAGGGCGATGTCGGCCATGTGCTTCATCGAGAGGAACCACTGCTTGCAGAGGCGTGGCTCGACGGCTGTGTCCTGATTGCGTTCCGAATAGCCCACCTTG
>JAFRQD010000042.1 GCA_017428785.1 Bacteroidaceae bacterium
GACGCCATACCGCTCAACCAGAACCAGAAGGTGAACCGAAAGGCTTTGCCTGCCCCCGTGATTCAGGCATCCGACCGTGAATACGTGGAGCCAAGCAACGAGCAAGAGCGCATGTTTGCCAAGATCTTCGGAGATATCCTGCAGATGGACAAGGTGGGAGCCACCGACAACTTCTTCGACCTTGGCGGCACGTCGCTTATGGTGACGCGTGTCATCATCGAATGCGACAAGGCGGGGCTGCACGTGGCATACGGCGACATCTTCGCCAACCCGACGCCTCGCCTGCTGTCGCGCTTCCTTTCGGGCGACACGGCTGAGGAGAGCTTCGACGAGATAACAGGCTTCGACTACACGGCCATCAACAACCTATTGCAGCGAAACACCATCAACGCCTTCAAGCGCGGGGAGCGTCAGGAGTTGGGGAGCGTCTTGCTGACCGGCGCAACAGGCTATCTCGGCATCCACGTGCTTCGTGAGTTGATTGATTCCGACGCCCCGAGCATCTATTGCCTGGTGCGTGGCGAGACGGTGGAGAAAGCCGAGAGCCGCCTCCGCACGTTGCTCTTCTACTACTTTGCCGATGCTTTCAAGGAACTTTTCGGTAAGAGGTTGCACGTCATCCTTGGCGACGTGACCCAGAACCTCAGTTCCGTTTGTTGCGTTGCCAACGCAACAATCTCAACCGTCATCAACTGTGCCGCCAACGTGAAGCACTTCTCGAAGGGCACCGACATTGAGGACGTGAACATCGGAGGCGCTCGTCGTTGCGTCGAGTTCTGCCTGAAGACGGGCGCCCGACTTGTCCATGTCTCCACGACCAGCGTGGGCGGAACGTCCATCAACGGCTATCCGGCTGCCGATGTCCTGCTTAATGAACAGCGCCTCTACTTCGGACAGTACCTGGGCAACCAGTACACGTACTCCAAGTTCATGGCCGACCGCATCATCCTCGACGCGGTTGCCCTGCACGGACTCAACGCCAAGATTATGCGCGTGGGCAACCTCGCAGCCCGAAGCACCGATGGTGAGTTCCAAGTTAACTTCCAGTCGAACAGCTACATGGGCCGCATACGTGTCTATAATATGCTTGGCTGCTGCCCATATTCAGACTATGACGCGCTCGCAGAATTCTCGCCTATTAACGAGACGGCACGTGCCATCGTACTGCTCGCATCGACGCCCAAGGAGTGTGTTGTCTTCCATCCCTACAACAATCACGTCGAGTTGATGGGCGACATCCTTACCCAACTCGGCAAGATTACCGGCGGTATTCGGTTCGTTGACCCGCAGGAGTTCGAGGACGTGATGGAGGAAGCGAAGAGCGACCCGCAGAAGGCGAAGGCGCTGTCCAGCATGTTGGCATACAAGGACATGGCCCACGGACAGAAGTCTGCCATGGTGGACCGCCAGAACAACTACACCTCGGAGGTTCTCCATCGCTTGGGCTTCTACTGGAGCACCACGTCGCAGGACTACATCGAACGCATGCTGACGGCCATCGCGGGCTTCGGCTTCTTCGAATAAGGAATGGAACAGGTATAAACTAAGAGTGGCGTCATAACACAATCAATATAATAAAACAACGGATTTCACGAATTTAACGGATTTAGCAACGCTGGTAATCAGTCATTTAGATAATCCGTAAAATCCGTGGAATCCGTTGTCGTTTAGAATGAGCACTCTTCTTAGTTGTTCATTTAGGCACATTATAATCTGCCTCATTCGTAGTGAGGGATTCTGACGTCGATGCCCTCGGACTTCAGTTCTGCTGGGAGATTCGAGACTTCTGTCTGCCCGGATCGATTTCTATCTCCTTCCCGTCGAACTCGATACGAATGCTGGCATGCATCAGGGCATGCATCCTGACGGTCTTTCCGCCCTTCGTTTGGAACTCGTCAACCTCGTAATTCTGCTGAGCAGAGGCAGTCGTGAAGCCCAACGTGGGCAGCAGGCAAATAAGAATCTTCTTCATGAGAAAGCTGTTGTGATGTGGTAAATCCGAGACAAAGACAGCGAATAGTTTTGAATTAGCCGTGATTCGCCAGCCATTTTATGCTGCCGAACTACTAAATTCGACCTTGAACAGAACCCGACACGGCAGGCCAAGTTGTTTGCAACTACATGTAAATGCAATTGCACATACATGTACATGCAATTGCATATACATGTACGTGCAACGAACTTAATTGGTTTAGTTGGATGACTCGGCTCGCTTCACTCCCTCTTCTTGGGTGTCTTCTGGAACTTATAGACTGCGTGCAGGAGTCCGTATCGCGGCAGGACATTGGTGTAAGTCTCTGTGCGGCCTTGCGCGTTGATGGTGCGCGTGACGTTACTCAACTGCCCGAGAATGTCGAAACCATCAAGCATCACGACCCACTTGCCCTTGAAGAGCGCACGAGCCAGGCGGGCGTTCCAGACCACGTCGGCCGTGTTGAGGCTCGCGTCGGCATAACCTGTTCGGCCATAAAGCGTTAGGTCGGTGGTGAGGTCGAACTTCCAGGGCAGGTGTACGATAGCGTCCGCGCCGATGCGATACTGCCAGGCGTTGATGTTCTGGAACGTCGAGCGGTCGCTCGTATAGCGGTTCCAAGCCACATCCGACGAGAAGCCGAGGGTATGTTTGCCGAGGGAAAGACTCACTTTTGGCGAGAAGGAAATGGTGGCACTCTTTACCAAACTTCTGTTGCTGGTAATCTCTTGCTCCTTGCCCCCTGCCCCTTGCTCCTCACTCATCAGGTCCACACTATTCCTATAGCTGAACTGCGTGACCATGCTGGCGCTGTGCTTCTTGCCGTCACCAAAGCTATAGTTGATGGTGTGCTTGGCTGAAGCGTCCCAGTTACCGTTGACATTCGTCGGACAGAACGTGCGTCGGCCAGTCGTGCGGTCGTAGATCTGACCCATACTTATCGCGTTGTGTGTGAAGCCGTAGCTGAGGTCGAGGCGGTTGTGCATACGCTTGTTCATCGAATACAGGTTGCCGTCGAGGACCGCGTCGGTGCGGATGGCGTATCGAAGGTCAGAGTTGCCGATGCGGATGTTCATGGGATCTGTGTCGTCCACTATGGCTGCCTCGTTCAAGAGCTCAGGCGCCTCGCTCCTCACCCGCACTTCGAGTCCGGCATGATGACCGTCCTTGGTCCTCAACCAGGGCTTTGTCTTGAACTCGAACGTCGGGCTGAAACGGTGGAGAAGGGTGTCGATGGTGCCTCGCTCGTAGTCGTGTCGCTGCGCATTCAGTGTGGCATCTATCCTGAAATCAAGGTAGAACTGCCCCCACTCCTTCTGTCCCAAGCCGTATTTGAAGTCGGCCCAAAAGGCGCTTGTGTTGTCGATGTAATGCGCCAGATGACTATTCGCGCGGTCGAAGACCTGCCTGTATTCGGTCACGCTGGGCAGCAAGTCGATGGGTTTAGAGAAGCTTGAGTCGGCATTCGCCAGGCGGTCCAGGCGATAGATGCTCTCCTGTTCGCGCCGATTGCTGTGGTTAAAGCTATAGCCAAGCAGCAATTGGCGATAATGTTCGCCAAGGGAGAACGTATACTGGACGAAGGGATTGAGTTCGAACTTGCTGCGAGGCGGGGCGTCAACGAACTGGTGGCGGAAGAGGGTAGGCTTGCTCGAGCCATTGGCACGCACTTCCTGACGCGAGAACTCCTGCCTTTTGTTCTCTTTGTAGCTGGCGTTTATGCCGAAGTTCAGGAAGTCGCCCGTGCCTTTTATCTTCTTTGTCTCGAACAGGTCGGCGTTTGCCTCGATGTCGTGCCCCATGCCTTTGCTCTCGCGGAGCTGTCGGTTGATGAGCGTGTCGCGCAGGTTCGGACGGGGAGATGTCGGGGAGAAGAGGTCGTCGAGCAACTGGTGGCTGACCTCCACGGGCGCAGAGAAGAGGGCCGACGTGCTGCCGGAGGCGTTCCGAAAGTAGCGGTAGCGGGCATCTGCCGTTGCCTGCGTCCGCAGTCGATTGCCTTTGTAGATGAAGCGGTGCCACGTCGAGACGTCCCACGCTTCGTTCTTCATATTGCCGAAGCCATAGTCGTAGGTGTCGCCATTGGGCAGAAATGTCTGCGTCGTGGTGCGCGTATCCTGCCATTCCTTCGCGTGATGCGCCTCGACATAGACAAAGTAATCCCGCTTCTTGTCGTCCGACATCAGGTTGGCATCCACGCGGACCAACTCGTTGCGACTCAGCTTGCCGGATCTGTCGGGCTGCCATCCGTCGCCCCAGACCATGTCGCCCACGTCCTCGTCGTTCAGGTTGTTGGCTTTGGCAAAGAAGCGTATGTTTGAACGCTCGTCGCTTCGCATGGCGAAGAGGCGTGCCAAGTAGGGCGTCTCGTCCTGCCGAAGTCCCGCTCCCGCCTCAATGTTTGCTATCCAGCCGACCATGTATTCGCGCTTCAGCCGCACGTCGATGACGTGGTGCTGACTGCTCTCGTCGGTCCTTCCGAGCCATTCATTCTCCTCCGTCTGCTTGTCATAGACGGCCACGTCCTTCACCGTGTAGGCCGGCAGGTTCTCGAGCATGAGCTTCCGACTGCCTTTGAAGAGGTCCTTGCCATTGAGCAAGAGGTCGTCCACGAACTTGCCGTTGTGGTAGATTCGCCCGTCGCTCTTGAGTTCGACGCCCGGCAACTGCTTCAACAAGGCGTCGAGCATCGAGCCTTCCGCCAGCTGGAATTGGCTGGCATCGTACACGATGGTGTCGCCCCTGAAGTAGAATCGGACGCGAGATGCCTTGACGGTCACCTCCTGGAGGGTCTTTGAAACCTTATGAATATAGAAGGGCGCGACGTTGCGCCACGTTTCCCGTCGGCCCACACGGTCCACCTCATAGCTAAAGCAGGTAGTCCGGTAGTCGTCCATCGAAATGCGGAAGATGTAGTGGCGGGGCAGAGCGGGCACCTCTATGTTGTAGCGCGGCGTGTCGTAATCCACTTGGCGGCCGCTATCGTCGTAGTAGAAGGCGGACTGTCGGGCACGCACCGAGTCGATGAGCGTGCTGTCCTCGGCCAGGAGTTCCACCTTCGCGTCCATCAGGTACTCGCGCGTCCGGGCATCGCAGACCGTACCGGAGAGCCGGATGGTGCGTGGCTTGTAGCGTGTGTCGTACTGCACAAAGATCTGCTTCTCCTTGACTTTCACCTTGACGGGCTGTCCCGAGCAGAGCCGTTTGATGGCCTCCATCATCGAGAGACCATTGAGGCTGGCGTGGACGGGCAACGTCTCGAGGTCGTTTGCGATGAAGTTAATCGTGTATTCCGTCTGCATGTCGCGGAGGACGGCAAGTGCATAGGTGAGCGATTCGCCGCGGAACGTCAGGTCGCGAGCCACGGCGTTCAGCCCGATGCCTATATATATAATAAGGTGTAAGACGAGTCGTTTCATCGCTTGCCCTCCTTCTTCTCGTCCGATTCAACATGGAGCGTGTCGAAATCCTGAATGATGCGGAAGCCGTCGAACATGTTCATCGTCTCCACAAACTCGTCGAGCGTCTGTGTGGTGTGGCAGGTGATGTAGAGGCGAAGCTGCTGCGGCTGCTTGCTGTGGAAGACGACCTGCCGCTCGTAGTGCCTGCTGACGACGGCGAGGATGCTGTCCAGGCGGATGTTCTCGAAGCGGAAGATGGTGTCGCCATCCTGCACATCGACGTAGAACCGCTCAGTCTTGACGGCCGTAGTATCCGTTGTCCGTTGTCTCTTGTCCGTTGTCGTTTTATAGGAGAAGGCACGATAGCCGGCCAACGACATGAGGCCAAGGAAGGCGACTGCAACGAAGATGGCGGCAATTCGGACCCTCTCCCGACCTCTCCCTTGTAGGGAGAGGAGTGAATACAAATGGTAGCGCAAACTACGCCTCTCCCTACAAGGGAGAGATTGGGAGAGGGTCTTCTTCCACGCCTCCTCCGCATCCGGCTCCTTGTCAAGCTCGGCCATCATCGCTTCGAGCTGCTCGTCGGAGTAATTCTCCGGGTGTTCCTGCATGTCGAAGAACAGTTTCTTATCGTCTAAGGGGTTCATAAGCTCTTCGGATTAAAGTGTTTCTTGACTTCTGTGATGGCGTGTGAGAGGTTCTTCCAGACGGCAACCTTGCTGATACCCTCGGCTGCGGCTATCTCATCGTAGCTGCAACCTTCCGCGAAACGCAGGTTGAAGATGCGCTGCTCGCGTTCCGAGAGATGGCTGACGACGAACTCCACGATGTCCGACAGCCTGTCATCTTCCTCAGGGGCACTCCCCCAAAGGGGGAGCGGGGAGGGGGCTTTTTTTAGGTTTTCATGCCTAAGCCGTTTCAGGCAACGGTTTCTGACGCTCGTCATCAAGTATCGCTCCTCCGTTCCTGGCACAAGAACCGTCTCGCCACGAAGCAGGCTCTCGAAGATGTCCTGACAGACATCCTCGCTCTCCTGCACGTCGTAGAGCAGGGTGCGCGCCACCCTCTGCATCCGTGCGTAGTGCTGCATGAACAGCCTCCTTACGGCCTCGCGTTCCATCACTCCTTTACTTATAATACCCCTCAAAGGCAGAAAAAACTAACCCTGAAAGCAAAAATTTACACAAAGGTACGGAATTTTGGGTGATTAGAGGGGTTCCCCTACCCTGTTTCTGCTGGTTGATAACGAATATTAACAGCAGAGGTTGCCCAATTTTGGCAGATTAGGAACCCGACACGGCAGGCCAGCATGTTTGCATGTACATGTATATGCAATTGCACATACATGTAGATGCAATTGCACGTACATGTACGTGCAACAAACCAGGCTTGCCAAGTCGGGCAACCGAGGGGCATAAAAAGAGCGGCACAACGCTCTGGACGATGTGCCGCTCCCTGCTGTATCTATATTTTACATATATTGTCTAACGCATCTGCTACTTGATGCCAAGTCGCTGACGGATGTCGGCAGGAATGGCGTTCTTGTTGATGACGATGTTCATGGTCTTGTAGGCTGCATAAGCCTGACTGACGTACCAGAAGCCCTTGAACGGGCCGCTCTCGCCCCAAGAGTTCTTCATCATGAAGTACTCCTTGCCGTACTGGTCCTTTGCAAGTCCGTAGATCAGCATGCCGTGGTCGTCGGTCGTCTCCCAGTTGTCGTAAGCCTCCTGACGCATCTCGGGTGTGATTTCCTTCTCGGCATTGGCCTTGACAATCTCGACCTTCTCCGAAACCTTCTCGCCCGTCCAGCGAGCCTGGTCGCTGCCAACGCCTGCCTTGAACTTGGTGTCGGGCACCATGGCCACGCTCTTGTTGGTACCGTTGCGGCGGCTGAAGCCGTCCTCGCTGACGTCAGCGCCCCAAGCGAATGTCCAACCGTTCTTCACAGCATCATACATGACACGCATGAAGTCGTCGAGAGGCAGGTTGTAGCTGCTTGCCCAGCGCCAATTGTCCTCTATCTCGAGGATGAAGCTGCTCCAGTAGGGATGGTGCGTGTAGCTGGTCAGGCTGACATAGTCATTGGGGTCGAGCGTGAGATAATCCTTCACGAAAGACTGTGGCGTATAGCGTTTGCCTTTGTACTCGAACTCAGTGGGGCATGTCCCGAAATAGCTGTCGAGCATCGTCTGAAGGGCAGACTTCCAAGCCTTCGGGTATATCTTCTTTGCACTGCTCTTAGAGATGCTTTGCAAGTAAGCCGTCATGGGAGGGAAGAGCTGGCCGAAGTTGAAGAGTGAGTCGCCGTACTCGGTGATGGGATAAGGCATGATGCCTTCGGGAATGAGGCCGTAGTGCTCCATGCAGTAGAGCGCGTCCTCGAAGCTGCCGCCCTGGCTGAAGCTGGCGTCGCCGTGTGTGCGGACATGCTTGTCGGCACGGTCCACGTATGTCTTGCTGATGAGGAACGACTCGCAGAGGTCAATGTCGTCCTTCATCTCAGGATGCTTCTTGATGGCCTCGCTCTCCAGGAATGCCAGAGAGGAATACGCCCAGCAAGTGCCCGAGCTGTTCTGGTTCTTGATGCTTGTCACGGGGTGCTCGATGATGGTGGTGAAGATGAGGGTGTCCTTCGGAGCCTCCTTCTTCTTGTCCTTTGCGGCAGCCGGCATGACGAGCAATGCTACGGCTGCAAGTGCGATAAGTTTCTTCATGTTTTTTATTATTTGGTTTGTTCTATCTCGTTTATGTGGTAAGGGATGAGCTTCTCGCCAAGATACCTGCAACCGCTGGCGGTGATGAGAATGTCATCCTCGATGCGCATGCCACCGAAGTCTTTGTATGTCTCGAGGAGGCCATAGTTGATGAACTCCGCGCAATGCCCTGTCGAGCGCCACTCGTCGATGAGAGCGGGAATGAAGTATATGCCGGGTTCATCCGTCATGACGAAGCCTTCCTGCAGGCGGCGGCCGCAACGCAGACAATTGGTGCCGAACTGCTCAAGGTTGGGCTGCACCTCATCGTCGAAGCCGACGTAGACCTGCCCAAGGCCCTCCATGTCGTGAACATCCATGCCCATCATGTGACCAAGTCCGTGAGGCATGAACATGGCATGTGCGCCGGCACGAACGGCTTCGTCTGTGTCGCCCTTCATGAGGCCGAGTTCCTTGAGACGTTCCGTCATGAGGCGGCAGACACCGAAGTGCACGTCCCACCACTTCACGCCTGGAGCGGCAAGCGTCAGAGCATAGTCGTGGCATTCCTCAACGATGCTGTAGATCTCGCGTTGACGCTGTGTGAAGGTGCCGCTTACAGGCATCGTGCGCGTATTGTCGCTGCTGTAGTTCTCGTTAGTCTCGGCACCGGCATCGCAGAGGAACAGGCGTCCTGCTTCGAGAGGCCACGGGCTGGGATAGCCGTGCATGATTTCGCCGTGCTGTGTGACGATAGGCGGGAAGCTCACCATGCAGCCTCGGCTGCTGGCGATGCCGCTGATGTGACCTGCTATCTCCTGCTCCGTCACACCTGGCCGACACATCTTCATGGCGGTGGTATGCATCTCGTAACCGATGGCGCAGGCGCGTTCGATTTCTGCTATCTCTCCCTGGCTCTTCACGGCCCGCTGGTCAACAATGGCTTTGATGAGTTCGAGGCTGGCTGCTTCCCTTTGCTGAGAGGGATGAATGCCCAGCATGTCCATGAGCTGTATCATGGTGTCGTGGCGATATGGCGGCAGGAAATGGATGCGCTGGCCTGCGCTTTTTGCCTTCTTAATGAAGTCGGAGAGGCCTTTCATGGGCAGCGTCTTTGCCACACCTGTCTCGGCGGCCATGTCGGCGACGCTGTCCACACTGCCGAACCAAACGATGTCGTCGATGTCGATATCGTCGCCGACAAGGTACTCCTGGTTGTTGTCGACATCAATCACTCCAGCCAGTCCTTCGCGATGCAGCCCGAAGAAATAGAGGAACGAGCTGTCCTGACGGAAATGATAGACGTTGCTGGGATAGTTGGCCGGCGAGTCGTTATTGCCCATCAGCAGTATGATGCCCGAGCCGATTCGCTCCTTGAGCAGCCTGCGCCGCTCGATGTAAGTCTGTTTATCAAAAAGCATCTTTTTATTTACCATTTAATCATTTACCATTTACCATTTAATCATTTACCATTTACCATTTAATCTTTTTGCCTGCAAATATAGCGAAAATTCCTGACATAAGAGCAAGTCTTCTATAGAAAAACATCCCACGAGTGTCAATTCCGGCTTTCATCTTTCAGTTTTCCGCCTTCAGACTTTTACTTTTCGGCTTGTCGGATTCTTGAAACGCAGGTTGCGCATGAAGATTCGCAGGTTGCATTTCAGCATTCGCAGGCTGCGCATCTGCATTCGCAGGTTGCGGCTATCGTTCTCAGCATGGCGGGAATCTGAATTCGGCAGGCCGCGCTGCTCTTTTCTACTCCTGGCGTTCGTATTTCAGCAACAGGCTGCTGCGAGGTTGCGGCAGGGTCAAGGTCAGCCCCTCCATCAGTTCTTTGCCGGAATGCCGAGCCGTCTCGTTCGTGTCCTTATTTAAAAGAAGATAGGTCTGTGTGGGTTGAAGGCCGGAGAGCTTCACTTCATAGGTCGATGCCTGACAGTCGGCCCGTCGGAAAGCCACGATGCAGCCGGAGCCGTCGGCCGGGCGATGCAGCTGATAGGCCAGCCAGATGTCGTCGCCCGTCAAGTCGCCAATGCCGGAGAGGGGATAGAAATCTTCGTAGAAGTAAGGCCGCACTTCCTCGAACTCCTGCTGTGTCCGCAGCATATCCGTGAAGGACTCGCCTTGCTGGGTGAGCTTCCAATTGAAGACCACCGCGCTGCCCAGCGAGGAACGCGAGTCGAAGGGGTTCACATGATAGCTGCCTGTGGCATGCTGAGGCAGATAGAACTCCAATCCGTAGGTGTGGCATTGATAGCCCACGGGTTCGCCGTAATGGTAGTCAGTACGCCACATCGGAGCGCTCCGCAGCATGGTTTCATAGTCGATGCGCCGTCCGCCGCTTGCGCAATTATCGATTAAGAGAGAGGGGAAGCGGCTGAGCAGATAGTCCCAATAGTCATAGAGCCCCATGATGTACTTCACCTCCGTCATTCCTCGCCGCCCGTCCTCGTCATTAGCCAGCCAGATGTTTTCCGGTGCGATGTTGAAGTCTTGCCGGTAAAGGTCGATGCCATTCTCCTCCAGGATGTCGCCGATGGTCTGGCTCAGCCATTGAAGAGCCTGGGGGTTGCTGAGGTTGAACAAACGATTGTCGCCGCCGGCAGCCAGCATCCACTCGGGATGTTCGCGCTCCCACCGGCTGTCTTTATAGACACGCTCAGGCTCGAACCAGACCATGAAACGCGCTCCTTGTTGATGGATGTAGTCGGAAATGGGGCGAAGGGTGTTGGGGAACCGCTTGGCGTCAGGAGTCCAGTTGCCTACGGTGTTGTACCAGTTCTTGCCTGCCCTGTAGTCACTTGCCTCGGTGTACCAGCCGGCATCCAACCAGAATGCCTCGGGAGTGAAGCCGAAGAGGTAGGCCCGCTGAACGAGGGCAATGGCGTACTCCGTCGTCATGCAGGTATATTCGTTGCAAGGCTCGGGGTCTCCCCAATTGAAGCCGCAGAACATGGGATAGTAAACAGGCTTGCCATCCACTTTCCGCGAGTGATGAGCCAGCATGAAGCGTCGGAAAAGGTTGTGTCCGGCCATCCGGTTGTCGCCTTGCCAGAAGAGGAGACAGACACTTGCCAAGCGGATCTTTTCTCCCGGAAGCAGTCCTGCCTCCAGATGCTTAAGGCCGGCCGTCAAATGGACGCTGCGGTTGTCAATAGCCGTGACACAGCTGCTCCAGGTTCCTGTCCAGCCGATAGCCACCACGATGCCCTCGCCGTCGGAAGTCTGAATGTTGAAGAACGGGAAGGCTCCGTCGGAGGAACGGCCGCCATTGGGCGCCATGACGAGTGAGTCCTTCGGCTGCAACAGCTTCTGATGCGGGGCGAAGTCGGAACGGCTGGCATTGCTTCCCTCGGAATAGTAAAGCGTCGCCGGACGATTGTTCTTGGGGGAGAAGAAGGTGGCGTCTGCGGTCTGGGCCTGGCTGATGAGCGGGGTTGTGTTCTGCGACAGGTTCTCGAACCTCAGCACCCACTCTACGGCACCAAAGTCCTGCCATCCTGTCACCTCGCACTCCACCTTCAGACCTGTCTTCCCGTCGGCATAAGTCACCAAGTAGCGCACCTGGCTTTCCTCAGACGGCAGCCGCGAGATGCTGTGCTTCCACGTTCTGAGAAACTCCGCAGAAGGCCGGCCTCCATACCGGAACGAGAATGGTGGCGTCTTTCCCTTCGCAAACTGCGAGGTTATCCAACGCTCCACATCCACTCGCCTCCTGCCAAGAGTGGTTTGGCTCTGAGCCTCAACAGACAGGCTACCTGCCAATAACAGGAAGGATAGGACCAGGAGTGACCGCAAAGAGCTATTCATCCTTTCTATTGCACCTTTCCGAAGCTATTCGGATGAGCTTGAGCGTTGTGCTGTCACACGAGAAGACAGCATTGAGCCCCTGTTCCTCCTGGGCTGGGTCGCCCACATAATCGTCCCATCGCTGCCAGCGGACATGCTTGGGCTGGGCATAGCCGCCCCATGCCCAGAAACAGCAGCCTTGCAGTTTTCCGCTGCGATGAAGCAGACTGAAGACATGGGCATAATAGCCGTCACGACCCAATGTGGACGAACCTGGCTCGATGAGATAGCCATCGCGGGGATAGCCGAACTCCTCCAGAACCAACGGCTTGTTCAAATCCTTCACGGCTTCATAGCAGGAATCGAGGTAGGCGGTCGTGTTTTGGCAAGCGTTCATCAGTCCGGTCAGCGTGGACTTCTCGCCATTCTTGGCAAGGGCGACCTCGAGCGGACCGCTTGCCGGACCAATCCAATGCCAGTTGTAGGGCCAGATGTGGATGCAGATGTAGTCAATCTCGGGGAAGGCATGAACCTGCCGGAACAGGTCGGGGTCTTCTTCGCAACCCATGATGCCTTCGCTTCCCGTAGTGACCAAGTGGTTTCCGTCGAGGCTTTTGATGAGCCTGGCCTGTGTCTCGATCCAATTCGCAAAGCAGGCCTTCGTCAAAGAATCCCTTGCAAAAGCCCTCGGTTCGTTGGCGAGCTCCCAAGCCATGATGGCCGGCGACTCCGAATAGGGCTTGCCGGTGACGGTGTTGGTGCGAGTGACGATGAATCGGACATGCTGCTCCGCCATCTGCTTTGCCTTGTCGTTCTTGACGAATTGGCAGTGGTAGTTCTGTGCCGTCGTCCAGTCCGACCAGTCGGGCACCGGCCCGCATCCTGCCCATTCGAGGTAGGCGCCGTATCCCCCACTCCACTCCCATGAGTTGTTCAGGAAGAGGACTGCGGTCATTTCGCGTTTCTCGAGTTCTGCCAGGAGGTAGTCCAATCCCTGAAGCAGCGTGTCGTTATAGACGCCGGGCTCTGTTTGGAGGACAGGGACGACGTGCGAAGCCACCGTGTCTGGCCCTTCGCCGGAGGCAAGGACGCGCACATTGGTGATGCCCACAGCCTGCATCAAGTCGAGTTCCTTTTGGAGGCGTTCACGGTCGCCGCCTTGGCCTTCGGAAGCCAAAACAGCTCCAAACCAGAAGTTTGTGCCGATGAACTTGTACTCGGCATCGCCGCGATAGAACTTGCCATCGTGGGTTGTCACAAAACTCGGAGTGGCGGCCGGCTTATCGCTCTGGCAAGCAAAGAGACCTGCCAGACAGGCCGCACACAATAGATACAGGATGCGTCGCATAACTATGAACTTTGAACTTTGAACTACGGGCTAAATGATGATCTTGCTCTTATGGTAATTCTCCCTGAAAGCGGTTGGTGAGCAGCCTTTCTTCTTCTTGAAGATGCGGTTGAAGTTGCTGATGTTGTTGAAGCCGCAGCTGTAGCAAATCTCTGCCACGCTTGTGTGTGTGTCAACGAGCAGGCGGGATGCATAGCCGAGACGGATGTCGATGATGTAGTCGCTGACGGTCTTGCCCGTACGGGTACGGAAGAAGCGAGAGAAGGCGGCTGGCGTCATGCCGGCTATTTCGGCAAGTGTCTTGAGGCGAACCTCTGTCTTGAAATTCTTGTCGATATAATCTTCGACGGCCCGGACTCTGCGGCTTTCGGGCTGGTTCTTCACGTTTGCAAACGACTTGCTGGCAAGCAAATGGTAGTTTTCCTGCAGAGAGAGTTCGTAGAGAATCTCGAGCAATGAGAGCATGCGGTAGAAGCCGGGCTGTGACGAGGTGATGTTCGTTATCTTTCCATACAGCTCCATGATGGCAGGAAGCTCAAAGGCAACGCCTCGCTTGGCATTCTCGAAGAGTGTGCGGAGGCTGCTCAGCTGGTTTTTCTGCAAGAACTGCTCGCCAAGAAGGTCTGGGGGAAATTGGATGGTAATCTCGTGGATCGAGCGACTGTGGCAGTCGTACTGGTCCCACATGTGCTCGAGGCCGCTTCCGATAAGCACGAGGTCGTACTTGCCAAGCTCTTCGATACTGTCGCCCACAATACGCCGCGCTCCGTCGCAATGCTCTACGAAATTCAGCTCCATCTCCTCGTGCTTGTGCAGGGGATACGTGAAAGCGTCTTTTTCTCGGTCCACCATCAGGAAACAGTCCTTCTCTCCCAATGGTGTAACCTCAGTTATTACTTTGTCTGTCATACTGAAAAATAATTAGGTTTTAAGGTAGGTTTCGGTTTTTTTCCGCGCAAAGTTACATTTTTTTTCTGATAAAAGGAAAAAAATCAGGCAAAAAAATATCGAAAAATATGGTGCTGGAACAAAAAATTCCGAAGGAAAAGATTCAAAAAAATCTTTACAAGAAATGGTCGTTCTGCGTGGCATCATTGGGCACGTCCTGTGCCGCGTTCTACAACGCCGCGTGCGACGATTGCCAACGCCGCGTGCGATGTTTGCAATTTCCCTGTGCGGCGTTGACTATCGCCGCAGGCGGAAATTGCCCGTTTTCTATGCTATCTTTAGCAACGCCGAATGCATCATCGACACTTTCTTAACTGAGCGTCAGAAAATGCGGCTTTGTAACCCACTGATTATCATAGCCCATTCGATTTAAGCCCTTATTTTGCGTTTGGGGTAGAAAAGTGCCACGAGACCAAAAATAAGCCGCCAGAAGAGGTTTCGTCAGGAAAATCCTTTACAAAAAAGGCCGCAAGACTATGGACAGACCGCTCGAACTGTCAGACCGTCGCAACGGCTGAAATTCTCTTGATTCTACATAAATCTTGCATCATAATATTCGGTTTTCCCATAATAAGGGAAAGGAAAAATTATTATTGCAGTCCGGTAAAAATTTTTCATCATTACTTGCACCCTCCTAACCATCGGCATTTAGAGCAACATGTGATAGGCAGGGGCTTGGGACGCCCCAAAGGGGCAGAAAGATGTCAGCCCAGGGCAGCGCCCTGGGTGTTGAATGCCGCGGCAAATGACGCTCTGTAAGAGCAAAAGCACTAAAACACACATCTTTTGCCCCTTTAGGGCGAATCTACTTCTGCGTCATAAACCCAGGGCGCTGCCCTGGGCTGACATCTTAATGGCCTTTCAGGCCGGATTAACCGGACAGCAATAAAAATTCATATGGAACGGCCCTTGGCTGTCTTCAGAAGAGCGACATCACTCCGCTCGCCGGCCTTCCTGCAAGGAGTTCCTGCATCATATAGTCCATATAGGGTGCGACGTGCTGGAAGAAGATGCGGTAGCCCGCACAAAGATAGTTGAGGCCCGGCTCGCCGTCGGCAGTCCTGAGGAAGCGCAGACGCGGGCATTCTCCATGACAGGCCTTGAGCCATTGGCACTCGCGGCATTGACGGGGAAGCGCCTCTCGCTTCAAGCGGCTGAAACGGTTCTGCTTGGTGCCGTAGAGCATCTGTGGAAGGCCGTGTGTGCGAATGTTGCCCAACTTGTACTGAGGGAAGACGAAATGGTCGCAGGAATACAGGTCGCCGTTCTGCTCCATTACCGCCGCATGGCCGCATTCCTCGGCATAGACGCATACACCCGGGGCCTCGCCCAACCAGCCGGCAAGCGTCGCGTCGAAGAGCTGCACAAACATCTCACCCACATCATGCTTTACCCAATCGTCGAAGATGGCGCACATGAAGTGCCCCCACTCTTCCGGACGGATACTGAAGGGTGCGATGGGACAATCCTCGTCGAAGAGCTGTGCCAAATGCCGGCCGTCGCTATGCTCCTTGATGCGCTCCACAACAGGACTTATCTGCAGGAATTTGCACTTCAGCTCGTCGCGGAAGAAGTGATAGAAGGCAATGGGGTCCTGGCAGTTATAGTGGTTCGCCGTAGCCATCGCATTCCATTCCACACCATAATCATTGAGCATCTTTATGCTCTCTACCACCCTTTCCCATGTTCCCTGACCGTGAGCATCGAGGCGATAGGCATCGTGCTGCTCCTTCGTCCCGTCGATACTGATGCCCACAAGCCAGCCTTCATCGTGAAGGAACTGGCACCATTCGGGCGTCAGGAACAGGCCGTTTGTCTGGATGCTGTTGCTGATTCGCTTGCCTCGCCCGTAATAATGCTGAAGCCTGACCGCCTGCTTATAGAAAGCCAGCGGCTTGATCATAGGCTCGCCGCCGTGCCAAGCGAAGAGCACGTCAGGTGTCTGCTGAACTCCGATGTAGTCGCGGATGTATTGCTCAAGGAGCTTGTCGGTCATGCCTTGCCCCCTGCCCTTCGCTCCTTGCTCCTGCGAAGAGCCCAAGTGCTGCTTCTCCAAATAATAACAATACTTGCAGCGAAGGTTGCATTGCGGCCCCGCCGGCTTGGCCATCACATAAAGTGGCCGGGCGAAAGGATATACAATTGACGACATCTTACTTCAATAAAGTTCTCGAAAGGTAGCGAACGGGGTACCATATAGCAAGCCAACCGACAGCGAGGACAGTCACGAGAACCAGGATGATGTCCGTCCAATAGACACTTACGGGGTAGGTCTCGATGATGAAGCTGCCTTCGCTATCGCCCATCGTGACCACGCCGTACTTCTGCTGTATCCAGCAAAGCGTCACGCCCAGCACCAAGCCGAGCAAGGCCCCTGCAAGGCTGATGATGTGGCCCTCGAGGCGGAAGATGGTACATATCTGCGAGTCGGTTGCCCCAAGGCTCCGAAGTGTCTGGATGTCCTGCCGCTTGTCTATCATGAGCATCGAGAGGGAACCGATGATGTTGAAGCAAGCCACCAAAAGGATGAAGGAGAGAAAGACATAGGAGATGAGCTTCTCGATGCGCATCACACGGAAGACATCGTTCTGCTGCTCATAGCGGTCCTCCACATTGAAGCGCTCGCCAAGCCGAGCCAGCAGTTGCTTCTTCACCTTGTCTGTGCCCGTCTTGCCATTACTCTTGAGCTTGAGTTCGATTCCCGAAACCCTGCCCTCTCTCTCGAAAAGGCGCTGAGCAAAGCCGAGGCTTGTGAGGATATAGTTCGCATCGTACTTTGCCTGCCTCACCATAAAGACAACTCCGGGACTCTGCAATTCGTCGTGATTGAACGAAGAGAGCGGATTGCCGATGTTCACCCTCTCTCCCTGCTTGGGGGCGTACACTTGCAGAGGATTCTCGAAGAAGGCCGGAAGCCCGAGCTGCTGGGCAAGCTGAATGCCGAGGACGCCATACTCAAGCACATCTGCATGCAGGCAGAAATGTCCGTCGCCATAAAGGATGTCCTCGATGTGCCCCTGCTCTGTCACATTATCAGCCACGCCTTTAATGGTCACTACTTGTTGCTTGCCACCTTGCACAACAAGGGCTTGCCCCTCGAGCACAGGCGTATATACCTCCACCATATCGCTCTTCTTGAGCCACAACAGGTCTTTGTCCTTTGCATCGATGGTCTGCCCGTCTTTCGGCGTGACAAGCAACTCGGGGTCGAAGGCGGTAAAGAGGTCAGCCACAAGGTCCTGGAAGCCATTGAACACGCTGAGCGTGATCACCATCGCCGTCGTGGCAACTGCCACACCAAGCACCGAGATGCCACTGATGATGTTGATGGCATGATGACTCTTCTTGGCGAAGAGATAGCGACGAGCTATGAAGAGTTCGAGCCGCCCCCATCCCCTCCAAACGAAGGGTGAACTGCCGCCTGACCTCATTCGTCCTGTTCCCCTTCCTTGGATGGGCCAGAGGAAGCCTTCAGCAGCTCATCTATATGCTCCACATAGTCCAGGCTGTCGTCCACAAAGAACTTGAGCTCGGGGATGATGCGCAGCTGCTTGCCCACTCTTGTGCCGAGTTCATAGCGAACCTGACGGCCGTTGGTGTTGATGTTCTGCACTATCTCCTCGGCCTTCTCGCTGGGGAAGACGCTGAGATAGACGCGGCACACACTCAGGTCGGGGCTGATGCGGCAAGCACTGACGCTCACCAGAACGCCCCTCATTGCACTGGTCTGCTTCTGAAAGATGTCGCTCAACTCCTTCTGAATGAGGCGAGCTATCTTGTTCTGTCGGGTTGTTTCCATATTAGTCTTCTTCGCTAAACATCGGGTCCCATGCGGGCAGGCGGACTGGCTTCTGCTTCAGCAGATTGAGGACGGAGGCGGGACAATACTTGCGGTTCGCCACTATGCGGAACATGTACTCGCGGAACCATTCGTCGGTCATGATGATGTAGCCGTTTGCGCCGCTGGAAGAGCCCCAGCTGTTCTCCACCTTCCACTTCTTGGCCTTGCCTGCGCCGTCGAGATCAACGGCCATCAAGGTCATGGCATGCGTGCTGCCACTGTCGAAGGTCTGGATGCGCTGTTTCTTGTTCATGCCGAAGGTTGTTCCCAAGAGGCTTCCGTAGTCGAAGTTCTTGAGGTCGGCGATGCCTGTGGTGCGGTCGAGGAACTTGTTGACGTCGCAGCTGAAATAGATCTGGCTGCTGTCCTTCAGGGAGGCGATGGCGATGCTCTCCACCTCCTCGATAGGCAGGTTGACATAGAGCCAGTTGTGTCCGTCATAGACGTGGCGGTCGTAGTCAATCTCATATACCTTGTTGTACGGACGGCTGGGGTCGTTCATCAGCATCACATAGTCCTTGTTGAGGTCCTCGCCATCCTCGATGCAATAGGCCTTGAAGAACTCCTGAGGGGTGTAGGTCTTGTCATTCCAAGTGAACTGCGTAGGAGGCACGCCGTAGGCCATCACAAGCATCTTATAGACGGTGCCGAGCTGCTCCACCTTGAGCGCCTGCAACTGCTTCTCGCTCATGCCTGCCTCGCTCTTCTCGCGAAGGGTGATGCCAAACTCGCGCAGCTTCCTCTTCAGGTGTCCGCAGAACTCGCTGGTGCTGTTGCTGACATAGGTCTCGGGCATGATGTCGGCAGGGATGACGCCGTACTTCGTGGCAAGGTCGGCCACGCCGGTGTAGGTGCCACCGTCGGAGAGCGGATGCTGGAAGAGCCAGCGCACCATCTCGCTATCGACAGGCTGCTCTCTGGTGTCGATGATGCCCTGCAGGAAGAGGTTGCTCTTCTCCAACTGGTCGTAGAAGAAGAGGTAGCACTGACTGAGGACAAAGTCCTTTGTGTCCAGCTTCTTCATCGCTCTGCCTCTCAGCACGTTAAGCCCGGTAAAGAGCCAGCAGCGACCACTGCTCTTCTGGTCGGTAATGCCCGTGTTCTTAATCTCGATGCCGAAGTGCTTGTCCTTGGCACCGGCATTCTCCTGGTTGATGGCCATCTTCGCGATGCCCACATTGCTGATGGCATTGCGCAGAGCCTTCTCTGCCGGCGTGCCGGTATAGCTGCCCTCGAGCTGCTTGAGCACCTCGGGAGTAATGCTTGTCTGTGCACCAACCAGCGCACAGGAAAACATGATAATTGTAGAGACAATTCCCTTTTTCATACTTTATTATATTATAATGTGTTTGTCAATTATTGCGCAAAGGTACGAAAAAAATAATGAAATAATGAAGAAAAGAAAAATGAAAAATAAAAAAGTGAGTCATAAGGCACAACGAAAGGGCAACCGACAAAGAGACAGATTGTAAGCTAAAGCGCCGATTCGCTATCATACTGTCAATTATTGCACACTTCGCAGCAGAGGGAAAAACAAGTCCCGAAAGGCTGTCTTTGGAACTTCCGCATGGGGAGTTTGCAAACGCCGCGTGCGGCGATTGCTATTTCCGCATGCGGCGTTGCCAATTTCCGCACGCGGCGATTGCAGACTTCGCATGCGAAAAAGTGTGCAAAAAAGCGTTGAAATGGGCAATTTTGTCAAGCAGAGATGGCAATCAGACCATCGAAGATTGAAAACTCAAAAACGAACACTTCTGACAACTCCTTGTGGCAGAGGCGATTCCGAAATCCTTTCGATTTAAGCGCGTCTTTTCATAAAAATGGTCTCAACCTTAGCCGAGAACATTTTAAGCGATTCTGGAGCGATTGCCCAAAATGCAGATGTAAGCAAAACGGCCGTTTTTGTAACATTTTGTCAAAAGCGGCATTCTCTCAACTCGTACGCCTCCCGGACTAATTGGCAAGCATGTTGCTGTCCAAACTCGCTACGCAGACTTGCTGAGCCAACTACGGCTCCTGTCAAGGCTAACACAACTAATACTTCCAGAAGTCGTATTTCTTGCGCAGCTCTTCCTGCTTCTCAGGGGGCAACGACTTGAAATAACCGCGCCAACTGGGGCAGAAATTGATTTGCCAACGCCAGAAACGGCCGATAAGCGACTTGGGATTCTTGTCATACTGAGCACGAAGCTTGCAGTTCTCACATGGGTACTTCATAATCTACAATATAAATATGTATTTGGGTTACTCGCTATAGTTGTGGTCCACAATGATGACGACTTGCTTGTCGGGCACCAAAGGCTGGAGTTCGCTGGTGAGCCTGCTGACAAGGGCGGCATCGTCGTGGACGGAGATGTCGGGCACAACATCGACAGAAAGCATCTGGTCCTTCTCGGAATAGTAGAAGCCATGCACCTGAACGATGTCCTGATGGGCAGCAAGCGTCTGCATCACCTTCGTCTGCAACTCGGCACGACGATTCTCGCCCGTGGCTATGGCATAAACGCCTACAGTCATGACGATGTTGTGGCGCTCTATCATCTGCATCGTGATTTTGCGTGTCAGACCATGAATCTCGTGGGCCGGCATCGTGTCTAAGACATTGATGTGGAGCGAGCCAATCTGTATGTCGGGCCCATAGTTGTGCAGAATGAGGTCGTAAACGCCGTGGACACCCTCGAACTCGGACACTTCCTTCTTGATCTGGTTGGTGAGTTCCGCAGAGATGCTCGTGCCCAGCAACTCGTTGACGGGCGAGGCAAGCATCTCGATGCCGGCCTTGATGATGACGAGGGATATCAGGGCACCAAGAATGCCGTCGAGCGAGATGCCCCACAGCAGCATGACTCCAGCCGAAACAAGCGTGGCCAAAGTGATGATGGCATCGAACAGGGCATCAGAGCCGGAGGCTATCAGGGCATCGCTCTTCAGCTGTGTGCCCTTGCGCTTCACATATTGTCCGAGGACGAGCTTGACCACGATTGCCACCACGATGACCACGAGCGTCAATGTCGTGTAGGTAGGCTCTGTAGGATTGAATATCTTCTTGACAGACTCGATGAGCGAGGTGATGCCTGCCGACAGCACAATGACTGCAATGATGATGGCGCTGAAGTACTCCACCCTGCCGAAGCCAAAGGGGTGCTTGCGGTCAGGAGGGCGCTGCGAGAGCTTTGTGCCGACAATGGTGATGACGCTCGAAAGGGCATCGCTCAGGTTGTTGACGGCATCCATCACAATGGCCACCGAGCTGGCAAGCACGCCTACTGCAGCCTTGAAGCCTGCCAGCAGGACATTGGCCGCAATGCCTATCCAGCTGGTACGAATGATTTGTTGACTCCTGTCCATACCCGTCTCTCTATAGTTGTTCCTCTATCGGCTGTTCCAGTTGAGCAGGCTCCGTTGTCGGCTCAAAGCGGCCCATCACCTTGCCTTTGCGATTGGCGAAGCTCACTTCCTGCCCCTTGTTCTGGAGGGCGCTGAATTGATAAACCGTGTCCGTAGCGCTGGTTTTACATGTAAGCAGACATAACATGACAGCCAGGATTGATAAAAAAGTTCCGTGTCGCATCTTGATGGATGATTTCAGAAGATTCGCTTGCAAAGATAAGAAAAAAGAACGACTTTTTGCATGACTTTCAACTAATAATGCCTTTTCATGCAAAAAAGAAGCCCTCTCTTCACACAGAATTCATGTTTGTGCCATAAAAAAAGCTCCCACCTTAATACAATGACTAAGGTGAGAGCATAACTGATTCCCCACTAAGCGGGGAGGGAGTTAGGACTGGCTATTCTTTACTATTCTTTACCATTCTTCGTCCCAGATGTCGCCGGATTCCTTTGTGCGGATAATGCCGCCATCGTTGTTGCTGCTGGCACCGCCATAGCCGACGGCATTGCTTTGAACATCTTCCACGCTCTGCATCAGCAACCCTTGATGTTGCAGCTGCACAATAATGATTTCAGGGCTTAAATATGACTTTTTCATTTCAGTACTTTTATTCCGTTTATGATATTGATGCCTTTCTGCATCTTGTTCAACCGCTGGCCGGCAAGATTATAGATAGCATCATCTGCTGTCTGCTGTATGTTGCCAATAGTCTTGATTGCTGTTGCATCGTCGTCGTCGCCGAAGTTCAGCACGAAGGACTTGACGCCAGTTGCTTCTCCGAGATCAACCTGGAAGTAGGCGCGGAAGGCCCTGATGGTGTTCGTGGTTGTGCCATCGGGATAGTAGGGCTTATTCTGTGTTCCCAGGAAGAGGACGCTCTTGTCCTCTGTATCATAGCTGACGGGAGCGTAAGTGCCCAGGAACTTCACATCATTCAAGCCTGTATTATGGGCAACAACGGCTTCGGGAACTGTAGCATCGATGGTAACGCCTGTAAACACAGGATTGGTGACATTAGCCCCCTCCGGCCACTTCACGAGGTAAGGCACACCAGCTTTCATGCCTTGATGTCGGCTGTAAGCTTCACATATTGTCCTTCATATGTCCAGCCTTCATTCACCCTTGCAGCAAATGCTTGCCATTGTATGGCAGTACCGATGAGGTATGGGTCGTCATCCGTACCACGACCTTGAATGGTGGAACCCTCTGTTGTCTCGGTGAAGTAGCCTATGTCGGGGTTAGCCATATCGCCATGAACCTATAAACTCGAGTAAGTCACATTCTTAGGCTCATTCTTCAATGCACCGCATCCATCGAACATGTAAACGGCCGTTTCTATATCCCATGCATTATCACAGGTAATCGTCGTGAGACTAGTACAATTGCCGAACATTGCAGAGGCGTTGGTCACCTTGCTGACATCGAAGTTGTTGACATTGATGGATGTGAGTTTTTTACACTGAAAGAACATTGAGTTCATGTTTGTACACTCGCTGGTGTTCAGGTACTCGATTCCCTCTACTGTGGTCAGGTTCTGGAATCCCATGAACCACCAGTACATGCTGCGTGGCTTCACTTCGGCAAAGCTATCGTCGAAGACTACAGTGGTGATAGCCGACGATACCTCCGGCATATAGTTCGTTGGCAATAACATTCGTTGCAACGCGACAGTCGAAGATGTAGGCTGTGTTTCGAATACTGCCTACGAGTCCGGCTGCGTGACGACCGCCCTTGACTGTACCCTTCACATAGACATTCTTAATGTTGGCGTGGGAGACGCAGGCAAAAGGAGCTGCGAACTTTTTAGAGCCTTCATCTATATCCACGGTAAGCACATGTTGTTCATTATTATAGTTACCGAAGAATGTTCCGCTAAAAAACTTTCTTTTAGTTTCATCGTCATTTTCAGCACCGATGCAAGTCTTCACGGTAATGTCGCGTCCCAACTGGAAGTACAGTCCATAGCAGTTGTTGCTGGCTGCCACGTAGCTACTCAGAGCATCCCACTGTGCAGCGTCTGTGATAACGAAGGGAGTATCTAATGCTCCTGTACCCGTCATCTCAGGCTTCGTCGTGAAATAGCCGGTAAAGGGATTGGCCATGCTGATGTCGGTAGAGGAACTATCATATCCCTTCAATCTGGTGGTATTTTGGAACAAGTCTCTCGAATCGGCAATGCCCGACCAAGTCTTGTTACAATAAATGGTCCTCAAGTTAGTACAAGCAGAGAACATGCCAAAGACGTCTGTCACCTTGCTCATGTCGAATGTAGAGACATCAATCGATGTAAGACTGTGGCAACCGGTAAACATGCAATTCATGGACGTAACCTCTGAGGTGTTGAGGTTTTCTATGCCAACAATGTTAGTTAAGCTTCCCATAAAATCAAACCATTTGTGTAAAGTCACAGGCTTAACGTCCTTGAAGCTGCCGTCGAACTTGATAGTCGTTGCACTTCCAGCCGTTGGATACCATGCAACGGAGGAGGAGGATGAACTCTGACCTTCCATATACGCGTATGAGTTTGTCACAGCCTCACCGCTCCACACAGCTGTCACCGTCTGTCCGTCGAAAATGTCGTTTACAGAAACCTGCTCCAGATTCACGAAATAGAGCGTGTGGTTACCACTACACCAGACGGCCTGAGCCACTGGAGATGCCTGGGCAAAACCAGTCCCAAACAACAAGACCGATAGAAGGATAAGCATCCTCCTCACGGGCCTCAATAAAGATCTCTTTGCCATAAAATAAATAATAATTATAAATAATGTATTTGATGTTATTTCGGGCTGCAAAGGGTACAAATAAGTGAATATAACACAAAAAAAATCAATATTATTTTTGCAATTAACGACAACTTGACAGACAAGTCGCCCAACTCAACACGCCTGCAATATAAATATGACACATTAACTTAGCATTTTATTCACGATGATTTTGCTTTTTTAATTATATTGTGTATCTTTGCAAAGGAATAGATATGTTTTTATGAGAAAAAGCAATTACGACAAGAAACCTTCGACGCACATCGAGGGCAAGATAATTACAGGTTGGGATAACATCGTCGATACACTTTCGCAGGCATGGGCCGACGAGCCTGTTTGGGCCATCGACCTCTACCCGGGCACATACGAAGAAGACTTTATCAATGCCTTAGCCAAGACAGGCAGGAAGATTATCAATACCCGCACCCTGATGCGGCCTGAAGAGGAAATCCGACAACTGACAGAGCGCTTCATGACGGATGATGTGCTCTTCGGTTACATGTCGAATGTGAGGTTGGAAGAGTACTGGACCCCCCAGCCCCCTTTAGGGGGAGTAACAGAACCTGTCATCATTATCGGTACGGGAGCCGCTTCCTTTCTCCCCCTAAAGGGGGTCGGGGGGTCAGGTCCTGTCTGTTACGCCGACATGGCCCGCTGGGAGATTCAGCAGCGTTTCCGCAGGCACGAGGTCAAGGCCTTGGGCATCGACAACCACGAGGACAGTCCGTCGGTACAATATAAACGAGGCTACTTCAACGACTGGAACATCATCGACCGCTACAAGGACGAGCTGATGCAGAGCGGACGCATCCAGTTCTGGATTGACTCGAACCGTCGCGACGAGCCTAAGATGATTACCGATGCACAGATGCGGCAAGGGCTGGAGCGGACGGCTCACAAGCCTTTCCGCGTAGTGCCTTTCTTCGACCCTGCTCCCTGGGGCGGACAATGGATGAAAGAGGTGTGCGACCTGCCTCGAGAAGAGCAGAACTACGGCTGGTGCTTCGACTGCGTGCCCGAGGAGAACAGCCTATATCTGGAAGCGGAAGGAACGCTCTTCGAACTGCCCTCGCAGGATGTTGTGCTGGCTCACACTCGCGAGTTGCTCGGCCAGCAGGTTTGGCATCGCTTCGGCAAGAGTTTCCCCATCCGCTTCGACTTCCTCGATACGATGCAAGGCGGCAACCTCAGCCTGCAAGTGCACCCGACAAACGAGTTCGCTCAGCGCGAGTTCGGACTGCCATACACTCAGGATGAGAGCTACTACCTGCTCGATGCAGCCGACAATGCCGTGGTCTATCTCGGCCTGAAGGAAGGCATCGACAAGGTGCAGATGATTGAGGACCTGCGGGCTGCTCAGAGGGGCGAGATACTCTTCGACGCAGAGAAGTACGTCAACAAGCTGCCTGCCAAGAAGCACGACCACTACCTCATCCCTGCAGGCACGATTCATTGCTCCGGCCACGACAGCATGGTGCTTGAGATAAGCTCCACACCCAGCATCTTCACCTTCAAGCTTTGGGACTGGGCGCGACTGGGTCTGGACGGCAAGCCGCGACCTATCAATGTGGA
Organism: Bacteroidaceae bacterium; assembly: GCA_017428785.1. Lineage (GTDB taxonomy): Bacteria > Bacteroidota > Bacteroidia > Bacteroidales > Bacteroidaceae > Physcousia. The sequence continues at coordinate 25,730 of JAFRQD010000042.1, forward strand.
GCGCGGCAAGCATGTCATCCAATGGGAGCGCACCACACCTTTTGTCATGTCGCAGATTGCCAACCATTTCGAGGTACTCCATGAGGAGGAAGGCATCAAGGAGGAGCGCACAGGCCTGCATCCCAATGAGTTCATCGAGACACGCAGGCACACCTTCACTCGTCCTGTGGTGCACAACACAAATGGCGGCGTGAATGTCCTCAACCTTGTGGACGGCGAGGCAGCCCTCATCGAGAGCCCTGAAGGCAAGTTCGAGCCCTTCGAGGTACACTATGCCGAGACCTTCATCATCCCTGCCTGCATCGGCCGTTACACCATCAAGCCCCTGCAGGGAGAGTGCATGACCATCAAGGCCTCAGTAAAAAGGTGAAATGGTGAAATGGTGAAATGGTGAAAACGAAATAACGTAATGACATTATCACGAAATGAAGAGTAATCGAAATAACGAAAACTATAAAACCAACTATTATGAGTAAAGACAAGAAAATCGTGCTGACGCTTGATGCAGGCGGAACGAACTTCGTGTTCTCAGCAATTTGTGACAATGAGGAGATTGTGGAACCCGTGCGCCTGAAGGCTGTAACCACCGACACCGAGGGCTGCTTGGCCACTCTTGTGCAAGGCTTCACAACGGTCAAGGAGAAACTCGATGCCGAGCCCGTGGCTATCAGTTTCGCTTTCCCCGGTCCTGCCGACTATGAGCGCGGCGTGATTGGCGACCTGCCCAACTTCCCTTCCTTCCGAGGTGGAGTGGCGCTCGGCCCTTATCTGGAGAGTGTTTTCAAGATTCCCGTGTATGTAAACAACGACGGCAATCTCTTCGCATACGGTGAGGCTTTGGCCGGAGCTCTGCCGCGTGTGAACAAGGCTCTCGAGGAGGCTGGTTGCAAGCGTCGCTACAAGAATCTGGTGGGCATCACCCTCGGCACAGGTTTTGGCGGTGGCGTGGTGATCGACAAGGTCTTGCTGAAGGGCGACAACAGCTGTGGCGGCGATGTCTGGTGCATGCGAAACGGCATGTATCCCTTCGTCATAGCAGAGGAGAGTGTCAGCATCCGTGCTGTCCGCAGAGTGTATGCCGAGATGTCGCATGAAGAGATAGGCGACCTCACGCCCAAGGACATCGGCGATATCGCCAATGGTACGCGCCCAGGCAACATGAAGGCCGCTCAGGAGAGCTTCCGCCAGCTGGGCCAGGTAACGGCTGCGGCACTGGTGAATGTGCTCAACATTGTAGATGGAATCGTGGTGATAGGTGGCGGACTGTCGCACAATTCGAAATGGATTCTGCCAGGCATGATGGAAGAGTTCAACCGTCCTGTAGGCACCTTCTCGGGCAATCTGCTCCCCACTCTTCAGTCGGAGGTTTACAACTTCGAAGACCCTGAGCAGCGTGCAGCCTTCCTCGAGGACAAGGATGTCTATGTCGATGTGCCCCATACCGACAAGAAGGTTCTGTATTGTGCCCAGCGGAAAGTGGCTGTCACCATCTCCGAACTCGGCGCAAGCAAAGCCATCAACCTGGGAGCTTATAACTTCGCACTTAATCAGTTAGAGAAATGAACAAGAAGCTAATCCCCGTCATGCTATGCTTCTTCGCGATGGGTTTCGTGGATATGGTAGGCATAGCAAGCAACTATGTAAAGGCCGACTTGAACCTCTCCGACTCGATGGCGAACACACTCCCCTCGCTCGTGTTCCTGTGGTTCCTCATCTTCAGCATCCCCACAAGCTTGCTGATGAACAAGATCGGCCGCAAGAACACAGTACTGCTGAGTCTTGCGATGACCCTTGTGGCAATGGCGATTCCGGTATTCACCCTCGATTTCACCATGCTGCTGCTCTCTTTCTCCCTTTTGGGAATAGGCAACGCCATCCTCCAGACCTCGCTCAATCCGTTGGTTGACACGGTGATGAAAGGCGGCGCATCAGCCAGCACCCTGACCTTCGGGCAGTTCATCAAGAGCATCGCATCGTTCCTGGCTCCCATCATCGCCTCTTGGGGAGCCACCACAAACGCTTTCGGCCTGGGTTGGCAAGCACTCTATCCTATATATTTATGTGTAGGAATTGTGGCAACGCTGCTGCTCTTCGGCACCCGCATCGACGAGGAACCCGCAGCCCAAGAGCAGAAGTCTGTGGGCGAACAGTTTGCCGGAGCTTTTGCTCTGCTGGGCAATCCCTTCATCCTGCTCTGCTTCCTGGCCATCATCTGCCATGTGGGCATTGATGTCGGCACCAGCGTAACAGCCCCGAAGATACTGATGGAACGGACAGGCATGGAACTTAACAATGCCGCTTTCGTCTGCACCATTTACTTCGTAGCAAAGGCCGTCGGCAGCTTCTCGGGCAGTTTCATCATGAACTACCTGAAGGACTGGAGCTTCCTGCTCCTGAGTGTCCTGCTGATGGTACTGGCCGCCGTTGGCCTCATCTACGGCCACGACACCGCCACCATCTACGCCAGCGTGGCTCTGATGGGCTTCGGCAACGGCAACCCCTTCAGCATCATCTTTGCAAGAGCCATGCAGGCTGTTCCCGAGAAGAAGAACGAAGTGAGCGGCTTGCTCATCATGGGCATCTTCGGCGGCACCGTCTTCCCGCTCCTGATGGGCTTCGCCAGCGATGCAATGGGACAGGTCGGCGCCGTTCTCGTCATGGCTGTCGGCATCCTCTATCTGCTCGGCTTCTGGCTCCAAGGCAGGAAGGCCTGACAACCTGGCAAGTGTAGTTGACGAACCTCACAAGTGTAGTTGACGAACTTGACAAGTGTAGTTGACGAATTAGGCACGTTTAGTTTGCGAACTAAGCGTGCCTATGTTTTTGCTCCTCCAACGTCCCTCATGTTCCTTGAAAGGGATGAGCAGAGCGAAGCGAGAGGTGGAGTTGGAAAGGAGGCGTTTCAATGCGCGAAACAGGCCGGTTTCACCAGGCGGCGATGGCATGAAAAAACGCCGCGTGCGGCGATGGCAATCCCCGGCTGCGGCGATGGGCATTTCCGCGTGCGGCGTTGGCAATCGCCGCAGCCGGCGTTTTCAACCCCTCCACAGGGGCCTCGAAAATTAAAAAAAGGGCAACCTCACGGCTGCCCTTTCCTGTCGTTAGATAATTGTTTTTGAGAGAATTGATTGTTTTAATAAACCTTTTTATTATAAAAGCAGAAATGATTATCTGGGGAACGCATCGAGCGTGTCGATGGATAATGTCTTGAGTTCGGCCGACTGCTGCTCGGGCCGAGACGCTATCGAATCATTGACCATCGACCATTGACTGTTGACCAACGAAGGCTGTCCGTTGTCCGAAGCCTGTTGTCCGTCATCGGTAAAACTCTGATGAGCCGCATTGCCGATGGTGAGCAGGATGGCGATGAGGCCAGCCGCTCTGTAGAAAGGACGGCAGCGGCGCATGAAGGTCACTCTGCGGGCCTTGCACACCTGAACCGCAGGCTCCTCTCCTACCATACGGAGCATCTTGTCCTGGAAGTCCTTGCTTAGGTGCTCCCCGGCCATTTCGTCTTCTTCGAGGAAGAGCTGGCGATAGGGAAGCAGGCTGGCAGGCACATCCTCCTGGCGGAAGAAAGTGCGGAGGATGGCCTCCTCCTCGAGTGTCGTCTGGCATTCCCAGTAACGCTCCAACAGTTGTTCGATGTATTTATAGTCCATTGTTCAGTTTATCTTTTATCTTCGTCCGCGCTCTGTGCAAATAGACCTTCACCTGAGTCTCGCTGATGCCCAGCATAGCGGCTATCTCCTGATAGGTCTTGCCCTCGATGTCTCTCAGCAACATGATAGTGCGCTGCACCTCAGGCAGGGCGTCCATGAGCCTTCTGACGAGAGAGATTTGCTCGCTAGCCACCAGTTGCTCGTGAGGCGTCTGGCTGCTGAAATGTGCCATTTCATCGAGGTTTTCGGTATTGCGACCTGCCCGTTTCTGGATGTCGAGAGCACGATTTCTGCATATTGCGATGGCGAACGCTTCGAGATTGTCTATCTGCTCCCACTCGCTGCGATGCTCCCACACCTTGAGCAGCGTGTCCTGCACCACATCTTCGGCCTCTGCCCTGTTCATCGTAATGCGTAGAGCAAGGCGAAAGAGCTTGTCGCTCAACGGCATAACGGTGGTTCGGAAGCTGATGTTTTCCATCTCTCTACTTATGAAGACGATTCAGGACTGAAAAAGTTACAGGGAAAGGTGAAAAATTTAAAAGTTAAAAAGTTAAAAGGTGGTTACGGCATAAGACAATTCCACTTCATCCCCCTCTTTTTCACCTTTTTACCTTTTCAACTGTTCACCTTTTCAACTTTTAAACTTTTCACCTTTTTATCGTTGTTCCCCTCGAGCCGTCGATGTTGTCGGAATGCGTGATAACCACTTGCCGCACGCCTTTACGGATAGCGTCGAAGGCATTCTCTATCTTCGGTATCATGCCGCCTGCAATGACGCCCTCGGCTATGAGACGGTTTGCCGCTTGCTCGTCAATAAGAGGAATCACGCTGCTGTCGTCGTCGGCATCGCGAAGCACGCCTGCCTTCTCGAAGCAGAAGGTCAGCGTCACATCATAAAGCTCGGCAAGGGCTTGAGCTACGGACGAGGCAATGGTGTCGGCATTGGTGTTGAGGATGTGGCCTTCGCCATCGTGCGTCAGCGGAGCCACAACAGGCACAGAGCCGCTCTCTATAAGTTCCGAAAGCAGCTGGGCATCTACCCTGTCCACATCTCCTACAAAGCCGAAATCGACCATCTGCTCCGTGCCGTCATCCATCTTGACACGCTTCAAGGGCCGCTTATGACTGCGAATCACATCGCCATCGGCACCAGTCAGGCCAATTGCTTTCACACCTTTCGCCTGCAGGCCTGCCACGATGTTCTTGTTGACCAGGCCGCCATAAACCATCGTCACCACCTCGAGCATCTTCTCGTCTGTGATGCGACGGCCGCCAACCATCCTGCTCTCAATGCCGAGGCTCGCTGCCATAGAAGTCGCCAGACGGCCGCCTCCATGCACAAGCACCTTGCGCCCAGGCATCGAAGCAAACTGCTCGAGCAATGAAGCAAGCGATGCGGCATTCTCCACCACACCGCCTCCTACCTTTATTATATTAAGGGGCTCCCCTGTATTTGTTTTCATCTTTGTCTTCAAGCATTGACAGATAACTCATAAAGCGACTCTCGGCAATCCGTCCCTCTGCAACTGCCTGCAAGACTGCACAGCCAGGCTCGTGGGTATGGGTGCAATTGCCAAAGCGGCAGTCGGCCGAAGTCGTGAATATCTCGCGGAAATAGTGCGACACTTCCTCGCGCTCCATATCGAATGTGCCAAAGCCCTTGATGCCCGGAGTATCGATAAGCGAACCGCCCTGAGGCAGGAAGTACATCTCGGAGAAAGTCGTGGTGTGCATACCGGCATCATGAGCCACGCTGATTTCTGCCGTCTTCGCCTCTGCATCAGGCACCAGCAAGTTGAGCAATGTGCTCTTGCCCACTCCGCTGTTGCCGCTGAGAAGCGTCGTCTTGTCCATAAGCACGGCCTGCAACTCATCGATGCCATTCCCTGTCTCGGCAGAACAAGTGAGGCACTCGTAACCTATGCTTCTGTAAAGCGACACGAGAGACGACATTTTCCCCAGCTCTGCCTCGTCATAGAGGTCAGTCTTGTTGAAAATGAGAAGCACAGGCACCCGATACGCCTCTGCACTTGCCAGGAAGCGGTCGATGAAGGTCGTGCTCGTCTCGGGATGGGCAATCGTGACCACAAGCGCAGCCATATCGACATTAGCAGCAATGATGTGGCTCTGCTTCGAGAGGTTGGAGGCTTTACGGATGATGTAATTCCGCCTGTCCTCGATGTCGTCAATCAATGCCGTCTGCCCGTCGGGACTCGGCATAATGCTTACCACATCGCCCACGGCAACAGGATTCGTGCTCCTGATGCCCTTGAGGCGAAAGGTCCCCTTCACCTTGCAGTCGAACAGCCGGCCATCGTCCGTCTTGACGGTGTACCAGCTTCCTGTATTCCTGACAATGAGGCCGCGCATCAAACGGTCATGATTTCCTTCTCCTTAGCGGCAAGGACTTCGTCCACCTTCTTGACGAACTTGTCGTGCATCTTCTGCATGTCGCCCTCGGCATCCTTTTCCAAATCCTCGGAAAGGCCGTCCTTGATGCCCTTCTTCAGCTTCTCGATGATTTCGCGACGTGTGTTGCGGATGCTCACCTTTGCCTGCTCAGCCTCGCCCTTGCACTGCTTGGCAAGTTGCTTACGGCGCTCCTCTGTCAAAGGAGGAATGCCCAGGCGGATAATCTCGCCATTGTTCTCCGGCGTGATGCCTACGTTGCTGTCCATGATGGCCTTCTCAATGGGACGGAACATGCTCTTGTCCCAGGGCTTGATGGTGATGGTGCGTGGGTCGGGAGCCACAACGGCAGCCACCTGATTGAGAGGCACCATGCTACCATAGCTGTCCACACGAATGCCATCCAGAATCTTCACATTGGCCTTGCCTGCACGAATGTGTGCCAAGGTCTCCTCGAGGTACATCACAGCCTCCTCCATTTTCTCCTCAGCTTTGCCGAGAGTTTCTTTTACATCTATCATATTTCTTTATATTTAATAGGTTATAACGTCCATTTCTTCGCTTTTGTTTAGCAAAAGTAGTGTTTTTTTGTTAAAAACATCACGCCACGCGTCATTATTTGCATAAAAATGTCTATATTTGTCGCGAATAAAGTCAAAAAGTATGGATATTGACGCCCGCATAGACGAATTGCTTGCAAATCTGAAGCCAATTACGCTGGACGAAATGAAAGAGATTCGTCTTATGAATCGCACGGACACCAAGTTCGTGACGAACAAGGAAACCCTTGCTCGCTTGCTGGAGCTTGCGCAAGGCAAATACTTTGCGCAGTTCCATTTCGGTGCCAAGATTGCAAACTACATGACAACATACTGGGACACGGACGAGTATCGCTTCTATATGGAGCATCATAACGAACGAGCTCCAAGGCAAAAGGTGCGCGTCAGAACCTACATGGACAGCAACGACACCTTCCTGGAGGTCAAGACAAAGAACAATCACGGCCGGACGAAGAAGAAACGCGTCGCCGTCCCTGGCCAAGAGATAACAGGCGAGAACGGCAACGAAGAGTTCCTTCAGGAGAAGGTGCACCTCGGATTAGCCGACATACATCCAACTGTTCGCAACCAATTCCATCGCATCACACTCGTCAACTATGGCAAGACAGAACGCCTGACCATCGACTATGATGTGCAGTTCCACAACTTCGAGACAGGGAAGGATGCTAATGTCGGGCCTCTCGTTATCATAGAGCTTAAGCGCGATGGCAATGTCTATAGTCCTGTCCTCGACATTCTTCGGGAGCTTCGCATCAAGCCAAGCGGGTTCAGCAAGTACTGCATCGGCTCGGTGCTGACAAACAAGGGCTTGAAGCAGAACCTCTTCAAGGCGCGTCTGGTGAAGCTGGGCAGAATGGCAGGGCAGAAGCTGCAAGCCAACTAAGAAGTAAAACTAAACAAACATCATTTATATGGATTACCTAAACGACCTTAATTATCAGCTGGGCAATTTAATAGGCTTAACGCTTTTCGATCCCCAGCACTTCATCTCTTTAGTGATGCGTTTCGTCATCAATCTGATTGTGGTGACAGTCATAGCGCGTTACTTCTATTATCCTCGCAGCCGTCGCCGCGACTATATGTTCATCTTTATCCTCATGTCCGTGAGCATCTTCCTCCTGGTCAGCCTGATGGAAGGCGACGGCATGAACCTTGGAGCTGCGATGGGCCTCTTCGCCATCTTCGGCATTATGCGTTTCCGCACAGAAGCCGTCCCCATTCGCGAGATGACATACCTTTTCATGCTTATTGCTGTAAGTGTCGTGAACGCCCTCAGTCGTGCCGAGTATCATCCCAAGGCCGACTATTGGGATGGTTTCGGCCTGGTAACCATAGTCTTCGTCAACCTTGTCTTCTTGGGCATGGCTTGGCTCTTCGAGAGCAGTAGGCTGGTCAGCTCAAACTGCAGCAAGTATATTCTTTACGATAACATCTCCCTCATCACGCCCGATAAGCGCGAAGAGCTGAAGGCCGACTTGGAGAAGCGCACAGGTCTGAAGATAGAACGCCTGGAAGTAGGCACCATCGACTTCCTGAAGGATTCATGCATGATCCGCATCTTCTATGACTATCCTTTCGACCGTGGCAACAGCATAGAAGGAATGATAAAAATGCCTCGCACATGATGACACGCCGATACATATTTGCAGTCCTGCTCCTTGCCCCCTGCTTCTGGCTCCCTGTCTCTGCACAGGAAAGCAACGACGAGGTCGGCATCTGGTCGGAGATTGGCATAGAGAAAGCCATCACGAAGAACTGGGATGTCGGGCTCGACATGGAGTATCGTGCACAGAACAAGGCACGCTTGTCTGTCGGGCTCGGCACGAGCTACAAGGTCAACAAGTACCTGAAGTTTGGCCTCAACTACAGCTTCCTCTATTCCGAGAAGAACAAGTACAAGGTAAAGGAAGAGGGCGAAATCGGTTCCGATGCCTGGACAAGAGGCTACAACCTCATCGATGAATGGTATCCGCGTCACCGCTTCAGTGCTGAGGCTATCGGCAGCATTAAGTTATGGAATTGGCTGAAGGTGTCGCTCAGAGAGCGTTACCAGCTGACACATCGCAGAGCATGGAGCGCCGAGAAACTCGAGCATCGAGAGAACCACCTGAAACATTATGACTTCGATGACGACTGGAATGAAATCACATGGGAAGAAATGAATGTCATTGACAGGACGGAGATTAAAGAGTATCCTGCCCTTACCGACCAGGTGTTGCGTTCCCGCCTTAAGCTTGAGTTCGACAAGAAGCGCAACCCCTTCTCGCCATTCGTCTCGGCAGAGTTCCACAACAGCGTTAGCAGAGGCGACCACATGCTGCTCCAGAAGATACGCACTGCTGCTGGTTGCGCCTACAAGTTCCGCAAGCACAACGAAGTGTCGCTCTCGTACATCATAACTTTTGACATGTACGACATCGAAGAGGACGAGAACATGCAACAGACCACCGTGCGGCTTCACGACAGGATGCACGCCATCAGTCTCGGCTACAAATACAGCTTCTGACAACAGACAACAGACCGCCGCGCATCAAAAGCGCGCCCAGGACAGACAACAGATAACAGATAACATAATATGAAGACAAAGAACATTTTGGCAGCACTGCTGCTCACGATTAGTGCCAATGCGATGGCCGACGAGGAAATGTACCAATACCTCACCATTACATATACTGGCTCTGTATCCAACATCTACCTGCCCATCGTGCAGAGGATTTCCTTTGAAGACGATTATCTCAAGGTGACGACTACCGAGGGTTGGGAGAAGTTCCCTCTCTCTCTCGTGGAGAAGATTACCTTCACCGAGTCGCCGACCGCAATCGAAGCGCTGCCGGAGCAGGCTGAGAACCTTACCTACAAGGACGGTACGCTCGCCATCAAGGGCGACGGCCTGCTGCGCATATTCAGCACGAACGGTGCTCTCGTCAGCATCGCGAATGTCAAGGAAGGTGCCAACGTCAGCCTCGACAAACTGCCCGCAGGTGTTTACATTGTCCGCATGGGCGACAAAACAATTAAGGTAAGAAGATAATATGAAACGACTTCTCTCACTTCTCTTGTTCTTTGCGCCTTGCTTCTTGCTTCTCGCTCAGACAGAGGAGCAGATACGCGTCTGGAAGGAAGGGGAAAGCAAGCGCTTTACCACCTCGGAGCTGCTGTTCTCCAACGATGGCACTTCGTTCTCGGTGCAAGACTCCACCTACGACTGTGCCAAGATTGACAGCATCACGCTTGTGCACACCGTGACCGTCACCTTTGCCGGCGACACGGCCTATGTGGATTACGGGCATACGCCGAATGTCACCGACACCATCCAGGGTGCCCACGTCAAACTCGTCAGCACCAACACCAAGAGCGAATTGGAGTTCGTGCTGCAAGGGGAAAGCACACACGGCTCACTGACATACGACGGCCCGCTCAAGTGCAGGTTCTACCTCAACGGCCTCAAACTGAAGAGCGACAAAGGGGCAGCCATCGACATCAAGTGCGGCAAGCGTATTGACCTCATCCTGAAAGACGGCACGGAGAACATCCTGGAGGATGCTGCAGGCGGCACGCAAAAGGGAGCCCTCCACTGCAAGGGACACCTCGAGGTGTCGGGAGGCGGCTCTCTCACCGTCACCGGCAACTCCAAGCACGGCATCGACACCAAGGAATACCTGGAGCTGAAGCGGAGCACCGGCACCATCACTATTAAAAAGGCTGTGGCCGACGGCATACACGCGGGGCAGTACTTCAAGATGAGCGGCGGCACGGTGGTCATCAGCGGACAAGGTGGCGAAGGGATTCAGGTGGAGCTAATGACGCTCGACGACGACATCACGCCCAATCCCGACAAGGAGGACAATGGATATGCGTTCATCCAAGGCGGCAACATCAACATCACCGTCAACACCATCTGCGCGAAAGGCATAAAGGTGCCCCTGGACCTGACTGTCAGTGGCGGCACCTTTGATATCACGGCCAACGCCGACGGCAGCAGAGGCATACAGGTGGCCGGCAACATGCTGATCAATGAAGACACCAACACCACCCTCATGCAGATACGTGCCAAGGGCACCATCTACGAAGACGAGGATACGGAAGACGACTGGCGCTGCGTAGGCATCAAGGTGAAAGGCAACCTCACCATCAATGCCGGCACTGTGCGGATTGCCAACACGGGCAAGTATTCCTACGGCATCAGGGTGAACGGCAAATACACCAAGAGCCCGAATGCTGTGGTATCAGCAAACATCAAAGAAGGCGAAAGCGACAACAACTGATGCCGCAGGCCTAACATACTGTAATAAAAGAAGAGGCGTTCGTTCTGACAGACGGACGCCTCTTCTTGTTTTGGCTGCGAGGGTTACTTGTCGGAATCCTCAGCATTGAAGCGCTTCTCGTCTTCAATGACTTTGAGCAAGTACTGACCGTACTGGTTCTTGAGCATCGGCTGTGCGAGCTGGCGCATGCGCTCTTCGTCGATCCAGCCCTTGCGATAGGCAATGCCTTCCAGGCAGCCCACCTTCAGGCCCTGGCGCTTCTCGAGCACCTCAATGTAGGTGGACGCTTCGGAGAGGGAGTCGAAGGTGCCTGTGTCGAGCCAGGCGAAGCCGCGGCCCAGTGTCTGCACTTTCAGCTCGCCGTCGGCAAGGAAGCACTGGTTGACGGTCGTTATCTCGTACTCGCCTCGGGCGCTGGGCTTGATGTTCTTCGCCACCTCGACCACCTTGTTGGGATAGAAATAGAGGCCTACGACGGCGTAGTTGCTCTTGGGGTTGGCCGGTTTTTCCTCGATGGAGAGGCAGTTGCCCTGCTTGTCGAACTCGGCCACGCCGTAGCGCTCGGGGTCGTTCACCCAGTAGCCGAAGACGGTGGCCTTCTGCTCTTCCTCGGCCGTGCGGACGGCTTCGCGAAGCATGGCACCGAAGCCGTTGCCCTGGAAGATGTTGTCGCCCAGGACGAGGCAAGCGCAGTCGTCGCCGATGAAGTCAGCGCCGATAGTGAAGGCCTGTGCCAGTCCGTCGGGCGAAGGCTGTTCGGCGTAGGTGAAGCGCACGCCGTAGTCGCTGCCGTCGCCCAGCAGGCGCTTGAAGCCCGGCAGGTCGTAGGGTGTGGAGATGATAAGGATGTCCCGGATGCCGGCTTGCATGAGCACGCTGAGGGGATAGTAGATCATCGGTTTGTCGTAGATGGGCATGAGCTGCTTGCTGATGCCCTTCGTGATGGGATAGAGACGGGTTCCCGACCCGCCTGCTAAAACAATTCCTTTCATGGTTCTTTCGTTATATTTTTGTTGTGTTGTTGCAACTGTTTCTCTTTCAGGACATTACACACGCCTGGTGCCGCGTTCCCGGACTCGGCCAAGGGGGCTTCCAAACGCCGCGTGCGGCGATGGCAATCCCCGCGTGCGGCGATGGGCATTTCCGCGTGCGGCGTTGGCCATCGCCGCAGGCGGCGTTTTTCTACCTCCTGTGGCGGGTGGAAAAGACGGTCGGGTTGAGGTCGAAACTCACCCATCCCCAGTTGTGCACAGTGCCTGCGTCAGCACCTTTGAAGAGCTGTATCGTCTCCGATGCTATCAGCATGCTGTAGCCTGCCCGGAACGTCACATACTGCCACGGACTGTAGCTCGCTTCCAGGTCTATCTCGGTGCCCAGGTTCTGCGCAAAGCGGTACTTGCCATTGTAGCGGCGCATGATTGCTATCTTCTCGGGGTCTTTAATCTCCTCAATAGGGTCCTTGAGGTAGTTGTTGATGGGGCGTCCGGAGCAAAGCCAGTGCATGGCCATCGTCATCCCGAACTTCGGGTTGGGTTTGAAGTTGGCTTTCGCATTGAGGTCGTTGATGCCGTAGAGAGGGATGGCACCGTAGCCGAAGTAGTCCATCGAGCCGAGGAACTCGTGATACGAGCCGTAGAGGAGGTTGAAGGTGCGGTTGGTGCCAGGCATGCCGTCGCCGCCGCTCAGGTAGTCGTCGCCGATGGAGGCCCTCCACTTGGGGGAGAACTGCAGTCCGAGGTTGCCGCTCATCAGGAACGCCCTGATGTCTTCGCCCATACGGTCTGTGCCGATCTGGTAATAGAGTGAGGCGTCGAAGAAGAACTTACGCTTGGCATAGTCCATGTATGTGCCGAACGTCTGCATGTAGTTGACTCCACCGCCTTTCGCAGCACCCACGCCCTGATTGCTCAGAAGCAGGCTCAGGCGGAAGGGCTCTTCGTCAGCACCGAAGCGATACCAGAGCGTCTGCATGTTCTTGTAAAGCCTTCCGCCGGAAGCGCTCGTGCCGTAGTGTATGTCGTCCACCACATCAGCCGTCTGGTTGAAGCTGGCAATGGCATGCAGCTGGTGGCGCTCATTCGCCCAGCCAAGGCGCAGGCCATCGTGGGCACGGGCCGAAGGCTCCCAGTCGTGCTCACCGAACAGACGCTCGTCGTCGTAGGAGAGCGCCTGGCGGCCCACCTGTGCAAAGAAGCCTTTGCCGAAGGTCATCTTGGCCCAAGCCTCGTGGAGGGCAATCTTGCCAGCTGTGTTTTCATGCGAGCCGTTGTGCCAACTCCCCGTGTGCTGCGCAGCAATCTTCATGCTGATGTTCTTGCGCTCCCAGCCGAAAGAGAGGCGCACCCTATCGCACACCCCGAGCTTGTAGGCCTCGCTACCGTCATCAAGCGTGCCCAAGCCAGTGTGGAACTCGCCCAGTGAATTAATCTCCGCATCGATGGTGAAATCGCCATAATCAGGAGCCGCACTGTCCTGTGCAACGGCAGCCATTGCAAAGATGGTCGCCCATAAAGTCAAAACCTTTCTCATATTATCCTTTCTTTCCTAATTCTTAATTATTAATCCTCAATACCTGATTTCAATAAGTATGCACGCTCAAGCCCTGGGCCGACGGCAGGTAATTGATGCCCCACCAGCACATCTGAAGGCACATGAAACAGATTATCTGCCAAAGCAAGGCAGGGCGAACGCTCGCAGGACGGCATCTGCGCCAATGCACATAGATGAGGTAGCAAAGCCACGTAGCCGCCGCCCATGTCTCCTTCGGGTCCCACGACCAGTATGTGCCCCAGGCCTCTTTTGCCCACAAGGCACCGAAAAGCATCCCGACAGTAAGGAAGGAGAGACCTACCCGCGTCAGGTTGTCGATGGCAGACAAGTCCTTCTCCTTGCGGAAAAGCTGCCATAGGGAGAGCAGCATGGCGGCACCGGTCGTCGCGTACGCGAACATATATATTATTACGTGCGGGGCAAACCACGGGCTCTGCAAAGCAGGCATCAGCTCCTTGCTGTGTATCTCGGGCTTGAAGAGGTTGATGCAAATGAAGACAGCGCTGAGCATCGTGCTGAAAAGGAGTATCCAGCGATAGCGCCAGCGGCTGTAGGTTATCAGGCCTACAAAAGGCAGGAAGAAGGAATACCACAGCCGCGTCTCGCCCATGGTGCGCAAAGGCGGGCGCTCCAGGGAATGCCACATTAAGGCGATGTACGCGCCGAAGACAAGCAAGCCGCAGATGGTCAGCAGATAGACCGTCTTATGCCACTTGCCACGAAGGGCAAGCAGTGCAGCCACAGCCCAACATGTCAGCGCGGGCAAAGCGAAGAGCCAGAGGTCAGTCCATGTTACCATTTATCACTTACCATTTACTTTTAAGAAACACACTTACTGCGCCCGCCAGCATCATGAAGATGCCAAGATACACGAAGGGCAGCCAGGGATCGCGCACAAGCTCAAATACGCTGATGTCGCTCTTGCCGCCCATCGCCTCGTCGTAGCTGTATTGATACACCTTCCAGCCCCGGACAGCGAGGGGCTTGTTGACGCGAATCGTGTCGCGCAACGCAAGGCCTTTCTTCGTATAGACTGTCACATCCGACAAGAAGCTGAGCTTCGGCTCTTGCTCGATGGAGAAGTCATGCAGCTCGATGGCTATCGGCATCTCGTGCACTCTGTGCTTCTCGTCAACGGCGCGCCACTCGGTCTTGCCTTCCTGCACCGTCATCATCAGGCGCTGCATGTCGGCATTGCCAAGCGTGCCGGCGACGAGGGCAATGAAGATGCCAAGGTGATTGAACAGGAAAGGAACATTCCGCCACGACGGGCGCAGCCTCGTCATGCTGACCATGCCGACAAGCACCGTCAGCCACAGGTACGAGAGCACGAAGGGCCAGAAGCTAAGCATGGCGGTGATGCCGATAGGCTCTGCGGGCTGATGTCCCGAAGGCACCTGCCTTGTGACTCCCATCAGGAGGGTCAGCATAGCACACGCCACCATTGCCGGTATGCCTGCCTGCAGCGTTGCCATCCATCGGAAGAGGCGGACTTTGCCACGACACAGATGCATGGCCACAATGCCCAGCAGAAGCGCTGCCAACACAAGGCCATTAACAGGCCAGGCCAGCGCATCCCAACGGATCGGACCTGCCGTCAGCTGCAACAGCACACCAGCGACAATCATTCCGCAGCACACGAGGCCGCCCATAGTCATTCCCCAAGCTTTGTTCATCAACTTATGCAATAGTTCATGCAAAGATACGAAGAAAATAAGAATTATGAAGTAAGAATTAAGAATTATTTCGTAACTTTGCACACAATAACGCACTTACTACTATGAAATACCTTAGTTGGAACGTCAATGGCCTGCGGGCTGTTGTCGGAAAGAACTTCCGGGAAGTGTTTGCTCAGCTCGATGCGGACTTCTTCTGTCTGCAGGAGACGAAGCTGCAGGCGGGACAGCTCGACCTGAGTTTCCCAGGCTACACTTCTTACTGGAACTATGCAGAGAAGAAAGGCTACTCGGGGACAGCGGTCTTCACGCGTCAGACGCCAGTTGCTGTGACCTACGGCATGGGCATCGAGGAGCACGACAGCGAGGGCCGCATCATCACGCTCGAGATGGCGGACCACTTCCTGGTATGCGTCTATACACCCAACAGCCAGGATGGCCTGCGCCGCCTCGATTATCGGATGCAGTGGGAAGATGCCTTCCGCCACTACCTGCTTGCGTTGGACAAGAGGAAACCCGTCGTCGTGTGCGGCGACATGAATGTGGCTCACGAGGAGATTGACCTGAAGAACCCTAAGACGAACCACATGAATGCGGGCTTCACGGACGAGGAACGCGAGAAGATGACCACGTTGCTCGGCAGCGGCTTCATCGATACCTTCCGCCATTTCTATCCCGATGCCACAGACCGATACAGTTGGTGGAGCTATCGATTCCGTGCCAGGGAGAAGAACGTGGGCTGGCGCATTGACTATTTCCTCGTTTCCGAGCGCCTTGCCCCACGCCTGACATCGGCTGACATTCACGACGACATCATGGGCAGCGACCATTGCCCTGTATCTATAACGCTCGACTGACATGGCAAACCTCAAAGCTCTGGCCAAAGACACGGCCATCTACGGGCTCTCGAGCATCGTGGGCCGCTTCCTCAACTACCTGCTCGTGCCGCTCTACACGCACTACATGCCCAAGGCGTCCGGCGACTATGGCGTGAACACGAACATGTATGCGTACACCGCTTTGTTCTTCGCCATCCTGACATTCGGCATGGAGACGACGCTCTTCCGGTTCGCCAACGACGACAACGAGCAGCCCGACACCGTCTTCTCCACCGGCTTCACTATGGTGGGGAGCCTGACGGCTGTCTTCCTCCTGCTTGTCTTCGGCTTCATCGGCCCCATTGCCGGCTATCTCGGATATGCCGAGCACCCGGAATACCTGCTGATGATGGCTTCGGTTGTTGCCTTGGATGCCCTGCAGGCTCTGCCTTTCTGCTTCCTGCGTTTCCATCACCGCCCCATTCGCTTCATGTCGCTGAAGATGCTGTTCATCTTCCTAAACATCTCGCTCAACGTCGTCTTCTTCGTCCTGCTCGGCAAGACATCCGTCTTCTATGTCTTCTTCATAAACCTGCTCTGCACGGGCTTCATCACATTCTTTTTCATCCCCGACCTTGTCAAGATACACTGGCACTTCGACGGAAAGCTCCTGCGAAAGATGCTTTCCTACTCGTGGCCGATTCTCATATTGAGCGTGATGGGAATCCTGAACCAGGTGGCCGACAAGATTCTCTTCCCGAAGGTCTATCCCGACGAGGCTCAGGCGAATGTTGAGCTGGGCGTCTATGGGAGCTGCGTGAAGATAGCGATGATTATGGCGATGATAACCCAGGCGTTCCGTTTCGCCTACGAGCCCATCGTCTTCGCCAAGTCGAAGGATGCCGACAAGAACGAGTACTATGCCCTCGGCATGAAGTATTTCATCATCTTCACCCTGCTGGCCTTCCTCGGCGTGATGGGATACTTGCCCATCCTGCGCTACATGGTCGGCTCCGACTACTGGGAGGGATTGCGGGTCATCCCCATCGTGATGGCGGCAGAGATCATGATGGGCATCTTCTTCAACCTGTCGTTCTGGTACAAGCTCATCGACAAAACCATCTATGGAGCCCTGTTCTCCATGGCAGGCTGCATAGCGCTCCTTGCCGTCAACCTGTGGGGCATACCCCGATACAGCTACATGGCCTGTGCCTGGGGCGGTGTGGCAGGATACGGCACAGCGATGCTCCTGAGCTATTTCGTGGGGCAACGCATCAACCCCATCCCCTACCCGATGCGCTCGATAGCTGCCTACATCGTCATCGCCGCCCTGTTCTATTTGGTGATGACGCTCGTTCCGGAGGCATGGCCCGTATGGATTTACATTGCCGTCAGCACGGTGCTCTGCCTCACCTTCGCTGCCATAATCTATTGGCGCGAGTTAAGGAAACACTGACGGCGCAGCCGGATAAATGTCTTTCCGGCCGTCACGGACTTGATACGCAAGCTGCGTATGTAGAAACACAACTTGCGTCTGCAGAAACGCAGCCTGCATTTGTAGATACGCAGGCTGCGTTTTCAGATTTTTGCGCGGAGGAACAAAGAATGCCGCCTGCTAAAAGGGCATAACAGGCAGCAGGTATTCGAAAAGCCTCCCGCGTCACTCCATCAGGATAATCTTCCGCAGCGCGTCCATCAGCTGGTCGGCCAGGCCGATGCTATAGCCTTGGCGGAACCATACGACACGGTTGAAGGTGTCGCAGAGCATGAGGATGGGCAGTTCCTCGCTGCCTCGCGTAAGCTCCTGGATGTGCATCGCCTCGATGGTCGCAGGGTCGGCCACACCGAAGAGCACGTTGCTCGGCAGGTCGTCGAACTCCTTGCGGTCGAATTTGGCATAGTCCTCCTGGCTCTCGAAGAGCATGAGGTAGCACTGCGACCACTGCGAGATATGGATGTTGGCAGCCTCCATGTCGTGGAGGAGGTGCATGCTCGGCTCGTGACCGCTGCGGATGAGGGCAATCATATAGAAGCCCCGTCCAGTCGTTTCGAGTATCTTCTTGTGCACTCCCTTTACATTGGTGAAGTATTGCTCGCAGTCGAAATTGCCAATGACGTGCAGGTGCTCGTCGTCCGCACGCAGGCGGAGTTGTTCCGTTTGCTGCTGTTCTGCAGCGACATTGAAGATGTCGAGATTGGCCCACACACCGCCGTTTGCCAGACGCGTGCCGCTGAGGAGCATGTACTGGCCTGCATCAACCTGCACGCCGTCCTTGAAGGTGTCCTTCCATGTCGCGTTCTCCGGGAACTCCTGCAACTGCGGACGACCGTCCACGATGCGTGAAAGCGCGAATTGCGAATAGTAGGAGGGGTTCTCCTTGACAGCCTGGTCGGTGTAGGAGAGGCGAAGAAGCCCCCTCCCCTCGTTTGGGGAGCAAGGGGCAAGGGGCAGGGAGCAAGAGGATTGATTGTTCGGGAAGGAGCTATTTGTATCCTCCTGCTCCTTGCCTCTTGCTCCTTGCCCCCATAATTCAAGTCGGCCCGTCACCTCGTCGATGCGTGCGGGGATGCCTATGCTGCGGGCCGCCGACACGAGGAAGATGTCGCGGCTGTGGGCGTCGCACGTCCGATGCCTCAGCACGCTGAGCGGGCTCATGCAGAGATGCTGCGGATTGCGTGTGTCGTCCACCGTGATGCTATCCTTCACCCACTGCTGAAGTTGCTCTGCCGTCATGCCTCGGAAGTATTCGGAAAGCGTCTTGCGATATGGCGTCAGGCGTTCGTTGGCCACACGCGGTCTGAGGACAGCATTGCCGTTCCCCTCTCCATTGGAGGGGACGGGGGAGGCTGCCACATCCATCAGCACATCGAGCGTGACGTCGCGATAGTCTTTCTTTGACAACGTGGCGAGGATGTCGTCTGCCAGTTTCTTGTCGGGACAGTTCTTCCTGAAGGCCTCGATGGTCCGCCAGTTAGCCCGAGCCAGGGCTTCCGGGCTGTTGGGCTCTGCATTCGGGCAGAAGGCCTGCTTCATGTAGGCGATGCGGATGCTGTCCTCCTGAGCAAGACGATCCTGGTTGGCGCGCTTTGCTTCGATACTCACCTCCGGCTTGCTGTCCTTGCCAAAAGGCGGCACCAGGTCGAGCTCGAGGGAAGCGGTATAGGTGCTGTCCTTGTCCATGACCACAGTTGCCAGCGCATCTTTGCCCACGCTCACCTTCTTGAAGCCGAACTTGCCGCCCTTGCTTGCCCATACGATAAGGTCGCCCATGCCGCAGGTCAGCGAGGACTTGCCCGTCACGTCGCTCTGCTTGGTGGCAATCGGGTACAGCTCGGCATAGTTGTAGAGGCGGTAATCGACCGTTGCGCCCTCGACAGGAAGGCTGTCCTCGCTCAGCACGGTCACTATGACCGAGGCGACATCTACATAGTTCTTCGTGACGTTTATCTCCGTATAGCACGCCGTCTTGCTCATCACCTCCTCGGGTCCTGTATAGTCCCCAAAGGCTTTCGTGTGCATGAGCATGCCTCTGCTGGCCGGCTCGTTGAACCATGCAAGGTTCAGCAGGGGCTCGGGCTCGCAAGCGCCAAGGAAGTACCATATCCCATCAACCCAGGCTTCCACCCAGGCATGGTTGTCGTCGGTGTGTGCCCAGCGAGGCGTATAGACCTGTCGGGCAGGGATGCCGATAGTGCGGAGGGCAGTGACAGTGAAGGTGCTCTCTTCTCCGCAACGCCCAATGGCAGAGCGCAGTGTGTTCATCGGGGAAGAGGTCCGGCTGTCACTTGGCTGGTAAGAGACGTGCTCGTGGCACCAATGGTTCACCTCAAGCACGGCCGCATACATCGACTTGCCCTTCACCCTCTCCTTCAGCTCGTCATAATAGACAATGCGGAAGGAATCGAGGTCCTCGTTGTTGACGCGCAAAGGGAGCACAAAGTGGCGCCACTCGCGCCCCGGCACCTTCTCGCCCCAAGGCATCTCGTGGCGTGCCTTCACCGCTACCTTTACATTGGCCTCCCAGAACTCGCGAGAGTAATCCACGCTGTCGGGCAACGGCATTCCCGCATAAAGGAAGTCCAACGCATCCTGTTCTTCCCGGCCTCTGTCGGTGCAGGCAGCCATAAACGCAAAGAGCCCCGCAACGAGGGCTCCCTGCAATATCATTCTTGCTTTATTCTGCATACATATCTACAATAAGCTCGCCGAAAAGCGTGTTAGCCCAAGCAAACCATGAACGCGTGAAGTCCTTGGCATCGTCCTTGTTGAAGGACTCGTGCATGAAGCCTGTGTCGCCATCCGTCTTCAGTATCTCCTGCACACACCACTCCTTCTCCGCACGGTCGTTGGTCGTGAAGGCCTTCATCACCAGAGACATGGGCCAAGGCTTGTTCAGGCCGCAATGAGGACCGCCGATGCCTTCGCCTGCCTTGCCCTTGAAGAAGTAAGGATTGTCCTCACTCCATACGAAGCGACGAGTGTTCTGGTAGATGGGATCGTCGATGGCCACGTCGGTCAGATAAGGCAGACAGAGCAGGCTGGGCGCATTGCTGTCGTCCATCAGGAGGGCCGAGCCGTAGCCATCCACCTCGAACGCATATATCTTACCATACTTGGGGTGCTCCACAACGGCGTACTTCTCCAAAGCCTCTTCCACCTGCGTTGCCATGCGGCGGCAGTCGCTTGCCAGGCCGTATTCCTTGTTCACATCGTTCAGGATGATGGCTGCCTTGCGCAGCACGCTTACTGCAAAGAAGTTGCTGGGCACGAGGTAAGGGAAGATGGTGCTGTCGTCGCTAGGACGGAAGGCACTGGCAATCAGTCCGCAGGGCTTGCCGGGATGGCCGTAGCCTCGGTTGGAGCGTGTGTCGTGCAAGGCCTCGGTCTTGCGTGTGAAACGGTAGTTCGTGATTGGACCGTTCCAGTTCTGCTGGTCCTGGAAGACGCGCAGTATCTCGCGGATGGCCTTAGTCCATTTCTCGTCGAAGATGCTGGTGTCGCCCGTCTTCTGCCAATAAGCATACGCCAGACGCAAAGGATAGCAGAGCGAGTCAATCTCGTATTTGCGCTCGTGGAGTTCCTTCTTCATGGCTGTATTGTCCGACATCCAGTGGCCGTTCTCGATGGCTTTGATGTTGAAGGCATTGGCATACGGGTCGATAAGGATGCAGGCCAGCTGACGGCGGATGACGCCGCGGATGAGGTGGCGCAGGGGCTCGTCCTGGTTCACATAGCGCAGATAGGGCCACACCTGTGCGGCACTGTCGCGAAGCCACATAGCTTCGATGTCGCCGGTGATGACAAAGGTGTCGTCGTCGCCGCTCTCATTGCTGTACCATACTGTTGTGTCGAGTGTGTTGGGGAAGCAGTTGACGAACATCCAATAGAGCTTTGGGTTGATGGCCGTAAGCTTTTGCTTGAGGTCGAGTATCTGCTTCTCGATGGCTTCACTGCGGAAGAGGCGGTCCTTCTCGGTAGGACGCAGATCCTTGATGGTGCTTTGTACTGCCACTTGCTGCTTCTTGGCAGGTTCGGGCATGGTGGAGACTGCCATGGCACTTGCAGGGACAGCCAAAAGGAGGAGGATGATTAGCTTTTTCATATTGTTATTTCGTTATTACATTATGTCGTTATTCCGATTGTCTCCTCCCTTCTGGGGAGGCTGGGAGGGGCTTTTATTTCGTCATATAGACGTCGAGTGTGCCGCCGGCCATGATTTGCTCGTGGGTGATGGTGGTGCCCTTGAGCTGTTTGCCGTTCAGCACATACTTCTTGACATAGATGGCTTTGTCGCTGCCGCCGTGGGTGCGGATGGTGAAGGTCTTGCCGTCGCCGACTGGGATGACGGCTTCTTCCACGATGGGCGAGCCGAGCTGATAGACGCCGCCGCAGGGCTCCACCTGATAGAAGCCGAGGGCTGAGAGGATGTACCAGGCGGACATCTGACCGACGTCCTCGTTGCCGCAAAGTCCTGCCGGCTGGTCGGTGTAGAGCTCGTCCATGACCTGACGGAGCCACTTCTGGGCTTTGCGAGGCTGGCCTACATAGTTATACATGTAGAGGATGTGGTGGCTGGGTTCGTTGCCGTGGGCATACTGTCCGATGAGGCCGGAGATGTCGGGGGCTGCGCCTGCACCCAGGTCGCTGCTGGCCGCCAAGAGGTCGTCGAGGCGCTTCTCGAGTGCCTTGTCGCCGCCCATCACTTCTGCCAGGCCCTTCACATCATGAGGCACGAGGAAGGTGTACTGCCAGGGATTGCCCTCGGTATAGTCACGTGTCTGCTGATTGGGGTTGAAGTTGGGGGGCAGGGGACGGAACTCGCCCTTCATGTCGAGGGCGCGCATCACGTTGACGCGGCGGTCGTAGAGCCTCTTGTAGTTCATGCTGATGTTGTAGAAACGGATGCTGTCCTCCTTATGGCCGAGCTTTCCGGCGAGCTGAGCGGCTGCCCAGGAAGCGATGTAGTACTCCATGCTCTTGCCGATGACCTCGCTCTCGCGACCGTCGTAGGGCAGGTAGCCGAGCTCTGCCAGATAGTCCTTACCGCGGAGAGGCACACGCCGCATCTTGGCATATTCTGTGGGGAGCATGCTGGCGCAAACGGCCTCGTACGCCTCGTCGATGTCGATGTCGGCAGCCTCGCCCTTGAGGATGATGTCGGCAAGGACGGGCACAGCAGGCTCGCCCACCATGCAATAGGTGTCGTTGCTGACCAGGTGCCATACGGGCAGTTCGCCCCACTCACGGTAGATGGCGAGCATTGTCTTGGCATAGTCGCGCATGCGGTCGGGCATGATGATGGTGGCCAGAGGATGAGCGGCACGATAGGTGTCCCAAAGGCTCCAGGTGGTGAGCGTATTGTAGTCGGCTCCGCGATGCACCTTGAAGTCGGCGCCCATGTAGTCGCCCGTCACGTCGCACCAGAGCTGGGGCGCCACCATGTAGTGATACATAGCGGTATAGAAGATGGTGCGTTCACGCTCGGTGCGGAACGTGGCCTGGATGCGGGAGAGCTGCTTGTCCCAAGCCTCTTTGGCAGCATTGGCAACAGCCTCGAAGTCCCAGACTTCGCCCTGTTCGGCATTCAGGTTGAGCATGGCATTGGCCTCGCTGGTGGGCGAGATGGCCACCTTGACCATCACATCGTCGCCGGGGCCCACCTCGAAGGTCGCCACACCGTACTTGGCGTCCGGGCCCTCGCTCAGCCAGTAATGCATCGGCTTGCTGAACTTCATGCAGAAATAGACAATCTGGTCGCTTGCCCAGCCGCGGCTGCGACGATAGCCAAGCAGCGTGTTCTCGTCGACGGGAACGGCACGCGTATCAGTAGCCTGGTCGCCGATCGTGTTCTCCAGGTCCACCACGATGCGGGCATTGTTGCTGCCCTTCGGATAAGTGAAGCGATAGAGAGCCGTACGCTCCGTAGCCGTCACCTCGGCCCTGATGTGGAAACGGTCGAGCATGACGCTGTAGAAGCCAGGCCCCATGGACTCCGTCTCATGCCTGTATTCGCTGGCAAGCCCCTCGCGCGTGAGCTCCACGTCGCCATAAGCAGGCATCAGCCCGATGTCGGCAAGGTCGGCACAACCGCAACCGCTGAGGTGCATCTGGCCGAAGCCGATAATCTTCTTGCCACTCTCATGATAGCCGGAGCACCAGTCCCAGCCCGTCTCGAGCTGCGTAGGGCCGGCATTCACCATGCCGAAAGGCACATTGGCACCCACGAAGACATGGCCGTGGTCGCCCGTACCGATTCTCGGGTCAACATACTGTGCATAGTTTTCGGCCTGTGCCGTAGCGGCAAACAAAAGGCCGACGAAAAGGAGTTTCGTTTTCATTGTCTGTTTGTTTAATTTGCGAAATCTGCCGCAAAGTTACGCAAAAAAGGCGAAATGCCCAAGCCTACCGCACAAAAACTAAAGAAAAATGTATCAGCAACGGCTAATCCCCGTCCAGATACCCACAACCAGGACACTGCAAAAAACTTTACAAAAAAACTGCCATTCCATCGGGAAAACCATCAGGGCGCATGGGGTGTTTCCAAACGCCGCACAGGGTGTTTCCAAACGCCGCACGCGGAAATGGCCAACGCCGCACGCGAAGTTTGCAATCGCCGCACGGGGAATTGACCGACGCCGGCAGCCGAAAATCACACAAAAACCGGCAAAAACAGCTTATTTTGCAAGGCGGAGATGTCAATTCCGCACCATTCGGCCTCAAATCCACAATTTCAACAACCTGATTATCACCGGAAATTCGATTTAAGCGCGTTTCTCGCCTTCGAGGCTACAAAGTGCCACAAAGCAAAAAAAACGCCGCCAGAGAAGGCTCCCTCCGAAAAAAGTTTACATTTCACAGCATTCCTCCCGCACAACAGACGAGAGGAGGGAAACAGACATCCCGGCCTCTCGCCGAAGCAGGCGGAAAGCGAAACAAAGCGTGCGGCACACCAAATTCAAACTCTTCTGCGCCATTTTATAACGCATTCGCACAGGATAGTAGTATTCATTTAACAAGCCACGGCCACATCATGCGACTTTCGCAGCAAAAAAGAATGCGGGATAAGATATTTCTATTACTTTTGATTTATACTTTTCACACTTTTTTTATAATTTTGCCTTCAAAATATATGCGCACGCGCATGTATATAATTAAGGAAACTACACACACTATCATCTATTATCTAACTAAACCCACAAACAAATGAAAAAGAAACTATTCTCGCTCCTTGCCCTGGCATTCTGCATGGCAAGCAGCTGGGCGCTCGACCAAGTGAACGGCGTCTATCAAATCGGCTCGGCCCAAGACCTGGTTGACTTCGCCGCATTGGTGAACGGCGGCACAACAGGAGCTAATGCTGTCTTGACAACCAACATCGACCTTGATGGCACGACATGGACGCCCATCGGCAACAGCACGAACAAGTATGCAGGCACATTTGACGGCCAGGGCTACGCCATCACGAACTTCGACTACACGGCTACGTCTGACTACAACGGCTTGTTCGGCTACATCAGCAATGCAACCGTCAAGAACTTCAGCATCAGCGGCACACTAACGTCCGACGGCTTCACGAAGAACGGTGTCGTAGGTTGTGCCACAGGCACAGCAAAGGTTACAGGCATTCACAGCTCGATGGCCATCAATGTATCGAACTTCAAGGCTCACACCGGCGGCATTGTCGGTGGCGACAATGGTGCCACGACCGACAAGATTGTCGTAGATGGCTGCGAATTCAGCGGCTCGCTGACGCATAGCGGCACAGGTGACTGTCAGGCAGGCATCATGGGCTACACCGGCTACAGCACCATCCGCAATTGCATCTTCAGCGGCACAATCAACGGCGGAAACTCCAAATACGGAGGCATCCTGGGCTACTGCAAGCAGCCTTCCTTTGGCGGCGTACAGAACTGCCTCTCTATCGGTAAGATTGTGGCCGACCCCAGTTGCACTACTGCTGCCGCTATCATCGCCAACTTCAACGGTGCTGCAACATCAAACGTGAAGAACAACTACTACTGCTTGGCAGAAGGTTCAACCACGACCATCGCCATCGGCAACAAGGCTTCCAGCTGCGAGGCTCCTCATGCTGTCACAGCCTCCCAGCTTGCCAGCGGCGAAGTCTGCTACCTGCTTAACGGCGACCAGAGCAACATCGCCTTTCATCAGACGCTTAGCACAGACGATGTGCCTACACTCGACGCAAGCCACGGCATAGTATATCTTGCTGGACGCACACATTGCGACGGAACAGCATATGAAGGCGTGACAGGATATTCCAACACTGCGAACATTCAGGATGATCACGACTTCGTTGATGGTTTCTGTTCTTATTGCGATGCACTTGATGCAAGCTTCACCATGACACCTAATACTGACGGCTACTACGAAATCAGCAGTGCGAACTTGTTGCGGCAGTTCGCTATAACTGTGAACGGCGGCGAATACACCGCCAATGCCGTATTGACCGCTGATATTGACATGACCGACAAACCCTGGCCAAATTCCATAGGAGATTGGCAAAGCAGCCACATGTATAAGGGTAAGTTCGACGGACAGGGACACTCCATTACAAATCTGACCATCAACACCGTCCGCGACTATCATGGATTGTTTGGTGTAGTAGGCCAGGATGCCGAGATAAAGAACTTCTATATTGACGGAGCAATTACCGTCAATAATAACAGCATTGGCATCGTGAGCTATACACGCGATGACAATGTCCTCATCAGTAACATACACAGCAATATGAACTTTAGTGGTGCATCCGGCAAAAGAGTTGGCGGAATTGTCGGCAACGCAAACCAAGCAAGCAATGTCGGCACAGCAACCATCGACCGCTGCGTCTATTCTGGTACGATGACGCTAACTGGCACAGGCAACAAGGGCGGCATCGTGGGATATATCCTAAATAATGGATATGTTAAGACCACTATCAGCAACTGCATTTTCGACGGAACAATCACCAATGACGGAGATGCCGAGACAGGTGGCATCGTAGGCTATGCAGGCGCCAATCTTACCAAGACAGTCATTAAGAACTGCCTGTCTATTGGTACAGTAAATGCTACAGTAAGCGGGCAGGTCTTCGGAGTAGTCAAGAGTACGAAATGCTCCATTGTCAACAGCTATTATCAAGGCAGCGCTGTGAATGGAACAGCTCTTGATAATTCAAGTGTCACTCCTACGATAAACGAAGCAACGGAAGTGACAGACGCACAGCTTGCCAGCGGCTATGTAACAGCTAAGCTCGGCTATGCCTTCCACCAGAACCTTGGCAGCGACGATAGGCCTACCCTCGACAAGACTAAGGGCTATGTGACCGAGATCAAGGATGCCGGCTGGAGCACTCAGTACATTACAGACTCCGATGTGACCATCCCCACTGGCATTGAGGTGTTCGCCGGCGTATTAAATGGCAGCTATATCACGCTTGAGCCCATCACAGATAAGATTCAAGCGGAGGAGCCTGTCATCCTGAGTGGCGCCGCAGGTTTCTACAACTTCATGCCTACAACTGGTGCAACCAAGGCCGATGAGAACGACCTCACGGGCTCCGATGGCACCGTTTCTGGCGGCGAAGGCATTTATGCACTTTCAAAACAAAACGATGTTGTCGGCTTCTATCCTGTTGCAAGTAGCATTACCATCCCTGAAGGCAGAGCTTATCTGGACACTAACACGAACCCAGTCAAGGGCTTCTTCAGCTTCGAGGAAGACGATGCTACAGCAATCAAGACAATCGACAACGAACAGTCAACAGACAATGTCATTTACAATGTTGCCGGCCAGCGTCTCCAGAAGATACAGAACGGAAGGTCGACAGCGGTCAAGGGCATCTACATCGTAAACGGTAAGAAAGTTCTCTTCTAATTCATGGATGCTTTAGCACCATGGCGCATAGTCAAGTGCGGAACTTATTTCTTAATTATTAATTTGAAGAAGCAATGAAAAAGACATATATTCACCCCGCATCGCTGACCGTACAGCTCGGCACAGTGCAAATGATGGCTCAGTCTCTGAGAGTTAACAGCAATCCCAGCGATCCGGTCATCGAGAACCCCAACGACATCCTGACCAAAGGAACGAACGACATCAACATCTGGGACGAGGAGTGGTAACAGCCCCCTCCCCTACTCCTCCCCGAGGAGAAGGGCAACAGATATCAGCATGGAGGCAGGCGTCGCTTGCCTCCATGCTTTATGCGAACTAGGCAACAAAAAAGCCGCTCCATCCTTCACGGACGAAGCGGCTTCATTATTGCAATCTAGAATTATTCGGCTTGAGCTTCTTCTGCTGCAGGAGCTGCAGTCTCTGCAACTTCCTCAGCGGGTGCCTCGGCTACGGGAGCCTCTGCTGCAGGAGCAGCGGCCTTCTTGGAAGAACGGCGTGTGCGCTTTGCCTTCTTGGCAGTCTTTGCCATGTTCTCATCGAAGTCAACAAGCTCGATGAAGCACATGGGAGCTGCATCGCTTGCACGGAAACCTGTCTTGATGATGCGGGTGTAACCACCGGGACGGTCGGCAACAGCCTTCGAGATGGTGGTGAACAGTTCCGTGATGGCTTTCTTGTCCTGCAAGTAGCTGAACACGACGCGGCGTGAGTTGGTAGTGTCCTCCTTCGACTTGGTGATGAGAGGCTCTACATACTTCTTCAAGGCCTTTGCCTTGGCGAGGGTCGTAGTGATTCTTTTGTGCATGATCAGGGACACTGCCATGTTGCTCAACATAGCTGCTCTGTGGGATGCAGTACGACCCAGATGGTTGAATTTCTTATTATGTCTCATGACTTTTTATTCTTTATCTAATTTATATTTAGAAATGTCGGTTCCAAACGACAGATTCAGACTCTCGAGCAAATCATCAAGCTCCGTGAGCGATTTCTTGCCGAAGTTCCTGAACTTGAGCAGGTCGGTCTTGTTGTACTGCACCAAGTCGCCCAAGGTGTCCACATCGGCAGCCTTGAGACAATTCAGAGCGCGTACTGACAAGTCCATATCCACCAGCTTGGTCTTCAGGAGTTGGCGCATGTGGAGCACTTCCTCGTCGAACTCCTCGTTCACATCCATCTCGCTGTTCTCCAGCGTAATCTTCTCGTCGGAGAAGAGCATGAAGTGATGAATGAGGATGCGGGCAGCTTCCTTGAGCGCGTCCTTCGGGTGAATGGAACCATCAGTGGTAATCTCAAGCACGAGCTTCTCGTAGTCAGTCTTCTGCTCTACGCGGAAGTTCTCTACGGCGTACTTGACATTCCTGATTGGGGTGTAAATTGAATCGATTGGGATAACATTCACATCAGTACAGAAGATGCGATTCTCGTCGGCAGGGACATAGCCTCTACCCTTGTTGATGTTGATTTCTATGCGAAGGGATGCCTTAGGATCCAAATGGCAAATCACCAGCTCGGGGTTCAGCACTTCGAAGCCAACCAGGTATTTGTTAAAGTCACCAGCCTTGAACTCTGTGACGTTCTCAACTGTAACAGCAACTTTCTCTGTTTCGAAATCCTCTACTTGTTGTTTGAATCTTATCTGCTTCAGGTTCAATATAATGTTGGTGACATCTTCCTTGACTCCAGGCACTGTAGCAAACTCGTGCTCTACACCTGAGATAGACACTGTGTTGATAGCGAAGCCATCAAGCGAGGAGAGAAGGATGCGGCGCAAAGCATTACCAATGGTAGTACCGAAACCACCTTCCAAGGGGCGGAACTCGAACTTTCCGTACTTATCGTCCGCCTCCAACATTATAACCTTATCGGGTTTTTGAAATGCTAATATCGCCATTCTTATATTTTATTTAGAGTACAACTCAACGATCAATTGTTCCTTAATGGTCTCGGGGATGTCAGCACGGTCGGGCTTGTGGAGATACTTGCCTGCCTTCTGGCTCTCATCCCACTCAATCCAAGGATACTTGGAGTGGTTGAAACCTGCCAAAGCATTCTGTACAACCTCAAGGCTCTTGCTGCGCTCACGAACACCGACTATCTGACCGGGCTTGACGCTATAAGAAGGGATACCAACCACCTGACCGTCAACTACAATATGCTTGTGGTTGACAAGCTGACGAGCAGCACGGCGGGTGGGAGCGATGCCCAGACGATAAACGATGTTGTCGAGACGGCTCTCCAGATTCTGGAGGAGAATCTCACCGGTGATGCCACTGGTGCGAGCTGCTTTCTCGAACATATTGCGGAACTGCTTCTCCAGCACACCATAAGTGTACTTAGCCTTCTGCTTCTCAGCAAGCATGATGCCGTATTCAGAGGTCTTGCGACGACGATTGTTACCATGCTGGCCAGGAGGGAAGTTGCGCTTAGCCTGTACTTTGGGATTACCCAGGATAGCTTCGCCGAAACGACGGTCGATCCTTGACTTAGGTCCTGTATATCTTGCCATAATTACAATGTATTTATTCTTTTATCCTAGGGGTTCCTAGGGGGTTCCTAGGTTTCCTAGAAGATCCTTTTTATTAAACTCTTCTTCTCTTGGGAGGACGGCATCCATTGTGAGGAAGCGGAGTGACATCAACAATCTCAACCACTTCAATCCCTGCACCGTGAATGGTGCGGATAGCTGACTCACGGCCATTGCCTGGACCCTTTACATATGCCTTTACCTTGCGCAGACCCAAGTCGTATGCAGTCTTTGCACAATCCTGGGCAGCCATCTGGGCAGCATAAGGAGTGTTCTTCTTTGAACCGCGGAAACCCATCTTTCCAGCAGAAGACCAAGAAATCACCTGACCTTCGCTGTTGGCCAAAGAGACAATGATATTATTGAACGAGCTGTGTACGTGGAGCTGACCCATTGCGTCAACCTTCACTACTCTCTTCTTTGTAGCAACTGCTTTCTTTGCCATATCAATTATTATTTAGTAGCCTTTTTCTTGTTTGCAACAGTCTTCTTCTTACCCTTACGTGTACGAGCATTGTTCTTTGTGCTCTGGCCACGAACGGGAAGGCCATTACGATGACGAACTCCACGATAGCAACCAATGTCCATCAGACGCTTGATGTTCATCGTAATCTCAGAGCGCAGGTCACCCTCAACCTTATACTCGGCACCGATAATCTCACGAATCTTACCTGCCTCGTCATCAGTCCAGTCTGTGACCTTCTTGTCCTTATCCACGCCAGCCTTTTCCAGGATCTTGGCGGAGCTACTGCGACCTATACCGAATATATAGGTCAAAGCGATTTCACCTCGTTTGTTCTGAGGCAAATCTACACCAACAATTCTAATTGCCATATACTATACTTTTCTTGTTTGCAATAATGACTAACCCTGACGCATCTTAAACTTAGGGTTTTTCTTGTTAATAACATACAAACGACCCTTGCGACGAACTATCTTGCAATCTGGGGTACGTTTCTTTAAAGAAGCTCTTGTTTTCATATTCTTGTTTTTATTTGTATCTGAATACAATACGTCCTTTTGTCAGGTCATAAGGACTCATCTCCACCTTGACCTTGTCACCAGGAAGTATTTTGATGTAATGCATCCTCATCTTGCCAGAGATGTTGCAGATTATCTTCTGACCTATCTCAAGTTCAACTCGGAACATCGCGTTTGAAAGCGATTCCACAATTACACCGTCTTGTTCTATAACAGCCTGTTTTGCCATATTTTGTTTAATTTGCCTTTTCTATATCTTCGAAGGAAGACAGAATCTCTATTTTCCCTTTATGCACCGCAATGGTGTGTTCGAAGTGGGCTGATGGTTTCCCGTCGCGCGTCTTGATGGTCCAGTTGTCCTCCGTCATATAGATCTTCGGACTTCCCATCGTGATCATAGGTTCGATTGCGATGCAAAGGCCGCTCTTTATCATCGGGCCATTTCCCTTCCGCCCATAGTTGGGAACCTGAGGGTCTTCATGCATCTTGCGCCCTATGCCATGACCGACGAATTCGCGAACGACTCCGTAGCCATGCGACTCGCAAAGTGTCTGCACTGCTGATCCGATGTCACCGATGCGCTTGCCTTGCTGGGCACTCGCAATTCCTTCGTAGAGGGCTTTCTTTGTGACATCGAGCAACTGAGCGACTTCCTCTGTCACCTCGCCAACACGAAACGTGTAGCAAGAATCGCCATTGAAGTCATTCAGGAGTGCTCCGCAGTCCACCGACACGATATCTCCGTTCGCTAACGGCGTGTCGTTGGGGACACCATGCACCACCACATCATTGACTGAGGTGCAAATCGACGCAGGAAACGGTGTGCCCCCACAAGGGTTGGGGAAATCCTTGAAGGTTGGCACCGCGCCATTGTCGCGTATAAACTCTTCCGCTACCCTATCCAACTCCTTTGTCGTGACGCCTGGCTTGATATGTTTCCCCACTTCGGCAAGGGTCTTGGCAACAAGCTGGTTGGCAGCTCGCATTAATTCTATCTCGTCTTCTGTCTTAAGAAATATCATCCGCTGGTGACTATTCCTTAATAACGTGAAGATATGCCTGAGCGGCCATGTATGCGGCCGGAGCTCAGCAAGCCGTCATAGTGCCTCATGAGCAGATGGCTCTCAATCTGCTGGAGCGTGTCGAG
The DNA here is from genome assembly GCA_017428785.1 of Bacteroidaceae bacterium. Lineage (GTDB taxonomy): Bacteria > Bacteroidota > Bacteroidia > Bacteroidales > Bacteroidaceae > Physcousia. The sequence goes on from JAFRQD010000042.1 coordinate 57,720, forward strand.
AACCACGCCGACGAGGATGAGCAGAGATGTGCCGCCGAAGAACTGAGCGAACTCAGGCTTCACATTGAGCAACCCTGCGAAGGCAGGCATACATGCAATCACAGCCAGGAACAGAGAACCGGGCAGCGTGATGCGGTCCATTATCTTGTCGATGAAGTCAGCAGTTTCCTTACCTGGACGGATGCCGGGGATGAAACCGTTGTTGCGCTTCATATCCTCTGCCATCTGAACGGGGTTCAGGGTAATGGCAGTATAGAAATATGTGAAGGCGATAATCAACAAGGCAAAGACAATGTTGTAGGCCCAACTTGTGTGGTCGGAGAGTGCCATGAGGACAGGCGATGCGGCCTGACCGCCGTTGGCAACGAGACCAAGCAGAGTGATGGGGATGAACATGATGGCCTGTGCGAAGATGATAGGCATCACGTTGGCAGCAAACACCTTGAGGGGAATGTACTGACGAACGCCACCGACCTGCTGTCCTGCAACCATTCTCTTAGCATACTGTACGGGCACCTTGCGAACGCCCTGTACGAGCATGATGGCTGCGAGGATAACAGCGAAGAGGAGCACAAGCTCAATAATAAACATCACCAGACCACCGCCTGACAAGTTGTTCAGACGAGATACCACTTCCTGTCCAAAGGCCTGGGGCAGACGGGCGATAATACCCAGCATAATGATGAGTGACACACCGTTACCGATACCCTTGTCTGTGATGCGCTCACCTATCCACAGGATGAACATGCTACCTGCAGCAAGGATGACCGTGCTGGCAATGAAGAACAATGTCTGATCTATGTTAGGATTTATCGCACCCTGAGCCTGCATCTTCAGGTTGACCAGATATGACGGAGCCTGGACAAGCAGGATGGCCATGGTCAGCCAACGCGTGTACTGGTTCATCTTACGACGTCCGCTTTCGCCTTCGCGCTGCATCTTCTGGAAGTAAGGTACAACGAAAGCAAAGAGCTGGATGACAATGGATGCCGAGATGTAAGGCATGATTCCCAATGCAAAGATGGATGCGTTGGAGAATGCGCCACCTGAGAACATGTTCAACAGAGACATAAGACCCGTGTTGGTCTGTTCTCTCAGAGCAGTCAAAGCCTCGGGGTTGATGCCGGGGAGGACGATGAATGATCCGAATCGGTACATTGCTGCAAATGCCAGCGTGATGAGGATTCTGGTGCGCAGATCCTCGATGTGCCAGATGTTCTTTAATGTTTCAATAAACTTCTTCATCAGAATTAAAGTTTAGTTGCAGTACCACCTACATTCTGGATTGCCTCTTCTGCTGTCTTAGAGAAGGCATTGGCTTCAACCTCAACCTTAGCGGTCAGAGTGCCGTTACCAAGAACCTTAACAAGTCCCTTCGGAGAAACCAATCCTGCAACAACCATGTCATCAATAGTAATCTTCTCCAGATTCTTCTTCTCGGCGAGTTTCTGAATAGAAGAGAGATTCACCACCTGATATTCTACACGGTTGATATTCTTGAAGCCGAACTTAGGCAGGCGACGCTGCAGAGGCATCTGGCCGCCCTCGAAACCGATCTTTCTCTTGTAACCGGAACGTGCCTTAGCACCCTTATGGCCACGGGTAGAGGTACCACCCAAGCCAGAACCGGGACCACGACCAAGCCTTCTACGACTGTGAGTTGATCCGGCAGCAGGTTTCAAATTATTCAATTTCATAATATAATCGAAGTTAATTGTTCATAATATTATCAGTCAATCACCTTTACCAGATGATGAACTGTTTTAATCAAGCCACGGTTAGAGGCATTGTCTTCAATCTCGACAACCTGATTCATCTTTCTCAGGCCCAGTGTGTCCAAAGTGGCCTTCTGGGTGCGGGGAGCGTGAATGCGGCTTCTTACTTGCTGTACTTTGATAGTTGCCATAACTTTACCTCCTTATCCTCTAAATACTTTTTCTACACTGATACCACGGTTGGCGGCAACGGTCTTGGGGTCGCGCATCTGTGAGAGGGCTGCGATGGTTGCCTTCACCAGGTTGTGGGGGTTGGAAGAACCCTTTGACTTGGCCAGGCAGTCGGTGATGCCCACGCTGTCGAGGACGGCACGCATAGCACCGCCGGCCACAACGCCAGTACCGTGAGAAGCAGGCATGATGAGCACATTGGCGCCGCCGAACTTTGCAGCTGCCTCGTGAGGCACTGTGCCGTTATAGACGGGGACCTGTACCAGATTCTTCTTGGCTGACTCTACGCCCTTGGCAATGGCTGCGGTGACTTCACCGGCCTTGCCGAGGCCCCAACCAATGATACCATTCTCGTTACCAACAACTACAATAGCGGCGAAGGTGAATGTGCGGCCACCCTTTGTAACCTTGGTTACGCGGTTGATTGCCACGAGCCTGTCCTTCAGCTCCATTTCGCTGTTTATCTTAACTTTATTTGCCATAATTCATTAGAATTTAAGTCCACCGTTACGTGCTGCATCAGCAACTTCCTTCACTCTGCCATGATAGAGGTAACCATTGCGGTCGAATACGACTGTGGTGATGCCTGCCTCGAGAGCTTTCTTGGCAGCCAGCTCACCGACCTTCGCAGCCTGTTCCTTCTTGGGGCATGCTTCCATGCCGAGGGAAGAAGCGCTGACCAGAGTGGTTCCGTTCATATCATTAATTATCTGTACATATATCTGCTTGTTGCTTCTGAAGACAGACATACGGGGACGCTCTGCAGTACCAGAAATCTTATTGCGAACTCTGTACTTAATCTTGATTCGTCTTTCTACTTTAGTTGTCATAATCTTACAGTTTTAGATGTTACTTAGCACCAGCTGACTTACCGGACTTTCTGCGGATCTGCTCACCGAGGAACAGGATACCTTTGCCCTTATAAGGCTCGGGCTTACGGAAAGAACGAATCTTAGCACATACCTGACCGAGAAGCTGCTTGTCGCAGGACTCCAGGATAATCTGGGGGTTCTGGTTTCTCTCGGACTTTGTCTCTACCTTGATTTCAGAGGGAAGCTGAAGGAGGATGGGGTGCGTGTAGCCGAGCGCGAACTCCAGAAGGTTGCCCTGGTTAGACACGCGATAGCCGACACCTACGAGCTCCAGCTGCTTCTTGTAACCCTCAGAAACGCCAACGACCATATTGTTGATGAGGGAGCGGTAGAGGCCGTGGAAAGCCTGCTTCTGCTTTGTCTCAACCGTGTCGTTTTCTTCTACGATCTCGAAAGTCATTTCGCCGTCAGCGATGTTGATCTTGATGGAAGGATCAACAACCTGAGACATCTCACCCTTCGGGCCTTTCACTGTAACCTTGTTGTCATCGCTGACATTGATAGTCACTCCGGCAGGAATGCTTATGGGCAATTTACCTATTCTTGACATAATGTATTCCTCCTAAATTAATAAACGTAGCAAAGCACTTCGCCGCCGATTTTGAGGTCGGCAGCCTCTTTGTTCGTCATTACACCCTTAGATGTGGAAAGGATAGCGATACCCAATCCGTTGATAACTCTCGGCATATCCTTGTAACCGGTGTACTTACGCATACCGGGCGTGGATATTCTGATTAGCTTCTTGATAGCATTCACCTTGTTGACGGCATCATACTTCAAGGCAATCTTGATTGTTCCCTGAGGACCATCTTCCACGAACTTGTAGTTCAGGATGTAGCCCTTCTCGAAGAGGATCTTCGTGATCTCCTTCTTAAGATTTGACGCAGGCACCTCCACTACTCTGTGCTTGGCCTGAATTGCATTGCGCAATCTTGTCAAATAGTCTGCAATTGGATCTGTCATAAAAATTTAAATTTAATTGATCGGGACTTTCCCGACAATATTAAAACTTTATTTTCTCTCTCTGCCAGAGGCAGTTACGGAGTCTGAAAACTCCGCGTGCGGCGATTGCAAATTCCGCGTGCGGGGATGACCAACGCCGCGTGCGGCGTTTGGAATGCCTACCAGCTGGCCTTTTTCACGCCAGGGATGAGACCGCTTGAAGCCATTTCGCGGAACTGGATACGCGAAAGGCCGAACAGGCGGATGTAACCCTTTGGACGACCGGTGAGCTTGCAACGGTTGTGAAGGCGGATGGGGTTGGCGTTGCGGGGAATTGCCTGCAGCTTCTGTGCTGCCTCAAATGCCTCGACGGGATCGCCGGTGTTCACAATCTTCTTCAACGCTGCACGCTTTTCAGCATACTTAGCCACGAGTTTTGCTCTCTTGACCTCGCGGGCCTTCATTGATTCTTTAGCCATATTGTTTAGTCGTTTTTAGCGTTCTTAAAGGGAAGGCCGAACTCTTTGAGCAGAGCGTAACCCTCTTCATCAGTCTTCGCAGTGGTGACGAACGTGATGTTCATACCGAGGATGCGGTCGATGGTATCGATATTGATTTCGGGGAAGATAATCTGCTCCTGGATGCCGAGGGTGTAGTTACCGCGGCCGTCCAGCTTGCTCTCAATGCCCTTGAAGTCACGGATACGGGGCAGAGCCACGCGCACGAGCTTCTCGAGGAACTCGTACATTCTCTCGCGGCGCAGTGTGACCATGACACCGATAGGCATCTTCTTACGCAGTTTGAAATTAGCGACGTCCTTCTTGGAAACCGTAGCCACAGCCTTCTGGCCGGTGATGGCAGAGAGCTCGTTGATTGCAACGTCGATAATCTTCTTGTCAGCTGTTGCCATTCCCAAGCCCTGATTGATGACAATCTTCTTCAAAACGGGAATCTGCATTGCAGAAGAGTAGTTGAACTGCTTCTTCAGTGCAGGAGCGATGCGCTCGGCATATTCTTTCTTAAGGCTTGCAGTATTTGCCATTATTTACATCTCCTATTATTTAACAGTTACATTCATAGCCTTACCGTTGGAGCGGACAGCCTTGCCGTCCACAACAGGGTTGAGCTTTGAAACTTGAATGGGAGCTTCCTGCTTAACAATACCTCCCTGAGGGAACTTGGCGCTTGGCTTCTGGCTCTTGCTGACCATGTTAATACCCTCCACGATGGCGCGCTGCTCCTTCACGAGCACCTTCAACACTTTACCGGTCTGACCCTTGCAGTTGCCAGAGTTGACGTAAACTGTATCGCCTTTCTTAATGTGTAACTTACTCATTACTGAAATCATTAATTGATTAAAGAACTTCGGGTGCCAGCGAAACCACCTTCATGTTGGCGGCACGCAACTCACGAGCAACAGGACCGAAAATACGACTACCACGCAACTCGCCTGCATTGTTCAGGAGAACGCAAGCGTTATCATCAAAACGAATGTAGGAACCGTCAGCACGACGGACTTCCTTCTTAGTACGTACGATCAAGGCCTTTGATACTGCACCCTTCTTAACTTCACTGGTGGGGATTGCGCTCTTCACAGACACCACAATCACATCACCTACAGATGCATAGCGACGACGAGTGCCACCCAGCACGCGGATGCACATAGCCTCCTTAGCACCGCTATTGTCTGCAACTACTAATCTAGATTCTGCTTGTATCATAATTACTTAGCTCTTTCTACGATTTCTACTACTCTCCATCTCTTGGTCTTGCTCAAGGGACGGGTCTCCATAATCAGGACGGTATCACCCTTATGGCAATCGTTCTTCTCATCATGAGCATGATACTTCTTTGTCTTCGAAACGAACTTGCCATAGATGGGGTGCTTCTCCTTAAACTTCGCAGCTACAACAATGGTCTTATCCATCTTGTCGCTTACGACAACACCTGTTCTCGTCTTTCTTAAATTTCTTGCTTCCATGTTTAAGACCATTTATTATTTGTTCAACTCTCTTTGGCGAAGCACGGTCTTGAGGCGTGCAATGTCACGACGCGCAGCCTTAATCTGTGCACTGTTTGCCAGGGGTGATACTGCATGGTTCAGGAGCATCTGCTTGTAGTTAGCCTGCTCCGTCTGTATGCGCTCTGCCAAATCGGCAGTAGTCATCTCCTTAATTTCTGCAATCTTCATAATTATGCGTTTTTGTCGTAATCACGTCTAACA
>JAFRQD010000043.1 GCA_017428785.1 Bacteroidaceae bacterium
CTTCTCCAAGGCCAGCCATCATGAGGAGTTCCTCGGCAGCCTCGCGGCAGAAGTCACGGAAGGTGTAATACTTCGAGTACTGTGGCAGGCGGAAGTGCGGCTGGAGGCTGCCGTCGGGCCTGCGCGTCACTGTCCGGAAATACTTTTGCGCGTGAACATTATTGTGTCTTTACGCAGCCGTTGGGAGTCGGAAGAACAGACACCCTCTGTCTTGCGCAGAAACGGCCCCAGAATCGCTTCAAATGTCTCCGACGTACATTTATACCACCGAGGCAAAAACAAGCGCTCTACGGTGCCTTAAAACGAGCCGTTAAAATTCTTTGAATTTTACCCCTCCAAAAACCACAATAAAATTTACGCCCGAGCAGCCGAATGGATATGCCGTCAAAATGGTATCGACTGGTAAAAGTCAACAAAAGCAACAAGCTATTTTGACACACCCTTTCAACACAGTTTTTTTTCTTCTTTTTGCAGAAAAGAAGCGCTTTGCGCTCCAGTAGGTGCTCAGGCGGCAAAGCCGGAGTCCTCCCACTCGGAAATAATCAAATAAATTTGGTATTTCGCTCGCTTATTCGTAACTTTGAACTACAGTCTTAGTTCCTCTCGCTCGGAAATGCTCAAATAAATTTGGCATTTCGCTCACTTATTCGTAACTTTGCACCCGCAATTGAAAATTGCGAGCCAGAAAGCATGAAGGAAAAGAACAGTTTTGTGCGCGAAGTGGCGGAGAAGAAGTACGAGTACGGCTTCACCACCAATGTCGAGACAGACATCATCGAGAAGGGTCTGTCGGAGGACGTCGTGCGCCTCATCTCCCAGAAGAAGGGAGAACCCGACTGGCTGCTACAGTTCCGACTGAATGCTTTCCGCTACTGGCTCACGCTGGAGCAACCTACTTGGGGACACCTCAAGATGCCTCCCATCGACTACCAAGCCATCAGCTACTATGCCGACCCGACGCAGAAGAAGAAACAAGGCACGGGCGAGATTGACCCCGAGCTGATGAAGACCTTCGACAAGCTGGGAATACCCTTGGAAGAGCGTATGGCTCTGGCCGGAACAGCCGTCGATGCGGTGATGGACTCGGTAAGCGTCAAGACCACTTTCCGCGAGAAGCTCCAGGAGAATGGCATCATCTTCTGCTCCATCAGCGAGGCAGTCCGCGAGCATCCCGACTTGGTGCGCGAGTATCTGGGCAGCGTCGTTCCCTACAAAGACAATTTCTTCGCTGCGCTCAACTCCGCAGTCTTCAGCGACGGCTCGTTCGTCTATATCCCAAAAGGTGTGCGCTGTCCGATGGAACTCAGCACATACTTCCGCATCAATGCCCGCGGTACAGGTCAGTTCGAGCGGACTCTCATCGTTTGCGACGACGATGCCTATGTCTCTTACTTGGAGGGCTGCACGGCTCCTATGCGAGACGAGAACCAGCTCCACGCTGCCATCGTCGAGATTGTTGTGAAGGAGCGGGCAGAAGTCAAGTACTCGACGGTGCAGAACTGGTATCCAGGCGATAGCGAAGGTAAGGGAGGTGTGCTCAATCTGGTTACGAAACGCGGTCATCTGCGCGGTGCCAACAGCCGACTCTCGTGGACTCAGGTCGAGACGGGAAGTGCCATTACATGGAAGTATCCCAGCTGTGTCCTGAGTGGCGAAGGCAGTCAGGCTGAGTTCTACAGCGTGGCTGTCACCAACAACTATCAGCAAGCCGATACGGGCACAAAGATGATTCACATCGGCCGCAACACCAAGAGCACCATCATCAGCAAAGGCATCAGTGCAGGCAAGAGCCAGAACGCTTACCGAGGCCTCGTCAAGGTGGCCTCCACAGCCGACGGAGCCCGCAACTACAGCAGCTGCGACTCGCTCCTGTTGGGCAGTCACTGCGGCGCTCATACCTTCCCCTATATGGACGTCCACAACGATACGGCAGTCGTCGAGCACGAAGCAACGACCAGCAAAATCAGCGAGGACCAGCTCTTCTACTGCAACCAGCGCGGCATCTCGACCGAGGAAGCCGTCTCGCTCATCGTGAACGGCTATGCCAAGGAGGTCATCAACAAGCTGCCGATGGAATTTGCCGTCGAGGCACAGAAGCTGCTTGGCGTCAGTCTGGAAGGCAGTGTGGGCTAAGGATTAAAGATTAAGGATTAGGGATTAAAGCAATGTTACAGATAAATAACCTACATGCCAGCATCAATGGCAAAGAAATACTGAAAGGCATCAGCCTGACCGTCAAAGATGGCGAGATTCATGCCGTGATGGGACTTAACGGCGCAGGCAAGAGCACGCTCTCGAATGTCATTGTGGGGCATCCAGCCTACGAAGTGACCGAGGGCAGCATCACCTTCAACGGCAAGGACTTGCTCTCGCTCAAACCGGAAGAACGCGCCCACGAAGGCATCTTCCTGAGCTTCCAGCAACCGGTAGAGATTCCTGGCGTTTCGATGGTCAATTTCATGCGTGCCGCCCTGAATGCCAAGCGCAAATACCAGGGCTTGGAACCCATTCCGGCTGGTGACTTCCTCAAACTTATGCGAGAAAAACGCGCGATTGTGGAACTCGACAGCAAGCTCACAAGCCGTAGCGTGAACGAAGGTTTCTCGGGTGGCGAGAAGAAGCGCAACGAGATATTCCAAATGGCTATGCTCGAACCGAAACTAACCATCTTGGACGAGACGGACAGCGGACTCGATGTGGATGCACTCAGAATAGTGGCCGAGGGCTTCAACAAGCTGCGTCGCCCCGATTCGAGCGCCATCGTCATCACCCACTACCAACGCCTGCTCGACTATCTGAAGCCGGATGTGGTGCATGTGCTCATCGACGGACGAATCGTCAAGACTGGCGGTCCGGAACTTGCCACAGAGATTGAAAGCCGAGGTTTCGACTGGATTAAAGAGGAGATAGGATTGTGAGTGCTGAAAAGCAATACATAGACTTCTTTGGCGAGGTACACGATACGATTGCAGCCCGCAGTTGTGCTGAGATGAACGAGCAGCGCGAGTCTGCTTTCGAGGCATTCTCCGCTCAAGGTTTCCCCTCGCCAAAAGTGGAGCGCTACCGTTATGCAAAGGTCGAGGCAGACTTCTCGCCCAACTACGGCATTGCGCTGACACCCCTTACAGAGCAACTTCCTCCCTACTGCTTCCGACTGACAAATGCCGAACCTCAAGTTCGCATATTATATAATAAGGTAGCCGATGCGACCGACAGCATCGTGGCGCTCAACACGATGCTCTGTGTCGATACGCTCGTCGTGCATGTCCCAAAAGGCATTCGAGTGGAGCATCCCATACAAATCAGCAACATCTTGAAGGGCGAGCAGGACACGATGGTGAGCCGTCGCATCCTCGTCGTGATGGACGAGATGGCCGAGGCCGACATCATCATCACAGATAGAGCTGCCAGCCAAAGCCGCTTCCTGACGAATCAGGTCATTGAGGTCGTGATGAAGGACGGCTCGCATCTCAGCCTCTATGAGGTGGAGGAGACGCATCTGCTCTGCACCCGTTACAACAGCGTTTTCGTGCAGCAAGGCCGGAACAGCAGCCTCCACCATACAAACCTGACACTCTTCAACGGTCACACTCGCAACCGGCTCGATATCCTTTTGCAGGGCGAAGGAAGCGAGGTGACGGCCAACGGTTGCGTCATTGCCGACAAGATGCAAAGAGTGGACAACAATACCCTCATCGACCATCAAGTACCCCATTGCACAAGCAACGAGCTCTACAAGTATGTGCTCGACGACAGTGCAGTCGGAGCCTTTGCCGGAAAGGTGTTGGTTCGCGAAGGTGCTCAGAAGACGTCGAGCAAAGAGACGAACGCCAACCTTTGTGCCACAAGTTCTGCTCGCATGTACACCCAGCCAATGCTCGAAATCTATGCCGACGATGTGCAATGCAGTCACGGCAGCACCGTCGGCCAAATGGACGAAGCGGCTCTCTTCTACATGCGTCAACGAGGCATCGACGAGAAGGAAGCCCGCCTTTTGCTCAAGGCCGCTTTCATCACCGAAGTCATCGAAACCATTCCCCTCGAATCGCTTCGCGACCGCCTTCATGTCTTGGTGGACAAGCGCTTGAGGGGCGAACTAAGCAAATGCGAAGGATGCAAACTATGCAAATAGACCCACCCCCGACCCCTCCCTTTAGAGAGGGGAGAAGATAGTAATAGCAGATGGAGAAGAAAGATATTCAGTCAACAAAAGTAACTTCTCCCCTCCCTACAAGGGAGGGGTTGAGGGAGGGTCTTTTCCCTATCTTAGGGAAGGTCCTCTATGGCAAGTACCCCTTGGTCTATCTGGACAACGCCGCAACGACGCAAAAGCCCAGGCAAGTCGTGGAGGCTATGACGGAGGAATACTACAACGTGAATGCCAACGTGCATCGTGGCGTGCATTTCCTATCGCAACAAGCAACGGAACTACACGAAGCTTCCAGGGAAACGGTTCGCCGCTTCCTGAATGCTCGCAGCACATCGGAGATTGTCTTCACTCGCGGAACGACGGAGAGTATCAATCTCGTGGCATCCTGCTTCGGCCAGGCTTTCATGAAGGAGGGCGACGAAGTCATCCTCAGCGAGATGGAGCACCACAGCAACATCGTTTCGTGGCAACTCCTGCAAGCCCGAAGTGGCATACGGCTGCGCATTGTACCCATTACCGACGACGGCCAGCTCAAGATGGATGAGTACGAGAAACTCTTCAACGAACGCACCAAGATTGTCAGCATCACACACGTCAGCAACGTTCTCGGCACGATAAATCCCGTCAAGGACATCATCAGGATTGCTCACGAGCACGGCGTTCCTGTCCTCATCGACGGTGCTCAGAGCACACCTCACATGCCCATCGATGTTCAGGAACTTGGCTGTGATTTCTTTGCCTTCAGTGGTCACAAGATTTACGGACCAACCGGCATCGGCGTTCTCTACGGCAAGGAAGAGTGGCTCAACCGCATTCCGCCATATATGGGAGGCGGCGAGATGATAAAGACCGTCAGCTTCGAACGGACGACTTTCAACGAGTTGCCCTACAAATTCGAAGCCGGAACGCCCGACTACATCGCTTCTACGGGCCTGGCGAAGGCACTCGACTTTGTCACTTCGATTGGTTTCGATGCCATCCAAGCCCACGAGCGCGACCTGACCAACTACGCTTTCGAGCGACTCATGGAAGTGGAGGGAATGAAGATTTACGGGCCGAGCATAGAGGAGCACGAAGCCGTCATCTCTTTCCAAGTTGGCAACATCCACCACCTCGACATGGGAACCCTACTCGACCGACTCGGAATTGCCGTTCGAACGGGCCATCATTGTGCAGAACCACTGATGCGTCGTTTGGGCATCGAAGGCACTTGCAGAGCCAGTTTCGCGCTCTACAATACCCGCCAAGACATTGATGCTCTGGTGGAAGGCATCAAGCGAGTCAGCAAGATGTTTTAGGAGCGAAAAGGAAAGATAAAAAGAAAGCGTGCTCTTCCGAAAAGGAGGGGCACGCTCTCGTTATAAAGATACTATTGCCTATTCTGCAGTCGGATCTTCGGTTTGCTCAGGACGGGGACGATGTTCTCTGTGTTCGCCACGTTCTGGACGAGGACGACGCTCACCGCGTTCTGGACGGGGACGGCGTTCGCGCTCACGCTCTACATAGCCTTCGGGCTTCTCGATCAGGGCACGACGGCTCAGCTTGAACTTGCCTGTCTTCGGGTCAATCTCGAGGAGCTTCACCTGAATCTTGTCGCCTTCCTTGATGCCAGCCTCCTCGACGGTCTCGAGGCGCTTCCAATCAATCTCACTGATGTGGAGAAGTCCGTCCTTGCCGGGCATGAACTCTACGAAGCAGCCGTAAGGCATGATGCTGCGAACGGTGCCTTCGTAGACTTCGCCAATCTCGGGAACAGCCACGATAGCCTTGATCTTGGCCATAGCAGCATCGATGACTTCCTTGTTGGGACCGCTCACCTGAATCTTGCCAACGCCGTCTTCTTCGTCGATAGTGATGGTGGCTCCGGTCTCTTCCTGCATGCCCTGAATAATCTTTCCGCCAGGACCGATGACAGCACCGATGAATTCCTTCGGGATGATCATCTGTTCGATGCGAGGAACGTGAGGCTTCAACTCTGGACGTGGCTTGTCGAGCGTCTTCATCATCTCAGCGAGGATGTGTTCGCGACCTGCCTTAGCCTGCATGAGGGCCTTTTCGAGAATATCATAAGAGAGACCGTCGCACTTGATATCCATCTGAGTTGCGGTCAGACCATTCGGTGTACCGGTCGTCTTGAAGTCCATGTCGCCGAGGTGGTCCTCGTCGCCAAGGATGTCAGAGAGGACAGCATACTTGTCTTCGCCAGGATTCTTGATGAGACCCATAGCAATACCGCTGACGGGAGCCTTGATGGGAACACCTGCGTCCATCAATGCCAAACAACCTGCACAAGTACTTGCCATCGAGCTGGAACCGTTGCTCTCCAGGATGTCGCTCACCACTCTGATTGTATAGGGGAAGTCGGCAGGAATCTGACCCTTCAAACCTCTCCAAGCCAGATGGCCGTGACCGATCTCGCGACGACCTACACCACGCTGTGCCTTTGCCTCGCCAGTTGAGAAGGGAGGGAAGTTGTAGTGGAGCAGGAAGCGCTGGTATTCGCGAACGAGCACATCGTCGACGAGCTTCTCATCGAGCTTTGTGCCGAGCGTACAGGTAGCGAGAGACTGCGTCTCACCACGAGTGAAGATGGCACTTCCGTGAGGTCCGGGCAGAGGACTTGCCTCGCACCAGATGGGACGGATATCGGTTGTCTTACGACCGTCAAGGCGGATGCCTTCGTCCAAGATGCAGCGACGCATAGCATCCTTCTCTACATCGTGGTAGTAACGGTCAATCAGGGTGTTCTTCTCTTCCAGTTCGTCGGCAGCCATATCGGCATGAGCCTCGGCATAAGCGGCCTTGAAGTCCTCGCGGATTGCTTCGAAAGCTTCAGCGCGGGCATGCTTCTCGAGACCCTGCTTTGTGACGTCGTAAGCCTTCTGATAGCAAGCCTGCTTGACGGCTTCGCGCAGTTCTTCGTCGTTCACTTCGTGACAATATTCGCGCTTGACGTCCTTGCCGAGTTCCTTCTCCAGTTCTTTCTGGAGGCGGCACATAGGCTTGATGGCCTCGTGAGCTGCTTTGAGGGCAGCGAGGAGGTCGCTCTCCTGCACTTCCTTCATCTCGCCTTCCACCATCATGATGTTCTCTTCGGTAGCGCCGACCATGAGGTCCATGTCGGCCTGCTCGAGCTGTTGGAAGGTGGGGTTGATGACAAACTCGCCGTTTATGCGTGCCACGCGAACCTCGGAAATGGGGCCCTCGAATGGGATATCGCTGCAAGCCAGAGCTGCAGAAGCGGCAAAGCCAGCCAGAGCATCGGGCATGTCCACACCGTCGGCAGAGAAGAGGATTACATTCACATAAACTTCAGCATGATAATTGCTGGGGAAAAGGGGACGCAGGGCGCGGTCCACCAGACGACAGGTCAGAATCTCGTCGTCGTTTGCCTTACCCTCACGCTTCGTGAAACCACCGGGAAAACGACCGGCAGCAAAATACTTTTCTCTGTACTCAACCTGTAAGGGCATGAAATCTGTTCCGGGAACGGCATCTTTGGCTGCACAAACAGTGGCCAGGAGCATCGTGTTGTTCATACGAAGCATCACGGAACCATCGGCTTGCTTGGCAAGTTTCCCGGTCTCGATGCTGATGGTTCTTCCATCAGGCAACTCGACTGTCTTTGTAATTACGTTCATCTTGTTTTGTTTAACTTATTGTTTCCTTTACATCTAATATATAAAAAAATCGCACAAAGGTACAAATTTTAATTCAAAATTCATAATTCATAATTCATAAATATTTGTTATTGAGAAAATTTTCTTACCATTGCACACGCTAAAGC
>JAFRQD010000044.1 GCA_017428785.1 Bacteroidaceae bacterium
ATAAGCACCTCCTGGAAGAGGTCGTTCACCTCGTCGTCGTCCTTCGAGAACATGTAGCAAACGGTGTAGATAGTGCTCTTGTGCTCGCGGACAGTCTTGGCGAATTGTCTTTCTGTGTCTGTCATTGTCGTTTGTTTCGAATCATTTCACCCATTAGACGCAACAAAGTTACGAAAAACTACACGAATTTGAAAAAATTGTGTAACTTTGCACCAACAAATACACAAAATGGATAATAACAGACTATATAGCGTAGGGCATTCAAATCAGTCTCAGGAAGAATTTCTCAATCTTCTTCTTGCGCATGGAGTGAATTGCATAGTGGATGTGAGGAGCGTGCCAGCAAGCAAATTTACGCCACAATTTAACATGGAGCCGCTGAAATGGTTCTTAAAAAGCCACCACATTCAATATCTGCACTTTGGTGACGAGTTTGGAGCAAGACGCACAGATTGTCTGGATGAGAACGAGCAAGTTAACTTCGAACTGGCAGTCAAAACCTCAAACTTCAAGCATGGAGTGGAAAGACTGATGAATGGTCTTGAGAAAGGATTCAACATCGCGCTGATGTGTTCGGAAGCAAATCCTTTGGAGTGTCATCGCTTCTCGCTCGTCTCTCGATACTTCTATGACAACGGTGTTGACGTACAACACATACTGAAAGATGCAGCATTAGCTTCGCACAAGCAATTGGAAAAACAGATGATTGATGAATATCTTCATGCGAAGAAATGTCGTCTTCCGCAGATTGATTTACTTTTTGGTACTTATACAGAAGCAGACCAACGCAGAGATGCCTATCGCATGAAGAATAAAGAGATTGGCTATAAACCTCAATTGGAATTAGAAGAGACATATTGACATGATAACACTTTTTACGATTGGATTTACCAAAAAGAGTGCCGCACAGTTCTTCAATTTACTTCGAGAGAACCAAATAAAACAGCTGGTCGATGTCCGCATCAGCAACAGCAGTCAGTTGGCAGGATTTGCAAAGGGAAAAGACCTGCAGTTCTTTGTTAAGGAAATCTGTCACATCCCTTACAAGCACATCACAGATTTTGCTCCAACAAAGGATTTGCTGGATAAGTGGCACAAGCAGGAAGTGACTTGGACTGAATATGAGGACGTCTATACTTCCATTCTTAAAGATCGGGATATATTACAAAAATATGGTGTGAAGCAATTCGATGGCGCATGTTTCCTTTGCAGTGAAGAAACTCCAGAACAATGTCATCGACGATTGCTGGCCGAATATATGAAGAAGCATTCTGCAGAAGACGTGAAGATTGTTCACTTGGTATAGTATAAAATGGATAGATATTTCATTTGTTTGGCCAACTCGTACAAGCGTGGCGGACGATGCATTGCAGGCATAGAAATCACATATAGTCCAGAGGGGAAATGGGAAATTGCCAGAAATGATAATGGAAGCCCTCACTGGATTCGTCCCATTGCAGATACCCAATTTGGCGAGATTCCTAATTATTACGCAAATTGTATCAAGTTGTTGTCTGTAATCAAGCTGACAGGCGTGAAGGATTGTCCTAAATGTGTGCATAGCGAAGATGTGCATTATTTACAAATGGAAGCACTCCCTTTAGCATATCCACCCGAGCAAAATGTGTTGACTCTGCTTGTCGACAATGTCCATCAGTCTATCTTTGGCAATCGGGGCAAGGCTGTTTCAGCAGCAACGGGAATAGAAACTACCTATTCGCTAATGATGATTCATGCAGAGAATGTTCAAGCCTATGTCGACGAAAACAGGGAGAAGTCAAAGAACAGAATGATATTTAACCATTTCGGCATAGAATACGACTTTCCAATTACTGACCCCGCTTTCTTAGATGAATTCAGAAAGGCCCCCGAACATTTTGCAAACATTCCAGATGTCTATTTGATTATCTCACTCGGTTTAGAATTTGAGGGATGGCACCACAAACTGATTGCGGGCGTAATAATCCCAACAGATTATGAAAAAGTACCAACGGTATCTTCACAAGCTACTCTTTCACGAACAAGTAAGTTAGGAATAGAAGACGAGACAGTTAACACTCAACATAAGGAATCGAGTTGGTTTGAAGAGTACGAGAGAGAATTGACTCGTCTGCTTGACCAAAAGGAATTATTAGAAGAACAGATAAACGAATTGCGACAAAAACTTCTCAAGAAGATGGAGAACAGCGGAGTAAGTAAAGTCTGCTCGAGCCATTTCACCGTTAGCTACAATCCTGCAAAGACTGTCATGCAATTCGACAACCGAGCATTTAAGGCTGAGAATGAAGAACTTTATTCCATCTATTGCAAGCCCAAGCAAAGGGAAGCATCCATCATTGTTAAAAGGATTAAAGATTCTGAATAACACAATCTCTATGAGGAATACGGCGGCACACGTCACATAGTCCCCTCACACATAAAAGTAAATTCGTAATCATTACGGCAAGCAGGCAGGTTTTGTGCAGTCCTTTGCCGACGGGTGCGGCGCTGGCGAGATAACGACAAGGAAGTTGTTCGGCGACTACAGCATCTACTGCGACGGCAAGATATTTGGCCTCATCGCCACTTTGGCACGTTGACCGACATCTTGGGGAAGCAAAGTTCGACGAATATCAACCGAGTCATTAAGTGAAGGACGCTTCACTTTTTTTGTATCTTTATGTAATGTTTAGCGAAAAGACGCGTCTAACTAAGTAGAGACAAGTAACACAACATATCACTTAAAACATCAAGACTATGGATTGGATTATGATTCCCCTGAACTTCGCCATCGTGTTTGGCGGCATTTACAAAGTTATCGAGCTCTTCGTCCACAAGCGTGAGCGGTTGATGCTCATCAGTAAAATCACGGAGCTGAAGAACATCGACTTCAAAGGCATCAGCCTATACAGCAGCGGAGGCAAGTATACAGCCCTCCGCATCGGCTGGCTGTTGACGGGCATTGGCTTTGGCTTCCTGCTCGGCTTCTGCATCAATATGCTGGCTACCTATGGCGATTACTCTTTCCGTGCCGATGAAAACTCCATGTTTCTCTATAGCGATCGTGTCGGAAGCATCGTCTATGTGGCGAGCGTCTGCATCTGTGGCGGCATAGGTCTGCTTATGTCTTATCGTGCGGAGCGTAAGGCAGAACAACCTGAGGAAAAAGTAAAAGAGTGAAAAAGTGAAAAGGTAAAAAAAAAACGACTTCTGCCTATTCTTTTTTACCTTTTCAACTTTTTACCTTTTCAACCTTTCAATAGATGGACGAGCAGCGACTGATAGCCCGCATCCTTGACGGTCACGAGAGTGATTACGGCTATTTCCTGGAGCGATACGGTGGCGAGGTGTTTGCCATCGTGTCGCGTTTGGTGCCGAACCGCGAGGATGCCGAGGAGTTGACGCAGGACGCTTTTGTCCGTGCTTATAGCCGTCTCGACTCGTTCGTCGGCCGTTCTTCGTTCTCCACATGGGTTTGCCGCATCGCCTACACCACCACCGTCTCGTGGCTCAGGAAGAAGCGCGTCAAGTATCTCAGCATCGAGGACAGGCCCAACCTGAGCGACGAGGAGGTGGACGAAGTGCTGGACAACGAGAGTCGGCTCGACGAACTTCGAAACGCCATTGCCCTCTTGAGGCCAGACGAACAGATGCTCCTGGAACTTTACTACTTCGAGAGCCGTCCCATGGCTGACATCGCCTACATTCTCGACGTGGAGCCAGGCACTATCGCTACGCGTCTGCATCGCATCCGTCGCAAACTTTATTCATTGATGAAACATGGAACAACACAATGAAAGCCGAGCCCTGCGCCAAGCCCTCGCAGCAAGAGAGCGGCCGAGCCTGCCGTCGAACTTCGCCTACACCACAATGAGGCGGATTCACCTGGAACGACAGAAGAGCGAACGAAGGCAGCGAATCGTGGCCTTCCTCACCGTCGCAAGCGTCGTCGTCCTTGGCATCGGCGGACTCGTTTATATGTTCGGACAGGCAATCTGGCAGTCGATGGTTGCCATTTCGAAACGGCCCGAAGACCTCTCACTTGCCCTGCCCACGCTCTTCTGCCTCGCCTTCTTTGCCCTGCTCAACCGCTGGCTGGCCCGTCATTATGTGGGAAGAGACAAAACATAACACATGGGAACAGCCATTTCGGGCAGCCTGGTCGGACAACCCGGCAAGAGAAGTTCGTTGCATATACATGTAGTTGCAATTGCACATACATGTAGTTGCAATTGCATATACATGTACGTGCAAACAACTTAACTCGCCAGGAGGAGTTCAGCGAAGCACGGCGTCGAACATCTTCCTGTATGCTTCCACCTTCTTCTCGAAGGAGAGCGGATAGGCGCGGGACGATGAGGGAAGGCGCCAAAGGAGGACAGCCTCACCCCGACCCTCTCCCGTGGGAGAGGGGGACACTTCGCCTGCATCGCCGTTGATATTCGTCGAGCTCTGCTTCACCCCTCCTTTTGAGGGGACGGGGGAGGCTGGGAGTGCAACCGAGGCGTTGACTTTCGGCACTTCTGGAATGCCGAGAGAGGCGCAGATGGTTTGTGTGGCTTTCTCTCCGGTAGTGACTATCGCCCGAAGGAAAGGCAAGCGGGCTATCAAGGCGGCAATGTCGGTGGGCTCCACCACCTCGAGAAACTTGTCGGAGGCATTGTCCTGCAGGCGACGGACGGCAGTCGAGGTGTCGAAGAAAGCGAGCCCTTTCTCCTCGCAATGCCTCACAATCTCGTCCAGATTGAAGCGCTTCTCCTTCTCCAGAACGAAATGATTCCTGTCGCCAAAGAAGACCTCGCCCTCGATGCGCCAGTGGTCGTTAATCCAATTGGGGTAAAAGAAGTCGATGCACCACCGCTTTCGCTGCGGCGGAAAGCTGCCGAGGAACAGGACTCTCGCGTTCTTTGGCAGGAAAGGTCTCAAGGGATGATACTCGATGTCGCCCTTGCTTCTGGCTATGTTTTCCGTGTTCAAATAACTCATACGGCACAAAGATACAAAGAAATTAACAATTAATGTCGAAACAAGCCCCCTTTTACACTTTTCTTCGCCTTCATACATATTTTTCCTTAAAAACGCTTTGCCGATTGAAATCTTTTCCTTAATTTTGCACCGACCAAGCCAGCCAATCGTGGCAGGGCGGGCCAAAATCTTAATGGAATCCTGCGGAAGAGCACATTCTGCTCCCTCCCTTGAGGGAGGGTTGGGGTGGGTCTTCCAATGGGAAAAAGGCGTTTACGGACGTTACATTCTGTGAGTTCAAACTTCGCAACTTTGAAACCGTACACAGGATATAATGCAACGGTAAGCACCTTCGTGGGTAGATTATATTGTGACCCGGGCTATATATTATAAATAATGTGTAGCAGAACGGGATTCTTATATAATCACTTGGCGTGGGCTGGCTGCGTTGCTTATCCTTGTACGGGGGCAATGCGAAGGCCTGAACTCAGGGATGGGCAGAAGTAGAAACTCCCCATGCCTTTTTTTATTTCCATTTCTTAACAACATTATTCACGCCGAATTCGGGAGCAGGAGGCAACAACTATTTATGTGGAATGAAAATAAAAAGGACAGACTTTCTCATCAAGTTACATTTTTTGTTTCTGTCTCTACTTCCCCTCGGAATAATAGCGCAAACACCCTATCGGGTGACGGCACAGAGGGTAAATGTGAGAAGCAAACCTTCAACAAAATCTCTTGTTGTTGGAGTTCTTAATCGTGAAGATACTATTTCCGTAATGGAGATAAGTAACGGATGGGCATCTTTTACGTTCAAAGACAATACACGTTATGTGAGTGCATCTTATCTTGAAAAAGTAGAAGAACCTGAGGAAGAAGAAAAACCAGAAGATATTACGCAATCTGAACCAATAGAAGAAAGTATTAAGCCCACAATCACTCCTTCTGCTGTTCAAGAACCTAATTCCACAAAGAAGAAACAAAAAAAACGCAGTATTTCTTCTAATGATGGTCAATTACACCTTATCGCAGATATCTTTGGTGGTTATTCCAATTTTAGATGTGACAGAGTCACGCCTGAACCAGGTATCGGATTCGGATGCGACATAGGCATACAGTGTGACTACAATTGGATTTGGAACAAAATCCCTAATGGCTTATTTGGCGAATTTACTATTGGATATTCATGTCGTGGCAGTGGTGCTTATCCATTGCATGGAATAGGCGCAAGATTTTTACCTATAGGATATAAATATAATCTAAATTCATCATGGGCACTTGCAGGAAAGACAGGTATATATCTTGCCTATCCCTTCTCTGGGATTGAAACTGGTCAACGCTCATATAGCGGTAGTTTTGACTGTGGAATCTCTATCGCACTTGGAGCAGAATGGAAACGTTTTGGACTAATGGCTTCTTATGAACATGGTTTCACTAATGTTATAACAGGATCTTATGTAGATTTATACAATCAGGGAGCCTTTTTAACTTTATCATATAAATTTCTCTCATTCAAATAGTATTTATCATGAACGAAGAATTGTATAACAGAAGAGCCTTTTTCAAGAAGGCAATTAATAAAAGCTTACCATTTTTAGCTGGAGCTATAGTTGGATCAACACTACTCTCTTGTGATAAAGAAGACTATGCATTAGAGAGAGTTTTGGATTGTGGAGGTAGTTGTACATCACAATGCAGCAATGGATGCGGAGGTTCATGCTCGTGGAACTCTAGCTCGTCAACCTGTTCATATTGCGGTAATGGATGTGGTTCATCATGTGCCAATAATTCTACCTCTTCCACATGTACAAGTTGCGGCAATGGATGTGGTTCGTCTTGTGCCAATAATTCTACCTCTTCCACATGTACAAGTTGTGGCAATGGATGTGGTTCATCATGTGCCAATAATTCAACTTCTTCATATTGTTCTAATTGTGCATCGAACTGCTCATCAAGATGTACACAAACCTGTGCTGATGCTTGCAAAGCACAAACATCGCAGGTATGTTCAAATTGTGCGTCAAATTGTAGTTCGGGATGTGGTGGAAGCTGTGAAACCAACTGTAGTGGGAATTGTGGTATGCAATGTGCCCAAACCTGTGGTGGTACTTGTCTCAATGATTGTATAGGAAGGTGTAGTCATTATTGTACTAATAGTTCGTACACCAATACCACATGGTGTGCAGTTTGTGTTTACAACTGCGATTCTTATTGTGCAAACACATGCTCGTTCTATTGCTATTCCACATGTAAAAACAATGGTAGAAAGGGATAATAGAATCAAAGAGAATGATCGAGGTTGGCAAAACGGTATGGCAAAGTCCATCACGTTCATTGTCACGAAGGACTGCCAACTTGCTTGCAAGTATTGCTACCTTGTCGGCAAGAACTCGAAGGAGCGGATGCTCTGGGAGGTAGCAAAGCAAGCCATTGACTATATCCTCGACCATGAGGATGACTTCAAGGAGGAGAGCGTGGTGTGGGACTTCATCGGGGGCGAGCCGTTCCTCGAGATTGACCTCATCGACAAGATTTGCGATTACCTGAAGCAGGAGATGTTCCGACGCAATCATCATTGGTTCAACTCCTATCGCTTCTCATTCTCTACGAACGGCATCAACTACGACAGCGAGAAGGTGCAACGCTTCATCAAGAAGAACTTGAACCACCTCTCCATCGGCATTACTATCGACGGAACACAACGCAAGCACGACCTCAATCGCATCTGGAAGACAAAGGAGATGGAGCAGGGCATCCAGCCCAAGCCTGAAGAAGAGAAAGGCTCATACAAAGACGTGGTGAGGAACATCCCGCTTTGGCTGGAGCAGTTCCCCAATGCCGGTACGAAGGTGACCATCAGTTCGGCAGACATCCCCTACATCAAGGAGAGCGTTCTGCATCTCTACAGCCTTGGCATACACGAGGTGAACATCAACGTCGTCTTCGAGGATGTGTGGAAGGAAGGCGACGACAAGCTCTTTGAGGAACAGCTGATGCAGTTGGCAGACGCCATCATCGACGGCGGCTATTATCAGGACTATGCCTGTTCGTTCTTCTCGGAGCATATCGGCAAGCCGCTCGATGCAAAGCTGGACAATCAGAATTGGTGCGGTGCGGGCAAGATGCTCAGCATCGATGCGGCAGGCAACTTCTATCCTTGTACGCGCTTTGCCGGTTATTCGCTTCGGAGCAAAAAGCCCATCATCATCGGCAACATTCACGATGGCATCGACCAGAACAAACTGCGTCCCTTCCTGACATTGGACAGGACGACGCAGTCCCCGAAGGAGTGCATCGACTGCGAGGTGGCAAGTGGCTGTGCCTGGTGTCAGGGAGAGAACTACGATGCGGCAGAGACGCCGACCATCTACCAAAGGGCGACGGCCATCTGCAAGATGCACAAGGCTCGCGTTCGTGCCAACAACTACTATTGGAACAAGCTTTTCCGTAAACTGGAGTTGGAGGACGAGCGCGAGGAGTTCGAGAAGAATAAGAAGAAGTCAAACGAAGTAATCTGCTAAAGCTATGCTGCAATACCTTATTATATTATTAGACGAGGCAAGCACTTCGTTCTGTAGCTATCCTCTCCCCAAAGGGGGAGGCAGGAAGGGGGCTTTGATGCCACTCGAAACCCTAAAACAAGGCATCCGCTTCGGCATGACGGAGAACCTGATGATTCAGTTTGTCTATCCTGACAAGAAGCTTCCCGATGAGTATGCGGAAGTGATAGAGAGCATCGACCATTCGAAGATAAAACCTGTGAAGGATGATGCTGATGTGTGGGTGATGAACGCTCTCGCAGAGGCAGCGCCTGTGGATGTCCCCATCGTACTGAGGATAGGCAAAAAGGAACTCTTTAACCAAACCGAAAGCGTTTGCAGCCTGCTCGACAAGACACCAAGGCTCAACATCGTGCTGACGGACATTGAGACCTTCACAGAGGAAGACTTCACGGCATATAAGGAAGTGCTCGGCAGGCTTTCGCAGAAAGTGGAGCAGATGTACGTGGAGGGCAAGGCACCACAGCTGAACCTGCTCACCGACCGCATGATGCTCTCGCAGATGAACAACTGCGGAGCCGGCGACGCTTCGGTCACGCTGGCACCCAACGGCAAGTTCTATGTCTGCCCTGCCTTCTATTATGAGGACGAGACAGACAGCATCGGTGACCTTGAGCATGGGTTCGACATCAAAAACAGACAGCTCTACAAGCTGGAGTATGCGCCCATCTGCCGCCACTGCGATGCTTTTCAGTGTAAACGCTGCGTCTGGCTCAACCGCAAGACAACGCTCGAAGTGAACACGCCAAGCCATGAGCAATGTGTGGTGGCGCACTTGGAACGCAACGCTTCGCGAGTGCTGTTGCAGGACATTCGCAAGCACGGAACATTCCTCCCCGAGCAGAGAGAGATAAAAGAGATAGATTACTTGGACCCCTTTGAAAAAAAAGATACATGGCAATGACAAAGAAACCTGTAGGGCAAGTGACACCCGAGGAGCGCAATGAGATTCAGGCGCTCTTCGAACGTCGCAACGGATTGAACGAACTGGCAAAGATTGTAACAGCCGACAACACCGAGCTGTATGAGAAACTCGTGAAGGACATGGGCGAAACGGGCACGAAGTTCCAAGGGTGGTGGGACCGCATGGCTGCGAAGTACCAATGGGAAAGCGCCGATGGTGGCAACTGGGAGATAAACTTCGACTCCTGCGAGATATTCCTGGCGACTCCTTGAAAGAATGTGTCCCCTTTTAGATTAAGAGCGGTGCTTGACGAATGATGTCGGGCACCGCTTTGTGCTGTTATATAATAAAAAAACTTAATTCTCTTTGCAACTCGGAGAAATTAAGCTATCTTTGTGCTCGCAAATTCACGAAGTCATTAACTTTTAAACTCAAATTACAATGAAAGATCTGAAAGGAACCAAGACGGAGCAGAACCTCAAGGAGGCTTTTGCCGGAGAGAGCATGGCACGCAACAAGTACAGCTACTTTGCTTCGAAGGCCAAGAAAGACGGCTATGTGCAGATTGCATCTATCTTCGAAGAGACGGCTGCCAACGAGAAGGAACATGCCAAGATGTGGTACAAGTTGCTGAACGGCGGCAAGGTGATCGACACAAAGACCAACCTTGCCGACGCGGCCAGCGGTGAGAACTTCGAGTGGACCGACATGTACGACCGCATGGCAAAAGAGGCTCGCGAGGAAGGTTTCCCTGAGATTGCCGAGAAGTTCGAGCAGGTTGCTGCCATCGAGAAGCATCATGAGGAGCGTTACCGCAAGCTCCTGAAGAACATCGAGGACGAGATTGTCTTCTCGCGCGAAGGCGACGTCATCTGGCAATGCGCTAACTGCGGCCACATCGTCGTCGGCAAGAAGGCTCCCGAAGTGTGTCCCGTCTGCGACCATCCACAAAGCTATTTCCAGATTAAGGCTGAGAATTATTAAGTTGACGAGTTGACAAGTTGACAAGTTGGTAGATAAATCCATGGAAAAACAAGTTAAGATGTGGGCAGATAAACAAGTTGGCAAGTCGGTTGAAGTGGGAGGTAAAAACTCGTCAACTTGTCAATTCGTTAACTCGTCTCTCATCTATCACATCATCGCCTTTCTTGTCGTAGCCATTTGGGGCTCGACGTTTGTCGTCACGAAACTCTTGTTGCTGGCAGGCTTCTCGCCGGCTCAGATCTTCACCTTGCGCTTCATCATCGCTTATGCCGCCCTTCTGGGCATAGCGGCCTTCAAGCGTCCGTTCAGATGGTTCGCGAAGGATTGGAAGGACGAGTTGCTGATGGTGGGACTCGGGCTGACTGGAGGCTCACTTTATTTCCTGACGGAGAATGCCGCGATGAACTACACCACGACCACCAACACGGCGCTCATCGTCTGCCTCTGTCCCCTGTTTGCGGCTTTGCTCATCTCCATGTTCTATCGCGACCAGCGCCTTCGGGGCATACAGGTAGTGGGGAGCCTGCTGGCGGCAGTCGGCGTTATCATAGTTGAGCTGAATGGCCATTTCGTGCTCCACCTCTCCCCTACCGGCGACCTGCTCGCCTTTGCCGCCTGTCTCTGCTGGGCCGGCTACAGTTTGCTGATGATACCCGCTTGCAAGCGCTACGACACTTTGTTCATCACCCGCAAGCTCTTCTTCTATGGGCTCGTCACGATGATTCCCTACTTCTGTTTCTTCCCCGAATGGCCAGCGCTGGAGACGCTGCTGGAACCGCAGGCGATTGCAGAGTTGCTCTTCCTGGGCGCCATTGCATCCACGCTTTGCTACTATCTGTGGGGTTGGGTGATAAGAAACCTCGGCGCTATCATAGCCACAAACTACGTTTACTTCAACCCCGTTATCGCAATCCTGTGCGCTTGGATTGTACTGAACGAGGACATCACCGTCTGGTTCCTCCTGGGAACGGCGCTCATCCTTGTCGGAATGTTCCTTGCCGATAAGAAGAAAGCTACAAAAGCAAAGTGAGGACCGCGCCCCAATGCGCTATGGCACCAAGCAGGACAAACACATGCCAAATGGCGTGATAGTGGGGCTTTTCGTCGTGGGCGAATAAGTAAGTTCCTGCGGTATAGGCGATGCCTTCGGCAAGGAGGAGCCATAAGGTTGCCGGCTTCAAAGCCTTGATTACCGGCTCGGCAATGAAAATGATGCTCCATCCCATAATCAGATAGATGGCCAGCGAGAGTCGCGGCCACCTGCCTAAACTGGTAATCTTATATATCGCGCCGATTATCACGACCAGCCACTGGACGGCAAACACCGTCCAGCCAAGCCATCCGCCTACTACCCCGATGAGTATCGGCGTGTAGGAACAGGCTATCATCACAAAGATGCTTATGTGGTCGCATTTGCGCAAGGCACGCTTCACCTTACCCTCTCTCACCCAATGATACACGGTGCTGCTGAGGAACATGAAGAACATACCGACAATGAAGCAGACGACTCCGAACGCCATCTGCCAGCTGACATCGGCCGCGAGCCACACCAACCAAATGCTGCTCAAAGCAAAGATGGCTCCGGCAAGGTGCGTCCAAGTGTTGCCGAGCTCAGTCTTAATGGGCCAAAAGCGCTTCGATTGCATCTTGTGTCTGACGGGTCAAATCTTCATAGGAATCGCTTTCCGAGGGCTTGATTGCTTGCAAGAACTTCACCTCGATGTGCTTCGGCCTCATGAAAGCGCTGCCACGAGGCAGGGCTTCGAAGGCTCCCTTTATGCAGACAGGCACGATAGGCACATTCAGCTCCTTGGCAAGGATGGCGAAGGTCTTCTTGAAGGGAACCGTTGCGCCGTCGTGTGTGCGCGCTCCCTCCGGGAAGATGATGACGCGATGACCTTCCCTGAGCACCTTCGCAAGCTTCAGGATGGAGTTCTTCAGGTTGGCGCGTTCCATCACAATCACATTGCTGATGGCTGCCATCTTGCGTCGATAATTGCTGCGGACGTGCTCTTCTGTGGCATAGAAGAAGTACTCGTCGAGCCCCTTCCAAGGCAATCCAGCCAGCACCAACGGCCCGTCGGCGAAACTTTGGTGATTGGGCGCAAGGATGCAGGCGCCCTTCGCGGGAATGTGCGGCTGCCCCTTAACCTTCAGGCTGTTGTAGATGCGGAAGAAGTACTTGAAGAGACGCGAGATGAATCGGTAAGCAAAACCGGATGTGGGCAAAGGCAAGTTGTCGACAGGAGCAAGGAGGAGCTGGTGCCAATCGACGTCTTCTGCCTCCATCTTGGTCTTCTCGGCAGCCACATGACGAGCCATCGCCTCAACATTTGGGAAGCCAGGCATCTCGTCGGCGCCGACAGAAGTGCCAAACGTGTTCTCGATAAACGTCTGCAGGCTTATCTTGTCAAGGGAATCGAGGGCAAGGTCGGTCTCGATATGATCTGCCGCATGCACCTTTATTCCCTTTTCGGATTCGATGAAGCGCTTAAGCAAAAGGTACTCTTCGAAGTCGGGTTCGGGCTTTGCCTCATGCTCTTTGCTCCTTGTTCCCTGCTGGTCTTTCAGGATAGCGCCCAGCTTGTAGCGTTGCAGCTTCTCGAGTCGTGTACGGGGAAGCTCGCCTCTGTAAACAAGCACGCTCATTATCTTCTTATACGCAGAGACGGTCATATTGTAGGGCTCGAGCACCTCGCGCTTCAATGTCACAGCCACTTCGTTGTCGGTCAACGTTGCTGCCCATGCAGGTTGGGGAACGATGATGGCCCGAAGCTTGTCCCCATCCTGCACGACCGCCGCTTCCTTCACGAGCTTATCATACTTCTCGAGCTTGTACTCAATCTCGCTGGGCTGCACGTTCTTGCCGTTGCTGAGGACGATGATTTCTTTCGTGCGACCGGTAATCGTGACGCGCCCCACAGAATCAAACTGGGCGAGGTCGCCTGTATGCAACCATCCTTCGCTGTCGATGACTTGGGCTGTCTCCTCGGGTCGGTTGTAGTAGCCCTTCATCAGGTTCGGTCCTTTCACGCAAAGCTCGCCGTCCACCAACTTGCATTCAACGCCAGGAAGAGGGAGTCCGGAGCATCCAGGAATAATGTCGCCGGGTCGGGTGAAAGCAATAATCGGGGCTGTTTCGGTCATTCCATAGCCTTCGAGCACATCGAGGCCGAGCGTCTTTAAGCCTTCACCTATCTCTTTGTCCAAAGCAGCACCGCCGCTGACGCAGTAATCGAGATGTCCGCCCATCTTCTTCCTCACGGAACGGAAGACGATACGGCTGAGCGTACGGTTCTTTGCAACACGGCAAAGGGCGAAGAGGATGCGGGCAGCGGGCGACTCGTCGATCTTCTTCTTGATGCCCGTATAGAGCGTCTGCCACAATCGCGGCACACCAATCATGATGCCGACCTGCCCTCGCTGGAGCGTATCCATGATGTCCGGACCTGATAATGACGGGCAGATGGCTATGCCGCCGCCCATGTAGAGCGGTGCTATAAGCGAGCCCATGAGGGGCAGAACATGGTGAAGCGGCAGAAGAACAAGCACTCGGCGCTTCTCCGTATAGATAGGAACGTCATAGGAAACGCTGTGAACATTGGCCTTCAATGCTGCGTAGCTCAGCATCACGCCCTTCGGCGAGCCCGTGGTTCCCGAGGTATAGATGATGAGAGCCGTATCGTCGTTGTCGGGTTCGCTGAGCGCCGTCCACGGAAGGATTGAGGTAGCAGGCTCGCCTTCAAGCGACAGCCTTTCGTAATCGTCGATGACAAAGACGCTCATCTCCACCTTTGCCTCCTTGATGGCCTCTTTGAGAACGCCTTCCCTCTCCTTCGAGACCCATGCGGCTTCCGGCTTGCAGTCGCTCAGGATGTAGGCCACATCGCTCACCGTGCTTGAGGCATCAATGGGGACCACAATGCCTTCGTTCAGCCAGACCGAGAAGAAACTGTATGCCCAGCCTTCGCGGTTCTCGCTGAAGACAACGGTCTTCGTCAGTTTTCCCTTCGGCGTCTTTCTTGCAAACTGAGCAACTCGCCGCAGCAATTCGCTGTAGGTCACATCATGTTCCTTGGTGATGATGGCAATCTTGTTCAGGTCTATCATGCGATTTACGATTTGACGATTAACAATATCGGATGTTTCTAATTAGCAAGCCTCCTGACGGTTTGCTTCAGGATATGGAAAGCAGGGGCCGCCATATCGCCATGACTGTAGCCTTGCATCTCGTAGAGTGTTGCATCGGGATGCCCTGCAAGCTTCAGCATACGCCAGAAGAAGGCCTGCTCCTCGTAGCGTCCGTAGAGCTCCATCTCTCTGTCGCCGGAAATGATGACGATGGGCGGTGCGTCTTTACGGATGAAGGTCATCGGAGCAAAGTTGTCGATGGTGAGCTGCAGAGGCTGCAGGCCTTGCAATTTGCGCACATTATAATGGGTGACGCATTGTCCGCTGAAGGGTATTAAAGCACGGAGCGAATCTGCATCCACGCCATATTTCCTCAGCCATTGCTTGTCCAATCCTATCATATCGGTCAGGTAGCCGCCTGCGCTATGCCCGCTGACGAAGACCTTGCGATGCGAGCCCCCATACTGCTCGGCATGTTTGTATGCCCAGGCCGTTGCGGCGGCAGCATCGTCGATGCATTGAGCGGGCGTGCATTTAGGCAAGAGGCGATAGTTCACGCCCACAACCACATAGCCACATTCCTTGAGTTCGGAAGGAATAAACTTATTGCCGCCCTCCAGCCCTCCGCCATGAAACCACACGACGACAGGGCAATCGGTCTTGCCTTCGGGATAATAGACATCAAGTTTGCAGCGTTCTTGGGCGTAGGCATCTTGCTCGTTGGTATAAGGAATGTCGCGCACTTCCTTATACTTTTGCTGAGCGCTGGCCGCCATACAAAATGCCATAAGGCAGATAGTGATAAATCTCCTCATAACAAATAATGTTTAGCAATTCTGGTGCAAAGGTACGAAGAAAATAAGAATTAAGACTTAAGAATTGAGATTTTTTTTTTACCTTTGCAGCAGAAAAAGAGCAAAAGCAATGAACATTCTCATCACCGGAGCCAGCGGTTTCATCGGAAGTTTTATCGTAGAAGAGGGTTTGAGGCAAGGTTTCGAAGTCTGGGCAGGCGTTCGAGGCACGTCGAGTCGCAAATATCTGCAGGACAAGCGCATCCACTTCGCTCAGCTCGACATGCAGAGCCCCACGAAGTTGCGCGAACAGCTCCTCGCCTACAAGGCCGAGATGGGCGGCAAGGGCTGGGACTTTGTCGTGCATGCGGCGGGAGCCACGAAGTGCCTGCATCGCGAGGACTTCTTCCGAACCAACACCGAGGGCACTAAGAACCTCATCGACGCGCTGCGCTCGACAGAGATGGTTCCCCAGCGATTCGTGTTCCTGAGCAGTTTGAGCATCTTCGGAGCCATACGCGAGGAGCCCGTTCGTCGCCCGTCAGAAGACAATCCGTGGGTCTATGCCCCCATCCTTTTGACTGACGAGCCCAAGCCCAACACCGCTTATGGAGAGAGCAAACTCTCTGCCGAGCACTACCTCACGGCACAACGGGATTTCCCCTACACCATCCTTCGGCCGACGGGTGTTTACGGTCCTCGAGAGCGCGACTACTTCCTTATGGCTCAGAGCATTAAGCAGCATATCGACATAGCGGCAGGCTTGACGCCTCAGGAGATTACCTTCGTCTATGTTCAGGATGTGGTGCAGGCGGTCTTCAAGAGTATGAAGTCGCCTGATGCGGAAGGCAAAGCCTACTTCCTCAGCGACGGAAAGGTCTATAACAGCCGCAGTTACAGCGACCTCGTGCAGCGTTATCTCGGAGGTCCCTGGGTGCTTCACCTGAAGTTGCCGCTCTGCCTGTTGCGGGCCATTTGCTGGGTGAGTGGCAGGATAAGCCGCCTGACAGGCAAGATGAACGCCTTGAACGACGACAAGTTCAACATCCTCTCTCAGCGGAACTGGCAATGTGAGATAGAGCCGGCCATCGCCGACTTCGGCTACGCACCTGAATGGAGCCTCGAAAGGGGCGTGGAGGCCAGCATCGAGTGGTACAGGAAAGAGGGTTGGCTGTGAAGAGAGAAAAGTGAAAAGTGAGAAATGAAAAATGTAAGCCGATTGCCCGTTTCGCTTACTTTTTGCTACTTCGGTTTTGAATGCAAAACTGAGTGGTTTTGACAAAACCGTGCCTCGAAAACTGCCTCAACTGGGGGCGATTTTGAACGCAGCAGGCGGCGTTGGCAAACTCAGCAGGCGGCGTTTGCCAACTTAACACGCGGCGTTTTATTTTTAGCGTGCTGCGTTTGGGCTCAAGACAGGCCGAAATTGCCACTTTTACACTCGAAATCGGGTATTTCGACTGCCTTTTCCTGTAGAGGCATCCTGCATGTCGCACATCCTCAGCAAGTTACGATTTTAACATTTGCTCTCGTTTCTCCGCCCCTAGGTACGGGTCGGGCAATTTCGTCGCATTCTCAGGCGGTCAGGAAAATTCAGAGTGTAAGCAAACCCGACGCTTTTCGGAACATAATGTCAAATTCCGACCGAAATGACACAAAACTTCCCGACAAATCTCCCCACAATATTTTTTCAAAAAAAGAACACGATTTGTTGCGTTCATTTCAAAGAAATGTTGTACCTTTGCACACGCAAAAATTCATAGAAATGGAAACGAGAAAAATAAACAGAGCGTTAGTGTCTGTCTTTCATAAAGATGGACTCGAAGAGATACTCCGCACTCTTCATGCAGAAGGCGTTGAGCTGCTTTCCACCGGCGGCACGCAGTCATTCATCGAGAGCCTCGGCATACCTTGCAAGAAGGTTGAGGACGTAACGACCTATCCCAGCATTCTGGGCGGCAGAGTCAAGACCTTGCACCCCAAAGTCTTTGGCGGCATCTTGGGACGCAGAGAGAACGAAGGCGACCAGCAGCAGATGAAGCAGTACGACATCCCTGCCATCGACCTCGTCATCGTCGACCTCTATCCCTTCGAGGCTACTGTGGCATCGGGTGCCAGCGAAGCCGACATCATCGAGAAGATCGACATAGGCGGCATCAGCCTCATCAGGGCAGCAGCCAAGAACTTCCGCGACGTCATCATCGTCCCCTCGAAGGCCGAGTACAAACCCCTGCTCGACTTGCTCAAGAAGCAAGGCGCCCAGAGCGAACTCGAAGACCGGAAATGGTTCGCCACACAAGCCTTCGGCGTCAGCAGCCACTACGACACCGCCATTCACAAATGGTTTGCCAATTAAAAATTAAGAAATAAGAATTAAGAATGGTTGACAGCAAAGCGGCAAAGCGGCAAAAGATACCCCAAAGTTCCAGCGTTCTTAATTCTTAACTCTTAACTCTTAACTCTTAATTTCAAAAATAAGATGAACTGGTTTTCACTCAACAAAGAAATAGCAATGGACCTTGGTACGGCCAACACCATCATTATATGCGATGGCAAGATAGTGGTCGACGAGCCAAGCGTCGTGGCCCTCGACCGCAGGACGGAGCGCATGATTGCCGTCGGAGACAAGGCCAAGATGATGTATGAAAAGACAAATCCCGAGATTCGCACCATTCGTCCGCTTCGCGACGGCGTGATTGCCGACTTCAACGCCTGCGAGCAAATGATGCGCGGCCTCATCAAGATGGTTCACTCCGGCAACCGACTCTTCTCTCCCTCCCTGAAGATGGTCATCGGAGTGCCAAGCGGAAGTACCGAAGTGGAACTCCGTGCCGTCCGCGACAGCGCAGAGCATGCAGGCGGACGCGAAGTCTACCTCATATTCGAGCCCATGGCCGCAGCCATCGGCATCGGGCTTGATGTGCTCGCTCCGGAAGGCAACATGATAGTCGACATAGGCGGTGGCAGCACAGAGATTGCTGTCATCTCGCTCGGCGGAATAGTGGCCGACAAGAGCCTTCGCGTGGCTGGCGACGAACTGACGGCAGACATACAGGAATACATGAGCCGTCAGCACAACGTCAAGGTCAGCGAACGTATGGCAGAACGCATCAAGATACATGTCGGCGCAGCTATGACCGACCTCGGAGAAGACGCTCCGGAAGACTATGTCGTTCACGGCCCGAACCGCATCACGGCACTTCCCATGGAGGTTCCCGTCTGCTATCAGGAGATTGCCCACTGCCTCGAGAAGACCATCGCAAAGATTGAAACAGCCGTCCTCAGCGCACTTGAGGAGACTCCGCCAGAACTCTATGCCGACATCGTGAAGAACGGCATCTGGCTGACAGGCGGCGGCGCTCTGCTCAGAGGGCTCGCCAAGCGTCTCACAGACAAAATCAACATCGAGTTCAAGGTAGCCGACGATCCATTGCACAGCGTAGCAAAGGGCACAGGCGTGGCACTGAAGAACATCAACAACTTCGCATTCTTGATGTAATATTGTGCACGATTTCATCGAGCGCATAACAGCCTATGTCCACTGGGCACTCTTCCTCTTGTTGGAAGCGCTCAGTGGATTCCTGCTTTTCCAGTACAACCATTATCAGGGCAGCATCTGGTTTACCCAAGCCAACACCGTTGCCGCACAGGTTCACGAATGGGAAGCAAAGGCACTCTCGTACCTGAGAATGCCCGCCGAAAATGCTGCGCTCGTCCGTCGCAACATCATCCTGCAGCAACAACTCGACATCCTTCGCCACAATCTCGCCCTCGCCGGCACCGACACCACGACGCTCAACAGCCAACAGCCAATGGCCAGTGGCCAATGGTCCACGATAGAGGCCCGCATCATCGACAACAGCGTCCGCAAGCGGGACAACATGATTGTCATTGATGTAGGCAGCGAAGACGGCGTCGCTCCAGAAATGGGCGTATTGAGCGGCACAGGCGTTGTGGGAATCGTCAGCGGTGTCACTCCTCACCACGCTCTCGTGATGTCCATCCTCAACAGCCACAGCAGCATCAGCTGCCGCCTGCGAGGCACAGAATATTTCGGTTACCTGAAATGGAAGGGCGGCACTCCTTTAAGGGCTTATATGGACGATGTTCCCCGCCACGCACACATCAAGAAAGGCGACATCGTAGAGACCAGCGGCTTCAGCAACGTCTTTCCTGCAGGCATCTTCCTCGGTAAAGTGGCAGAAATCAAGAACAGTAGCGACGGCCTTGCCTATGAGCTCGAAATCCTTCTGAGCACCGATATTGCAAACCTCAGGCACGTTAACGTCATCAACAATCTCATCAAAGAAGAGCTCGACTCTCTCGTGGCACAATGATAACCCGCATCCTCATACGCTTAGCATGGGCTCTGATGCTGCTTCTGGTGCAAGTGCTCATCCTCGACCAGGTACATCCTTGGGGCTACGGGGCGCCTTTGCTGTGTCCGCTCATCGTCATCACGCTGCCGATGGGCACATCTCGCTCGGAAGCTTTGCTGTGGGGCTTTGGCGTGGGTTTTGTGGCAGATATCTTTGCAGGGACGTCAGGCATCAGCAGTGCTGCCCTGACCTTCATCGCTTTCTTGCAACCACCTTTACTGGAATTGATGGCGCCCCGCGATTCTGAAGAAGAGCTACATCCATCTTTCTCTACAATGGGACGATGGAACTATCTGCAGTTCATTGCCCTGCTCCTCCTTCTTCATCACCTCGTTTATTTCGCCCTCGAAGGCTTTTCCTACTTCCACCTTACAGATATCGCCATCAGTATGGGCGTGAGCTATGCCGCTTCCCTGCTGCTGATTATATTGGCAGAGCATGTCCGTAACCCTAAAAAATAAGTGGCTATGGATGCGAACTATGAGCTTGAGAAGCGAAAATATGTGATTGGCGGAGCCGCCTTCATCATCATTGTTGTCTATCTGCTTCGTCTCTTCACCCTGCAGCTCCTGAGCGAGGACTTCAAATTGAGCGCCGATTCCAACGCTTTCCTCAAGCGCATTCAATATCCTGCCCGAGGCGCAATCTCTGACCGTAACGGCAAACTGCTCGTTTATAACCAACCTGCCTATGATGTGATGGTTGTCATGTACGAACAGCAAGGCGTCGATACTCTCGACCTTTGCGAAAGCCTCGGCATAACTCGCGACTGGTACGAGCGCAGAATGGCGGAGATAAAAGACAAGAACCGCAACCCTGGCTACAGTTCATACACGCAGCAAGTCTTCATGAGTCAGCTCTCTACTGAAGAATTCAGCCGCTTCCAAGAGAAACTCTTCCGCTTCCCTGGCTTTTACATACAGAAACGCAGCATCCGCCAGTACAGCTATCCTTACGCAGCACACCTTCTTGGAGATGTGGCTGAGGTTAGCCCTGCCGACATAGAAGCTGACCCATACTACAGAAGCGGCGACTATATCGGTAAACTTGGCGTGGAGCGTTCCTACGAAGAGGCCTTGCGAGGCGTGAAAGGAAAGGAGATTCTGCTTCGGGATGCTCGCGGACGCATCAAGGGGCGCTACCAGAACGGCAAGTTCGACGAAGCTCCCATTCCTGGCCGCAACCTCACGATGAGCATCGACCTCGAGCTGCAAGCACTCGGCGAGCGCCTCATGAAAGGGAAACTCGGCAGCATCGTGGCCATCGAACCGAGCACGGGAGAAGTGCTTTGCATGGTATCCAGCCCGACTTACGACCCTCGCATCATGATAGGACGACAGCGAGGAAAGAATCAGTTATTGCTGGCTCAAGACCCACACAAGCCGCTCCTCAACCGCGCTATTATGGGGCAATACCCTCCTGGCTCTACCTTCAAAACGAGTCAAGCACTCACGTTCCTGCAGGAAGGCATCATCACGCCACAAACTGCATACCCTTGCAGCCGCGGCTTCCACTTCAGAGGGCTCAGGGTCGGTTGCCACGGACACGGCTCTCCTTTGCCGCTCGTCCCTGCAATCGCCACCTCGTGCAACGGCTATTTCTGCTGGGGACTCTATCACATGTTTGCCAACAGGACGAAATACAAGACGGTGCAGGACGCGATGACTACCTGGAAGGACTATATGGTCAGCATGGGTTTCGGCTACAAGCTCGGCATCGACCTGCCCGGAGAGAAGCGAGGCATGATTCCCAACGCTCCCTACTACGACAAAGCCTACAAAGAGGACTGGAGCGGCCTGACCGTCATCAGTATAAGCATCGGGCAAGGAGAAGTCAACCTGACGCCCCTGCAGATTGCCAATCTTGGAGCAACCATCGCAAACAGAGGCTACTACATCATCCCGCATGTTGTGAAGGAGGTGCAGGGAATGCCGCTTGACACACTCTACACGAAGAAGCACTACACGAAGGTCGGACGGCAGCACTACGAGACAGTCGTGCAGGGAATGCGTCAGGCTGTGCTGGGAGGAACCTGCCGTCTGGCAAACACTTCTTTCTATGAAGTCTGCGGCAAGACAGGTACGGCTCAGAATCCTCATGGGCAGGACCACAGCGTCTTCATGGGCTTTGCGCCTCGCGAGAACCCGAAGATTGCCATTTGTGTCTATGTGGAGAACGGCACATGGGGAGCAACTTATGGAGTCCCGATAGGTGCGCTCATGATGGAACAATACATCAACGGCAAGCTTTCGGCTGCAAGCGAGGCTCGAGCCACAAGCTTCGAGAACAGGCATCTCTACAAGATAGACAACGGACAACGGACAACGGACAACGGACTTCCGCCTGCGCCTGAGGCGAAAGCCGAAGAACAGACTACAGACAACGGACAAAAGTCTGAGAAGAATGAGGAACAACAAGAATAAGAAGAAGGCACCATCGCTTTGGGGGTCGATTGATTGGCTCACCATCTTCATCTATCTCGTGCTTCTGGCACTTGGATGGATGAGTGTTTGCGGCGCTTGCTACGACTATGAGCAATCGACCAGCATCCTCGACTTCTCTACCCGCAGCGGGATGCAGATTGTTTGGATTGGCACTTCCCTTTTGCTTTCCTTCCTCATCCTTATGACGGACGACCGAATCTTCGAGTCCCTTTCCTATATTATATATATAGGGTTCATCGTTCTGCTGTTCGTGACGCCTTTCATGGCTCACGACATCAAGGGTTCGATGTCTTGGATAAAGCTCGGCAATTTCAGCATACAGCCCGCAGAGTTCGCGAAGTTCGGCGTTTCGCTCTGTTTGGCGAAGGTGATGAGCACATACGGTTTCGATGTCAGGAACTGGAAAGACTTCATCATCTGCATCGCCTTGATTGTCGTTCCGATGGGCTTGATTGTGATGCAGAAAGAGACGGGAAGCGCTTTGGTCTATAGTGCGCTCTTCCTGATGCTGTATCGCGAGGGAATGCCTGGCTGCCTGCTCTTCACGGCAATTGCGGCAGTCGCGTATTTCGTGGTAGGCGTCCGCTATGCGGATGTGCCTTTGCTTGGAGTAGAGCAGATGAGTCTGGGACATGCTCTTGTGATGCTGCTCATCCAAATCTTCACGATAGGCTTCACCAAAGTATATGGTGGAGAGAGAAACAACTCTTGGAGCCGCATCCTGCTT
This sequence comes from Bacteroidaceae bacterium, assembly GCA_017428785.1. Classification (GTDB taxonomy): domain Bacteria; phylum Bacteroidota; class Bacteroidia; order Bacteroidales; family Bacteroidaceae; genus Physcousia. Next base: position 22,868 of record JAFRQD010000044.1, read on the forward strand.
TATTCGCTGGCGGTTGACGCAGCCGCCATTCTCTTTGCCCGATTCATCTATCCCTTCGATGCAGTATGGCTGATGGCTGCCTGCTGTCTGTTGTCTGCTGTCTATTGTCTCTACATCACCCTTCGCGACAGAGCCCTGCCCTATTTGCTCATAGCTCTTTTCACCCTGGGCAGCATGGGCTTCTTCTATTCCGCCGACTTCGTGCTGAATCGGGTGATGGAGCCGCATCAGCAAACCCGTATCCGCGTGTTGCTCGGCTTGGAAGACGACCCGAGAGGTGCAGGTTATAATGTCATCCAGGCAAAGATAGCGATAGGTTCTGGCGGGCTTGAGGGCAAAGGATTCCTCAACGGCACACAGACGAAGCTGCGTTATGTGCCGGAGCAGGACACAGACTTCATCTTCTGCACGGTTGGCGAGGAAGAAGGTTTTATCGGCTGTGCCATCGTGCTATCGCTCTTTCTTGCGCTCATCCTGAGGCTCATACATCTTGCCGAGCGACAGCCATACACATTTGGGCGGGTCTATGGATATTGCGTGCTGAGCATCTTCCTCTTTCATGTCTTCATCAACGTCGGGATGGTGCTTGGCCTGACTCCCGTGATAGGCATTCCCCTACCCTTCTTCAGCTACGGAGGCTCCTCGCTTTGGGGCTTCACCATCCTGCTCTTTGTTTTCCTCAGGATAGATGCCGGCAGGAACCGCCTGCAGAGATGATTTCAGACGCCTGCAGAGATGTTTCCTAACTTCACACGTGATGTTTGCTAAATTCACACGTCATGTTTGCTAAATTCACACGTGATGTTTGGCAAATTCACACGTGATGTTTAGCAATTAGACATGTTATGTTTCGGCACATCACATTCCATAAGACCCACTTTTTGCCATTTGTGGCGTCCAAAGCACAAAAAAGACGCGTTTTTCTTTGGAGCAAAAGTAAAAAATCGTATATTTGTGCGAAATATGCTAATAACTATTAAATATTTGCCTTAAACCTTTAATATGAAGAAATACCTTTTATCTGTGATCGCCATTGTCGCTTTGGCTATGGCAAGTTGTACGGAGGATGTTGACACTTCCTCACGCTATGTCTTTAAGGAAGAGACTATTGCAGGCTACCTTGGCAAGCACGACCAGTATAGCGAATATTACCGTCTGCTTGGAGAAGTAATGGTTAGCGGAATCAGCAAAACGAATGTGCGCCAGTTGCTATCAGCTCGTGGCCATTACACGATATTTGCGCCTACGAACGATGCCATTCAGGAATACCTCGACTCGCTCGTCAAGACAGGCCTTATACCCGAAGCCTCATGGGATGCTTTCCCCAGCGAACGCAAGCGAGACTCCATTTATCAAGTCATTGTCTTCAACAGCATCATCGACAGCGGCGACGACTTCAGCGAATACCAGATAAGCAGTTTCCCCGTCTCCACCTCTACATCCAATACCGTAGAGATTCCCTTGGCCAACATGAACGACAGGAAGCTCGTAGTACAACGCTTCGAGAACTTCCCCGACAGCATCCTCATCAACGACTGCTCCATTGACGTCAACAACCGCGACATCCTTTGCATCAACGGCGTAATACACGCTATGCACAACGTCATCTCGCCAAGCAACGACACAATGGACTACCTGCTGAAGAGGTACATTGAGGACGAGAACTCCGGCTACGTCATCGCAGCCAAGATGATTCAAGCCTGTGGATTGCTTGACGAACTCTCAAAGAATCGCGACGAAGTATACGAGGATCTCTACCAGCAGGGCAAGATACCCGAGAAGAACGACGAAACCAAAGGAGAGACCGCAACATTCTGGACACCAGAGCATCGCTACTACGGTTTCACACTCTTTGCCGAGACGGATGCGTTCTGGACAGAAGCCATCGGGAAAGACGTCAAGGATATTACACTCGAAGACGTGATGAACTATCTCGACAGCGAAGGCGTCTATCCCGAACTGAAACGCGATAATGATTACAAGTCGGAAGACAATCTGCTCTATCAGTTCATCACATATCACCTTCTGCCCCATCGGCTGAGTGTGAACACCCTGGTTTACCACTACAACGAGAAGGGCTTCGACATGAACCGCAAGATTCCATCTGTAGCAGTCATGGAGTTCTACACGACCATGGGCAAGCGTCGCCTTCTGAAGATTTTCGAGAGCAAAGAGAGCGAAGGCGTCTATTTGAATCGCTTCCCCGTTCTCGACAACGAACGGCAAGGCACCTATCAGGAAGTCTCGTGCGACCCCGACAAAGAAGGCATTAGGGTTGGCGAGCCCAACCTGGAAGGAGCAAACAACGTGCGCAACGGCATCATCTTCCCCATCGACAAGTTGCTCTATTATAGCGATGACACGCGCAACAACCTGCAGAAGCAACGCATCCGCTGGAGCGTGCCAAGCATGTGGCCCGAGTTCATGAACAATGACATACGATGCTCCGAGATTACCGACGAGAAGCACACAAATGTCTATATCCCCAATGACCAGGAATACAAATACCTCGAAGACGTGGACATCTCAAAAGACACCAGATTCAATTACTGGACAGGACGAGGCAAAGGCTGGCAGAACATGCAAGGCGACGAAATGACCATCCGTGGACTCCTGGAATGCACCATGAAACTGCCGCCCGTACCGCGTCGCGGCACATACGAGATGCGATTCGCCATCCAGTGCGGCGGTACAATGCGCGGTATGGTACAGTTCTACTGGGGTTCCAACAAGAACAAACTTGCTGCCATGGGCATTCCTCTCGACCTTCGCCAGAGTGCCGACAACACCTTGCACACATCAAACGGCAATGTAAAGAGCGACATCGGCTTTGAGAAAGACACCAGAGACGACGATTACAACGCCGAGGTTGACAAGCGCATACGCAATAACGGCTTCATGAAAGGCTGCAACCAATACTGCGCAGGCGGCCCGGGCACAGCCACGACGATGCGTGCGTCTGATATCTGCTGCCGACGCATCATCCTGCGCCAAACGATGGATCCCGACGAGACTTACTACATCAAGTTCAAAACTGTGATGGACGACGACACACGCTTCTTCTACATGGACTATCTGGAGTACTGCGCAAAGGATGTCTATGACAATCCCGAGAAGCCGGAGGACATCTGGTAAACAGAAACAAGCATCCGCATTCATAATTAAGGCACGCCCTTCAGTAGGAGCGTGCCTTTCTTTTTTAGATTTATTGGTGTCCGACAAACGTGCTGCCAGTATTTATGTCATTATCTCAAGTTTCAGATGTTCTGCCGGGAAACGGCCTGCTCCGTCTGCGCCTGATTTAGCCGAAGAAAGGCGGAGCAGACCGAATTGACCGGACAGCAATAATAAGAAAACAAATGCCTGACGCACAATTTATGTTGCCAACACTCTGCCTTCCCTAACGAGGCGCTCTTAATTCTCAATACGCAGGCTGCGAATGCAGAAATGCAGGTTGCGGATAGTGATTTGCAGGCGGTGTTTGTGGATACGCAAGCTGCATATCAAGATTGTCGAACGAAGAAAAGGGGATGTCGGCAGGCGGAAACAAAAATTGCTGCCTGCAGGAAACCCATTAGCAGACAGCAATATTCGTTCTTGAAGGATGGGCTGTTGGTCATGCCTATCCCATGGAGTTACTTTTTTCTCTTCTTATGGAAAAGCTTTTTCCACCAGCTCCTTTTCTTCTTCTTGTTGCCGTAGCCATAGCCATAGCCGTAACCATAGCCGTAGCCATAACCGTAACCATAACCGTAGCCATAGCCGTAGCCATAGCCATATCTCTTGCTCTTGCCACGGCTATCGTTGATGACAATACAGAGATGGTTGAACTTCTTTTCCTGATGCAGTCGCTCCAGCTCGGGCAGATAGCGGCGGTCCACCTTCGTCTCGCGAAGGACGTAGATGGTGAGGTCCACGACACGATTGACGATACCGGCATCGGCAACCACCTGTGCAGGCACATTGTCGATAACCACATAGTCGTAGCGTGTCTTGAGCTGCTCGATACACTGTTCCAGGCGGTTGCTCATCAGCAACTCCGTTGGGTTAGGAGCCACAACGCCCGCCGGCAAGATGTCCAGATTACACTTCTCGCTCTTAGGCACTATCAGGCTGAACACATCGTCGACAGCCTCGGAGAGGTAGGACGTAAGTCCCACGTTTCCGCTCACTTCTGCGAGACGGCTTCTGGTGCGCTTGCGGATATCGGCGTCTATCAGTATCACCTTCTTTCCCGTCAGTCCGAGCGTAGCGGCAAAGTTACCGCTGATGAACGTCTTGCCCTCGCCCGGCATTGTACTTGTGAGCATGATGACACGCGCATCCTTGTTGATGAAGGGCATGTTGAAACGTATCAGTCGGAATGCCTCGGAGAGGATATCGTCCTTATCCTCCTCGACGACAATCTCCGAGTCACGGAGAGCGACATGACTGTGCGGCACTTCTCCGAGGATAGGAATGGTGGTGTATTTCTCCACATCCTTGCGCCCGTGCACCGTGGTGTCGAAGAGTTTCCTCAGCTGGAAGAAGAGGAAGGGCACGATGATGCCAATGCAAAGCGCGATAAACATGATGACCTTAGTGCGGGGGGCAATCGGCGAGCGGTTGCCGAAAGGCTGCTCCACGACGCGGATGTTTGCCTCCGTGATGGCCAGCTGCAAGGCGGTCTCCTCACGCTTGTTCAACAGATAAGTGTAGAGCGTCTCCTTGATGGTTTGCTGACGGGCGATGTCAATCACCCTCTTTTCCTTCTGGGGCACGGAGTGAAGGCCTGCCGTAAGCCCGGCCTCTTCGCGCTTTGCCCTATCGACCTGCAGCTTGAGACTCGAGCTGTAGCCCTTGAGCGAAGCAAGTATGGCAGTACGCATCTGCTCGAGGTTCCTGTCAAGGTCGACAATAGTGGGACTGCTCTCCGAAGTGTTCTCCGCCAAACGGTTGCGCTGCAGCATCATCTGGTTGTAGTTCGCAATCTGTGAGGTGATGCCCGGGTCGCTGATACCGCCCATTGTGGGGATGAGGTTGTTGCCTGCCGTAACGTTCTGCGAAAGGTAGTCGACAAGATACTGTACCATCGAGTACTGTGTCTCTGCCTGCACGGTACGCTGGCGGGCAGCGCTGCTCTGAGCAAGATATGCATCGCTGCTTGCCTTAAGGTCAACCAGGCCGTTGCTCTGCTTGAACTCTGCCATCTGACCCTCCACCTCGCTCAGCTCTCTGTGAATCAGGCCGATTCGGTCCTCGATGAACTCAGAAGTACTCTTCGCTATCTGGTTCTTGTCGTCAATGATGCTTCGCTTATAAGCCTCGAGCAAGCCGCTGAGGATGTCGTCGGCTCGCTGGATATTGGTGTCCGTGCAAGTGATGCGCACAAGCGTACTCTCCTTGTCTATCTCGCCGCTGGAGACCTTATTGTACAGCATGATTGCGGCATTCTCCAGGCTGATGCGCTGAACATTGATGGTCTGGCCTACAAAGTCCTTAAGCTTCCCTTCCTGGGGAGTCGCCACGAAGTCGCCGAAAGGAGTCTTCACTACCTTGCCCCACTCCACCTTAGCCGTGAAGTCAGATTCCGTCATGGGAACGCCGAATTTGGCCTCGGTGATGGTGCCGCCACGATTGCTGTCGATAGTGAACATGAAGCTCGCAGGCACAGTATATTCCGTCATGAACTCGACGGAGAAGGGGCGGTCGTCGTAGAGGGAGACATTGCGGAGACCGGAACGTATGTTGTACATCACGTCGAGCTGCAAGTTCTTCGCCACCTCCTGAGCCAGCTGGAATGAATGGAGGATGTACACCTCGTTCTTGACGCTTGCTCCGGCAAGCACGCCATTGAGCTGCATCAAGGCATCGGTGCTTATGGCGGAACGTCTGCCGCTGCTCTGGCCGTTATCGTCCTTGACAAGCATTACTGCCTGCCGCTGGTAGATGAAGGGTTTAGTGGCGAGATAAAGCCTTGCTACTGCCAGACAGATGATGACAGAAAGCAGGAACCAAACCCAATTGGCAAGGAAGGTGTCGAGAATGTCGCGCAAGGTGAGGGATTCATCAATACCTGTACCGGAAGCATTCTTCTGCTTGCGGTTGCGGACTGCTGTAGTATTGTTGGTTACTTCCATGCCATGTTACTTTTTGAGTGCGACAATTAGGGAAACGATGCTGACAATCATGCCGACAACCGTGCTACCGACCGACAGCCAAGTGTAGCTGGTGCTGCCCTTTACGCGCTGGCTCTTGTTGGGCTGCACATAGATGACATCGTTCTGCTGCAGATAGTAGGCGGGTGAGTTGAAGACCGCCTGATTGTCGAGCAGATTGACTTCGAAAGCTCTTCTCTGACCATTCTCCTCGCGAATGACCAGGACGTTGTTGCGATAGGCGCTGTTCGTCAGGTCGCCAGCTTTCCCAAGGGCTTCCAGAATCGTGAGGCGTTCGCCCTGATAGGTTTGGGTGCCGGGATTCTTCACGTCGCCCATCACAGTCACCTTGAAGCTCATTATCTTCGTATTGACGACTGCATCGTTGATGTAGCCCTCGTTGATCATGCGGTCCTGCACCATCTTCGATATCTCGTCAGTCGTCATGCCGCCCACGTGCAGCGTGCCGAAGATGGGGAACTCTATGTTCCCTTCCTTGTTGACCTTGAAGTATGAGACGCCAGAGGATACGTTGACCGTATTCGTTCCCGTCTGCGAGTTGTTGCCGCCGCCGATGAGCGTATTGTTGTTGAAGCGTTGAACAAGTTCCACATCCTTACTTGCTACGGAAATGGCAAGCTGGTCGTCGGGCTGCACCTGCAACTCGAAGTAGTCCTTTATATCCTGTGGCAATGCATATTCCTGAGTGGCACCCTGCAGATATATCATCTTCTTGTTGGAAACGCAAGATGTTGCCAGCGCCATGCACAATGCACAGGTCAAAAGAGATAATGTTGTCCTTTTCATTATATAATTAGATAGTTTTGTGCGCAAAATTACTAAAAAAATATAAGACAGGCGCCTGATAGCGAAAAAAAAACCGCTTATTGTTGCATTTATAACAGAGAAAAAGGTAACTTGCACCCAAATTCGGCACAAAACGCAACTTTGACTATATGAAAACGCTGTTATCGCTGCTACTTTTGCTCCTTGCCACATGCTCTTTGCTCCTTGCTCAAGGGCAGGTTATTAAGGGCAATGCCTCCTATTATGCCGACAAATTTCATGGGCAACGAACAGCAAGTGGAGAGATTTATAACAAGGACAGTATGACTTGCGCCCACCTTAAGTATCCTTTCGGCACGATACTGAAAGTGCGCAACCCGCTCAACGACAAGACCGTTTATGTGCGGGTGACAGACCGAGGCCCGTATGTCAAGCACCGCATCATCGACCTGAGCCGTGCAGCGGCTCGAGAGCTGGACATCATCCGGGCTGGCTTCTCGATGGTGGAGATAACGCCTTTCCTTCCAAACGAGGTGCCATTCCTTCCCGACGAGAACGGCCCGCTCGAACTGCCAGAGCTGGACCTGCTCTACATGCCTGCAGCCACGTTCCCTGTTCCTGCCTGGCAAAACGACACCATGAGAGTGACTGAACAGCTGAAGAAACTGACCTCGACTTGGAACCTCACGAGTCCTTGATTTCCAAGCACTGTGCTATATCTCCAACCACTTCATGTATGATATTTATCTTTACGGAATAACAGGAAGAGAGTATGCTTCTGACGGTCATCATACCCGCTTATAAGACAGAACTGACGTTGGACCGCTGCATAGAGAGCGTGCTGAGCCAGCAGGTGGAGGGCGGCATGGAGGTCATTCTTGTGGACGACGGCTCTCCGGACAACTGTCCTGCACTTTGCGACGCTTGGGCGGGGCGCGACTCTCGCATTCGTGTCGTGCATCAGCAGAACAGAGGCTTGGGTGCTGCTCGCAACGCCGGCCTCGACATTGCTACGGGAGACTATGTCACCTTCGTGGATAGCGATGACTATCTGGCTGCCGACACCTATCCGCACTTGCTGAAGCGCTTGGAGGAGCATCCTGAGGCCGACATCCTGGAGTACGAGATAAAGCAGACGAAAGAAGGAGAAGAGGACCAGACCTTGACAGACAAGGTCTATCCCAATGCTCGCCAGTATTGGCTCCGGACGCGTGCCTGGTGGCACAGCTATGCCTGCAACAAGATTTATCGCCGCAAGCTCTTCGATGAAGTCCGCTATGCCGACGACCGCTTCTGCGAGGACATGCTGATGCTTGTGCAACTGCTGGAGCGGCAACCCGTCGTAGCGACAGCACACATGGGGACATACGTGTATGTCTGGAACCAAGAGGGGCTCACGGCAAACATTACGGCAAAGAAAGTCCGCCAGCTGTTGGAGACAATGCTCTACGCGAAGGACGTCATGCGCATGTCCGTTTTCACAAGAGGCGGCCTCGACTTCCTGCGTGCCATGCTTTATCGTCAGATTGACTTATATCGTCTCTCCGGAGAGGTGTTGCTCCCTTGGCCGTTTGTTACGCTGATTTGCCGTCTGCATCGGCGTTTCAAGAGATAAGAAAATTCCCGCTGGAGGCGACAAAAAACGCCGCGTGCGGGGATTGCAAACGCCGCACGCGGAAATGACCAACGCCGCACGCGGAAATTGCAATCCCCGCACGCGGCGTTTTTCAGCCCCCTACAGGGCACTAATATTCGTTCCAGCTCTTGATGCTGAGATCCTCTATGGAAAGCGTGCAGAAGGCCTCTATGAAGGCACTTGCCAGACGCGCGTTCGTGATGAGCGGAATGTTGTGGTCGATGGCAGCGCGACGTATCTTGTAGCCGTTGGTGAGCTCGCGGCTCGTACGGTTCTTGGGGATGTTCACCACGAGATCGAAGCGGTGCTCCGCTATCATCTTCATCACATTCTCCATACCCGGCTTGTCCTCATCCGGCCAGCTTACGGCGATGGCCTTCGCACCGTTCTCATTGAGGAAGTTGGCTGTGCCTTCGCTTGCATAGATGGTGTAGCCGGCCTTCGTCAGCATACGGGCGCCGTCGAGCATAGCCACTTTCTCCTTCGTGCCGCCGCTGCTTATCATGATGCCTTTCTCCTTGCGGGGAATCTTGTAGCCTGTGGCAATCATACTATTCAGCAAAGCCTCCTCGAAGCTGTCGCCGAGGCAGCCCACCTCGCCCGTCGAGCTCATATCCACGCCCAGGATGGGGTCGGCATTCTGCAGGCGGGCGAACGAGAACTGGCTGGCTTTGACGCCGATGTGGTCGATGTCGAAGGCGCTCTTGTCGGGCTTCGTGTAGGGTGCGTCGAGCATGATGCGAGTAGCTGTCTCGATGAAGTTGCGCTTGAGCACCTTGCTGACAAACGGGAAGGAGCGGCTGGCGCGAAGGTTGCACTCGATGACCTTCACGTCGCGTCCCTTTGCAAGATATTGGATATTGAACGGGCCGCTGATGTTCAGCTCCTTGGCAATGGCGCGGCTCATCTTCTTGATCTGTCGGGCTGTGGCAAAGCTGAGTTGCTGAGCGGGGAAGACCATCGTGGCGTCGCCCGAGTGTACGCCGGCATACTCCACATGCTCCGAGATGGCGTACTCTACGATTTCTCCGTTCTGAGCCACTGCGTCGAACTCGACCTCATTGGTCTCCGTCATGAATTTGCTGACCACGACGGGATATTCTTTGCTCACTTCGCTTGCCATCTGCAGGAAGCGCTCCAGCTCCTCGTCTGTGTAGCAGACATTCATGGCGGCACCGGAGAGGACATACGACGGGCGCACCAGGACGGGATAACCCACTTCGTCGATGAACTGCTTGACGTCGTCCATGCTTGTCAGCGCACTCCATCTTGGCTGGTCTATGCCGAGCTTATCGAGCATGGCGGAGAACTTGCCGCGGTTCTCTGCGCGGTCGATGCTGACGGGCGACGTGCCGAGGATGGGCACGCTCTGCCTGTAGAGCTTCATCGCGAGGTTGTTGGGTATCTGTCCGCCTGTGGAGACAATCACGCCGCGGGGCGACTCGAGGTCGATGACGTCGAGCACGCGCTCGAACGACAGCTCGTCGAAGTAGAGGCGGTCGCACATGTCGTAGTCTGTCGAGACGGTCTCCGGGTTGTAGTTTATCATGATGCTCTTGTAGCCGAGCTTGCGGGCGGTCTGTATGGCATTGACCGAGCACCAGTCGAACTCCACGCTCGAACCGATGCGATAGGCGCCGCTACCGAGCACGATGACTGACTTCTCATGCTTGTAGAAGTTGATGTCGTGTCCCTCCACAGCATACGTCATGTACAGGTAGTTCGTGAGGTCCGGGTGCTCGCTGGCCACCGTCGGGATGCGCTTCACGGCAGGCAGGATGCCGAGCTTCTTTCTGTAGGCACGCACGGCGAGGTTCTCCTTCTCCATGTTGCCTGTGTGTATGTGAAGCACGCACCTTGCTATCTGGAAGTCGCTGAAGCCAAGAATCTTTGCCTTGCGGATGATGTCGGCAGGAACCTCCTCGATGGCATTGTAGGTCTGCAGCTTGTGCTCGAAATCCACGATGTTCTTCATCCTTTCGATGAACCACTTGTCTATCTTCGTCAGCTCCTCGATGCGCTCCACCGTGTAGCCTTCCTCCAATGCCTGTGCAAGGGCGAAGATGCGGAGGTCGGTGGGGTTAGCCAGTTCCTCGTCGAGGTTCTCGAACTTCACATGGTCGTTGCCAACGAAGCCGTGCATGCCCTGACCTATCATGCGCAGGCCCTTCTGCAACATCTCTTCGAACGACCTGCCGATGCTCATAATCTCTCCGACCGACTTCATGCTGGAGCCAATCTTGCGGCTCACGCCCGTGAACTTTGTCAAGTCCCAGCGCGGTATCTTGCAGATGAGGTAGTCGAGCGACGGAGCCACGTAGGCGCTGTTCGTCGTGCCCATCTCTCCAATCTGGTCGAGGGTGTAGCCGAGCGCAATCTTTGCGGCAACGAAGGCCAAGGGATAGCCGGTCGCCTTGCTTGCCAAAGCAGAGGAACGCGACAGGCGGGCGTTTATCTCGATGATGCGGTAGTCGTTTGTCTCGGCATTGAAGGCGAACTGTATGTTGCACTCGCCCACGATGTTGAGATGGCGCACGCACTTGATGGTGATGTCCTGCAGCATCTTCACCTGCTCGTCCTTCAACGAACAGGTCGGGGCAACGACGATGCTCTCGCCGGTGTGGATGCCGAGCGGGTCGAAGTTCTCCATCGAAGCAACGGTGAAGCAGTGGTCGTTGGCGTCGCGAATGCACTCGAACTCTATCTCCTTCCAGCCTTTCAGACTCTCTTCCACAAGGACCTGAGGAGCGAAGGTGAAGGCACTCTCTGCAATCTCCTTGAAAGTCTTCTCGTCGGGGCAGACGCCGCTGCCCAAGCCGCCCAACGCATATGCCGAGCGAATCATGATGGGATAGCCGATGCGGCGGGCCGTCTCGATGGCTTCGTCGAGCGTCTCGCAAGCATGGCTCGTGGGCACCTTCAGGTCCACCTTGCCCAGTTCCTTGACGAAGAGGTCGCGGTCCTCAGTGTTCATGATGGCCTCCACACTCGTGCCAAGCACCTTCACGCCGTACTTCTCGAGCACACCATTCTGGTAAAGCGCCGTACCCACATTGAGGCCAGTCTGTCCGCCCCAAGCCAGCATGATGCCGTCCGGACGCTCCTTCTTGATGATTTCCTCTATGAAATAAGGTGTGATGGGCAGGAAATAGACCTTGTCGGCAATGCCTTCACTGGTTTGGATGGTTGCCACGTTGGGATTGACGAGCACCGAATAGATGCCTTCCTCACGCAATGCCTTGAGCGCCTGGCTGCCGGAATAGTCAAACTCGCCTGCCTGACCAATCTTCAGCGCACCGCTGCCTAATACGAGAACTTTCTTGAGTTTCATAGTTATGATTGATTAGATGTTTGTTGTTTAGTGTGTACCTTATTATATATTTAAAAGAAAAGCCACAATCGCTAAAAGTGACAGCGAGAGTGGCTTATTGAAGGAACCAGACAAACAAGGGAACCAGACGGCATCAACACTTCGTCCCGCGCCCCGGTTATGTAGCAGTTCACCAACATCTTCTTTGTTATTTTGGCTGCAAAGGTACGCATATTTCCATAAATGGCAAAGCGCAGAGCGTTTTTTTTTATGGAAAAAGAGTCATGTCGCAAGATAAGGCTGTTCTGCCGCCGGATTACTACTCCGGATCCAAATAATCGACAGTCACCTCGCATGTTGCCGTCACTCCGCTACCGTCTGAAGCGCGGCAAGTAATGGTGCAGCTTTTCTTGTACGGGTAATTGAGGGGGGGAGGGAATCTTGTCTGGGAGGGTGATGATACCTTCTTGGCTGACTGTTGCTACCTCCTCGTCGCTGTTTTCCCATGTCAGAGTCTTGTAGGAGGCATTCTCGGGAAGCACGGTGGCAACGAGTGTATGCCCATGAAGTCATGCCACCTGCCACCAGCAGCAAAGCAAGGATAAGCCTTCTCTTATACTTAGTATCCTACTGTTTATTGCTTACACATTATATAATATATTAGGACATCCCACTGCTCTCCCATTATAGTTTAGCTGGATGACATGCGTGGCGATGCCTGGCGTCGTTTATTTCGCTGACACCTTCTTGCCGTTCTTGATGTAGATGCCGGGCTGCTTAATCTTCTGAACCTTGCGGCCCATGAGGTCGTAGGTGTCGCCCTCATCCTTTCTTCCCACAGGAGACGAAACGCCAGTTATGAGATCATCCAACTCGAGGAAGCGGTCGCCGAACCAGATGATGTCGGTCACGCTGCCCTCGAGAGTGAGCCTCAGCACGGGAACTTCGAAGCCGCTGGCCTGGAAGCCTTCCAGCGTCGCACGGAATGTTTGGGCATTCGAGCCTTCGCCGAATGTAAGCAATGTTGATTCAGGAGAATGCAGGGCGTAGGCCACCGTGCCATCCTCCTCAAAGTCGGTCACTTTCACGCCGCTGATGGTGAATATGGGAAGCGTCAAGCCTGTTATGGGCATCGTGAAGCCACTGAAGGTGATGTCCACCTTTCCCGGATCAATCTTTCCTGTGGTTGTCCTCGTAGGAAGAATCCTCACTTGCTGAGGTTCGCCTTCCGTCTGGACATGCTCGCCGGAAACAGCGTCGCTCACATCTTGCCAGAGTCTGCCTTCAAAACCTTGCTTGCTGATGACGTTCAGCACGTACGACACCTTGCTCGACTTGTAGAGCTGGTTGCCCGGGTATGTGGCGGTGATGGTGGTCTGGCCATAGTTCTGCATCGGCGTAACCTTGCCTGTGACGGGGTCAACGGCTGCCACACTGTTGTCCGACGACTTCCATTGCAGCGGCAAGTCCTCCACATCTGCCGTCACTGCCGGTGCATCGAAGGAGACGCCCGGACGGGTATTCCTGACGCTGTATGCCATGCGGAGGTTCGGGTCGAGCTTGTTTATCTTCACGGTGACGACAATCTTCGGCGCCGTGAAGTCAGTTGTCTCGCCGTCTTCGGTGAGGACGGAGTTGATGAGCACCACTTCCTTCTCGCTCATTGTCATGTCGGCCATCATGGCTTCCACGTTGGGCATAAAGGTCATCGACATGCCATCTACAGAGACATCGATGAAGCTGTCGCCGCCATTGGCGCGGCGTCGGCTGCCGGAAGGTCCGCCAACGGCCTTGATGCCTGTCACCTCGTTGCGCCCCTTCGACTCGAAGGTGATAGTCTGAGGTTCGGGTGTCTCGCCTACGGTGAACTCGAAGTCGACTTTCGAGCGCTCTGCCTTTATCCTGTAGTGCGGACCTGAGTAGTCCGTCAGGCGCGTCTCCTTATGATCCACGCCCCACACGCGGCAGACACGCTGCTCCATTCCCTTCACTGCAGGCGACGGCTCGCGGATGACTTCCCAGTTGCCCCAAAGATGGCCGCCGGGTTCTATCCTGTAGCCCTTCGAGAAGAGGCCGCCGCAGAAGTCGCAGTACAGTTCGCCGGAATGACCCCATGTGGTGCAACCTTCGTCCTTACGATGAGACAAGTTCTCTGTCGTGTAAATATAGTCGCTGCATTCGTCTACTACATATTTCGTGCCATTCCAATACGAGTAGCCATGGACGATAGGAGTCCTCCTGCCCTTGACGGTCTTGTTGCAACGTGAGCAAAGGTAGTCGCCGCTGTAGCCGTGGGTTAGGCTATTAGGCTGCGGATTAGGACTTCCGCCCCACACCTTCACGGTGCAATAGGCTATAATCTCTGTGCCTGGAATGAGTGTGAGTTCGTGTCGCCCTGGAGGCTCTATGCGTGCGCCTTCCTCTACCACGGCACCGCAATCGGCACAAAGCTTGTCAGGTTCATGACCGTAGCCTGTGCAGGTTGGCTCTACACGCTCACCCAAAACCGTACCGCCTGTATGGAAGCAGGTTCCTATGTATGCTTCAAGACCAACAGCACCATTTGGCATGGTAAAGGTCACTGTAGGAGTCCTGCCGCCATTCGACAATGTTACAGGTACAAGACCGATACCTTCGGATGACATATCTTTCCAGTGCGCCCCTTCGTCCCACTTGCAATTTTCCATTTTGTCATAAGTCACAGTCACACGTGTGCCTGGAGCAGCCGCATCGTAGTTCGCAGTGCCGCCATATACCATTATGGGATAAGTGCCATAGCTGTAGAACTTGTTTTCAACATACGGACATACTTCACATTCGCGATTGATGCTTCCGGACTTCGTTGGCGTTGCCTTGCTACCGATTGACCATGGATTGAACACATGCTTCTCTGCCTTCACCTGTTCGCAGCTCTTGCAATTTACATAGTGCTGTACAGAGCTATAGCCACCTCTTTCTGGTGTATTGAACGGATCATCAACAAATTCGTTCCAGAAGTTGTGTGTGTGCGGCAGCCTGTCCATCTTCTCTTTCTTCTCGTAGTCGCAGATTTCGCAGTAGCACACGCGTTCGCCATATTGCTTCTCGGTTGGCTCCTTTGTAACACGATACGGACCGAACTGATGGTCTTCTGGTGCTGAGGAGAGGCCGCAAATGCAATTATACCAGTGCTGAATCACTGAGCGTTGCAGGTCGTCATAGACATGTTCATGCTCTGGCTCAACCTTTGAAAGGTAAATATACTTCCTGTCTTGACAAACCAAGCACGTCTGTTCGCGCAGACCTGTCTGTGTTTCCGTGGCAGGACGGACGAGTTTCCACTCGCTCCAGCGGTGAGGCTCAGGCTCGCCCTTCACACCATCTTCGCATTCGCCATAGCAGCTGTTGATGTGTGTCTTGTCGTCAACAGGCTTATAGTAACCATACACATGCTGAGCCTTGATAAACACATCGTTGGTTCTTACGCTACCGTGTTCATTGCTTACCACGCAGAGGTACTGATAATAACCACTTTCTATACATCCGCTGTCGCAGGCATCGGTCAAGACTATAGCTTTCAGTTCTGGTGTCTGTGCGCCTTCATAGTCTTCCACATTGTCTTCTACGGGCACAAAAGCGCCGCCGGATTTTCTATACCATTGATAGCTCAAGTTCTTGCCGCCGGCTTTTACCTTGAAGGTAGCATAGACGTATGGCGCTTCTGAATGGGCGCTCTTGCTCGTATTGCCCGTATAGTCCTTAGGCTGAATCAGTATGTAGGGCGAGCCGTCGGCGGGTATGGGCACAGGAGGCACGGCGATGTTGCCAATGGGGTAACCACAGGCACATATTATGCTGGCTGTTCCGTTCTTGCCTGTTGATGGGTCGGGGTCAACGAGCATTTGTGTGTTGGCCTCATAGTGCGCTTGCTGGTTGACTGCCGCGCCGCAATCGATGCAAACCTGCCAGTGGGCTGCGGCATCAAACAGCCATTCGAAGTCAATGTTGTCGTGCGGGCAGTCGTCTGTCTCGTGGTCGCACAGCTCGAGGCATTGGTCGTCCATGTAGCACCAATGGTTCTCTACAAACTCATCGCTTGCAATGCACAGCCCGTGCTCGCAGCCCTTCATGATGGTGTTGGCAGCGCAGCAGTTCGTGCAGAGTTCGCAGTTCGGGCAGCGCTCGTCGCCTTCGTAGCACTCGTCGCACTGCGGGCAGGTGAAGTGCTCGTCGCTGTCTTCAGCAAAGGAATCGTCGGGGCAGACGTTGTGCTGGCAGTGTTCGTTGCAATTCTCGCACTTGTGGCAGTACTCGCAAAGTTCCGACTCGTCGAAGCAGTCGCCGCAGTCCACACAAAGATGCTCTTCCCAGTCGTCGCCTTCGGGACAGAGGCCGTGCTCGCAGTGATAGTCCTCCTGACATTCTTCGCAGAGCAGGCAGTACTCACACTCCATGTCGTCTGGACACTTCATGCAGTTGGGGCAGAGATGGTCATCGAAGTCAGAGGACATGATGCAGTAGCCATGCGTGCAGTCTTTGTCCTCGCTGTTCTCCAGGCAGCACTCGTCGCAGAGTCCGCATTCGTCGCACCTATTTAAGAGTGAGCCTTCCGTACATCTTTCGCACTGCGGGCAAAGCCAGTCGTTGTCCTCGCAGCAGTAGTAGCAATGGTCGCCACCGCTCTCGCATCGCCAGATGTCGTAGCCTCCGTTGATGACATAAAAGAAGCACTCGTTACATTCGGGGCAATGTATCTCATAATCTTCGCAGCAGTCCTCGCATAAGTTGCAGTCAGGGCAGATCTCGGAATCGCAAGAGGCACAAACGAAACAGTGGTTTTCGTCCGGCTCATCCCTATAACATTGATCACAAATGAAATGATCCGCACAGCCAGGGGGAAGGAAGATATTCGTTTCCTCACCGTGTATAATCCCACAGCTGCCACATATTTCACATTGATCGCCGCTACACTCCGCACAATGAGCCCCCACCAAATCTACCATAGGACAATCGCACAGTTCAACATAATATCCAAAGTGCAGACCGCAGTTAGGGCAATGGTCCCTCCAATAACCTAAATCAGATGCACAATCAAAACAGATCAACTTACCTTCAGATTCATAACATCCTTCGCAGTAATCACCATCATCGACACATTTCCCACATTCTTCACAATGATGCAGCAAATAGCAGACTTCATTGCCTATGTCACTACAAAAGCCGCAATCTTCACAGAAATACTGCTCCAATTCACTTTCGGCTTCATCCAGGCTACCAACAGGTCCCACCTCAAATTCGGAGTCGCATGCATCGCACTTTGCGAAAGCATAGCCCCATTCGCCAGACACCCATTGCACATCCTCAATACCGGCATGGACGTAAAGGCAGCCAAACACATTCAGCAGCATGAAGAGAAAGGCATACATCAGCACCTTTCCTCGTGTTGTCGTATTCTTCATAATCGTAAAGATTTTAGAGTTTCATTGCCCATAGTTACGGTTTTTTCCTTTACGCTCTAAACTTTCTGGTAACTTTTATTAACATTTCGCACGTATCTCATGCAAATCACGCCGCTTCCACGAGAAAAGGTCACATTTGCAGCCCGAAAACATCACGCGTGGCTCATACAATCCCTCTCAGTCGAACACACCCCACTCCTACCCCTCCCCTTAAATGGGAGAAGAGTGGGAAAGACGCCCCCTTGTGCGGGGGCAAAAAACGCCGCCTGCGGCGATGGCAATCCCCGGCTGCGGCGATGGCAATCCCCGCGTGCGGCGTTTGCCATTTCCGCAGGCGGCGTTTGAAGCCCAGGCTACAGCCATTCTACATCCCTCATTATCAGACACTTCGAAAAGCCTTTCGACTCCCGTCCCGTATGTTGCGATGCCATCGCAACCTTCGTTCCCATCTTTCCCGTTCAGTTCCCCTCCCCTTGCGCCTCCCGTCCCGTATGTTGCGATGCCATCGCAACCTTAGCAACCACCCCTCTACCACAACAAAAAAGCCCTCCGAGATTCCTCTCGAAGGGCTTCTGCTAAAAAAACGGCGGATACCTACTCTCCCACGGGTGTGCAGTACCATCGGCGCGGGCGGGCTTAACTTCTC
>JAFRQD010000045.1 GCA_017428785.1 Bacteroidaceae bacterium
AGGCAACTCGACTGTCTTTGTAATTACGTTCATCTTAATTTAGTTAACTTATTGTTTCCTTTACGTCATATATGATATAAAAAATCGCACAAAGGTAAGAAAAATAGTTTATAGTTCATAGTTTATCGTTGATAATTATTCTTTTTTCCGCAGAATTGCGTACCTTTGCTGCCGAAATGTCAAATTGTGAAATTGTGAAAGCGATAAAATACATACTTTTTGCGGCTGTTTTGCTTTGTGGCTGTCGGCAAAGGGAGACCTTCTGCATTGAGGGCAACATCACGGGTGCCGACTCGTGCTTGCTCTACCTGGAGCACCTGACTTTGGGCGAGGGCGCAGTTGCCGTCGACAGCATCCGGCTGAAGGAGGACGGGGCTTTCCGTTTCGGGAAAGCGGGCGTCGCAACCCCGGAGTTCTATCGTCTGCGCATCGGCGGACAAGCCATCAACCTCGCCATCGACAGCACAGAGACGGTTCGCGTGGAGGCTAACCTGAAGGATATGTCGTTCGGCTACAAGGTGGAGGGCAGCGGCATGTGCGACACCATCCGCCTGCTCTGCCTGAAACTGGCCGGCTTGGAGCGCGAGGTGCGTAGGATATCTGCCGACCGCAACTTCACCATCGAGGAACGCGACAGCATGATAGAGGAACTGGTGGACAAGTACAAGGCAGAGGTGAAGCGCGACGTCCTGCATGGCAACTACGGCACGGCCTACAGCTACTACGCCTGTTTCCAGACGCTCGGAGCGAGCCTCATCTTCGACCCGATGCACGACAAGAGCGACCTCAACTGGATGCGTGCCGTAGCCAATGCCTGGAACGAGAAGTATCCGTCGAGCCCACGCACCGAGAACCTCTGCAACATCATTCAGGAGTGCCGCCGCAACCAAGCCAAGCCGCGTCAGATTGTGCTCGACATAGACGGCGACAAGGTGCGCGAGCTGGGCATCATCGACATGACCTTCCCCGACCTCCACGGACAGGAGCGCACGCTCAGCGACCTCCGCGGCAAGGTCGTTTTGCTCGATTTCACCGCGTTTTCCCTGGACGGGAGCACGGAAAGGACGCTCTTGCTGCGGGAGCTCTACGGCAAGTATCACGACCGCGGTTTCGAGATATACCAGGTGGGGCTCGATGCGAGCGAGCATCTCTGGAAACAGCGCAGCGAGGCACTGCCCTGGGTGAGCGTCTATTGCGAAGAGGGGCTGGAGAGCGACATGCTGACGCTCTACGACATCCAGCGCCTCCCCTGCTATTTCCTCATAGACCGCAACTGCGATTTGCAGGCTCGCCAGGAAGACATTCCCGACCTCGAAAAAGCTATAGAAAAACTCCTTTAGGGGCGTCAGAAAACGCCGCCTGCGGAAATGCCCAACGCCGCACGCGGGGATTGCCATCGCCGCACGCGGAAATGGCAATCGCCGCAGGCGGCGTTTTTTGTGCCACAAGGTGTACTGAAAATCAGACGCTTAGGGAACAGAAAAGATGTGCCTTCGCACTACTCGGGTGTGATGCGTTCGCGCACCTCCGCCCCGGTCTTGATGTCGGTGCCCTGGATTTCGACATACTCGCACTTGACGTTCATAGGCGGCTTCATCTGGGCAAACATCTTCCGGAGTACCAGCTCGCGTGCCCCAATCTTGACGAGCCCCACCCATTTGCCCTTATGCTGGCAGAGGCGTATGAGCAAGCCCTTGTAGGCCGTAAGGTGGACAATGGCCTCGTTCTCCTTCGCCTTGACGACCTTCACGCCGAAAGCCATCTTGCGGTCCAGGAAGGTCAGTCCCTCGATTCTCGTCTCGTGACCCAGCACCCAATAGGGCTTGAGCGGCTCTTTCTGGTTGAGCTTTCCGCCCTCGAGGTTGATGTCATAGCACACATAGTTGGTGTTGGTGTTGCGCTCGAACACGAGGATATGCTCCTTGGGAATCGTGATGGCCTCTGCCTGCATAAGGAACAGGGGACAGGGGGCAAGGAGCATGAAGAATGCTATGAAGACACGAGCAAACATGGGCTAAGAGGGATAACGATTTAACTGATCAGAAGGAGAAGGTCAGGTTGAAGCGGACACCGTTCTTCTTGGTTCCGGGATGCTCGAAGTAGTTGAGGCGGCGCACATAGTCCACGCCAAAGACCTTGAGGATGTTGCGTATGCCGACAGCCACCTCCATGTAGGGCTTGTGGCCATCGATGGCGTAAGAACCTTCGGGGAACTGGTAGAGCATCTCGTCGCCGGCGTTCTTCAGCGGATTGTTCTTGTCCGTCAGGGAGCCCCACACGCCTCGGAATGCAAAATATTCGCGCAGCTTGAGCTTCTTGAAGAGCGGGATGCGGTTGAAGAGCTTGCCGTTCATGTTCCACGCCACAGACCAGAAGATGCGGCGGTCCATGAAGAACTCCATGTTGCGGAGCATGTTGAGCGTACCTTCCTGCTCGACATACGAGATACAGGTGGGCGGCGTGATGAGTAGCGGGAACGGCACCTTGTTCCACTGTATGGCACCCGAAGCATAGAGGTCGATACGCCCCCAACTGCCCAGCCACTGGCGCTTGAAGATGCCCACCTCGGTCTGGTTCGCAGCGAACTGGCCGCCCAGGATGCCCTTGAAGTCGATGGCATGGCGAATGGTGAACTCCGGACGGTCCTTGTTGATGGGCCAGCGGTCCTGCTTGGTGTTGATATAGGTCTGGCCCGGGCAGAACGTTACGGCAGCGTTCCATTCCGTGGTACGCATCCTGAAATCCTCCGTGCCGTCGTTCACATGAATGAAGTGCAGGTCACCGACCGGCCGGTTGCTCTCGGCCACGATGTTGGTGGTGAAGTTCAGTCCGTAGTCGGTCTCCCAGACGAAGCCCAACCGCTGCATGTTCTGCTTGTAGAGCATGTTCACCTTCTCGGTCTTGAAGTTGACGAAGAGGTTGTCCTTGCTGTTCTTCAGGAACTTGTCGGAGACGGAGGTGACGTCGTAGGAGCTCTCGAAGACTATCATTCGCTGCGGGAACTCGAAGTAGGAGTTCTTCTTCTTGTTGAAGCAATAGGTGACCTGCCCGCCATAGTAGTTGCCTCCCGACTTGAAGCCGTGCGTATAGTGGCCCTCGAGGAAG
>JAFRQD010000046.1 GCA_017428785.1 Bacteroidaceae bacterium
CGGCCTTCTGAACATCCATCAGCACCTGCTCAATCATCGACTTCGTCCAGCCGTAAGGATTGGTGCACTGGCCTTTCGGACACTCTTCAGTAATTGGAATGATGGCAGGGTCGCCATAGACGGTTGCGCTCGAGGAGAAGATGATGTTCTTGCAGCCGTGCTGCTGCATGACGTCAGCGAGCACGAACAGGCCGTTCATGTTTGTTTCGTAGTACATGAGGGGCTTTGCCACCGACTCGCCCACGGCCTTAAGGCCTGCGAAGTTGATGACGGCATCAATCTTGTGGTCTGTGAAGACTTTGTCCATTGCGGCACGGTCGCGGATGTCGGCCTCGACGAAGATGACCTTGTGGCCGATGATCTTCTCTACGCGACGGATTGCTTCGGGCTGGGAGTTGTAGAAATTATCGACTACAACGACGCTGTGACCAGCCTTGTCTAACTCGATAAGGGTGTGGCTGCCTATGTAGCCAGCACCGCCGGTTAATAGAATGTTCATCTTGTTTATTTAAAATTTAAGGCCCCCTCCAAACCTCCCCAAAGGGAGGCCTTTCTCGATAAGTCAGAGGGAGTGTGATTTTTCACTTTTCACTTTTCATTTTTCACTATTCACTTGTTATAGCCCGAACAGCACCTTCAGCCCGTTATCTACGCCGCTGAATCCCATGAAGGCCATGGCCAGAAGGCCCGCCGTGATGAGCGCGATGCTCATGCCCTGCAGGCCTTTGGGCACATCCATCATGGCCAGCTGCTCGCGAATGCCTGCGAACACTACGAGCGCCAAGGCAAAGCCGATGGCCGTGCTGATGGCAAAGACAACGCCGGTCAGCAGGTTGGGCTCAAGGCCTTGTGTGGCGTATGTGCCGTTTGCCACGAGAATGGCAACGCCGAGGATGCAGCAGTTGGTCGTGATGAGCGGCAGGAAGACGCCAAGCGCCTGATAGAGCGCAGGCGCACTCTTCTTCAGGATGATCTCCACCATCTGCACAAGGGCTGCAATCACCAGGATGAAGGCAATCGTCTGCAGGTACTCGAGGCCAAAGGCATTGAGCACATAAATCTGCAAGAGATAGGTGACAATGGTGGCAAGCGTGAGCACAAAAGCCACCGCTGCCCCCATGCCAAGGGCGGAATCGACTTTCTTGCTGACGCCAAGGAAGGGACAGATGCCCAGGAACTGCGACAGGACAATGTTGTTAACAAAGATTGCCGTGATGAATATAAGAATGTAAGCCATATCAATTTACTATTTACGATTTACGTTTTATTTGGGACTTTTATTCCTCCTAAAGGGGTTAGGGGGTCTTTATCTTATTCATTATCGCAATGAGATAGCCGAGGGCAATGAAGGCTCCTGGAGCCAAGATGAAGACAAGCGCTCCGTATTCCTCGGGGAAGAGCGTCGTGCCAAACACCTTGCCAGTGCCCAGCAACTCGCGCACAGCTCCCAAAAGGGTGAGGGCAAGCGTGAAGCCGATACCCATGCCTATGCCGTCGCATACGCTGCTCACCACGCCGTTCTTGGCGGCAAAGGCCTCGGCACGACCCAGAATGATGCAGTTCACCACAATGAGCGGGATGAAGAGGCCAAGGCTGGCGTCCACATTGGGCGCGTATGCCTTGATGAGCATCTGCAGGATGGTCACGAGGGACGCAATCACTACGATGAACGAGGGGATGCGTACCATATCGGGAATCAGGTTCTTTATGAGCGAAATGATGAGGTTGGAGAAGATGAGGACAGCCATCGTGGCGAGTCCCATCGACATACCGTTTATGGCGCTGCTGGTCGTGCCAAGCGTCGGACACATGCCAAGCAGAAGCACAAACGTCGGGTTCTCCTTTATAATGCCGTTAAGCAGGACTTTCATGTTATTCATTTCTGTTTCCTCCTATACATTATATATTATATTAAAGGTTAAAAGTTGAAAAGGGTTAGGGTTAAATGGGTTTAGGTCTTGTTATTTCACCTTTTTACTTTTTTACCTTTCTCCCTTTACTGTGGCGCCGCTTTGGGCATCCGGATTCTCGGAAAGCGTCTTGTAAGCATCGTTGATGCAATGCAGGAATGCTTTGCTGGTAATGGTCGATGCCGTGATGGCATCCACCTCACCCCCCTCCTTGCTGACTTTCAGGTTGCCAGCCTTCTTGCCGATGATGTCACCCTTCTGCCCCTTCTGGAACCAGTCCTGAGCCTTGGCACCGAGTCCCGGCGTTTCGCTGCTCTCGAGCACCTTGTAGCCAAGTATCGTACCGTCTTTAGCAAGGCCGACCATGACGGTCAGCGGTCCGCCGAAACCTTTCGAGTAAGATGTCTTGACCGCAGTTCCTTCCTGACCGTTCAGAACCTCCTGCTCAGCCTGTTTCTCCTGCTGTGCCTTGAGAGCCTCGATGGTCGGGGCGGTAATGCTGTTCACATAACCAAGTGCTGCGCCTGCAACAGTGGCAATGCCTGTCAGCACAATGGCCATGTTGTACCATGTGGATTTAAGCTTCTTCATTTCTTTTCCTCCTTTCTGACGACTTCGCCGAAACGTTCTGGCTTGCAATATGTATTGATGAGGGGCGTGAAGGCATTCATGATGAGAATCGCAAAGGACATGCCTTCGGGATAGGCGCCCCAGTTACGGATGATGACGGTCAGCATGCCGATGCAGACGCCGTAGATGAGTTGTCCCTTGGCCGTCATGGGCGATGTCACATAGTCCGTTGCCATGAAGCAGGCACCGAGAATCAAGCCACCGCTCATCAGCACGACATGCGGCATGGCATATATCGGGTTGACGATGTGCATGATGCCCGAGAAGACGGCAACTGTGCCAAGGATGCTGACGGGTATGTGCCATGTGATAATCTTGCGCCAAAGCATGAAGGCACAGCCAAGGAGAAGCAGCAAAGCGCTGACCTCACCCAGCGAACCTCCCGTCTGGCCGATAAGCATCTCTTTAGCGTCGGGCAGTTGACTAAGCACGGAGGCATTGCCGTCTGAGATGGCTTTCTGCATGATGAAGAGCGGCGTGGCTGCCGTCTCAGCATCGGTATAGGCAGTAAGCTGGCCGTTGACAGGCCATGAGGTCATCTGCACGGGGAAGCTGATGAGCAGGAATACGCGACCGACGAGGGCGGGATTGAACGGGTTCTGCCCCAAGCCGCCGAAGGTCATCTTGCCGATGCCGATGGCAACGAGGGCGCCGATAATGATGAGCCATATTGGCAGGTTGCTCGGCAGGTTGAAGCCAAGGAGCAAGCCTGTCAGGATGGCGCTGCCGTCACAGACCGTGCAGGCAGGGCGTTTCAGCAGGAACTTCGTGATGGCCCACTCGAAGAAGACGCAAGAGGCCACCGATGTGGCAAGCACGATGGCTGCGCCTAGGCCAAAGAACCAAAGGCTGGCAAGCAGGGCAGGCACCAGTGCGATGCAGACACCATACATGTTCTTCTGCACGGAGTCGCCCCCGTGAACATGAGGTGAAAGGGAAACTATTAATCTATTAGCCATATCTTTCAATTTTCAATATTCAATATTCAATTACTTTGCGGCTCTGCTGCGGATGATGCCCATGACGGTTGTCTTGCCGAGGCGAATCATGTCGAGCAGCGGGCGATGGCTGGGGCAGGTGAACTGGCAGCTGCCGCATTCGATGCAGCTTACCACATCGTTCTTCTCTGCGCCTTCCCAGTCTGCCGTTGCGCTCAACTTGCTGAGCAGGTAGGGCTCCAATCCCATCGGGCAAGCGCTGACGCACTTGGCGCAACGGATGCAGGGCTGCGGTTCGGCTCGACGGGTTTCCTTGTCGTTCATGATGAGCAGACCGCTGGAGCCTTTCGTCATAGGAACATCGAGGCTGAGCAACGCCTTGCCCATCATGGGGCCGCCGCCGATAATCTTGCCTGTATCCTCAGGCAGGCCGCCGCATTCGTCCATAAGCTGCTGGAAGGGTGTGCCGAGGCGAGCCAGGAGGTTGCTCGGTTGCTTGACGCTCTTGCCCGTTACCGTGATGATGCGGTCGATGAGCGGCTTGTTCTTCATGACGGCCTGATAGATGGCGAAGGCTGTACCGACATTCTGCACGACAGCTCCCACACTGATGGGAATGGCAGGGGGTGCTGGCACTTGTCGGCTGATGACGGCATCGATGAGCTGCTTCTCGCCGCCTTGCGGGTACTTCACCTTGAGGGGCACCACCTCGATGCCTGCATAGTTCTTTGCCTTCTCTGTCATCAATGCGATGGCATCGGGCTTGTTGTTCTCGATGCCGATGTAGCCCTTGCTGACGCCGACTGCCTTCATGATGAGCTGCAAGCCGACGAGGATTTCCTCGGGATGCTCGAGCATGAGCCGGTGGTCGGCCGTGAGGTAAGGCTCGCACTCTACGGCATTGATGATGACGCATTCAGCTTTGCTTCCTGGAGGAGGCGAGAGCTTGACGTGGCAAGGGAATGTGGCGCCGCCCATGCCGACGATGCCGGCGTTCTTTATCTTCTCGACGATTGCCTTGCTGTCGAGTTCTGGGCGGTCGCTCAGCTTGACGAGGGCAGGGGAGCGGTCGATGCTCTCTTCCCACTCGTCGCCTTCTACATCTACATAAACTGCCATGCGACGTGTGCCGCTGGCATCGAGGGCTACGTCAACCTTCGATACCTTGCCGCTGACGCTGCTATGGATGGGGGCACTGACGAAACCTCCTGCTTCTGCCAGCAAAGTGCCGACCTTCACCTCGTCGCCTTTCTTGACGACGGGCTTTGCAGGGGCTCCGATGTGCTGGAACATGCTGAATACTGCCTGTTTGGGCAGAGCTGCCTCGCGAATAGGACTTGAAGCAGACAGCTTATTCTCTGCGGGATGAACGCCGCCTATCTTAAATGTTTTCATATCTTATTCGGCTTTTGAGGGTTCAACTTCTTTGGTCGGAGTGCTCGGAGTATTCGGAGTATTCTGAGGACTCTGAGTATTCTGAGGGCTTGGAGCTGTCGGCTCCTCTGTCTTGGGCTTGCGCGGCGGGAAGTTGAAGCCGTGGATGGCTCCCTTCGGGCAGGCCTCTTCGCACTTGCGGCACATCTTGCACTTCTCGGCATCGATGTAGGCGAGGTTGTTCTCGAGCGTGATGGCCTCGAACTTCTCGCAGGTCTTTACGCACTTGCCGCAGCCGATGCAGGATGCCTTGCAAGCCTTGTTGGCGATGGCGCCCTTGTCTTTGTTGTTGCAAAGCACGACGACGCGACGGCCTTTGGGGCCTTTCAGACGAATCTCGATGATGCCACGCGGGCAAGCCTTTGCACAGGCGCCGCAAGCCGTACACTTCTCTTCGTCTACCTCGGGCAGACCGGTCTCCGGGTTCATGTGGAGGGCGTCGAACTGACACTTGCTTACGCAGTCACCACATCCGAGGCAACCGTAGCCGCAGCCCGTCTCGCCCATACCTGTCATTTGCTGTACCCGACAACTCTTCGCTCCATCGAACTGCGCTAGGCGAGGACGGTTCTCGCAAGTTCCGTTACAACGGACCACAGCCACTTTCGGAGCACCCATCTCGACTGTCATGCCGAGAATGCTTGCCACCTGTTCCATGACAGGCTGGCCGCCTACAGGGCAAAGCTTGCCCTCCAGGCTTCCCTCGTTGGCTGCCTTTACGCACGCAGCCGCAAAGCCCGAGCAGCCTGGATAGCCGCAGCCGCCACAATTGGCCCCGGGCAGTACGGCTCCTACCTGAGCAATGCGAGGGTCTTCATGCACTGCAAATTTGTGAGAGACTATGAAAAGGATTACCGCAGCGGCAAGCCCGATGAGTCCCAGCACTAATACTGCAATTAGGATTACATTCACCATGTTTAATTATTTTTATTATTATTTCGTTATTTCGTTATGACGTTATTTCGATGAGAGGATAAATGAGCCTTTTATGAATCGCTGTCGAGTTTGAACTCGAACGCTCTGCCCAGCCTGTTGCGCAGGAGGAAGAGCACGCCGTAGTAGAGGGCGAGGGTAAGCAATGCAGACAGCGCCCCGATGCCGTCGCCGCCATAGCGAGAACCGGCGAAAAGGGCAATGAGCATGAGTACGAGCGGGACGACATATGCCAGCACGCTTGCCCGGAGTCCCTGACGGACAGAACCGGTCAGGGTGACGGCGTCGCCGACGTGCAGGGCAGGGTAGTGCCCCCTGACCTCTATCAGCTTCTCCTTGCTTTCGCTGCTGCGGCAGAGCTGTCGTGCGCTGCAACTGCTGCAAGCCGATGCCTGCAGGATGCGCACCGTCAGCCTGTCTGCTCCGATGCTTTCCACAACGCCCTCGTGCCTTATGGTCTCAGTTTTGCCCATTCATATCCAAAATCATGCAAAGATACACTTTTTCCCGTAATATACCTTATTTAATATATAGGGATTTTGCTAATTTGCATAAAAATTTAATTTTGCCCTTGTTTTTGCGTTAAAAGTCTTATCTTATGGTGCGCAAACGAGGCGTTTTCAGAGGTGGCATAAGGGGGTTCCAAACGCCGCGTGCGGAAATGGCAAACGCCGCACGCGGAATTGCCCATCGCCGCACGCGGAAATTGCCATCGCCGCACGCGGCGTTTGGAATGCCCCTGAACAGGGGTTCTCAACACCCCTTTCTCCTCACAGTTTTTGTAAGTTTTTTTCTCCGACTTCTAAGCAGAAATAAGAACAACTCCACCCTGTTTAAAGTGCAAATATTGAGGGAAATATTTTAAGTTTTGAGAAAAGTGTTGTATCTTTGCGGCGGAAAAATGGATTGACTCATACAATATAACCATAAAACTAAAAACTAAATAACTGAAACATGAAAAGGCTCCTTACCCTTATCTTCGCCCTCTTGACACTGACTATGGCGACACAGAATGTTTATGCAAAAGCTACAAAAAATCTGATCGTTTACCTGACGGACGGAATGTGCCTTGACGATAGTAATGAAGACGCTTATATGGCTGTGTCGGCGTTGATTGCCTTTGGCCAAATAAAAAAGGAATATAACAATATACTTCACAGCGACGTTTATTCATCTAATTCAACAACTTTGTTTATTGAATATGGTATTGGAATTACCTTTTCTAACGAAGTTACTTATGAGGACGACATATATTACACCATAACTGATGAGGACAGGGCTAAATTGACTGGCGCGGTCAAGCAATACATGGAGCCCTATAAGTTGATAGAGTTGCATTTCCTTACAAACTTGCAGGACATGACAGGCACAGTGAAAACGGGACTTGTAATCAAGCAAGACAAAGACGCACAAATGGTCGTTGAGTTATTTACGATATTCTTCAGACAACTGTATAAAGAGAAAGATGCCATGACAGGAGACGATATATACCTTTCCAAGCAAGACAAAAAGCTGTTTTCTATTAATAATGATGGTGTTGTCTCCATTTCTTTAGGCGTTTCCTCTGCCGACGACATTATCTATACCATTACGAACGACGACAGGAGATATGTAAGGAGCTTAGGGATGGATACCGAAGCCACTCAAATGATTATACATTGCAAAACCATAAAGCTGCACTTCGACACGAGTGGCGGCACTGAGTTCTTGGGCCCCCACGGCGACCTTGGCACTCAAGGCACTTGGCGCTTAGAGGACGGTGTGCTGACCATCGACTATGTCGGACAGATGCCCTGGAACTGCACAAGCAAGACGACCGACCCGGAGGTGGCATATCGCCTGAAGTGGATTGACTACCTGGCAGATATCAAGGAAATCGTCATCACTGGCGTCGATGTGGAGGTACAGCCCTACTTCCTCTTCTACTCGGGCGACGGCCCAAACGGCAGCCATCCCGACGACCATGTCAGGACGCTGACGCTCGGCTCGGGCGTGAAGAAGGTGGGCAAGCAAGCCCTCACGCTCTACGACCTCAAACGTGTGAATGTCTACAGGATTGACCCTCCCGTACTCGCATCCGACTTGGGCGAAAGCAACTGCTTCTGGAAGTCGCGCATCGAAGCCAACCAGGCATTCCTCTATCTGCCCGCAAACGCAGGCATCGGCTATGCCATGATAAAGAGCGAATGGGCTTACTTCAACCACTCCACCAACCACCTCGACATGGCAGACGCCCCCGTCGGCATCAAGTTGATAGATGAAGGACAACAGACGGCGGAGAACAGAGATGCCTGGTACACCCTCGATGGCCGCAAGCTTTCAGGCAAGCCCACTCAGAAAGGCATCTATGTGAATAGCGGCAAGAAGGTCTTTGTGAAGTAACGACCTCATGAGATGAATATGCCTTATCGCATCCAGACCGGCTGCAAGATAAACCTCGGGCTGAACATTGTGGAGCGCCGCCCCGACGGCTATCACAACCTCGAGACAATCTTCTATCCCGTCCCCCTCTTCGACGAACTGTCTGTCAGCGAGGGGAACGGGGAGGACGAACTGACGCTTGAAGGCAATCCCCTGGAAGGCGAAGTGCAGGACAACCTCGTCTTGCGAGCCGTGCGGCTGTTGAGGCAAGAGGGCTTCCCCGTTCCGCCTCTCAGTATCGACTTGAAGAAGGTCATCCCAAGCGGAGCAGGTCTCGGCGGAGGAAGTAGCGATGCGGCTTGCATGATAAAGACGGTCTCGCGGCTCTACAACCTTCCTCTCACAGAAGAACAGATGAAAGACCTTGTGAGAAAGCTTGGAGCCGACTGCCCGTTCTTCATCAGCCCGCAGCCTCTGTATGCCGAGGGAATAGGAGATGTGTTCACCTCCATCTCCCTGAACCTCAAAGGGTGGTACTTGATGCTTGTTAAGCCAGAAGTGCATGTCTCTACTCGCGAAGCCTATGCCGGAGTAAGACCGCACAGACCCACATGTTCTTTGCTTGAGACAGCGGCTTTGCCCGTGGGGCAGTGGTCGGAAAGGATGGTAAATGACTTCGAGGAGAGCATCTTCCTGAATCATCCCTTGCTTGGCGAGATAAAGGCAGAACTCTATCGTCAGGGAGCGGCATACGCTTCGATGAGCGGCAGCGGCAGCACCATCTTCGGCCTCTTCCGTTCGCGGCCGACTTGTGAGCAGCTCTTTGCAGAGCATTTCACTTTCGTCTGCCAATTATAAATCGACGAGCAGGGCGTCTTCGTTCTCGTTGCGAAGACTGCGCAAGGCATCCCATTCAAGTGTACTTGTCTGCCAGACAAGCGAAGGATTCTCAATGCCGTGAGAATCGATGCGGCGAGTGACCATCCCCACTGTAATACGATGGATGTCGATAGCCGGCAGGTAGCGAGGCTCGTTGCCTTCCTCGGTGTGCATCTCAACAAGCAATTGCATGTCGGTCAGTTCGCCGAGCAGAATGCCAACAAGGCTGTCGGGGAGTTGTGTGTCGACAGCCAATTTGTGAGCCGTGAACGGCTTGAGGCCAGAAGCGAAGTGCTTGCAGATACGGCTCATCAGCAGCAAGATAAGTGTGTCGCGGTAGCGGCGGCTAAGCTCGTCGCTGATGCGCTCGAAAGCGTAAGTGTGCAGGCTTTGGTTGGCATAGCAGAACTGTGCGCCGAACAGGCAGATGCACCATGATATCTGCATCCACAACATGAACAAGGGAATCGCGGCGAACGAACCGTAGATGGCATTGTAGGCGCTCAGCTTTATCTGATAGTGGACGTATATCCACTCGACAACCATGAACGTTGTGCCTGCCAGGATGCTTGGCCAAATGGTGTTCTTCCACTTGACCCGCGTGTTGGGCATGAACTTGTAGAGCAGCATAAAGGCCAATATCGCAATGATGACCGGCGAGACATGCAGAGCAAAAGTCATCGTCTTGCTCAGCAGCTGTGCATTGGGCAAAAGCGTGCGGAAGGTCTGCAGGAAGATGCCAATACCGCTCATGATGACAACAACGAAGGGAAGCAGCAGGAAGATGCCGAAGTAGTCGATGACTTGACGATAGACCGAACGCGAGCGCTTCACATACCAGATGGTGTTGAACGCTTGCTCGATGTTTGCCGTAAGCGAGAGCAGGGTGTAGAGCAGGAATATCAAGCCAATGCCGATGAAGACGCCGCCCTTGGTGTGTTGCAGGTACGAGTCAACAAAGTAGAGAATCGTGTCGGCAATGTCGGGATTGCCTTCGAGCGAACTCCTCAGCTTAGTCTCGATGATTGTGTCGAAGCCAAAGCCTCGGGCAATGGCAAAGATGATGGCAAGCACCGGAACAGCAGCCAGCATGCTGCTGTAGGTGAGGGCAGAAGCATAGTTCAGGATGTTGTTCTTGGTGATGCATTCCCAAGTGATGACGAACCGCTTCAGTATCCTCAGCCCCATCTTCTGCAGAAAGCTGAGCCGCTTCTCATTGACGCTCCATATGTGCTCTAGGCTAACCAAGGTAAGGTTAAAAGAATTATAAGTTAAAAAGATAACAGTGAACCTGTAAGCCGGGTTCTGTATTCCCTTGCAGGAATGCTTGTCATTTATCTACGGACAGCGTCACCGCTATCCTCTATCGTTCTACCCTCCAGCTCGGACGGGCCGCCCTCTCTCTCTGTTGACTTGCGCCAAGCAAAGCTTCGCTGGTTTACATGAACTTTCAACTCTCGGAGTGCACAGCATCGACATCACTGCCGACCTGGTAGGCTCTTGCCCCACCTTCTCACCCTTACCTCTTTCGAGGCGGTTGTTTTCTTCTGCACTGTCAGACCCTCGCGAACCTCTTCCTGTTAGGAAGCGAGATGCCCTGTGTTGCCCGGACTTTCCTCTCCTTTTCAGCAGCGACAAGCCGGTTCACTGTCTCTTTGTATTTGTCTTTTCGCAGCGTTTTGCTGCTGCAAAGGTACAATTAAGCAGGCAAATTAACAAATAATTCTTAATATTTTGTGCGAAAGGACTTCGGATTTTGCTAATAGTTGGCTCCTTTGGCTTGCAGGTGTCTGACGACATTCAGCCCCATATAAAAAAGCACCAGGCCGTCAAGCCTGGTGCATAAAGGTGTTTGTACTCCCTAGGAGAGTGTGTTACCATTCTTCATCCCAAAGGTCGATATCGTTCATTCCTTTGGACAGGATATCGTTGGGATTATCGATGACTGGAGCATCAGGTTCAGAATTAACTCTCAGAGACTGAGCCATCATTTGCATTGTGCCGAGCTCTACAACTGTGCAGGCGGGCTTGAAATATAACTTTTTCATTAGAATAAAACTTTTTTGCCGTTAATAATATTGATACCCTTTTGCATCTTGTTGATGCGCTGACCGGCGAGGTTGTAAATCTCATTGACCATTGAAGATTGACCATTGACCATTTCAATAGCGGTTGCATCGTCCTCGTTGTCGAATGTGTAGCCCTTGACGCCCGCACTCTTTACAAAGTAAACTCTGCCTTCAGGAATGGTAACGGTGTTATCCACGCGATAGAAGCCAACATCCTCTCCTTCGGGCTTAGCCAAAGCATAGATGTTGTCGCCCTTAACGGTGCCGTCGGAGCCAAGGAGTTCGTTGTCTGCTATAGCCTCAGCACCAGTGGTGGGCATGAAGTTATAGAGACCGGCAGCGCCTTCAAGAACAACGGGTTCACCAGCCTTTATCTTTCCGTCAGCAGGAAGAAGCGTGATGCTTGCTGCGTTAATCTTGCCACCAAATGCCTCAATGCCAGAAGGAATAGTCACGTCAGAGTAAACATTGTACATTGTTGAGTAACTAGCCTCACCAATCTGAGCAACAAAGCCCTGAGCCTGGTCGAAGCAAGGATGACCGCTGCCAATGTTCTGACGGAAAGCATAGCCAAGCTTTGCGCAAACCTCGCCGGATGCAATCTCTTCGGATGTAACTTGTGTGGGATGGCCGCCCCAAGTGAGATTCTTGTCGCAATAGCCGTTAATCACAGTTGAACCGCCACCAAGGCGTGCAAAGCCATCACAGTTCTCCATTTCGCCAATTGCATAGCAGTTTTTAACTACAGCGCCATCGCCGCTCCAACCTGTAAGTTGGCCATTCTGGCTATTGCCTTTAATTTTGCCTGTACTATAGCAGTTGGTCATATAGAGCTTAGCATAACTACCATTCAACATATTTACGCCTAGGATACCGCCGACATTGTTGCCATGACCTGTGATGTTGGCCTCATTGCCAAGACATTCAAGACGAACATCGCCGCTTTGTGAATGCCATATTTCGCCTACGATGCCGACATGGCCATTACCTGTGATAGAGCAAGAGCTGTCGAGCGTAAAGTTCTTGATGACTGCACCTTCAGAAATCACGCCGAACACACCTACGTTGTCCTTGTTGAGGTCAACGACGAGGTTGGTAATCTTATGGTGCTGACCATCAAATGTGCCGGCATAGCGTGTGTTGTTCTGGCCCCAAAGACCGCCAATAGGCTCGAAGTCCTTGATGCCAGTGAAGTCGATGTCGTTCATCAGGCGAGCATTCACGGGAGCATTGCAATCTGCATTTGCTGTGAGATTGTGAACATTACGATAGTCCTTAATCATAGCTGCGAACCAACGCATCTGCTTGTTGTTGTAGATTTCATAGTATCCGTCTGTAGCAGGTGTCATGTAATTGGCATCATAGGAAATCATAGCATCGCAGACTGTACAGAAACCGCTAACAGGGGTATGGGCATCGTGAATCTCGTTGTTTTCATTTCCATAGACAACAGCTCCCATTGCGTTACCTCCGCAGTCAAAATGCGCGTTGGCATATACCTTGCTGTGAGAAGAGAATGGAACGGGATGGGCATCAACTGTGCCAGTGAGGTTCTGATACCAGTTGTCGCCGCCGGCATTCAGCGTGTAGCAGAGTTCACCAGAAGCAAGCTTTGCATCGTTGGCACTGGTATAGTGGCAATTGGTAGTAGATGGGTTGTTACGTGCGAATTCTGCGCTATTACCATTCTTTGTGTATTCATTAGGAGCAACGAGACAGTTAATGTACTGGTTGTTGCCGCCGCCGCCAGCCCAACCTACGAGACCGCCGTTTCCTTCGGCTGTGCCAGTATTGATAGAACCGAGGAATGCGCAGTTCTTGAGGGTTACTTGACCTTCCATGTTGGCAAAGAAACCGCCACAAGTTGCGTCGCCGTTAGAGCCTGTATAGCTGACAGCAGTCTTCACGATAACATTTTCAATGAGAGTGCCATTGCCGTCAGAGCGACCGCCGAGACCACCTACACAGTTGTTGCCGGCAGAAGTTGCGCTGCCTTCTACGATGAGGTTCTTGATTGTAGCAGCATTGATGTATGCAAAGAGGCCTGTGCGACTTAAACCATTGTTTACGATGTCGATGGTGATTGTGTGCTCCAGACCATCAAATGTACCTCTGAAAGGAGATGATTGACTTGCACCAATCCAGCCCTGCTTATAGCTTGTGTAGTCAATGTCTGCAGTCAGCTTTGCCTTGGCTGATTGATTGACGGTATTCACGAGTTCTGCAAACCAATGCAAATCGTAGGCATTGCCGATGCCGTAGAAGCCTTCGCTGTCAGCTGTGAGGTAGTTTGCGTTAAGTGCGCCGCAGTCGGTACACCAACCACCATCAAAGGTGTGAGATAGAGTAGATGCTTGAGAGGCGGTATTTGTAAAGGTGTTGTTACCGAGTAGAGTTCCATCGCACTTTACATTGCCAGTAGCATAAACTTGGCTGTGACCTGTAGAGAAAGGAACGGGATAGGCATCTGTGCCAATAGTTTGATACCATGCGATTGTGTTTTGGTCGCCGTTCAATCTGAAGCAGAGTTCGCCACTTCCTTGCGTTGATGGGTCTAATCTCGTGCCTTGATCGCCTATTTCTGTCAAGTTATAACAATTGATAGCTGTTACAGCATCAGAGTTACGATAAAGCTCGGCTTGATTTTGATAGTTGTTAATTTCTCCAATGTTCCAGCAGTTAGTGAATTTAGTGCCGCTTTGTGTCCAGCCAGCTAAGGCAGCACACTCACCTTGCTGACCTTTTACTGTACCCATATTACAGCAATTAGTGGCAATAATTATTGTGTTATCAGTTGCAGCTGCAATAAGACCAGCAGAATTGCCTTCGTTGCCAGATGAACCTCCTGTAGAAGTAACATTTGCCTTGTTGATGACATTGGTAAGTGTCACAGTTCCTCCATCACGAGCATGACCAGCTATGCCGCCTGTTTTTCCAAGTCCTGTAAAGGAGCAATGTTCACCCATAATAAGGTCATGGATTTTTGCGCCAGGGCCCAGGTAGCGGCAAAGACCTATCCTCGGTGAAGGGTCGCTGATAACTGCATAGTCTATGGTATGACCTGCGCCATCCAATTCACCTTTGAATTTAAACTTGTCAGAAGAAATTGGGAAGAAATCCTTTCCTTCAAAACTTATATTTGCCGTAAGACGAGCTTTTGCCTCACTTTGGCCAGATGTCACATGACCGGCAAACCACATAAAGGCATCGACGCTCCCAAGCAGGTAATAATCTCCATCTTTTGAGGGCTCAGACAGTTTCTCTGCCTTTATCTTCAACCTATCTGTATAAACAGTAATTCTGTACATACCTGCTTCTGATACGCGGAACTTGTTGTCGCCAGTCCCACTTGTAGAGAGGTCTGCCTCTGTACTGCCAATAACATAATCCTGCGATGGTGCCCAGTAACCATGATCCCATCCTGTCAAATCGGTTGGAAGCTTGAAACGCCCATTATCTCCAGAGTCATTTTTGAGCGTACCTACCCAAACCCATGTGTTTTCAGCAGTCCTTACCATTCTGCCAACAGTTCGATGCCATTCATTGTCAGTCCAGCCCGAACTAGTTGCTCCGCCTACAATTGTCAGATAAGTTGGATCCTCTGCCCAGCCTTGCAGCCCTGCTGCCGCCATGAGCATAAACAATAAAAGTTTTTTCATTTTTTTGTTTTGTTTGTTAATACTATGTTTACCTTAAACTTTTTATTCTTTTTGCACGCATTTTCCTACAAATGTACGGTTTTTATTGACACGGACAAAGTTTTCGCCAATATTTATTATATAAAATGTGTATTTTGGCACTTTTCCCTTCCGCCTCATGTGTTCGGCGATGCCAAAGCCGGCATGCTGTGTGGCCGGTTCCCGCTGGGGAGGTTGCAAAACGCCGCAGGCGGCGTTCGTTGATGGGTCATGAATGTGCAATTGATTTATCATGATAATTCAATTGAATCATCATGACCCATCAATGAACATCTTGTGCGATGACGTGTGTCAACCTCTGTGCTGATGGGCGTTTCAGCACGGTGGAAACGAAAACGCCAGACTCCGTCCGACAAATGACTGTGTCGGGTGAAGTCTGGCGCGGTATGTTATAATATATAATAATGTATAGGTGGCTTGTTATTTCAGCCTGGCGAGTGTCTCCTTGATGCGGCGCATGGCTTCGGTGATGTTCTCGTCGCTGGTGGCGTAGCTCATGCGGAAGCACTCGGGCGAGCCAAAGGCGTCGCCGCCTACGGTTGCCACATGTCCCACTTCGAGCAGGTACATGGCGAGGTCGGTGCTGTTAGAGATGACGCGGTCGCCGTCCTTCTTGCCGAAGAAGCTGCTGCATTTCGGGAAGAGATAGAAGGCGCCTTGGGGGTTGTTGACCTCGAGGCCTGGTATCTCTTTTGCGAGGCGGACGATGAGGTT
The DNA here is from genome assembly GCA_017428785.1 of Bacteroidaceae bacterium. Taxonomy (GTDB): domain Bacteria; phylum Bacteroidota; class Bacteroidia; order Bacteroidales; family Bacteroidaceae; genus Physcousia. The sequence continues at coordinate 15,567 of JAFRQD010000046.1, forward strand.
CTTGCGGCGTTCGAAGGCCTGGCGCATGTCCTCGACACACTCTTGCGGACCGGAAAAGGCGGCTTCTGCTGCCTTCTGGCTGACGGAGCAAGGTCCGCTGGTGTATTGTCCCTGCAGCTTGTTGCAGCCCTTCACTATCCACTCGGGCGCTGCGATGAAGCCGATGCGCCATCCCGTCATGGCGTAGGCCTTGCTGACGCCGTTGATGACGACCACTCTCTCCTTGATTTCTGGGAACTGCGCCATGCTGGCATGCTCGCCGATGTAGTTGATGTGCTCGTAGATCTCGTCGGCTATGACGATGACCTCTTCGTGACGGAGGAGCACGTCCTTCAGGGCCTCGAGTTCCTTCTTGCTGTAGACGGAGCCTGTCGGGTTGCTGGGCGAGCAGAGGATGAGTGCCTTTGTCTTCGGTGTGATGGCTGCCTCGAGTTGCTCGGGCGTTATCTTGAAGTCCTGCTCGATGGTAGCCTCTACGAAGACGGGCGTGCCTTCTGCCAGGAGCACCATCTGCGGATAGCTCACCCAATAGGGAGCGGGGATGATGACCTCGTCGCCGGCGTTGACGACAGCCATGATGGTGTTGCAGACGCTCTGCTTGGCGCCGTTCGACACGAGGATTTGGCTGGGCGCATACTCCAGGCCGTTCTCGTTCTTGAGCTTGGCCACGATGGCCTTCTTCAGCTCGGGATAACCGGGCACGGGGCTGTAGCGGCTGTAGTTGTCCTCAACGGCCTTGATGGCTGCTGCCTTGATGTGGTCGGGCGTGTTGAAGTCGGGTTCGCCCACACTCATGTTAATCACATCCACGCCCTCTGCTTTGAGTTCGCTGCTGCGCTGGCTCATGGCAAGCGTTGCGCTGGGAGAGAGGCGTTGCAGCCTCTCGGAAAGATTTGTTTTCATTGCGATAGGTTTTTCTAGGCTGCCCTAGGTTTTCCTAAGCATTCCTAGGTAATTATTAATTTTCAATTTTCAATTTTCAATTTTACAGCTTGTGCCCCATTCGAGTCCGCTTTGTCTCGAGGTAGCGGCGGTTGTAGTCGTTGGGCTCGACCACGATGGGGACATTCTCCACGATGGTGAGGCCGTAGCTTTCCAGGCCGACGCGCTTCACGGGATTGTTCGTGATGAGGCGAATCTTGCCGACGCCCATCTCACGGAGTATCTGGGCGCCCACGCCGTACTCGCGCTCGTCGGGACGGAAGCCGAGGTGTATGTTGGCATCGACTGTGTCGTCGCCTTGCTCTTGAAGCTTGTAGGCGGCTATCTTGTTCATCAGCCCGATGCCTCGACCCTCCTGGCTGAGATAGACAATGAGGCCTTTGCCTTCCTTCTCAATCATGCGCATCGACTTGTGGAGCTGCTCGCCGCAATCGCAACGCTGGCTGCCGAAGATGTCGCCCGTCATGCAGCTCGAGTGCATGCGCACCAGCACGGGCTCGTCCTCTGTCCATTCGCCTTTATAAAGGACGACATGCTCCAGTCCGTTGCTCTTCTGGCGGAAAGGAATGATGTGGAAGTGCCCGTCGGCTGTCGGCATGTCGGCCTCCACACCTCTCTCCACAAGGGATTCCTGTTTGAGGCGATAGGCGATGAGGTCGCGGATGCTGATAATCTTGAGTCCATGCTCGCGGGCCACCTCCTTGAGCTGTGGCATACGAGCCATCGTGCCGTCCTCGTTGAGGATTTCGATGAGGGCAGCTGCCGGCTTGAGGCCTGCGAGACGAGCCAAATCGACTGCCGCTTCCGTGTGACCAGCACGGCGAAGCACGCCTTTGTCCTGAGCATAAAGCGGATTGATGTGACCCGGACGGCCGAAGTCGGACGGCTTGCGATTGGGGTCGGCAAGAGCCTTGATGGTCGCCGCCCTGTCGTGCGTGCTGACACCCGTCGTGCAGCCTTCCAAGAGGTCCACGGTTATGGTGAACGGTGTGCCGAGCATGCTGGTGTTGTCCTCCACTTGATGGTCCAGCTCGAGCTCGGCGGCACGGCTCATCGTGATAGGAGCGCAGAGCACGCCTCTGCCGTTGCGCAGCATGAAGTTGACCTTTTCGGGCGTAATCATCTCTGCCGCCGTGATGAAGTCGCCCTCGTTCTCGCGGTCCTCATCATCCACGACGATGACAAACTTCCCTTGCCGGAAGTCCTCAAGAGCCGCTTCGATGGAGCTTAATGGGAATTCTGTGTCCATTATGATTTCGTTATGACGTTATGATGTGATATCGTAATGTTGGGTTTTGTTGAGTCTTGCAATAATGAGGTTGTTTATCCTCTGTATGTTCTGCAGGTCGAGCCTAAGCCTCAGTCGGTAGCGCCAGATGCGCATATAGACAAGGAGCCCGAGCGGGAAGATGATGCCGAATATCATGTTCAGGCGCTTGTTGTTGAAAGGCCTGGTGTGTGCGCTTGGATTGATGATAGGGTATTCGTTGATATACATAATCAACACATTGTCTCGGCTGTTGTGGAGCTCCTCGATGATGTCCTCGAGCTGGTCCCTGAGTTGGGCTATGCGCTTGTCCTGTCCGGGACGGAAGAAGAGGTTGAAGTAGTTGGGGATGCGCCGCAGATGCTTCGTCCGGCGATATGCGATGCAGAACTCCGACATCTCGTTGAGGCGTTGGGGCAGGGTGGCATAGTCGGGGTCGTTGATGATGACCTCCTTCCTGTCCAGCTTGCGGCTGGGGCGAAGGCCGAGCAGTTTCATGAAGAAGTTCTTGTAGCCCTCGATGTTAAAGACCACACTGTCGCTGTTCGCCTTGTGCGTCAGGAAGATGCCTATGCCGAGCAGCACCGCCGAGCTGAGCCATGTGCCGCTTTCGATGGTCCAGGCATCTACTTTGGCATTGTTCTCGCCTGCTTGGTTGACGATGTAATAGAAGATGAAGATGATGACGCTCACCACGACCGGCACGCCGAGTCCGCCTTTGCGGATGATGGCTCCGAGCGGTGCTCCTATGAAGAAGAAGAGCAGACAGGCCAGGCTCATCGTGAACTTCTTGTACCATTCGATGCGGTGCTTGCGGATGTTCAGGTTGCGGTCACCTGTCTCGAGGGCTCGGAACTCGCATTCTGCTTGCATCGACTCGGCTCGGCTCCTTGCTCCTCGCCAGGCCTTGATGCGCTGGTCGTCGGACATGGCAAGGTAGAGCGAATCGAAGGGCGGCATTTCCTGAGCCTGCTGCACGATGGCGAGGGAATCCTTCGTGCCGACGGGCAACGCCTTGCGCATGTACCATTGCAGGATGTTGGCATATATCATGTGGCGTGCGCTGTCGGCCTTGTGGTCAAGGGAGTCGATGGCATGCTCTATCTCTCCGAGGTTCTTGGTTTGTGCGTTGTGCGAGAAGAGGTCGGCATCCATTAGGTTGAAGTTGCCGTCGAAGGGGATGATGTCCTCTTCCTTAACGAACGACTCCCTCATGTATGGCACGTTAGCCCGCAGCATTGTGCCTTGATTGGCATCCATGTTCCTGAAGCGTTCGCCGCCCCAGAGCGTGAGTTTGAGGTGCATCTTGTCGGCTGTGCTCTGAAGGCGTGCGCTGTCGGAGAGCACAATCTGCGTGTCGTTGTAGCTGCCCGTATTCGTGTAAATCATCACTCCGTAGAGCATTCCCGTCTCGCGGTCCTTGTGCTCCACATAGAGGTTGTAGCCTGGTATCTCGCTGTAGAAGACGCCTTCCGGTATCTCGAGCTCGGGGCTTTTCTGCTTCATGCTCCACGCAAGGCGCGACAGCTCACGGACTGCATAAGGGCTTACCTTGTTTTGGAAGACGAAGCTGGCTCCGCTGATGAGTGCTGCGACGATGATGAGAGGTGCGAGGATGCGGATGAGCGGAATGCCTGCGGACTTCATGCTGAGCAGTTCGAAGTGCTCGCCGAGGTTGCCGAACGAAATGAGGCTTGCCAGCAGTACGGCAAGAGGTACTGACCTCGGGATGACCGTCAGGCTGCTATACCAGAAGAACTTGGCCAGCAGGTCGATTGTGAGGCCTTTGCCGATGAGGTTGTTCATCCACATCCACAGGAACTGCATGACGAAGATGAACAGACAAATGAAGAATGTCCCCGCGAAGAGTAGCAGGAATTCCTTGATGATGTAGATGTCGAGCTTCTTGATAAACCTCATTTGTCTTGTGCGCACTTTGGTGCGCAAAGTTACGAAAAAAAAATGAATAATCAGCAAAGCCTCCCTTTTTTCTTCTCCATAGTGGTAACTATACGCCCAAGCTCCCATTTCCGGCGGGGTGAAGTGCCATAAAACAGACCCCTGTAGGGGGCATAAAAAACGCCGCACGCGGGGATTGCAATTTCCGCGTGCGGCGATGCCAATTTCCGCGTGCGGCGTTGGTGATTTCCGCAGGCGGCGTTTTGAACCCTCGTCGGGCTTAGAGTTTATTGTTGCTTCCGAGCACCTCCACAATCTTGTGGATGTACATCTTCTTCATGCTCTCGCGAGCGGGCTTGAGATACTGGCGGGGATCGAAGTCGCCGGGCTTCTCGTCGAAGTGCTTGCGGATGGCAGCGGTCATGGCCAGACGGCTGTCGCTGTCGATGTTGATCTTGCAGACAGCGCTCTTGCTGGCCTCGCGGAGCTGCTCTTCGGGAATACCTACTGCATCGGGCAGCTTGCCGCCGTGTGCGTTGATGGTATCCACCTCGTCCTGAGGAACAGAAGAAGAGCCGTGGAGCACGATGGGGAAGCCGGGGAGCTTCTTCTCAATCTCGTGCAGGATGTCGAAGGCCAATGGAGGAGGCACGAGCCTGCCGGTCTTCGGGTCGCGGGTGCACTGCTCGGGAGTGAACTTGTAGGCGCCGTGGCTCGTACCGATGCTGATGGCGAGGCTGTCGCAACCGCTGCGGGTGCTGAAGTCAACAACTTCCTCGGGCTTTGTGTAATGAGAAACCTCGCTGGCAACCTCATCCTCTACGCCTGCCAGTACGCCCAGCTCAGCCTCGACGGTCACGTCGTACTTGTGAGCATACTCCACAACCTTCTTCGTCAGGGCGATGTTCTCCTCATAGGGGAGAGAAGAGCCGTCGATCATGACGCTGGAGAAACCGTTGTCGATGCAGTCCTTGCAGAGTTCGAATGTGTCGCCGTGGTCGAGGTGAAGCACAATCTGAGGATTCTCGCAGCCGAGTTCCTTAGCGTATTCCACTGCGCCCTGAGCCATGTAGCGGAGGATGGTGCCGTTAGCATAGTTGCGTGCGCCCTTGCTGACCTGCATGATGACGGGAGACTTTGTCTCTACTGCAGCCTGAATGATGGCCTGCATCTGTTCGAGAGTGTTGAAGTTGAAAGCTGGGATGGCATAGCCGCCAGCAACTGCCTTTGCGAACATTTCACGGGTGTTCACCAGGCCGAGTTCTTTGTAACTTGTCATAGATTTAATGGTTATTGTTTATTGGTTATGGGTTGTTGACTTTTAAATCGGCTGCAAAGATAGTACAATTAATTCAGAATTCATAATTCGTAATTTATAATTTTCCTCTTTGCTGCAAATTTGCAATGTCTGCTTTACATTGCCTTCACGAGATAGGTGACTGTAGGCAGGTGGTCGCTGAAGCCGTTGAGCCATACGCCTCCTGCGTGAGTTCGCTTCGGTGAGCCTTTATACTTGCCCTCTTGCTGAAGGAGGTAGTCGCGCTTGAAGATGTGATATCCGTAAAGCGTGAGTTCCTTGTACTCCTTCTTCCCGTCCACATCGAGCATGTTCTTGGAGCAAACAATCTGGTCGAAGAGATTCCAGCCGCCCTGATAGGTGAGTGTGCCTTGTCCTTTGCTTCTGAGGATGTCCCACCACGGGTTGTAGAAGTCGCCTTCGCCCACATCCTTCATCTTCCTCTTGGCCCCCAGGCATTTCGCCATGGAATTGTCGTCGGGGTCGTCGTTCATGTCGCCCATCACCATGATGTGTTGCGAAGGGTCGGCCAGGCGGATGCTGTCGGTCAATGCCCTGACTTGCTTGCCTCCGTCTTCTCGGTAGATGTTTTCATGTCCGCGACTCGGCAAGTGGCACACGATGACCGTGAGATTGTCGCCAGCCAGTTTGCCTTGCACGCAGAGGAAAGGACGGGTCTTCTGAGCCGTGTCGCCGTGCTCGAAGACATAGGGCTTGTGGAAAGCTTTGGTGATATGGAAAGCTTTGGGATTGTAGAGAAGGGCACAGTCCACGCCACGCTTGTCGGGACCCTCGAAGTGGATGTACTTGTATCCGCGCTGCTTCATGCAAGGCTGAGCCGTGAGGTCGTCGAGCACCTTGTCGTTCTCCACCTCCACACACCCGATGATGCTTGCTCCGTAGGGCAGCTTGTCTGTCCCTAAATCGCAGAGAGCTTTGGCCATGTTCGCCAACTTATTGGAGTACTTGTTCCCGTTCCATTGGAAAGAGCCGTTGGGCAGGAAGTCGTAGTCAATCTTGTGATTGTCGTGGCAAGTGTCGAAGAGATTCTCCAGATTGTAGAAGCCAACAGCATGAACCATCAGCTTACGATCCTGGGCATTTGAGTAGGCAGCACACACAAGGAGTGCTGTGATGAAAGCTAAAAATGTTTGTTTCATTTCGGTAATCGTTTATTTCAATTGCAAAGTTAATGCTTTTTTATGAAGAAAACTCTTTTAACGAAAAAAATATGCTGTTACTTGAAGAAGTTAGCATAATTTTTTATAAGTTTGCAGCATAATAAATAAATTCTAATAAGTATACGCGTAATGAAAATGAAACATCTGCTTGTGGCGTTAGCCTTTATGGCTGCGCCTTTGAGCCACGCTCAGACCGTGGAGACGGCCGACGTGGATTCGCTGGGCACTGTGGAAGAAGAATTTCTGACCGACGACAGTAATTTCACTTTCACGGAATCGCAGCTCGGCGAGAACGATGACATGACATCAGACGTCATTCACATCAATTCCTCCACCAACGTCTATACCAGCCAGATCAGTTGGACATGGAGTGGCATCTGGTTCAAGTATCGTGCATTGGACAATGCCTATAACGACATCTACATGAATGGCGTGCAGGTCAACAATCCAGAGAACGGTCGCTTTACATATTCCACCATCGGCGGCATGAACGATGCCGTTCGAAACAAGGACGATGTGAGTCCCTTCGAGGGCAACAACTTCTCCTTCAGCGGACTGGGCGGCAGCAGCAACTACAACTTCAGGGCCAGCCAAATGCCTTCAGGACACAAAGTTACGCTTTCCGGAGCCAATCGCAACTATACCCTTCGTGGCATGTACTCCTATGGCTCAGGTCTCAGCAAAGACGGTTGGGCTTTCTTCGGCACAATCGGCTATCGCTGGGCAAACATGCAGACTGCATCCATCAAGGGCACATTCTACAACAGTCTCGCTTACTTCATGGCTGTTCAAAAGGTTATCAACGAGAAGCACTCCCTGAACCTCGCAACATGGGGTAGTCCAACGGAAAGAGCCACAGCCGGCGCAAGTACCGACGAAGCTAATTGGCTCGCCAACGACTACCTTTATAACCCCTATTGGGGCTATCAGGGCGGCAAGAAGAGGGCCAGTCGCGTCGTCAACAACTTTGAGCCAAGCGTCCTCTTGACTTGGGACTATAACATAAAGGACAACATGAAGCTCACGACGAGCGCCTTCCTGAAGTTCGCCAAGTACAAGAGCACAAAGCTCAATTACAGCGGTACCAATCCGCATCCCGATTATTGGAAGCGCTTCCCATCATATAATTATGATGTATGGGGAAGAGAAGGCGACTACAACTACGACAACGCAGCTTTTTGGGCGGCTTACGACAATTGGCAGGACGAGTCCTATCGCCAGATTAACTTCGACGAGCTCTACTTCGCCAACACCCAGCTCAACAAGATCGGCGCAGACGCTATTTATTGGATTGAGGCCCGCCACAACAACCACTTGATGACTAATCTGGCAAGCACTTACGAGTGGAACATAAGGCCGGGAGCCAAGTGGAGTGTTGGCGTACAGATGCTCAGCAATCGCGGTTCGCACTACAGGACTATCGATGACCTTTTGGGCGGTCAGTACTTCCACAATACCAACACCTATCTGGTGGGCGACTATCAAGAGACTTCGACCGAAGCGATGTATGATGTGAATCACGGTTATCAGAAACTCATCGAAGGCGACCGCTACGGTTATGACTATGACCTGTGGAACCAGGATGTCAAGCTCTGGACGAGCTTCACAATGGACCGCGACATCATGCATAGCTTTATTACCGGCAAGATAGGTGGACGCAGGATGTGGCGTGAAGGCTTCATGCGTAACGGTCTCTTCCAGGACAACAGCTATGGCAAGAGCGGCATAGCACACTTCCTCGATGGTGGCTTGAAGTTGGGTTCTACCGTCAATCTCGGCAAAGGTCATGCTGTTACAGCAGGCTTGGGGTATGAACTCAGAGCTCCTGGAGCATCTGTCGCTTTCATGTGTCCCGAGATGAACAATGATTATGCCCAGAACCTCGAGAATGAGAAGGTGCTGAGTGCTGAACTTGGCTATGCCATCAATAACAAGTGGTTCCGCCTTAACCTGAATGGATACTACTATCGCATCAACGACGGAAACGAGTGGCAGCAATACTACAACGACGACATCAACAGCTTCTCATACAATAGCCTTACAGGTGTGAAAAGGGAATACTATGGCGTGGAACTCGGTTTGAAGTTCAAGATTACCAGCAGTCTCGACATTCTTGCATTAGGTACTTATAGCGAAGCCAAGTATATCGCAGATACACAGGTCAACTGGATGAGCAGTACCACCGGCAAGATAAACGAGGAAATCTGCCACAACAAGGGAATGCGTCAAAGCGGAACGCCTTTGGCTGCAGCAAGTCTCGGGGTGAACTATCGCATCAAGCGTTGGTTCCTCAATGTGACAGGCAATTATTACGACCGCATCTATCTCTCCTACAGCACGAACATGCGCTACGAGAACAATCTCAAGAATGCAGGCCGCTATCATGCAGGAGAATATGATGTACCAGCTCAGGCAAAGGGCAATGGAGGCTTTATGCTCGATGCAAGCATTGGCCGTCAGTTCTTTGTCTTCCATCATCCCCTTAGCGTCAATCTGCAGCTCTGCAACCTGACTCACCGTCGCAACATCACAACCGGCGGTTATGAGCAGAGCAGAAGCAACTACAGCGTCACAGAAACAGAAAACGCAGGCACGGAAGTCACTACGAAGCCTCGTACCTATAACTTCGAGAAGAATGCCAAGCGCTTCTATGCTCAGGGCTTCAACTTCTTGCTTAACGTGAACTACAGATTCTAAAAGCGACATCAACTATACATTATATATAATAATAGGAAGCAATGAAAAAGCAATCATTCATCATAGCCCTTTTGGCAGGAGCCTTCGCTTTGGCCTCCTGTCAAGACGGGAATTGGGACATTCCCGAGGGCATTCCTTATGGCAATAACGACCTGCAGGCTGGCACCGCAGTTACCATTGCAGAATTGCAGAGCACTTATGCCAGCGTCATCAGCAGCGACAGCTACAAGCAGATAACAGACGACCTTTGGCTGCGCTGCGTGGTCAACGGTAACGACTATGGCGATAACCTCTATAAGCAAGTATCCGTTCAGGACGAGACCGGCGGCATCATCATAGGCATCAATGGTTCCGACCAAGGTGCATTCATGCCTGTCGGCCAGAAGCTCCTCATCAGCCTCAAGAACCTCTATATTGGCGGCTATGGCAATATGGCACAGATAGGAGGCCTTTATAATGGAAGCCTGGGGCGCATGGAACTCCCAGAATGGAAGCAGCATGTCCGCCTCATTATGGATAATACATCAGAGGCTGCAGCTTTTGGCTCGATGAAGGTAGATACTCTTGACTTCGATCCAAACAAGACGATGGCTCAGCAATCGGGTAGAGTGGTGCGTCTGAGTGGCGTGACTATCAGCAGGGAAGGCACTCCTGTTATCGCTCCCGACGACGGCTCTGTAAGTCTCGTCAGCAATTGCGTTAACCGTACCCTTTCAGGAGGCAACGCAGGCAGTAAGTGCGTGCTTCGCACCAGCACATATGCAGTCTTCAAGGGTATCACTGTTCCCACCGAAGCCGTTGAACTCTATGGCATCGCTACCATCTATCGTGGCACATGGCAGATACTTGCCCGTACCCAAAGCGATTTGGCTTGGACTAAATAAATAAGAAAACAAACAATAACACATATAGCATTATGAAAAAGACTTTAAAAACATTTGCACTCATGTTGCTGACGGCTTTAGCTTTCAGTAGCTGTGTTGACGTTCCCGCTCCATTCAATCTGCCTGACAAGAGCAGCAACGGCGGTGGCTCATCAGAAGTAGTAGGCATTTCTGCGACTTGCAAGGAAGCTCTGGATATTATCAATGCCTTGAGCAATGGTGGGGCTACAAGCCAAACCTATGTGGTAACAGGTTACATTACTGATGTCTTCGCTATTAGTGGCAAGCCATGCTTCTGGATGGCTGACACTCCTGATGGCGGTAAGGTTATCGAGGCATTTGCTGCTTCATTACCTGAAGGAGTGGCCGCTTTCGAAATTGGTATGAAGGTGAAGGTAACAGGTAAACTCAAGAAATATGTTAAGAACGATAACGTTACCCCTGAAGTTGAGAACCCCACAGTTGTAGTTCTTGAGAATGGTGGCGGATCTTCATCAGGAGAATCAACACTGATTGACTTTACTAAGGGGCAAGGCTCTTGGACCATCAATAGTGTAAGTGGTCCTGAAGTCTGGACCAATAGCTCACAATATGGTCAAGTAGCAAGCGGCTTTATTGACAATGGCTGCAAAGCTGCTGAAGGATGGCTGATATCTCCGGAGATTGACTTGACAAATAGCACGAATACCCAGATTGTCCTCAACGAGGCAGTCAACAAGATTGCAACTGGCAGTAGTGTGGATTCGCAGTGCCAAGTGCTTGCCTGTCTGAGTGGTGACGCAAGCGGGGCCAACAATTGGCAGCTCCTTACAGCAGACAAGCGTCCGGCAGGCACAAGCTGGACTTTCCAGGACGATACATTCAATGCTTCTGCTTTTGACGGCAAGAAGATTCTGCTTGCTTTCAAGTACATCAGCACGGATAGTAGTGCGCCTTCATGGGAAATAAAGGCCGTCAAGTTAAGGAATGGTAATGGCAGCCAAGGCAGTGGTGACAATGGTGGCGGTTCAAGTACATCTGGTTCCTCAAAGCAGAGTCCGCTTTCCGTTGCTCAAGCTAAGAATGCCAGCGGAAACAACTATGTGAAGGGATATATTGTAGGATATGTTGATGGAATGACTTTGGCTTCTGGTGCAACATTTGCAGTTCCGTCTAATGCAGAAACAGAAATACTATTGGCAGATTCGCCCGATGAGACTAACCCGGACAATGCATTCCCAGTTCAGCTTCCTACTGGAGCGATTCGCGACGCATTAGAACTCTCGGCTCATCCTGATTATTTAAAGCAGGAAGTCCTGTTGTATGGCTCTTTGGAGAAATACTTCGGTGTGCAGGGCATGAAGAGTACCTCATGGGCTCAAATCAATGGCCAATCCTTTGGCGTAGATCCAGAGGGAGGCAGTAGTAGCGGGGACAATACAGGAGAAGGAGAATCTGCAACTCCTCAAGGCAACGGAACATTAGATAATCCCTATAATGTCGCTGGAGCAATAAACTTTGTAATAAGTTTAGGCTCTGACGTTGCTTCCCCCCAGGAAGTATATGTTAAGGGCATTGTTAAGGCCAATACTACAAATCAAAGTAAGTTTGAACAGTATGGCGACATGACCTTTACCATGATAGACAAGAATTACGAGAATGCGGAGTTCCTTGCATATCAGGTTTTAGGTCTTGAGAACAAGAAATTCACTGACATAAATGATATCAAACCAGGTGATGAGGTGGTTGTATATGGAAAGGTTGTCTATTTTAAGGGCAACACTCCCGAAACGAGCAAGGGTACTGCACATGTATATAGTATAAATGGAAAGACTCAGTCCGATAACGGACAGGGTGGTAATGGCGACGATACGCCTCCCACTCCTGGCCCTGGTGGCGAAGAGGTAAACGAACTTGTCAATGGTAATTTCGAGGAGTGGGTGAGTGCCTCAGAGCCTCTTGGATGGAAGTCGGTAAGCTCTGCAAGCAGTGCAACCGTAGAGCAATTCCAGGACTCTCACGACCAAGGAACCTTTTCTTGCCTTATTAAAGCAAATCCAGACACAAATATGCGTCTTGCCACTCAGGAAATTACTCTTGCCGCAGGAACCTATGTCTTCTCCTTCTATGCTAAAGCAGCGTCGGCCTCATATGCTCAGACTCGCATCGGCTATGTGCCCATAAAGGCCGACGGCAGCGTGGATTCATATAAATACAATAGTGCATTCTTCGACATCAATAATAATGAGTGGACTTATATTGAGAACGAATTTACGCTGACAGCGGAAACTAAGGTTTGTCTCCTTGTTATGAATCCAAAGAGCAACAAAGACAAGCAATATGAGGCTCAGGACATCCTCGTCGACGATGCCGCTTTGGTAAAGAAATAAAGCGACATGAAACACTCCATATTGTCCTGCCTGATTCTTATGCTGTGCCCAATTCTTTGGGCACAGCAATATGCCACTATCCTCTATCGGCAGACGGAATTGCCTCGTGCTGTTCCTGTGGTTGAGATAGATTCGGTTGTCGTTCGGGATGTTGCTGAGGTGGATGCCACCTATTTTGCAACGCCCAAGGACACGGTCTATGTGGCACAAGTACGCGAATCGCATTGGAAGGGAAAGAGAATTGGCTTCCTTGGCGACAGCATTACGCAGTTTGCCGAGTATGTCAATTCGTATGCCAGCTTGACAGGATGTACGGCTGTCAACTATGGGGTTTCTGCCACTCACATGGCAAAAAGCAGTTCCAGCGACACGAATGCTTTTGAGAGGCGATACAGCAGTATGGCCAGGAACCTTGATATGGTCATTGTCTTTGGCGGTACCAACGACTTTGGTCATACCACAACGGCTGCCTTCGGAGAGTTTAGCGACGGGACGAAAAGCAGCAAATACACATTCTATGCTGGGCTCCACCGTCTCTTCAAGGGGCTGAAGACTCGTTATCCCGATATTCCTGTCGTCGTCATGCTGCCTATACATCATGGCACGGAGATTGATCAGAAGGAGTATATCATTAACTCTGACAATACGATTACAGAGGGAACAAATGCCACGACGGGCAAGACTTTCCGCGAATATGTCAACGCCATTCGAGAGGTGGCTGCCTACTATTCCCTTATAGTTCTGGATGCTTACAGCTATTCAGGCCTGACGCCCATGACGGAGATAGGTGCGTCGAACCGAAAGTTCTTCCGCGATGGTTTGCACCTGAATGAAGCGGGAGGCTTGCGCCTGGCTCGCTGGATGTATCCTCAACTTGAAGCTGTTTACGAAATGTATTATGATTTTTAAATGAGAAGATACCTTATATATTTGCTCCTTACTTTCTGCAATTTGTCCTTTGTCCACGCATTTGTCGTGGAGATAGATGGCATTTGCTACGAGATTATCGGTTCTTTGGCTGCTGTCACTCATCAGGAATGGGAGCGCATTGATGGATGGTATGTCGGCGATATTGTTATCCCTGAGCAGATAACTTATAAAGGTCAGACCTACAATGTCCGTTCTGTCGACGAGAATGCTTTCGCTTATCAGGAGGAGCTGACATCCGTTAAGTTTCCATCTACCGTCCGTGCTTTCAGTGCATGCGCCTTCATTGGATGTACGAAACTGCGCCAAGTATCTGCTTCCGACAATCTTCTGGTCATTGGAAGTTCTGCTTTCACGGGGTGTACATCCCTCCAGTCGATAGCTTTGCCTCGTTCTTCAAAGAAGGTCGATACGCTTTCGTTCTATTGCTGTGCTTCCCTTTCTTCGCTGATTCTGCCGCATCGCATTCGTACTGTCTGTCAGGGAGCGCTCGAGCATCTCCCTTCGTTGAAGAATCTGTACCTGTTTGCTTCCGAGCCACCGGTTGCTGAGCAGGGAGCCTTCACGCTTTCCGACCAGAAGCGTTGCACCTTGCATGTCCCGAAGGAAACCCTCGAGAAGTATCAGCAGTCGCCAGACTGGCAGGATTTCTATCGCATTGTGCCGCTCACTGATGCAGAATATGCAAGGCAGAACTACCATCGAGGTGACATCAACGACGACGGCAAGGTCGATGCCTTGGATCTGGAATTGATGCGTCTCATCATAGTTAACCTGCCCGATGATTCGGCTGTTCGTTGGGCTGCAGATATCAATGAAGACGGGAAAGTCAATGCCGCAGATTATGTCCTGCTGGCAAAGCGTCTGTAGCTGGTATCATTTATCATAATAAAGCAGTAAAGTAATAAAACTAATAATGAATAACTATTAAAGAAATAACGAAATACTATGAAAGTAAGAAACCTTTTGGCGGCATTGTCGCTAATGCTGGTTGGTGTGCAGGCATTGAATGCACAGAAGATGTTGGTCAAGTTGACAGACAAACAATATGCGGAATATGATGTCTCGCAAGTTGAACTCGTCACGTTCGTTGACGGGTATGTTGACCTTGGCCTGCCCAGCGGGACTTTGTGGGCGACATGCAATGTGGGTGCAAGCAGTCCCGAGGATTTCGGCGAGCACTTTGCCTGGGGCGAGACGCAGCCGAAGCAGCGCTATGCGTGGGACACTTACTTTGACACTGAGGATGGTAAGACATTCAACAAGTATAACAACGATGGCGGCCTGACAGAGCTTCAGTCCGAGGACGATGCCGCGACGGCTAACTTTGGCGAGGGCTGGCGGATACCAAGCAAAGCTCAAATAGAAGAACTGGCCAACAGTAGCTATACGACGACCGTATGGACTACGCAGAACGGTGTCAATGGCTTAAGGGTTACAGGCAAGAACGGTAATTCTATTTTCCTGCCTGCTGCTGGTTTCTGCAACGGCATAGGTGTCACCAGCGGCGGCTCAATGGGCTTCTATTGTACGAGTTCTCTCAATACGAACAACTCCAACACCGCGGAAATCATGCACTTCATTTCGAGCGGCTTCAACAATCTCTTCAGCGGTCGCCAATTTGGCTTCAGCATCCGTCCGGTTGTGTATCAGAAGGCTCCGAAACTTGTCACCGAAATTGTGCTGAACAATACATCGCTTAGTATGTCCATAGATGACACACAGATGCTCACAGCTACTGTCTTGCCGGAGAACGCTACTTACAAGACCCTGTTATGGGATAGCAACAACAGAGCCGTGGCAACCGTCAGCAAAGACGGCTTTGTGACAGCCATAAAAAAGGGCACGGCCACCATTACCTGCATTGCCACAGACGGCAGTGGCAAGAAGGCTGCATGTCAGGTGAATGTTTTAGATAAAACATTTAAGGCGTGTCCCGATAACAACCATCCCCATGTCATCGACCTCGGCTTGGAATGGAGCAATTGGGCTTGTTGCAACATCGGTGCGAGCAGCCCTCTGGAATATGGCAATTACTATGCTTGGGGCGAGACGGCACCCAAAAGTGTGTATACCAGAGATACGTACGCCTATTATGATCATAATACGTATTCTTATACCATAGTTGGCAATGACCCGGGCCCATGGTATGTGGGGGTTGACGGTACGGAATATGATGCCGCAGTCGTTAATTGGGGCAACAACGGTTGGCAGATGCCGAGCACCTCCCTACAAAGAGAGCTTGTCGAAAAATGCTCCAGAGAGTGGACTCAGCTGAACGGTGTGAACGGTATTCTTGTGACCGGCCCGAATGGAGGTCAGATCTTCCTTCCTGCCGCCGGCTACCGCGATGGAAGCGATCTCATAGATGCGGAAGAAGAAGGGTACTACTGGAGCGGTTCGTATGGAGATGAGAACTATACGGAATGTGGAAGCTACCTGGAATTTGATTCTTCTAACTGGAGGTATGATGATGGAGATCGCTACAAGGGGTTTACTATCCGCGCCGTGCAATTGAAATAGGTCTGTCGACATGTCGGAAAGCCTGGCCTCGATTCCATTAACCTTTCAGGCTGAATCCTCCGGACAACAATGGCTTATTTGGAATCATAGATAATTTTCTTCCCGTTCCGGATGACAATTTTGCTGTTCTTTGTAGCGGGGCGTCCACTCAAATCGAACGGCTTGGCTCCCTGTCTATTGGAGAAGGTGGGGGCGAGGCGTGTTGCTTCCGTCACTATAATCGTGCGAGCCAAAGAGGCGTTGCGATTCTCAACAAACGAGCCGTTTGCTGTGCCTGCATGAAACAGTCGTGAGCCCTTGGCATCGGTGTATTTGCTGTATTTGTCGAGCCCTTCGTCGGCTTCCTCGTCGCCGCCCATGAAATCAATCTTGTAGGTGCCGGGTTTCGCGTCTTCGGGAACGGTGACGAGGAATGTGACGCGAATGCTGTCGCAGCCATTCCGCCAACATGCTGAGATGTTCTTCGGAATCTTTGTGACGCTCTTGAAAGCCGTCCAGCTGTAGCCCGTTCTGGGGCAAGCGGAATTGTAGAATTGCGAGAGTTTTTCGCTATACTCCATATCGTGGGCGCTGTTGACTTTTGAGCCGTCCTGATAGTAAACCCAGTCCTCGGCAAATTGCTGGTGAGCGCCTGCAGGAACAGTTACCGACCAGCCTTTCGGCACACGCACCCCTGCATAGCTCCAGTCTGTCACGAAGTTCTGGGGGTCGGAGCCGTCGTCAACAACTGTAAAACTGACCTCAAAGGTCTGCCCGGGCTCCACCTCACTCGGAGCAAAAGTGGAGATGAGCTTGTAGCAGGAACTTACAAGACAACAGACAACTGTCAACAGACAACAGAGGAGAAGATATTTGGTAGGCTTCATATTTCAATGGTCAATGTTCAATCGTCGAATATTGCTTTCCAGTTATAGACGCGGAAGAAGTAGGGGCGGTAGAAATCGGCCGAACCTTTCGCATTGAAGTTGTCCCAGAAGTCCTTGCAATCCGTATTGGTGGAGAAGACCAGCTCGCCCTCTCTGGAGAGCGACTGATGCAGGTGCGGCATATAGAAATGCTGGTAAGTGCGCGTTCCCAGCTTGTCGAGCACATACGGCATCGTCCATAGCTGGTGGCATTCCTCAAACGGTCCCCATGGATTGCGGCTTCGCATGATATAGACCTGCTTTCCGAAGGGGAAGCCCTGCCCTGTCATGTAGTACCAGTCGCCCTCCTTGAAGACCCATGCTGTCGAGACACTGCGCGAACTGATGGCCGAGCGCCTGACCTCCGCATCTGTGGGGTAGGAGCTTTGCCATTGGAAAGTCCCGTTCGCGTTGGCCACATAGTATTCCCAAGGCGAGCGAAGGTCGTGCGTTTGCGAGCGGGCCACAACGGGCGAAGAGGTGTTGATTGCGTCATCGGCCTTCTTCTTGTACTGGTAGCAAGCATAGAGGTATGTGTGGCCGTCCTCGTCCTCCCAAAGTGTACCGCCATAGCCAATCGGGTCTTGCTCGAAGAAATTGTGATCTACGCTCAAGAGCTTGAGGTAAGTTGAGCTGCCGGGTGTACCCTCGAGCGAATAGATGGCCAGAGCCTTGTTGTCGCTTTGCATCAGGTTCTCCGAGCCGTTATAGACGCCAGCCCAAAGCACTTGCAGCTGGCCGTCCACCACTGTGCCGTCGCCCGCCCAATAGAGGTATGTCTGGTCTATCTCGCCGTTCTTGATCTGAGCTTCCGTCTTCTCTCCTTTAGGATGACGAAGGTGTGTGCGTGCATGGTAATAGCCGCTAGCCGACGAATTGGAGCGCTGCACCCAATCGGCCAGCCATTTGAGGTCGGAGCTCTTGGTGCCAGGCAGCCCGTCGTCGCCAGGGATCTGCACCATGATGGAGTTGCGGGGGAAGCTGCACGACTGCCGGATACGAGTCGTTGCTCCTGTTACTTTGCCGTAGAAGCTGTCGTTGAAGCTCCAGAAGACATTTCCGTCGGGCAGGGCTACGGTTTGCACCCCGTCGCCGCCGTTCCAGCCAAGCGTCCTCGTGAACAGAGCGTCGTAGAGCTTGTCCTTATAGACATAGACATTTCGGTTCGCATTGTTGTGGGGCAGGAGCTCCAGCCTCCAGTCTGCATCGGGCTGCGGTGCAGGCCATCGCATAGTGTCGGCGGCCACCTCGTGTGTCAGGTCGCCTTCAGCCATCGCCTTTTGCATGGAAAGGACGCATAGCAGAGCAAGGAGCAGTAGGGTTCTCATATCTTTATCGGGCAAAATCCGCTGCAAAGGTAGTGAATTCTTTTTACTTTTCGACGGATTGCTGCAAAAAAAGTGCAAAAATCATGTGGAGCGAAGGCAGTCCGGACAGCCTGAAAGCCAGGCCTTGAAACGCCGGCTGCGGCGATGGCAATCTCCGGCTGCGGCGATGGCAATCCCCGGCTGCGGCGTTGCCCAATTCCGCAGGCGGCGTTTTCCGCCCCCGCCTGCCGACCTGAAATCCGCCACTCATCTTGCAGGGAATCATGGTGTTACATGGTGCAGGCAAAGTGTGACAAATGTTCCCTTTCCGTTGCCGTTAAGATTTTTTTTCATTGTTCACCCCTCATTTTCCATTTATTCTTCGTACCTTTGCACCCGATATTATAATTTCTTCATGAAGATAACGAAGTTTATAGTTTTCATAGGCCTTCTTTTGGTAGCCTCGATGCCCCTCGATGCCAAAACGAGAAGGGTGGGGCAGAAGCCTGTCTATATGATTGGCGTGGGCATCTCGCTGGTCGATTCGATGGTCTTTATCACCGATATGATGCAGGTGGACAGTGTCACGCTCGAGAAGAAGACGAATTTCCTGATGGACCGGCAGCTCTATTCCTTCCAGCTGCAACGCTACCTGGAGCAAAACTACAAGGGCGGTCCCTATGTGCCCAGTGTCTTTTTCGGGACGAAAAGGAAGAAGATGGAGCGCCAGTACCTCTCCCTGCACAAACGCTATGTCAATCGTAAAGACTTGAGAATGGTGCTGGTGGACCAGGGGCAGTTCCGCTTCAAAACGGAAGAATATGTGGAGCAGGAGCTTGTGGAAATCGAGAAGCCTAAGAAGAAAGACAATAAGAAATGATGGAACGGACATGTTACTATAAGGTCGGCGGACATTCGCTGGCCATCACCTTTGTTGATGAGGGAAACGACGAAAGGCTCATCCCTTCGTTTGCACCATTCCGACTGGAAGAGAAGCCGGATGAAGTGGTCTTCTCAATGATGGTTGACGACCATCTCGATTGGGAAGAAGATGGCGAAGAGGTAGGTGTGTTCGATTGCGGGGGCTGCGACCACGGCGTTTACCGTTTGTCCAATGGCGGCTACGGGTATTCTGTCCACGACATCAGGAATGTCCTTTGCAGCCGGATGCGCACCAATGCCGACTTTTCTGTCTGCCAGGTCTCGCTTTTCGGAGAGACATGGGTGCAGCGGAACTATGGCTTGAACAATGCGCTGATGATGGCTTACGCTTTCTCGACAGCTTGCATGGGGACGATGCTGATGCATGCCTCCGTGATTCGCCATGAGGGAAAGGGCTATCTCATGACCGCTCCCAGCGGCACTGGCAAAAGTACACACACGCGTCTTTGGTACGACAACATCCCTGGTTGCGACCTCATGAACGACGACAATCCTGTGGTTCGCGTCATCAACGGGCAAGCCATCGTGTATGGCAGTCCCTGGAGCGGCAAGACAGCGTGCTATCGCAACATCGAGGCTCCCGTGGGCGGCCTTGTCCGCATCCAGCAAAGGCCGGAGAACACGATTCGCAAATACAGCACCATCGAGGCTTTCTGCAACCTGCTCCCTGCCATGAGCAATATGAAGTGGGACGAGCGCGTCTATAAAGGTGTGTGCGACGGCATCAGCGAGCTCATCCGCATAGTTGGTATGTACGAGTTGGGCTGCCTCCCAAATGCGGAAGCTGCAATCCTTTGCCACGATACGATTACGGGAGAAGGCTCCTCCCATGCTCCCTTAAAGGAGAAACTCTAAGTTAATATGAGCTCACTTAAATCGATAATAAAGCGGCTGACAAGCATCCTGATGACTCCTGTCAGAAGGCGTTATCGGAAGCGCAATGGAGTGGCTTCGGGCCAGGTTCGCAAGGAACTGCCTAACGATGCATGGCTGGGGGAAGTCTCGCAGATGCTGAAAGAGGACAAACCATATGCCATCTTCGTCAAGGGCTACAGCATGCGCCCCTTTATCGAGCACACCCGCGACAGGGTTTTCCTCGAGAAACGCGACAGCTATAATGTGGGCGATGCAGTCCTGGCACAGATAGCTCCAGGGCATTATGTGCTTCATCGCATCATCGAGAAGAGTGGCGACAATCTTGTCCTGCAAGGCGACGGCAATGTGAAAGGTGTGGAGCGATGCCTGGAGCAGGATGTGTGCGGAGTTGTGACACAGTATATTCGTCCGAACCGCATCATTCCAGCCGACGACCCAAAGCTTGTCCGTCGCATCATATTGTGGCGAAAACTGAGGCCGATAAGGAAGTATTTACTTTTTATTTATAACGCAATAAGATGAAGATTAAGAAAGGATTTGAGCTCCGCCAGGTTTGTGGCGAGAACATTATTGTGGCTTATGGCATCGCGAACATCGACTTCAACAAGGTCATCAGCCTGAACGAATCGGCAACCTTCCTTTGGAAGAACATCATCGATAAGGACTTCACAGCCGATACGATGGCTTCCCTGCTTTGCAAGGAGTATGAGGTGGATGCCGAAACAGCCAAGAAGGATGCGCAGGCACTCCTCGATGAATGGACAAAAGTGGGTCTGGTGGAAGATTGAAAATGAAAGGTTGAAAAAATTAAAAGGTTAAAGAGTTAAAGAGTTTATAAGAATATGTTTTGCCTTTTCAACTTTTCAATTTTTAACCTTTTGCAGGACATGGGCGACACTTTGCGGTTGCCTGTCACTTTCGTCATCATCGAGTTCATAGGCACTTTCGCCTTTGCCATCTCGGGTGTCCGGCTGTCCTCGACCAAGCAGTTCGACATCTTCGGCGCTTGGATTGTGGGTATGGCCACAGCCATAGGGGGTGGGACGATTCGCGACCTCATGCTTGGTGTCAACCCCTTTTGGATGACCAACGGCAGCTACTTTGTCTGCTGTGCCCTTGCTGTGCTGGCAGTAGGCATGTTCGGCAAGTATATCATCCACCACAACTACACATGGTTCATCTTCGACACCATCGGTCTTGCCCTCTTCAATGTAGTAGGTCTCGAGAAAGCGCTCACCTTCGGTCATCCCTATTGGGTGGCCATCACTATGGGAGCGGTGACAGGAGCAGGAGGCGGCATCATTCGTGATGTCCTGATGAACGATGTTCCGCTCATCTTCAGGAGCGAGATCTATGCCCTTGCCTGTGTGGCAGGAGGACTGGCTTATGTTACCTGCATAGAGCTCGGATTGAGCGTGGAAATCAGCGCCTTGCTGAGTGCTTTCAGCGTCATCCTGATTCGCATCCTGGCTGTCAAATATCATTGGCAACTGCCTGTCCTGAAAGGGGAGAGCAAGCCCGATAACAACGAAAGCAGCATCCTCCGCATCCTCGTTCTTCTGTTGACCATTGTCAGTTGTCCGTTGTCTTCAAAAGCCCAGGTTCAGCAAGTCTTCAACAGCAACATCAAGACACTCACCCTCACTGTTGACGACGACCCGACGCTGCCGCCTTTCCTGCAATTGAGAGGCCGTCAGAGCCTCAGCATAGAGTGGGACGAGATGAGCCACGACTATAAACGCTATCGCTACCACATCGACCATTGTAACTGGGATTGGCAGCCCACCGACGACATCTTCGAGAGCGACTTTCTGGAAGGCTTGAACGACCAGCTCATCGAGGACTATGAGAAGAGCTTCAACACCACTCAAATCTATACCCACTATCGGCTCCGCATTCCCAGCAAGGAGGTCCGCCTTCGCCTGAGCGGCAACTATCGCGTCCAAATCTATGAGGAGAACGAAAAGGATGAGCCCGTCCTCGAGGCCCGCTTCTGTATCTATGAAAGAGAGATGGGCATCGTGGCCCAACTGAGCAGCAACACCGATGTGGATTTCAACAGCAGCCACCATCAGATGACGCTCTCCATCGGCTACGGCAGCCTCCAGGTCTATGACCCTCAGCGAGAGTTGAAGGTCATCGTCATGCAGAATCGTCGTTGGGAGAGCAGAGTGGAAAACCTCGTTCCCAACATCCTCAAGGCCAACGGCATAGAGTTCACACACAACCGCAACCTCATCTTCCCTGCCGGCAACGAGTA
Source organism: Bacteroidaceae bacterium (assembly GCA_017428785.1). Classification (GTDB taxonomy): domain Bacteria; phylum Bacteroidota; class Bacteroidia; order Bacteroidales; family Bacteroidaceae; genus Physcousia. The sequence goes on from JAFRQD010000046.1 coordinate 37,843, forward strand.
TCATCGTTTCGAAATCCTCGATGTGCACAGAACTAATGCAGGAGTGGACCGCATCGACTGGTTCGAGCCATACTATCATGCCACACTCTTCGCCGCTCAAATCGACCACTCATATACCTATTTCGAGGACCAGAACGGAGTCTATGTGGTCAGGAGTTCGGACAATTATGATGATTGGACAACAGCAGAATATGTGGTCGTACACTTCTTCCTGCAGACCCCCAGGCTGGAGGGCGGCGATGTGTATGTGAGCGGTTGGTGGGCAGGGCAGACCTTCAATCCCGACTGCAAGATGGAATACGACGAAGTCCATAAGCAGTATCATGCAGCCATCCTCCTGAAGCAAGGCTACTACAGCTACGAGTTCATCCAGAAGGATGGGCTGACACGAAGGACAATGGGCAGTTTCTTCGAGACCGAGAACGAATACGAAGTCCTGGTCTATTACCGCCAGCAAGGTTCCCGCTACGACCGCCTCGCAGGCTTCAACATCATGCACAATGCAAGATGACGAATAATTGCAGTCCGAGGAATTCAGCTCAAAGGGGCAGAAATCCTCAAATCCTCAAATCCTTAAATCCTTAAATCCTAAAATCCTTAAATGAATAAGCCTCTTTCGTGGATTCCGACGCTCTATCTTGGAGAGTCGTTGCCCTTTGCAGCAGTGATGCTGATGTCGCTTGTCCTTTATCAGGAGATGGGCTTGACAGACACGCAGATTACGCTTTATACAGGTTGGCTCGGGCTGCCCTGGGTGATAAAGCCCCTTTGGAGCCCTATCGTGGACGGCATCAAGACAAAGCGCTGGTGGATTCTTGCCATGCAGTTGCTCATCGGCGCATCGCTCGCTTTGCTTGCCTTCACCCTGCCCACCGCTTTTTGGCTGCAATGCTCGCTTGCACTCTTCATGCTGATTGCCTTCAGCAGTGCCACTCACGACATCTGTGCCGACGGCTTCTACATCCTCGGCCTCACGAATAAAGACCAGGAACTCTATGTCGGCCTCCGCAACACCTTCTATCGCATAGGAATGGTGCTGGGGCAGGGCGGACTGGTCATGCTGGCCGGCCTTTTGCAGAAGAGCGAGATGAGCATTCCATTGTCGTGGAGCATCACCTTCCTCGCCGTTGCCGGCCTGATGCTGATGCTGGCGGCATATCATTGGAAAGCATTGCCGAACCCCGAGGGGAAAGTGAAAAGTGAAAAGTTAAAAACGAAAAGTGATAGTAACTTGGCGAGCGATAGTAGCTCTGAGTCTTCATCCAGCAGTCTTCACTCTTCAGTTATAGAAGACTTCAAGGCAACTTTCAGAGTCTTCTTCACCAAGCCGCACCTCATCACGGCTCTGCTCTTCATCCTGCTTTTCCGCTTGCCAGAGGGACTGCTGACGAAGATTGTGCCCCTCTTCCTGAAGCGCACGATTGCTGAGGGCGGACTGGCGCTGACGGATGTTCAGTACGGCTTTGTCTATGGCACTCTGGGAGTCATCGGACTGCTTGGCGGCGGCATCGTAGGCGGTTGGCTCGTCTCGAAGTTCGGCTTGAAGAAGATGCTTTGGCCGCTCGTGCTTTGCATCACCTTGCCCGACATCGTATATGTCTATCTGAGCCTTGTCCAGTCGCAAAGCCTGCCCCTCATAGCCACCTGCGTCTTCATCGAGCAAGTGGGCTACGGACTTGGCTTCACAGCCTACACCCTCTACCTCGTCAGTTTCTCTCATGGCGAGCGAAGCACCTCAGTCTTCTCCTTCTGCACCGCCTTCCAGTACCTCGGCGGCGTGATGCTGCCAGGCATGGTGAGCGGCTGGATGTCCGACCAGATGGGCTACCAGCAGTTCTTCATCGCCGTGATGGGCTTCTGCCTCGTCACCTTCGCGGTGACGGCCTTAGTCCGCCTTCCTAAAGAAGATAATTAAAATAAGAAAAAAAAATAGAAATGAAGACAATAATCTCTGTTATCCTTTCTCTAATCCCCATACTGCCAGTCTTTGCTGAAGAGCAAGTCTCTTACACCAAAGATGACAGCCTGCGCGTTGTCGAACTGTTGGAGAAGGGTTCAAAAGCCCCTGCAAACGAAGTGCTTACATTGTTTTATGCGAAGCAACTGATGAACCTTCCTTATGTGGCTCACACGCTCGAGATCAAGGACAAGGAAGAGCATCTCGCCATCAACCTGCAGAGCCTCGACTGCACCACATTGGTCGAGAACTGTTGCGCCCTTGCCCTCACCACCTCTCACGGCAGCAAGAGTTGGAAGGACTACCTCGCCTGGCTGCAAAAGTTGCGTTATGACAATGGCAAGATAGACGGCTACAAGAGTCGCAACCACTACTTCAGCCAGTGGATTCAGTCGGGCACGCGGCTCGGACTGGTCAAGGAAATCGTGCCCGACAAGCGCATCTCCGTGCCGATGAAACTCAGCCTGACCTATATGAGCGAGCATCCCGACTCCTATCCATTGCTCAAGGTCAGCATGGAAGAGCGCAGGCTCATAGCCGAGATGGAGAAGCGCGTCTCCGGAGCCACCGTCCGATACATCCCGAAGGAACGGGTAGGGGACAGCAGGAAGGCACTTGGCGACATCAGAGACGGTGATATCCTGGCACTCACCACCAACAGGAAAGGCCTCGATGTCAGTCATGTCGGCTTCGCAGTCTGGGGCAAGGACGGCAAACTGCACCTGCTCAATGCCAGCAGCATCCACAAGAAAGTCGTGCTCGAACCCATGACACTCTACCAGTACATGCAGAAACACCCTGTGCAGACAGGCATCCGTGTCATAAGACTGCAATAGGCTGATTATCAGGCAATCATGTCCCGAGTGCAAACTCCAGTTGCCACATGTCCAAACGCCGGCTGCGGGGATTGCCAACGCCGCACGCGGAAATGGTCAACGCCGCACGCGGAAATTGCCAACGCCGCACGCGGCGTTTTCAGACCCCCTGCACGGTGCTCGATAACAACACTTAAGTGACCTATGAAAACCATACTTTGCATCAATGACCATATCGCGGAGATGAGCGACGAGCAGACTGGGAAACTCATCGATTCTCTGCCTGGTTGGCGACGCGAGATTGCCTTGCGATACAAGCATCTGCAGGGTAGGAGGGAGTGTGCGGTCGGCTATGTGGAGTTGCTCAGGGGGCTTCGTGTGCGCTTCGGCATAAATGGCTTTCCGTCATTCACTTACAACGAGCACGGGAAACCTTTCCTTCAGGAATATCCCGACCTGTTTTTCAGCATCAGTCATTGCAAGGAAGCTGCCGGTTGCCTGGTCGCCGATTGCCCCTGCGGGCTCGATGTGGAGTGCATTCGAAAGGCCAAGCCCGACCTCGTGCGCCACACCATGAGCCCGGATGAAACGGAGCGCATCTTCTCCAATCCCTTTCCCGATATCGCCTTCTCTCACCTGTGGACACAGAAGGAGGCGGTGCTGAAACTCAAGGGTACCGGCATCATCGACGACCTCCACTCGGTGCTCGAACCGGAAAAGCTGCAAGGACTGGAACTGCATACGGTCGAGAACCCCTGGCGCGGCTATGTCTATAGCATCGCAATTCAACATCAATAAATTCAAACTTCAAAATATTATGCGACACTTACTGCTTCTGTTTGTTACCCTGTTTGCTTGCACGACAAATGGTCGGGCGCAGTTGCCATCTTCAAACAAAGTTCCGAACAGCGAGAAGAGATGGGCTTGGCTGGGCTTCGAGCGGCCGGCGGGAGCAAACCCCATTGTGCGCCCCGACACGACAAGCCGCTTCTTCTGCCCTATGTGGAAGAGGGTGGCGCAATGGGAGAACAGCGAGACCTTCAACCCTGCTGCAACCCTCATCAATGGGGGCATTGCGCTGCTCTATCGTGCTGAGGACAACATCGCCCAGGGCATCGGTTCGCGCACTTCCCGCATCGGCTATGCCTTCAGTCAGGACGGCATCCACTTCCAGCATCACGGCGCTCCTGTCCTCTTTCCCGGAGGCGACGACTGGGAGGAGTTCGATGTGCCAGGAGGCTGCGAAGACCCGCGTGTCTGCATGACAGAGGACGGCCTCTATGTGATGACCTATACAAGTTGGAACCACAAACTGGCCCGGCTGAGCGTTGCCACAAGTCGCGACCTCGTGCATTGGACAAAGCATGGCCCCATCTTCTCCGACGACCACAAGAGCCAGTTGAGCAAGGGCTTCACGAAGTCGGGCTCCATTGTGACGGAGATGAAGAAAGGCAGGCAAGTCATTGCACGCATCAAGGGCAAGTATATGATGTATTGGGGCGAGAACTTCGTCAACATCGCCACCAGCGACGACCTCATCCACTGGACGCCCATGCTGGCTTCGGACGGGCAGTTGCTTCATGTCATGGACACGCGCAGAGGTTACTTCGACAGCCAACTTGTAGAGTGCGGCCCTCCGGCCATCAAGACTAAGCATGGCATCATGCTCTTCTACAACGGGAAGAACAGGGGTGGGGACGATGGCGACCTGCGCTATGCCTCGGGGGCCTATTGTGCAGGGCAGGCGCTCTTCTCCCTGAAAGACCCGACGAAACTCCTGGACCGCCTGGACGAGCCTTACTTCTATCCGGAGGACGACTTCGAGAAGAGCGGACAGTATCCTTCGGGAACGGTCTTCACCGAGGGACTTGTGCCGTTTGAAGGCAAGTGGTATCTCTTCTACGGATGCGCCGATTCGTTCGTCGGAATGGCTGTTTACGACCCTGCAAAAGCAAAGAAACATTAAAAAAAGTGCTAAAGCACATTTTTTCTTCCCACTCTTTTGGCAGAGTACGCAAAAAATGGTATCTTTGCGCCCTGATATGAGAACGCATCGACTTCTTATCCTGCTTCTGGCGCTTTGCTCTCTGCTTCTTGAATCTTGCAGCGAGTACTCTGCCGTGCTCAAGAGCAACGACTATGAGTACAAGTACGAGGCAGCAAAAGCCCTCTATGCAGGTGGTCACTATCGTCAGGCCTCGGAACTGTTCAGCCTGCTGCTCGCTCCTCTGAAAGGCACTTCCTACGGAGAAGAGAGCCTCTATATGCTGGGCGAAAGCAACCTGAAGGCAAAGGACTATGAGTCGGCTGTGATGTTCTTCAAGAAGTACTACCAGATGTATCCGAAGGGCAGTTACATGGAGTTGGCCCGCTTCAACAGCGGCTATGCGCTCTACAAGCAGACGCCGGATCTGCGACTGGACCAGTCGAGCACGATGGAAGCCCTTAAGGAGTTTCAGGACTTCCTCGACTACTGCCCCGAGACAAGCCTCAAGGGACAGGTTCATGAGATCATCTATGCCATGCAGGACAAGTTGGTGGAGAAGGAGTATCAGGCGGCAAAACTCTACTTCGACCTCGGCACATATACGCTCAACAGCATCTATGGAGGCAACAACTATGAGGCTTGTGTGGTGACAGCACAGAATGCCCTGAAGGACTATCCCTATGCCTCGGCAAAACTTCGCGAGGAACTCTCCATCCTGGCTCTCAGAGCAAAGTATCATCTGGCCAGGCAAAGTGTGGAAGGGAAGCGAGTGGAGCGTTTCCGCGATGCCATCGACGAGTACTATGCCTTCCAGAACGACTACCCCGAAAGCCAGTACATGAAGGAAGCCAACTCCATACTCAAGTACTCGGAGAAAGTGGTCGAAAGGAAAGGCGCCATCCTCAAAGATGATGATTAGACAATAGCCTGCAGACCTTCCGCGACTAAATAAGAAAATAAGAAAATCGTTAAATAGTCAAATATAAGATGGATTACAAGAAAACACAAGCACCCAACGACACCGTGAACAGAGACCCGATGAGCCTCTGCGAAGAGACAGGCAACATCTACGAAAGCGTCGTAATCATTGGAAAGCGTGCCAATCAGATTTCTGCCGACATCAAGCAGGAACTCAGCAAGAAACTCTCAGAGTTCGCCAGCACACAGGACAACCTCGACGAGGTGTTCGAGAACCGCGAACAGATAGAAATAAGCCGCTATTACGAGAAACTCCCCAAGGCTACCCTCATGGCAACACAGGAGTTCATCGAAGGCAAGATCTACTATCGCAACCCAAGCAAGGAGACAACCACTCTGCTCGACTAAGACAAGTCGGCTTGGAATAGTCAAGGTATTATCAATCTGACTAAGACATGATACAACGCATCCAGACCATCTACCTGCTTCTGGCCTTTGCTCTATGCTTAGGCTGCCTTTGTATGCCGGTTGCCCACTTCTGGTCGGGCGATGCAGGCATGTTGGCAGAACTCTGGGGAGGCTATGTAAATGTGGACATGTACAACCTCTGGCTTGTCTCGGAAGGCAAGCATGTGTTCTACTTCTGCCCGGTATTGATGGGGCTTCTCGTCATCACAGCAGGCTTGGTCTTCATCGACATCTGGCTCTTCAAGCGTAGGGCCTTGCAGATGCGAGTGGCCACATTCTGCATGATACTGCTGGTGTTCTGGTACATCGCCTATGGCATCATCTGCTTCTATTTGCTCGACCCGACTGTGAATCTCTATCGTCCGCATTGGGCGGCAGCCCTCCCTGCAGCAGCCCTCATCCTGCTCTACCTCGCATTCCGAGGCATCCTCAAGGACGAGATGCTGGTTCGGTCGCTCGACAGGCTGAGATAGGACTACACATTATATATAATATAAAGGAAGGCGTCGCCAACAGGCAGCGCCTTCTTTTGTTTCTGCTTATGGTGAGTGCATTTTCTCTTTGCACCCTTTTACTTTTTCAATTATATTTCGTACCTTTGCAGAGCAAAAAGGTAATTGGTCGATGCTAAAAAGGCTTGTTGATATCGTTTTCCTGCCGATACAGAGGCAAAGGGTGCTCTTCTGCTTCCTGTTGCTGATGTCGTGCTTGGTGATACCTGTGATGTGCTATGCCACAGGTGCTTTCCCGAAGCCCTTTGTCTTTGCGCCGCCCATCTTCGACTGCTATCTGCTCACCTTGCTTGCCTATTGGCTGAAGCGCATCCGCTTGCACTGGATTGTCTGGATAGTGGCCATCTTGTTGCTTGGAGGCGAGGTGTTCAGTCTGCTTTGCTACCAGTCTCCTTATTCGATGACGGTGCTCCAGCTTCTCTTGGAGACGAATAGCAGAGAGGCGACGGAGTTTCTGAAAGGTCATGGAGTGGCAGGGCAGTTGTGCTTGGCCACAGCCATCACATTTGGCACGATGCTGGTGGCTTGCGGAGCCAGGGCGATCAGAAGGCTGCCTCTGAAGTGGGTGTGGCTCGTCCTTCTCCTTCTTTCTGCTTCGTGCCAAGGCTATTCCTACTACCGCCTCTACCAGGCTTATACTGCAGATGTCACGACTACCATTGCCGAGAACAAGTACATGCCTTTGCGCAACAGCCCTTTCATCCGCTTCCTCTATGGGCACGCTCTCAATGTGGTGAGCACAAAGGAACTGGGCAAACTGGCCCATACTGTTAGGGCTACAGAGGTGGAGGGCTGTTCCCATCGCAGTCCCATCATCCTGCTGCTCATCGGCGAGTCGTACAACAAATACCATTCCCCCCTCTACAATCCCGAGGCACGACAGACCACTCCCCATCTGTGCCGACTTCATGAGCAGGGCAACCTTGTTGTCTTCGACGACGCACTTTCGCCCTATAATGTGACGAGCAAGACTTTCCGACACATGTTTTCCATCTACTATCCGGGCTGTGGACGCGAGTGGGTGAATTGCACGCTCTTTCCTGCTGTCTTCCGAAAGGCAGGCTATCGGGTCTGGTTCATCACCAACCAGTTTGCAGGAGAGGAGAACAACAAAGACCATCACGACCATGCAGGCGGCACCATCTTCAACCAAAGAGAACTTCGCAAGCTGCAGTTCACCCACATGAACACAGAGGCTTGCCGCTATGATGGCGAACTGCTTGCCCAACTCCCTCCTGCCGACACACTTGCTGCACAGCCGTCTCTGCTCATCTTCCACATGATAGGGCAGCACGAGGACTATCGCGAACGCTATCCCTCCGAGTACAGTCACTTTACTGCCGACAGCATCCAGAATCCCTATACCGACGAGCAAGGCCGACAGATTGTGGCTGAATACGACAATGCCACGCTCTATAACGATGCTGTTGTTTCGAGGCTTTTGGAGAAGTATGCTGAGCAGGATGTGGTGGCGCTTTATCTGGCCGATCATGGAGAGGAGATTTATGACTGGCGCAACTCCTGCTATCGAACCAACAGCGACCAGATGACACCCGAGATTGCCCGTTTCCAGTATGAGATACCCCTTCTGTTCTATGTCTCGGACAACTTCAAGGCCAATCATTCCGACCTGCTTGAAGATATCGTCGCTGCTCAGCACAAGCCCTTCATCGCCACCTTGTTGCCCTTTGCCCTCTTCCATTTGGCAGGCATCCAGCATCCTGACTACAAGCCTTCGCTCGACCTCCTTTCTCCCGATTACGACGAAAACTTTCCTCGCATCATTCGCGAAGATGTCTATTACGATGAGTTGATGAAGTGAAAAGGCAGCTTTTTGTAATCCCCTTTGCTTCAGGCAGTTCCAACCCCTGCGCCGAAAGCTGAAAACGCCGGCTGCGGCGTTGGCAATTTCCGGCTGCGGCGATGGTGATTTCCGGCTGCGGCGTTGGCAATTTCCGCAGGCGGCGTTTTCAATCCCCTTGTGGCATCACATTTCAACCAGGATGCGGGCATTTATCATGCGGCCAGTCAAGTAGTTGGGAACGGCATACTGGTGGTTGCTGATATCCGTTATCCAATAGTAGCTGCTCACATTGTCGAGACCGAAGATGTTGAAGCAATCCAGGCCGAGCCAGATGTTGCGCAGATACTTGCAACGGCGCAGGTGATGGTCTTCGTTGTCGATGAGCCTGTAGTTCATGCCGACATCGAAGCGCTTGTATGCAGGGGCTCGGAAGGCGTTTCGCTCCAATCCTGTATGAGGCGGTCCGAAAGGAAGTCCGTCGGCAAAGGTGGCCTTGAGGTTCATCTTCCATCGCGTCGTATTCGGGAAATAGTCGGTGAAGAAGAGGTTGATGTTGTATCGCTGGTCGGTGGGCTGCGGTATCTTCTGCCCATTCAGGTTCATCGATGCCTTCATCAGGCCGAAGCTAATCCATGAGTCTGTGCCTGGGACGAATTCTCCGTAGAGCTTGAAGTCGGCACCTACCACATAACCAGTTGCGCAGTTGTTACCATAATAGACAATCTTCAGGTTGTCCACATTGTAGGGATTCAGCTTCCATTGAGCCTTGTAGTAGGCTTCGGTGGTGAACTTGAAGGGGCGGTTGGCTATCTTGAACTTGTACTCCATTCCTCCGACCACTTGGAACGAGCGCTGCGACTTGATGTTCTGATTGAGCTGAACGGTGGTGTTGCCTGCCAGGGTGACGGTGTCGCGAAGCTCCTTATAGAAGGGCCGCTGATTGTAGAGGCCGAGAGCAAGGCGGAAGGTGAAGTTGTCGTTGGCTGCAGGCACGAATCCGATGCTTGCACGAGGGCTGATGAGCCACTCTTTGTTCCAACTCCAATAGCTCAGCCTCAAGCCATAGTTGAAGCTCAGAATGCCCAAGCTGCTCTCTTTTCGCCAAGTGTCCTGGGCATAAAGCTCGAGTTGGTTCGAGTTGATGGAGTTGGCGGCTCGCATGTTGTAAATAATCTGCAGGTCTTTTCCAGTATGAGGAACGCTGTAGCCGCTGCTGTCGCGATACTCCCATTCGTTCGAGTTCTCGCGCACCTTCTCGTGCTTCCAGCCCAGGCCTGTATGGATCTGATGTGCGCCGAGTTTGAGGTCGTAGGCGAGCTTCATGCTCTGCACAGAGCTGTAGAGGAAGTTGCGGGCGTGCTCCATATAAGAGCCCACACCAAGCTGCTCGTCGCCGTTTGTCTCGTTCAGCCAGTACTGGCCCTGAATGTCGTAGGTCTCCTTCTCGCGGTTGCTGAAGAGCGATGTGGTGAGACTGAGCGCTCCCTTGCCAAGCATGCGTGCAGCCCGAATGGTTCCGAAGAGTGTCTGGAACTGGTCTTCCTCTTTGCCGTCGAAATAGACCTTGAAGCTCTTCACATCCTCCATTGTGCCGAACTTGGTCTCGCGGTCAGCAGGCTTGAAGTTGTAGTTGTTGCGGTTGATATAGACAATTGCGTCAAAAGCCCAGTCCTTCGTCGGAGCCCAGCGGAAGTAGGCCTGATAGTCGAGGAAGTTAGGCTTGTACTCGCCCTTTGTCTCGAGTGAGCCGAGCATGTACTGGTTTGTCTTGTAGCGAAGTCCGTTGCTGAAGGAGAACTTCTTCTTGCCGTAGCCCACATAGACATTTGCGCCGAGCAGACTGGCTGCAACCGATGCCTCGAGCTTTTCGGGATGAGCGTAGGTGATGTCGAGCACGCTGGACATCCTGTCGCCATACTTCGCCTCGAAGCCGCCGGCAGAGAAGTTGATCTTCTCCACCATATCGCTGTTGATGACGGAAAGTCCTTCCTGCTGTCCGCTGCTGATGAGCATCGGGCGATAGACCTCCACACCATTGATATAGACACAGTTCTCGTCGAACGAACCTCCGCGGACATTGTACTGGCTGCTTAGCTCGTTGTGGGTGCTGACACCGGCTTGAGTGGCCACAAGTTCCTCCACCGCATTGCCCGAAGTAGAAGGCATCCGCTTGAGGTCCTTCTTGTTGAGCTCCTGCATCGAACCCATTTGCCTTCGCGTCTCTGCTACAGTTACCTCGGAGAGCTCTTTCCCGCTCTCCTTCATCACGATGTTGAGCGTCAGGTTGCCTTGCGGCTTCTTCAGAACACGTTTGCGAGTCTCGTAGCCAATCATGGTGTAGATGACCACCACGCTGTCGGCAGTTCGGAAGGAGAGGTTGTATGTTCCGTCGAGCGCAGCAGTAGTGCCGAAAGGCTGTCCCTCGATGCGCACCTGGCACAATGAAACAGGGTCTTGGCTCTCGTCAACAACCTTTCCCTTCAGGTGAACCCGGGCAGTATCCGCCTGCTGCTCTTCCTGTGCAAACACACTCATCATGCCCCAAAAGAGAGGCAAAAGAAACAATATGAAACGTCTCATCTTATATAATAACGTATAAAGCCTCGATTTATTGTAATTCACCCTTACTTTCTCCCGCGACAACCCAGAAAAAATGGTTAATCCATCAGGCGGAAATGTAAAGGATTTTTCACTGTCGAGATGGCTCTCTATGTGTATGCTGATTCCCTCCGACCCGAAACACCAGTCTCATATTGCAGGGAAAAAGCCTCATTCCACGCTTCCCTCCAACAGCCTGACAATGAGCCGCTTTTGTTCTCCCCTTGGAGAGTCACAAACCGACACATGGTTAAATGCAGAAATAGACGTGTGTAGTTGCCAAAGTTCACGTGTGAAGTTGGCGATTTTCACTTGTCAATTTTCCCATTTTCACATGTGATGTTTGCCATTTTGACGCGTGAGGTTTAGCGAGCACACATGTATCGCCTCGAATATGTAAAGGTTTTTGTAGGTGTCATGTCAAACTTATTTCATGATCACCTGCACTCAGAATGACATCAGCATTTATAATGAATAGCTGTTGTCAGGGGCTTGGAAATGCAATGATGTAAAAAAGCCTGGAAGGCTTCACTATAAGGACACCAGCTTTGCTGCCTGACCGAAGGGAAGAACCGAGGGCGCAGCCCTCGGACAGAACATAGAGAGCATCTCGCCGCTCCTGCCTGGAAGGCAGTACACTGGCCTCTCATAGTACTGCCCTCCAGGCAAAGGGGAGCAAGTTATCGGCTGATTCCGAGGGCTTCGCCCCCGGTTACTCATAGTATAGCCCTATGGGCTTAATATGCAAACAGACTATGCTCAGTAGCAAAGCAGTCAGCACGAATTTACCGGACAGCAATAAGTCTTTATATGCATTTTCCTTTGTGAAATGTTGGAATGTGAAGGAAAAAGTGTATCTTTGCAGAAGAAAACAATTTGGTATTTTAAATGTAGCGGTCTGTTCGGTAAAAGGTGAAATAATGATAAAAGAACTATATTTTATACATGCGGAAAACGCAGAAGGCAGGATTGTTTCTATTGATGAAGTTCCAAGAGGTTTGAACTGTAGATGTGTTTGCCCATGCTGTCAGGAAAGGGTAGAGGCATGTAAAGGAGAAATAAGGGAGCATTATTTTAGACATCATAGTGTTAATCGTGGAGTGAACACGAAAATATGCTACAATGTGACAATGTATAAGTTAGCAGAACAAATTATCCAGACATATAAGCGTATCCGTGTTCCTTCATATTATGGTATATTCCCTGAAAGAGACATTGAGTTCGTAGATGTTAAAATTGATAGTCAGTATAAAAGAGAAGATAAGCAACCAGATGTTATTGCAACCACAAATGATGGTAAACAATATCTAATAGAGTTTAAGTTTCAAGATAAAGTTCAACATAAGAGAGCTATTGACTACGAGAATCTCAATTGTCTTGAAGTCGATTTATCAGAGCAGTCATTAGAAACAATAGAAAGTTTTCTTTTAAGTACATCCAATGAAAGAGGAAAATGGATGAAATGGATTAATAGCGAAAACTATTTCTGTAAAATAGAAGAAACTTATAGAAAAGCAGGCAAGGAAGTAAAGATTGTATGTGAAAGCGAATGCAATAATTGTGAAATCTTTAATTCATGTTGTGCGGTAAAACGAAACAATTCTATTATTCTTATTGAGAATAACGGCAAACGATTTCGGCTATGCAAGCCTATAGAATTAGAAACTTACAAACACCAATCTCAAGGGGCAAAACATATTCAGGAAGAACAGGAGAGGATACAGAGGAACATTCTTAATCCAATTTCACAGAAGACGAAAGAAATAAACACATCGTTAAACACAAGGAGTTGCTATAACTGTAAATATAATATTTATTGGAAAAATAAAGATGGATTGGCTTATTGTGATCCATGCATGAACTTTGGACATCCTAACCCAATCCAACCCAGTTATGCAATGCAATGTGATAACTTTAGTTATAAAGAGGAATGATTCCTAAGTAATAATGAACTGCCCATAAAACTATGACGCTCCCTTGATAGCGAAGGGTTTGTTGAGTCAACTCTCTTTGACTAGGGCTTGGGACGCACCAAAGGGGCAGAAAGCTGTCAGCCCGGGGACATCTTAATGGCCTTTCAGGCCGAGTTTACCGAACACCAATAAATAAAAATAAGTAAATTTATTTTGTATTGTCTTCGCTTATTCGTACCTTTGCACTGCAAATATTCAAGGTATTATGGAATTCAGTGAATTGATAAAGACAAGGCGCAGTATGCGTCAGTTTACCGACGAGCTCTTGAGCGGCGATGAGGTGAAGCTGCTTCTGCGGGCAGGACTTATGTCGCCAAGCAGCAAGGGCCTTCACAGCTACGAGTTCGTTGTGGTCGAGGACAAGCAAATGCTCTCGGCCTTGAGCCAAAGCAAACAGGTTGGCTCGGACTTCCTGGCTGGAGCTCCTCTGGCTATTGTGGTGCTTGCCGACCCCAGTATCAGCGATGTATGGATTGAAGATGCCTCTGTGGCAGCGACAAACATCTTGCTTCAAGCCGAGGACTTGGGCTTGGGTGCTTGCTGGATACAGGTGCGCGACCGACAAGATGCTGAAGGTCGTCCGACAGAAGATATCGTGAAGTCTCTGCTTGGCATACCAGAAGGCATGAGAGCCGTGTGCATGATTGCCGTCGGACATAAAGGGATGGAACGCAAGCCACAGAACGAGGACCGACTGAAATGGGAGCGCGTACATATAGGACAGTACTGATAGGCTCGGGCAATGTGGCGAGTTTCTTGAAGGAGCACATAGCAGGCCCCTTCGAGGTGATGCAGGTCAAAGGACGGAGCCTCACACAGTCCTCTCCGAAAGGAAAGGGCTTGAAGTCTCTCCCTTTAGGGGAAGCTTTTGAAGAGGCTGCTCTTTATATTATTGCAGTTAGCGACAGAGCTATTCCCTCTGTTGCAGAGGAACTGAAGGACGTGAAAGGTCTCGTGGTTCATACTGCAGGAAGTGTGCCGATGGATATATTGAAGCAGAGTAGGAGAGGAGTGCTTTATCCTTTGCAAACCATATCAAAAGCACGGAAGCTCCCTGCTTCGAAGGTGCCTTTCTACATTGAAGCGTCGAGAGAGGAAGACCTCGGGTTGCTTCGTCTGCTGGCGGAGAGCATGGGCAGCAAGGCTACGCCCATGACAAGCGAGAAGCGCAGATACCTGCATCTTGCTGCTGTCTTCTGCTGCAACTTTGTGAATCGCCTTTATGGCATCACAGCCGACCTTCTTGCAGAGCACGACATTCCTTTCTCGTCGATGCTCCCGCTCATTCATGAGACAGCAGATAAGGTGGAAGAACTTACTCCGCATCAAGCCCAAACAGGTCCCGCAGTTCGTTGGGACGAGGAAGTGATGGCGCAGCAAATGACACTCCTCGACGATGAACAACGCGAACTCTATCAACTACTTAGCAAAAGCATACACGATGATAAACTACGATTTGACAAAGATTAAGGCACTCGTCTTCGATGTGGATGGCGTGCTCAGTGCCGAGACCATACAGATGAATGATGAAGGCGTGCTCATGCGTTCCGTGAACACGAAGGATGGCTATGCACTTCGCCTTGCAGTCACGGAAGGGCTGCATGTGGCCGTCATCACAGGAGCTCGCGAAGAAGCCATCCGCAATCGCTATGAAGGGCTCAACATATATGATGTCTTCCTCGGCAGTTCCGTCAAGACAGACTCTATGCAGCAGTTGCTCGACAAGTACAGTCTCTCTCTCGACGAAGTTCTCTACATGGGCGACGACATCCCCGACTATGAGGTGATGAAGATGGTGGGGCTTCCCTGCTGCCCTGCAGACGCAGCCCCAGAGATTAGGGACATCAGCCTCTATGTGAGCCATCGCAGTGGAGGTTATGGTTGCGTTCGCGATGTGATAGAGCAAGTCCTCAAGGCTCAAGGCAAATGGATGGCAAATGCTGAGGCGTTCAGCTGGTAACTATGGACTATGGACTAATGACTATGAAGTACAAGATTATTCTTGCAAGTAACTCTCCTCGCCGAAAGGAACTCCTTTCCGGACTTGGACTTGACTATGAAGTTCGCACGCTTCAAGGTCTTGATGAGTCTTATCCGGAAGGTCTCCCGATGGAGGAGATTCCGCAATATATCAGCCGTAAGAAGGCTGCGGCTTATACTCTTAAACCCGATGAACTGCTCATCACGGCCGATACTATCGTGTATCTCGACGGCGAAGTCCTGGGCAAGCCTGCAGATGAAGCAGAAGCAAAACAGATGCTCAGGAAACTCTCGGGCAAGACTCATCAGGTTGTGACAGGCGTGACGCTGAAAGCCTCTCCCGACCCCTCCAAAGGAGGGGAGAATGGCAACAACAAAACCCTCTCTCCTTTGGAGAGGGATGGGGTGAGGCTTTATTCTTTCGCCTCCGTCTCTCAAGTCACCTTTGCCCAACTCACTGAAGCCGAGATAGAGCATTATGTGACACAATATCGTCCCCTCGACAAAGCAGGAGCCTATGGCATACAAGAGTGGATTGGCTACATCGGCGTCACCTCTCTGCAAGGTTCTTACTTCAATGTGATGGGACTTCCGGTTCAGCGACTCTATACGGAAATGAAGAAGTTAAACTTATTATAATATATAATGTATCAATCCAAAATTCAAAAGCTCTTGACGCTTGCCTGTTGTCTGTTGACAGTCGGTTGCACGAAGAACGACTACAGTTCCTATTGTCCCACATGGCTCGGCTTTACCTATAAGACAGGCAATTACCCCAATTATGTGCAAGGCAATCCCAGAAAAGTCATCCTGCATTCTGGCGACTCCATTCACATTACAGCTCATCAAGACAAACGCGGTCATCTCATCAATGCCACGTATTATACATGGACGATTTGTTATGATACAATCGACATCGAGAGTGGCGAAAGAGTTCATGCCAAGAAGTCGTATGATAGGCATACCAACTATGATGGCTATGCAGATGGTGCCGACGACCCTGTTTGCCATTTGCTTCTGCCTGCTAATGCTTTGCCCACAGAGTATGGAAAGCCCGACACCATTAAGTTCGTGGCTCGGTATAGCTATAGCGGACAGGGAATTACAATTGAGACAGGCAACATCGTCACCAATACCTCCTACAATGGTCGCATCACTCCGCAGAGTGGTCCCACAGGAGGAGGCGCTGCCGGGAACTTCTATTTCGATGTAGAGTAGGAGGACTGAGCGTCAGTTACTTTTCCTGCAGTCGAATGTTTCGCCAATCCATTCGACAAAAGGCTCTTCTTCCTGAAGCTTGTGCCAGCTGAGGAGATGTCCGTCTTTGTCAGTCTCTACAATAATCGGACCTTGCTGGAGTGTTCCGTCAGGCAGAAGGATATCATGATAGGCACGTTTCATCTCCTTCTGATTCGCTGTGGAATGCCCTTCTGCGGACGAATCGGATTGGGATTCTCCTTAGTGACATGTATCTTGCGTTCCTTGGGCTGGCTTTCGCGGACTTGGAGAGGAGAGAGACGCTCGGACTTCTGCTTGGGAAGTGTATCTTCTTTGAGGGAATCGGTGCGAAGTGTATCGACAGGAAGTTTGGGTGCGACGGGTTGCTTCTTGTGCATCCTGACGAGTTGCATCTCGCTGATGAGCAAAGGCTTTGGCTGGTCGGCATCCTTTGTCAAAGGCAGATAAATGAAGCCGGAGATGGAACGAAGCTCCAGTGAATCGAGAGCTTTTCCTGATGTGTGGCGCATCTCGTTCTTGGGGCTGTATCGAAGCAAGTCTGTCACGCAAGCAACGGTGTCTGTATCATAATAGAAGTTGAGCAGAGCTATTGCTTCGTTGTTCATGGAGCGACCTACGAACTGTGTCTTGAAGCGCCAGATGAAACTGTCTCCCAGTTTGAAGGTCGAGTCGGCTTTCATCGTGAAGGAATAGACGCACTGAACAGGGTTGGCAACGACGCAGGCAAAGTCCTTTCCAAGCCAGATGTTTGCCGTGTCGCCTTCGCTTGTGAGGGATGCAAAGCGATCCTGACTGTCTGTCGCCTCGAGCCCCATTCGCTCGGCTTGTGCCTGCACTCGATTCACCACATCGTCATAGATATGCGTGAACTCCTCTGCACGACCACTGTAATAAACCATCGAGGAGTCGAACACAGCCTCAGTGATGCGGTGCTTCTTGAAAACAGCTTGAATGTACTTGTAGCGAGCGATGTCGGGATTCTCTCCCTGTGCCTCTGCCATACCTTGTGCCAGATGGTAGTCGACCAGCACATCTGTCATCTTCTTCTTGCTCAGAATGCCATGAGGCTGAGAAGGGGAGCAAGAGATGAAGAAGAATGCTCCCATCAAACCTCCCCAAAGGGAAGCTTTAATAGAACCTCGTTTACTTGCCATCATAATTCTCCTCATCCTTGGTGGAGGCAGGGATGGGACCAAACACGTTCTTGTTGAAGAATAAGATGAGGGCGATGACACCGCAGCTGATGCTGGCATCGGCAAAGTTGAAGATGGGGCTGAAGAAGATGAAATGCTCACCACCTATATAGGGAAGGCTCGATGGCCAATCCCATTCGACAAGAGGGAAGTAGAACATATCCACGACTCGCCCGAGCATCAGTTGCCCGTAGCCAGTGCCCCATGGAACAAGTTCTGCCGTCATTGGTGCAGGCGGATTGTTGAATATCATCCCATAAAACATGCAATCGAAGATGTTGCCTGCTGCTCCGGCCGTTATTAGTATCAGGCAAATGAGATAGCCCCAGCCGATGCCTCGTTTTATGCAATGGGAGATGTACCAAACAAGAAAGGCAACTGCCCCAATCCGGAAGGATGTGAGAAACCACTTGGGAATGACTTCCATGCCAAATGCCATTCCATCATTCTCGGTGAAGAGAATCTGGAACCAATCCGTCACCCTGATGCTCTGATGCAGATACATGCCGGTCTTGACAGCAACCTTGATGATCTGGTCAGTGACGACAATGCCGGCAGCAAGAGCCACGGAAGCCAGTGCTTGTGCCTGCCTGCGAGTCATTATTTCTTCTTGTCGCGAGCTTGTTTGGCTTCGATGGAGAGGGTTGCATGAGGCACAGCGCGGAGGCGTTCCTTCGGAATGAGCTTGCCTGTCTCGCGGCAGATGCCGTAGGTCTTGTTCTGAATGCGTACGAGTGCGGCCTGCAGACCTGTGATGAACTTCTGAGCACGCATACACTCGTTCATGAGGCTTTCCTTAGAAAGAGTCTCAGAACCTTCTTCCAAAGTGTGGTATGTGGAGTGTGTTTCGTCGTCGTTGACACCACTTTCGTTTATCTTCTTCATAAGAATCTCGTAATCGCTCTTTGCCACTGCGAGCTTCTCGTTGATGAGCTGGCGGAACTCCTCGAGCTCCTCGTCGGAGTACCTTACTTTGTTTTCTTCCATATTTTTACCTTATTATATTTTGCTAACTTTCAATTCGCTGCCGAGTGTGATGTTGTTGGCAAGAACTTGTGATGCTATGTAATCGCTGAACTTGCTGAGGCAAGTGCGGTTGTCGTCGCTCTCGGGAATAGTGACGTTGATGCGGTCGGTGATGTCGAAGCCGCTGTCCTTGCGAAGTGTCTGGATGCTGCGGATAAGCTCACGGGCAATGCCTTCCAGGCGCAGGTCTTCTGTGATGGTGAGGTCGAGGGCAACGGTCAGCGTGCCTTCGTTGGCAACGCTCCAGCCAGGGATGTCTTGGCTGAAGATCTCGATATCCTCGAGGTCAACGGTAACCTGCTCGCCTGTGTCGAGCGTGAGGGGCAGATGCTCCTTTGCTTCGAGTTCGGCAATCTGCTCCTGACTCATGGCCAGAACTGCTGCATTGACACTCTTCATCAGCTTGCCGAACTTCTTGCCCATAGTGCGGAAGTTGCACTTCACTTGCTTGACGAGCATTCCCTCTGCCTCAACGAACTCGAGTTCCTTGACGTTTACCTCGTCGAGGATGAGCTGCTGCATGGCCTGGATGCGCTGTTGCTGCTCGGCGCTTGTGGCAGGGATGGCGATGCGCTGAAGCGGTTGCTTCACCACAATCTGCTCTTTCTTGCGGAGCGAGAGAATCATGCTTGTAACCTGCTGAGCGAGAGCCATGCGCTGTTCCTGCTCTTGGTCTATCTTTGCATCGTCGGCAACGGGGAACTTTGCCAGATGTACGCTCTTTGTCTCGCCCTTGCCAGTCGCATCGTTCAGGTCTCTCCAAAGGCGGTCGGCATAGTAGGGAGCGATGGGAGCCATCAGTCGGGCAACGGTCTCAAGGCAAGTGTAGAGTGTCTGATAAGCGCTCAGCTTGTCGAGACTCATGGCAGAGCCCCAGAAGCGT
Source organism: Bacteroidaceae bacterium (assembly GCA_017428785.1). Taxonomy (GTDB): domain Bacteria; phylum Bacteroidota; class Bacteroidia; order Bacteroidales; family Bacteroidaceae; genus Physcousia. The sequence continues at coordinate 57,196 of JAFRQD010000046.1, forward strand.
TTCTTCGAGAGACGAACGAACCAGTTGCTGACATTATCGACCACAAAGGCCTGAATGAGGCGTCCTGCTCTCGTGGGCTCGTATTCCTCGTAGCATTGCTCAACCTCACGGATGAGGCTGTTCAGGCAAGAGAGTATCCAGCGGTCCATCTCGGGACGCTCGTTCATGGGCACATCCGGCTCTTCGTAGCACCAGCCGTCAACGTTGGCGTACATCGTGAGGAAGGAATATGTCTGGAAGAGCTTGCCGAAGAATGTGCGGCTCACTTCCTGCACGCCTTCCTCGTCGAACTTCAGGTTGTCCCAAGGCGCACTGTTCGTTATCATGTACCAGCGTACGGCGTCGCTTCCGTACTTCTCGATGGCTCCGAATGGGTCGACGGCGTTGCCGAGACGCTTCGACATCTTCATGCCGTTCTTGTCGAGCACGAGACCGTTGCTGATGACGGCCTTGTAGCTGACGCTATCGAAGACCATCGTGGCAATGGCGTGCAGCGTATAGAACCAGCCACGGGTTTGGTCCACGCCTTCTGCGATGAAGTCGGCAGGGAAGACGATTCCCTTGTCGAGCTGCTCTTTGTTCTCGAAAGGATAATGTATTTGGGCATAAGGCATAGCACCAGAGTCGAACCAAACATCGATGAGGTCGAGTTCACGCTTCAGCACGGCGCCACTCTCGCCGACGAGCCATATCTGGTCGACATACGGGCGATGAAGGTCGATGCGGTCGTAGTTCTCCTGACTCATATCGCCAGGCACGAAGCCTTTCTCCTTGAGAGGATTGCTGGGCATCACGCCGGCAGCAACTGCCTTCTCTATCTCGTTGTACAGCTCTTCTACGGAGCCGATGCAAATCTCTTCGCGAGTATCCTTGTTGCGCCAAATCGGAAGCGGCGTGCCCCAATAACGTGAGCGACTGAGGTTCCAGTCGTTGAGGTTCTCGAGCCACTTGCCGAAGCGGCCCGTACCTGTGCTTTCGGGCTTCCAGAGAATGGTGTTGTTGAGTTCCATCATGCGCTCCTTAGCGGCCGACGAACGGATGAACCAGGAGTCGAGAGGGTAGTAGAGGACGGGCTTGTCTGTGCGCCAGCAATGGGGATAGTTGTGGACGTGCTTCTCTATCTTGAAGGCCGTTCCTTCGTCCTTCATCTCGATGCACATCTTCACATTGAGGTCCATCTCCTTTGCCGCAGCCTTCTCGTCGTACTTGCCGCCTTCGTTGAACTTCGGGTCGTAGGCATTCTTCACGAAATCGCCGCTGTGATGCCAATAGCTGTCGTTCACGCAGGTCTTCACGAAGTCGGCGTCCATATCGTCCTTCACGAAGTACTTGCCGGTGAAGTCAACCATCGGACGCGTGTCGCCTGCCTTGTCGATGACGAAGAGGCTGGGGATGCCTGCATCCTTTGCCACCTTGGCGTCGTCGGCACCAAAGGTAGGAGCGATGTGCACGATGCCGGTACCGTCTTCCGTGGTGACATAATCGCCCGGGATGACGCGGAAAGCTTCTGCACTCTTATCGACGACTTTGCCGTCCTCGAGGGCACAAGGCTTCACCCACGGGAAGAGCTGCTCGTACTTCAAGCCAACGAGGTCAGTTCCCTTGCCTCGCCAAAGAATCTCGAGCTCCTTGCCTTCTTCAGCTTGGAAGTAGGCAGAGAGTCGTGCCTCGGCGAGAATGTAAATGGCTTCCTCGTTGGTATATGGATTGCTGCCCTTGACGGCAACATAATCAATCTTAGGGCCAACGCAGAGGGCTGTGTTGGAAGGCAAGGTCCAAGGAGTCGTGGTCCAAGCAAGGAAATAAACAGGAAGACCCTCTAAATCTCCCTTAAAGGGAGACTTCTTATCCTCCCCCTTTAAGGGGGAGTTAGAGAGGGTCTTAAACTGCGCCGTAACCGTGGTGTCCTTCACGTCTCTGTAGCAGCCGGGCTGGTTGAGCTCGTGGCTCGACAGACCTGTGCCTGCGGCTGGAGAATACGGCTGGATGGTGTAGCCCTTATACAGTAAGTCCTTCTGGTAGAGCTGCTTCAGGAGCCACCAAAGCGTCTCGATGTACTTGTTGTCGTAGGTGATGTAGGGGTGCTCCATGTCGACCCAGTAGCCCATTCGGTGGCTGAGGTCGGCCCACTCGCTCGTGTACATCATCACGTTCTCGCGGCACTTCCGGTTGTACTCCTCGATGCTGATGCTCTTGCCGATGTCTTCCTTGGTGATGCCAAGCTCTTTCTCCACGCCAAGCTCGACGGGGAGTCCGTGAGTGTCCCAGCCGGCCTTGCGCTTCACTTGGTAGCCCTTCATCGTCTTGAAGCGGCAGAAAGTGTCCTTGATGCTGCGAGCCAGGACGTGATGGATGCCCGGATGTCCGTTGGCCGATGGGGGGCCTTCGTAAAAGACGAACGACGGGCAACCCTCTCGCTCGGATATACTTGAATGGAACACATCTTCGGCGTCCCACTGCTGGAGCACTTCCTTGTTTACTTCACTCAGATTGAGCTTATTGCGTTCTGTGAATTTCTTGCTCATATAGTGTGCTTTGTTATATACCTTTTAATTTGGGTGTGCAAAGGTACGAAATATATATCAAACTACAAAGCACAATAAGAAAAAAAACAAAAAAGCCGTCCGATGGTATGCTCGAACGCCTGTTTTGTTGATAAAACATGCTGTTTTTTCAATCTAAGCACGTGTTGTTGGCGTTTATACCAGTGCCTTTTTCTCCTTCATTTGTGGATGCAGATGCCTTTCTCGCATAGGCGTCGTCAGTTGCTGTCACCCCGAGGCGGAAGGCCCTTGAGGGGCGTCTGCAAACGCCGCGTGCGGCGATGGCAATTTCCGCGTGCGGCGATGGGCAATTCCGCGTGCGGCGATGGGCAACGCCGCAGGCGGCGTTTTGAGGGACTCCACGCGAGGTTGGAAGTGCCTGCATTTCAGGACTTTACATTTTTGGCTTTTCAGGCCGAATTTACCGAACAGCAATAATTATTAACAAAAATGCCGCCCGAGATGTTCCCGAGCGGCATTCCAATCTTCAATATTTCAATTTTCAATCTTCAATCTTCAATATCTCAATCTTCTACAGATCGAGGTTGACGCCGATGCCGAAGGTGTGGTTCTTGCGCTCGTAGACGTCTGTCTTGTCGTAGGGGCCTACTTTTGTTGTTACCTCACTATTGTTGTAGAATGTGCACATGTAACCGAGGTCGAAGCTGAGCCTCTTTGTGGCATTTATGCGGACGCCGGCACCAATCATGTTGTTCGTAAGGTTGAACGAGAGGTCGTTCATGAATTCATCATCCATGCCATAACGCGTGGTTTCCCAAGAACCGGAAATGGTGATGAGCTTGCAGATGTCCCACTCAGCACCCAGGATGAACTCGTGTGTGTTGTGGCTGATGAGGTCCTGGCGATCCATGTACTTTGTGCTGACCTTGTCGAAGAACTGGTGGTAGGCGGCATCGAGGCGTACATTCTCAATCGGAGAGTACTGCGCACCGAGAGCAAGAAGTGCAGGAATGTCCTCGCGAACATGTCTGCCGTCCTCGAACTGGCCGAGGATGGGAGCGGCTTGTGCTCTGACTTCCTCGCTGGGAACATTGATCTCGCTCTTGTTCTTCATGTTCAGTCTGGTCGGGCACTCATATTTTGCCGACACATTCCATTTGTCGTTAATCTTATAATCAACACCCAGCACGACCGTTGCGCCAAAGCCAGTCTGGTCGCAATTCAACTCGATGCCGTAGTTGTTGAGAGCCTGCGTGTTGCTGATGATTCCCTGAGGAGTCTGAAGACTGTAGGCGATGGAGGGATTGACGGCGCCGTTGTAGTTGGCCGTAGCGTAGATGCCTCGTACGCCGACATAACCGGCAAGGTGGTTCGAGAACTGATAAGTGCCACCTATCTGCAAGCCGAAATGGTAATTCTTTCCTTTCATGAAGCTGTTCAAAGAGTAGCCCTTGAACTGACCTGTACCGGCAAGAGCGGAGGCAGTAGCAAGGTCGTAACCCCTTGCCAATAGCCCTTGTGCCAAAAGACCGGAAAGGACGCCGGGCGTTTGCATCTTCTGCATAATCATTGCCGAGTAGGCAGACTCGAAGGAACCGAGGCCTCTGTCGAACTCACACTTGCCGCCGCCGCCGCTGATGGCAAAGTGCGCCGACACGCTCCACTTGTCCTTATTATAAGAAACGGTAAAGGAAGGAACAGTAGGAGCCGTTGCCCTGCCCTCGAAACGATGGGTAGGGTTGGGATCGTCGGTGTTATACTTGAAAAGCGGGAAGGTCGTTTCGATGTTACGTTGCTGGAAAGCCGTCTGGTTGTTGAGACTCAAGTGCCATCCGTTCTCGAGGAAAGCGCCGCCGGCAGGATTGGCATAGATACTGGTTAAGTCAATCTTACCTTCCTGAGCGAAGTTGCGGACGAAGGCAGCATTCTGGTTGGTGTTGGTCAGGAGACCACCTGCAAATGCGCTGCTTACAGCTGCAAATGCCATTAAACTAAGGAGTGTTTTCTTCATTTTTTACCTTAAATTGGTTAAAATCGGCTGCAAAGGTAACACAATTCTCCCGTTTGTGCAAGTTTTTCGTCGGGAAATGCACACAAAGATGCCGTTTTGTGCAATTATGCAAGGAAAACACAAGCATAGGATTGTGCATTGCCTTAAATGAATTAACTTTGCATCTGTTTTGTATCTTTCAGGAAAAAACAGTTATGGCCGTGCAGTCTTTTGGCAGTTCGTCGGACTATATAGAAGGAGGCATCATGTTTACGATGGAGATAACACGGCTGATAGAACGATGCAGACAAGGCGATTCGGAAGCTCTCGGCGAACTGTACAAAGCGTACGCTCACAGGATGCGTGGCGTGTGCCGACGCTATATCTCCGACGAACAAACGGTCAGCGATGTGTTGCACGATGCGTTTGTGATTATCTTCACCTCTTTCGAAAAGCTGCGCGACGACAGCAAGGCCGAAGCTTGGATGATGTCAATAACGAGGAATGTTGCCTCGAAGTATAAGGACTATCAAGATGCGCATCGGACTTTCCTGCTTGAAGAAACAACCGAAACAAACCTTCTTGCAGAAAAGGCCGAAGAGCAGGATGTGAGGGGAATCCCTTTGGATGAGGTAATAAGACTAATTGATAGATTGCCTGAAGGATATGGGAAGGTGTTCCGCCTCTCGGTCTTCGATGGCTTGTCGCACAAAGAGATTGCCAACATCTTGGGCATTGAGGCGCATTCGTCCTCGTCGCAATTGGCACGCGCAAAGAAGATGCTTCGCAAGATGATGAGGCGTTACTGGCTTGTATTCATATTGCTTCTTGTCCCCCTTATCCTTATTCTGTACAGGAAAGATGGCGTCGCCCCAAAAGACGAAAAGCCTATCGTGGAGAAGCAAAAGCCTCTTCCTGTTGATTCGCATCACGAGGAGACGGGGGAACCTGCAATTGCCTCCGTGCCTAAGCATCAAGTAGCGGCAGTTGCTGCAGATACCGTGCAGGACGCAATAACTCAAGAACGGATAATGCCAGACACCTTGCAGGACAAGGAACAAGGCGATACAGTTCGTCCTGCCCCAAAGATAGAGGTAATACAGCACTATGACATGGCCGACATAATCCATGATAATCCTCATCGGGGGACTCGTCATGAAAGAAAGTGGTCGCTTGAACTCGCATACGCGAGCGGCTTCGGCGAACAGCGCTTCAACCGTCCTTATGCTTTCACCGAGACGCCGATGATAAGTCCGACGGGCGAGGCTGCGTCGCCTGTCACGTTCGAAAACTGGAGCGACTATGCTGCATATCTTTCTGAACTCCCTGCCGATGTCAATTCGCATACGCGTAGCGTTATCATGAATGTGGCTTTGAACAATGCCAATCAACCCGGAACAGACAAGATTATGCGAACGAGTCACCATTATATGCCTTTCACATGCTCGTTGGCATTGAAGTACAGTCTGAGCCATCGCCTAAGCTTAGAGTCGGGTCTGAGCTATAGCCGTCTTGTTTCCAACTTCGAAATGGGATCCGACGGCAATGCCATTCGCGAACATCAAGTCATCCATTATCTCGGAATCCCCGTAAAGGGTATATATAATATGTATAACAGAAAGGCATGGAGCCTTTATGCAAGTGTCGGCATAACAGCGGAAATCCCCGTCTTCTCATCGTTGAGCAAAAGTTATTACTTGCACAATGTGATAGCAGGCGCTGATGGAGAAAGCATCCATGCTCCGTGGCAGTGGTCAGTTGGCACGGGAATCGGCATGGAATATAAACTGACACCAGGCATCGGCCTCTTTGTCGAGCCGAGTCTGAGATACTATATCCCTACAGGCAGCCACATCGAAACTTACTATACCAAGCATCCGTTTACATTCTCCTTGCCTTTAGGTATAAGATTTACATGGTAGTGGTGCAGTCATCCGTTGCATAATCGGACTTATTTAATAGAGAACAATATGCAACGAAAGCTATGTACAACATCTATGATTATGCTTACAACGGATTCCTCTACTTGAATAATATGGCAAGGCCGAGGCACAAACTGCTGTCGGGGCTGATGATATACTCAACCACACTTTGCCAGTCGAGATGCAAGCATTGCAACATTTGGCAAAAGCCACCAGAGCATCTGCCATTCGAAGATATCAAAAGAGTGATGGAGAGTCGCTGCATAACTCGTCGGACAACCGTTGGTTTGGAAGGCGGAGAGTTTGTCTTGCATCCGCAGGCCTATGAGATTATGGCGTGGTTCAGAGAGCATCATCCCAATTATACTTTGCTATCGAATTGTCTCGCACCTCGCCGTGTCATAGATGCCGTGCGACTTTATCATCCCCGGCATCTGTACCTGTCTCTCGATGGCGACCGCGAAAGTTACCTGCGGATGCGAGGCAGGGATGGTTATGACCGGGTGATTCAGGTCGTCGAAGCCTTGAAGGGGGAAGTCCCATTGTCGCTGATGTTCTGCCTTTCGCCTTGGAATACTTTCGAAGACATGGCCTTTGTCATTGATGTTGCCAAGCATTATGGCGTGGATGTTCGTATCGGCATCTATGGAACAATGGCTTTCTTCGATACGACGAGCAAGTTGTTGAACGCCTCTGATTTCGTGAAGCAAATTCCGCAAAGCATTCATGACACGCAGGAGAACTATGATTTCGTGGCCCTATATGACCAGTGGCGAAACGGGCATCTGCGATTGCGCTGCCATAGTATTATGAGCAACCTCGTCATTCACAGCAATGGCGATGTGCCGCTTTGCCAGAACCTTGATGTCCTTTTGGGCAACATTCACAAGCAATCGCTTGATGATATTTTCAACGGGGCAATGGCATGCCAGACTCAGCAGCACTATTCGCGGCGATGCAACGACTGCTGGATTAACTTCCATCGCAAGTACGACATCATCCTCGTACGAAGTCTTGAGCGTCTGTTTCCCAAGTGGCTTATTGAGAAGTTCTATGGTTCATATCAATGGACAGCAGACAAGAAGCAAACATACAAGCAACACATGAAGCAAAGCAATGATACAAAAACTGATTCGCAGCCTCAAGCGTAAGCGTACAGATTGTTATCTGTGCCAAAGGTACCAATGTCAGTATGCCTTCGTCGGCATGGGGCAGCACTCGCTGACTAACCTTTACCCGGTAATTCATTATCTTGGCCTGCCATTGAAATACATTTGTGTTACGACAGCACACAGGGCAAAGCTGATAGGAAAGAAATATCCCCATGTGAAGGCAACAGCGTCGCTCGACGAGGTTCTCAACGACGAGGAAGTGAAGGGCGTATTCGTCTCGGCCTTGCCCTCTGCTCATTTCTCCATTGCCTCACAGGTCTTGAAGAGTGGGAAGTCGTTGTTCATAGAAAAGCCTCCTTGCCAGACATTAGAAGAACTTGATGCCCTCATCAGCCTTCAGCGACAATATGGTTCGCCGGTTGCTATGGTGGGGATGCAGAAACGGTATGCTCCGGCAGTCCGTTTGTTAAGGAAACGGCTTGGCAGAGAGCAGCCTCTGAGCTATGATATGCACTACCTTACGGGCGCTTATCCTGAGGGCGATGCCCTGCTTGACCTTTATATCCATCCCGTTGACTTAGCGTGTCACCTGTTTGGCCGGCCGGAAATCTTGGCGTGCAGGAAGGTCGCAAAGGATTCATACATACTCATGCTTCAGCATCCACACGTTGCAGGTACGCTCGAGCTCTCTGCTGCTTATAGTTGGACGGGCTCGGAAGAAACATTGAAAGTCTGCACGCGTTCAAGGATTTATCGTTTGGAGCAAATGGAAGAGCTGACGTTTGAGCCCAAGCCTTCCTGCATTCTCGGCCTTCCGACGGATAAGATGTTGCACCATCATACGTTGGAGGAACACTTGTATCAACGCAATAACGCAATCCCCATACCAGCTAACAATCAAATCTATTCGCAGGGTTTCTTTAATGAGATCGAGGCATTTGTGTCCGCCATTGAGCAGAGCCGTTCGGATGTCCTTACCTCTCTGCCTTCGCTTAGAATGACTTATGGGACATTGCTGAACATCAAGTGATGTCTAATCCCCTGCGAGGGCATAGATTGTCTTCTGTCCCTTTATCTTGAGGCCTTTGATGCGGGAGAGGAGTTCGCGAGCGATGGCGCGTTCCACGGCAACATAAGACCAATGGGGCAGCACGTCGATACGGCCGATTTGACTGCTCTCAAGACCGCCTTGCTTTGTGAGGAAGCCCACGATATCCCCGCGGCTTATCTTGTCCTTCTTGCCTTTACCTATATATAATGTCACCCAAAGCGGCTTCTCTGGCTTGGGAACTTTGGTCGGCAAAGCAACGGTTTCGACCTCTTCAACGATATAAGAAGGCAAGTTTTCCTCAGGTCCGAGGATGAAATAGGCGCTTCCGTTCATGTCCCACCTTGCCGTTCTGCCGTTGCGATGCGTGCAAGCCTCCTCATTTAAGGGCAGGTGGTAGTGGATGATATTATCGACATCCGTGATGTCCAGGCCGCGAGAGGCGAGGTCGGTGCTGACGAAGACGTTGCACGAGCCGTTCATAAAGCGGTAGAGCGCCCTTTCGCGGTCGCGCTGTTCCATGCCTCCGTGGAAGATGTCGGCCATGATGTCTTGTTTTTCAAGGAAGCCTCCTACGCGTTCGACGCTCTCTCTGTAACCCACAAAAACGAGGCTTTTCTGCGTCCCGAGCGTGCAAAGCAGGTGATACAAGGTCTGCAGCTTGTCCTTTTCGGGCGACTTGACGACCAAGAGACTGATGCGGTCGTCGCTCTCCTCATCAAGGAAGTTGAGGCGGACATAGCGGTCTGTTCCCACGAACGACGGGATGTCCTCACTGTCGGTGGCGGAGAGGAGGATGCGTTGCTGCAGGTAGGGTAGGAGGGAGATGATGCTTTGCATCTGCTCGCGAAAGCCCAACTCGAGCGACTTGTCGAACTCATCTATGACGAGCGTCTGGACGCAATCGGCCAGCAGATTGCCTTTCTGCAGATGGTCGAGCAACCTGCCTGGCGTAGCAGCCACGAGATGAGGTCGAAGCCCCTTCAGAAGCTGATGCTCCTCCATTGCTGGACGGCCTCCATAACAAGCGCAGACGCGGAGCTCGGAACACAGCCTGCGAGCCACATCGGCTGTCTGAATCGCCAGTTCTCGCGAGGGAACGATGACGAGAGCCTGCAGGCCGTCGTTCTTCGCATCGAGCTTCTCCAGCAAGGGCAACAGGTATGCAAGTGTCTTGCCCGAGCCTGTGGGGCTGAGGAGCACTACCGACGCGCCCTTCCGAGCCGTGCTGAGCATGTCCTGCTGCATGGCGTTGAGGGCAAAAGACCCCCCATCCTCCTTTAGGGGGAGCATTTTACTAAAGTCTGTTACCATCGTGCCGTTATCATAATAATTCCCCCTAAGGGGGGTTAGGGGGTCCTATCTCAGGAAATAATCCACGAGGAAATAGATGCCGAGGCTGACGAACCAGCCGAGAAGCACCTTCCAAGTTATGTGTTTGAAATACCACCAAATGGTGACGTCCTCAGCCTTCATGAGCGCGTAGCCTGCCGTATTTCCGATGGGCAGCAGGCAGCCGCCGACGCAGCCGCTCAGCGTGATGAGGTGCCAATACTGTCCGTTCTGCACGAAGCTCTGCATGTATTCGGTCATGCCGCTCACGTTCCCGTCGAGGACAGGATAGATGGAGATGCCGCTTATGACGAGGGCAATGTTGTCCATCACAGCGCTGACGGCACCGAGAACGAGCGACATTATATATATATTGTGGATGTATTCGTTGCACCAGCCGGCCACACTGTTCATCGCGCCAACCTCGATGAGGATGTCTACCGAGAGGCCAACGCCGAGGAAGAACATTATCATTTGCATCACCTCGTACTGAAGGCTGCGATTTGTGCGGGCCTGAAGGGGTTGGTCGCTGAGGATGCGCTTGCGGTTGATGATCTCGTTTACCACCCAAAGCACGCCAAGCACGCAGAGAGCGCCAAGGAAAGGAGGCAGGTTGGTGAGCCTGTAGAATGTCGGGACGAACCACAACCCCACAATCCCGAGGAAGAGCATCAGGATTTGCTGCCAGATTTTCACATCCGCATCGTCGCCTCTGAACATGATGTTGCTGCGCTTCAGGTCGAGATGGCCAGGCAACTTCCTGCCTATCAAGTAGGTGGGAATAGCAGTTGCGAAGAGAGCAGGCAGGACGAGGGCTGCCGTGTAGTTCGTAGGCGTTACGGCTCCACGTGTCCAAACGAGCAGAGATGTGACGTCGCCAATGACGGTGAAGCATCCGCCGCAGTTCGTGGCTATCACGATGATAGCGCCCAAGAGCATCCTTTGCCTGTGATTGACAACAAGTTGGTTCATCACCATCAGCATCACGACTGCCGAAGTCAGGTTGTCCAGGTTGGCAGAGAGCCCGAAACTGCACAGGGCAAGCATCCAGACCGTTACCCAGGAGTTTCGTGAGCGGCAGAGCTTCGTGACGAGGTCGAAGCATCCGTTGTTCGCCAGCACGTCCACAATTGCCATCGTCGTCAGCAAATACATCACCACGCTCGTCAGTTGGGCAATGTGGCTCGAGAAGACTTCCTGCCGGATGAACTCGTTGACTGCCTTGATGCTATAGTCTTGACTGCCAAGGAATTCTCGGAACACGCTGTCGTGAAGCGTCTCGATATAGTAAGGGCCTACGCAGACATACAAAACCCATCCCCACACTCCGCAGAAGAGCGCCACGGTGGCTTTGTTGATGCGGGTAATGTGCTCCGTGCAGATAAGCAGATAACCGAGCAACATCAGGGTGACAATAGCAATAGTCATGGCAGTTAATGAAATAATTTTAGTAGTTAGAAGAAGTTAGAAGAAGATATGTCGCTTTCAGCGACGAAGTTAGAGGACAATACTTCTGGTTGTCGAAAACTGTTGTCTTTTATCTCCTTCTGTCTTCTTTTATCTTCATCTATCTCCTTGTTTGATGTGCAAAGTTAGTTAAAAATCCTCAAAACGACAAGCAATTCATTGTTAATTCTCACAAAACACCTAATTTTGTATCGAAAAAGCAAACAAGCCAAACAAAAGAAAATGATATTATATAACCGCGAATTGCACGAGTTGTACGAATTGGCTACGCCCTTGGCAGCAAGAATCAATTCGTGAGATTCGTGTAATTTGTGGTCGAAGAAAATCCTAATTCCGTACGTCACATTATGAAGCATATCACAAGTTTTTTTCTCATTTCGCTCTTTGTGTTGTCCGTCAAAGCACAGAAAGTCGAGATAGCCGTCGGCGAGGGTTGGGCGGAGATTCCTGTCCAGCAGACTCAGAGCGAGTTGAAGCCGGGCTGGAAGATTGTGGACTATCAGATGAAGGGCAAGCTGACGCACTATCTTTCTGGCGGCCACGCGAGTCAACTGGCAGAGGGAACCCGGCCCGTTTTCCGCGTCACACCAGGCGAAAAGGAAGTCCTCGTCGACTATGTCCTCATCCGTCTGAAAACCTCGAAATATTACAGGAAAATGTTCAGGCCGTTGCTGATTGAGTGTAATTATACGCGTCTGGAACCTAGTGCGTTCGATATAAAGTCCGAAAGCGACAGTTTCATTTGTCAGCCTCGCCAGCCTCTTGCGGCAGGAGAGTACATTCTGGCCAATCTCACACAGTCCCCAATCGGCGATCTTCAAGACCTGCTCGTCTATCCTTTTAGCGTCGCAAAAGAGTAGGTGATTGCAGAAAGTGATTGCTGATGTATTAGGAAATCGGGATTATGGTTTAGGCATAAAGATATTTTGGTCATGAGCGGAAACAGGATGATTGTTTGGTTGTTGCCTTTGCTGCTGCTGATGGGCTGTGCCACAGCTCAGGAAAGGGCCGAACAGCGCGTTAGGATGAAGAAGGCGGTGGCTGAGGCAGTGGCCTCGAGGCACTTGCACATCGACGTCAGCACCATGAGCACTTTGCGTTACGGGGCTAAAACGCTAACCTCCAACTACTTCTTGGAGTTGCGAGGCGATACGCTACGCAGCGACTTGCCTTATTGGGGACAGGCTTATCAGGCACCTGTCGGCGGTCCGTCGATTGGCTTGAATTTCGAGGCTCCCATTCTGCGATACTCCGAGAGCCGGCCCAAGGCGAATAAGACGCTGTTGGAACTGGATGTGAAGACGCAGGAGGATGTGTATCATTACCTTATTGAGGTGTACGACACAGGCGAGTCCTATATCCGCATCAGGTCGCTGAACCGTGATCCGATAAGTTTTGACGGGACTCTCGCGACAAGCGACTGACTGCAAAACGGCATTTTGCATCGTGTGCTCTAAGGGGCGATTTTGTGGGTTTGCAGCAGGAGTCCGATGTGATATTCTGTATGCTGGAAGAGCAGATTTGCTTACATTTTGTCACTTTCAAAATGGAGCGGTTCCGGACGCAAAATGATAAAACAAGCGTCGAGAAACGCCATCTTTTCCAACGCCGCAGGGAGAAAAAACCAACGCCGCACGCGATGTTTGCCAACGCCGCACGCGAAGTTTGGCATCGCCGCACGCGACGTTTGACATTTCCCCACGTTAAAATGAGTCGAAAAGCCAGCGATTTTAGCCATTTTTGCTACCTGTGGTTGTCAATTTCGCATGTTTCATCGACCTTCCGAAAAGCCAACAATCAGACGCTCAATGAGTTGCACAAAATCGCTGAGAATGCGATATTTTGAGCCCCAACCCGCCTCGACCGAAAAGAATCGATTCTCAGAGCATCAGGAAAAATCAAGATGTAAGCAAATCCGGCTGGAACCGAGCATTGTGTCAAAAGTGTATGTCTATCCCTTTTTGTTTAGTTCATTAGTATTATTCTGTTATATCATTCTTAGTTCTTAATTCTTTGTCAGAATATGGATTCAATAATCTTGTCAACTATTTCGTTGAAATACTGTTCTTTTATGCTTCCAAGTCGACGAACAACATCGCGCTCAATATATCCAGCGATAAGTTGGCACTTCACATAGCTTTGTTTGGCAAAAGTATGTCCTACAAGCATCTTGTCAGTAAGAGGGTATGAGTATTGTGGATTGAGCCAGTCGTTTGAGGTGATAAGCACAAGATAGAACATGCCATCTTCTGCTTCTTGCAACTCATCATTTGAAACAATTATTGCTGGATGTGGCTTGAAAGTGCCATCAGGGAAGAGGAAACTGACTTCTACTATGTCTCTTTGATGGTATTTCATAAATATCGAGCTATGACTTTTGCCATCGATTGTTTAGAGTGAGCAAGAAATGCATCTCTTTCTACTCGATAAGTTTCGGCTTCTTCTGCTTTGGGTGTGTCTGATTGAACCTCTTTCCGGTGGAAGAGCCCCGTTGCTAATAATGCGGCAAGCTTGCGTCGAGCAAGTGCATTATGGGGATTATATTCTAATGTTATAGTACACATAGTAGATGAATAAAGCTTGTGTATATATTGAAGAATATTATTGTTTCATGCCGCAAAGATAGGCATTTTATCATTTTCAACAAAGGAAAAAGCTAGAAATGTTTCATTTATATATATATTTTTTGTACCTTTGTATCGAAATTATATTCACCATATCAATAACTATATTATTATGAAAAAGACATCTTTGACTTTTCTTGCAGCTATTTCGCTCTTGCTTTCGAGCTGCTTTGGCACTGGATACGGAACTACGTCTAACACCGCTTCAACCAGCAGTGTGCTGGGTAGTGTACTGGGTAGTGTGTTGAGTAGTGTGTTGTTAGGAGGAATGACTTACGACCAGTCAGGTCTTCTTGGCAGCTGGAGCTACAATGGTCCGAGTGCGGCCTTTACTACGCAAAAGACTCTGACAAATGCTGGAGGTAATGCTGCCGTTTCTAACATTACTTCTTCGCTGGCAAGTAGCTACAACAGCATTGGCATCAACAGTAACAACACCTCTTTCTCTTTCCTCGAAGGTAACAAGTTCTCGGCTAAGGTGAATGGTATTCCTTTCAGCGGAACCTATGCTTATAACCCGCAGAACGGTGAAATCTCGCTCAAGACGGCTTCTGAGACCATCAAGGGCAATGTGACAAAGACGGAGAGAGGAATGGGGCTGATGTTCGACTCGGCACAGATGGCCAATATTCTTCAGAAAGAAGGTAAGGTCAGCAATGCTGCTGCTGTTCAGGCAATCAGCAAGCTCGCCAAGAGTGCTAACGGCGCTCGTGTAGGTTTCTTGCTGACAAAATAAGAGAGAACGATTTTTGTGCAGAGCATAAGGACTGAAGATGGAAGTCAACATACCTGAAATAAAACTCCAAGAGGCTGCAGGTCAGGGCACAGATGCCTTCCTGACGGTCGTTCACGACGCTATCCTCGAAGCCGTTGGCGGCGAGGTGAATGCTGAGACTTTGCCGCTCCTGAATGGTGAGCAGACAACGCTGCTGGCCTACTTCATCCTGCGGGAAGAGGTGATGGACGGCGGTTTCATCCAGCTCATCCACAATGGCTACGGCCCCTTCATCTTCCTCAATCCCTTCGCGAAAGCCATGAGGCTTTGGGACGCTCACGAGTTCAGCAAGCTCGTCTATAAGGGCCGGAAACTCTTCGAGCTGCACGAAAAAGCACTCACGGCCGAGTGTAGCGACGAGGAGTTCATGGCACTCTTCGAACAATACCCTGAGTTCGACGACCTTGACGACGAGTTCATCGAGATGGAGGAAGAGGTGACGGACATCATCGCCCACTATGTCGATGAGCATCTCGAGCAGTTTGTCGCAGTAACGAAGTAAATGGTAAATGGCTAAAATGGTAAATGTGAGATGGCAAAGACGCTGATTCCCAACAAAGGGAAAGACATAAACATCAAGAACAAACGGGCAGAGTTCGACTACCTGCTCATGGATAAATACACGGCTGGGCTCGTCTTGACGGGCACCGAGATAAAGAGCATCCGCAAAGGCAAGGCGAGTCTGGTGGACACATATTGTTATATTATCGGCGGCGAGGTGTGGGTCAAGAACATGTATATCGCGCAATACGAGCAAGGCTCCTACAACAACCACATGGAGAGGCGCGACCGCAAACTCCTGCTCAACCGCAAAGAGATTCGCAAGATGCAGCAGACGGTCAAGTCGCCAGGCTTCAGCATCGTGCCGACACTCTTGTTCGTCGATGAGAAAGGACTCGCCAAACTCGACATCCACATCGCCCGAGGCAAGAAGGAATACGACAAGCGCGAGACACTCAAGGAGAAAGAAGACCGCCGCAACATTGACCGTCAATTCAAGAAGAACTATTAGAGTCAGGTATCCTCATTAACTCCCATAACTCTCATTACTCTCATAACTCCCATACAATTGACTTGATGCACGACCGTTACAAACAGATAAAGACCGACGCTGAGCTGGCTGAATTGCTGAGCTCGCCAGAACAGGAACTGAGGCGAATGGCCTTTCAATGCGTGGACTTCACAACATGCCCGGAAAGTGCGCTTGCACACATCTATCGCGAGTGCCTTTTCCTGAGCTGCCGTCTGCCGATGGGGCTCAAGCGTCAGTCAAAGGATTGTCTCTTCCTTCCCAACATGGGCGAGGAGTTCGGCTTTCCCAGTCACCTCTATTCGCCGGAAGAACTCTACGAAGGCTTCAATCCCGATGTGCCGAGCAGCTACGAGAAGTGCTACGATGGACGTGTCTATCGGCATTACTTGAAGAAGGGCAAGTACGCGCCAGACATTAAGGAAACGCTGGCTCGAACGCTTCACGACCACTCCATAAGCGACTGCCTGCAGGACTTCCTCTCTCGTTTCGACGAACATAAACTGGTGGGCGTGATGGGCGGTCACGGCCTTTCGAGGCTCGACCAAGCATACTATCAGGTCGTGTTGTTCTGCAAACGACTGACAGAAGCAGGTTTCCTAATGATAAGTGGCGGCGGGCCCGGGGCGATGGAGGCAACACATCTGGGTGCTTGGATGGCCGGAAGGAGCAAGGAGGAACTGCGAGAAGCACTCTCCATCCTGTCTGTGGCGCCTCACTATTCCGATGAACTCTGGCTCTCGAGCGCTTTTGAAGTGCGCAAACGCTTCCCCAATCTTGGCTACGAGAGTCTTGGCGTTCCCACCTGGCTCTATGGCCACGAGCCTTCCACACCGTTTGCCACGCACATCGCAAAGTATTTCGACAACAGTATCCGCGAGGACGGCATCCTCACTATCTCAAAAGGCGGCATCATCTACACTCCCGGAAGTGCCGGCACCTTGCAGGAAATCTTCCAGGAAGCCGTGCAGAACCATTATCTCACCTTTGGCTACGCATCCCCGATGATCTTTATGGGAAAGCAGTTCTGGACAGAGGAAGTGCCCGTCTGGCCTTTGATAATGACCCTTGTGGAAAAGGGCAGATACAAGAATCTCATCCTCTGCCTGACAGACGATGCTGAAGAAGCGGAGCAAGTCCTACAACAGAATAGCTAGGAATGCGCGACGATAACTTCGAGGAGGATGATGGGAGTCTTCTTTATCTCAGCTTGTTGCGGAGGAAGTGTTCTCGTGCGTAGGCAAAGAAGAAGATGACACCGAGGGCATTGCCCACCCAAGCCGTCCAAAAGGCTGTGCCGTAGGAGAAGTACTCTGCAGCCATTCCGCCAATGATTATCCCGAGCCCTACGCCTGTTTCCCAAGCTGTGAAGAGGGTGCTGTTGGCTGTGCCGCGCTGCGAGTTAGGAGCGAGGTTGATGAACATATTCTGAAAGGCAGGGAACATGTGCCCGTTGCCAAGGCCTACGACGAATGCAGCTCCGTAGAAGCCCCAGGCGTTGTGCAAGGCAGCAAAGAGTAGATAGCCGAGGAGCGAGATGATTACGCCGTGCGTGGCATTCTCTGTCACCTTTCCCTTCCTCAGCCCTCTCGCTCCCACAAGACGGCTCGAAATCAGTCCCACGCAAAGCAGCGTGAAAAAGAGTCCTGTGCCGGTAGTGATGCCGAGCTCTTGTTTCGCATAGATGGCGATATAAGTGCTTACAACGCCATAGGAGAAGCTGTAGAGGGCGATGCAGAGCGCTTCAGGCCAGCCTTTCAAGAGAAGGAAGCGGTCGAGGTTTATTGGTGTTTTGGCCTCAACAAGCGGACGAGGTTTGAGTTTCAAGGTGCTATTGATCAGGAAGCCGATGCCTGCCGTAATGAGGGAGATAAAGAAGATGAGGTCGTAGTTGTGCGTCCACTGATAGATGAGCATTCCGATGGTTGGCGCGATAGCTGTGCCGAGATTGTTGCTCATCCCATAATAGCCTATGCCTTCTGCTCTCCGACTTGAGGGAAGTACATCGATGGCAACGGTGCTGTTGGCAACAGTTGTGGCTCCCATCGGTGCGCCGTGAAGCGTTCGGATGATGCAGAAAGAGAGCAGGGAACCAGCCACGAGATAGCCTCCGAAGAATAGGGCAAAGAGTCCGTAGCAAAGAAGCAGCACAGCTTTGCGGGGAAAGGAATCGACGATGAAGCCGCTAAACGGACGGATGAGCAGGGCTGTTAGGGCATAGCCGCTGAGGACCAGCCCTGTTTCATCCTTCGTGGCACCAAACACTTCGCTCAGATAAAGCGGAAAGAGCGGCGTAACAATCATGAAGGAGAAGTAGAGCGTGAAGTTCGCGCTCCAGGCCTTCAGGTAATTGGCGTTCCAAAGCTTGTCCATCATGCCAGGCTCATGATGTCGGCAAAGACACCAGCAGCAGTGACGCTTGCGCCAGCTCCGTAGCCCTGGATGAGCATCGGGTATTCTTTGTAGCGCTCTGTGGTGAGGAGGACGATGTTGTTGCTCCCCTCAAGCGCATAGAACGAGTGGTTGTGGTCGAACTCCTGAAGAGAGACGCTTGCTTTGCCATTCTCAAGCTTAGCCACAAAGCGCCAGACCTTCTTTTGTGCCTCGAGCTCCTGCCTGCGAGCCTCAAACTCGGCATCGATAGAAGGCAGGTCTCTCCAGAACTCTTCCAACGAGCCTGCAAAGAACGACTGCGGAATGAAGAGCTTGGCTTCCACATCCTCTTGACTTATCTCGTAGCCTGCCTCACGAGACAGGATGACGAGTTTGCGAATGACATCCTTGCCGCTCAAATCGATGCGCGGGTCGGGTTCGCTGTAGCCTCTTTCTTGTGCCAGATGGACAGTCTTGCTGAATGGGATGTCCTTACTTATAGTATTGAAGATGAAGTTGAGTGTCCCGCTCAGAACCGCCTCAATGCGAAGAATCTTGTCTCCCGAGTTGCGAAGGTCGTTGATGGTGCGGATGATGGGCAGGCCTGCGCCTACGTTTGTCTCGAAGAGGAACTTGACGCCTCGTCTCTGACTGGTTTCCTTGAGCAGGCGATAGTTGGCATAATCGCTGCTTGCTGCAATCTTGTTGGCTGCAACGACATTGATGTTGTGCTCGAGGAAGTCGGCATAAAGGCTCGCTACTTCGGGGCTTGCTGTGCAATCGACAAATACGCTGTTGAAGATGTTCATGCCGATCACCTCGTCATGCAGACGCTTGATGTCGCTCTTAGGCGCTGCAGCAAGTTGTTCGCGATAATTCTCCAAACTGATGCCTTCGCGAGTGAACATCGCGTTGTGTCCGTTCGCTATACCAACAATGTTGAGCTTCAGTCGCAGTTCCTGCTTCAGCTTCTCTTGCTGCTGATGTATCTGCTCCAAGAGACTTCCGCCCACGGTGCCTATGCCACAGATGAAGAGGTTGAGCACTTGGTATTCTGAGAGGAAGAAGGAGTCGTGAATGACGTTGAGGGCTTTGCGAAGGAAGTCCTGCTTGATGACGAACGAGATGTTCGTCTCGCTTGCACCCTGGGCACAGGCAATGACGCTGATACCCGAGCGGCCGAGTGTTCCGAAGAGCTTTCCGGCGATGCCAGGCGTGTGCTTCATGTTCTCGCCAACGATAGCGACTGTGGCCAGACCCTTCTCGGCAAGCATCGGGAACATCGAGCCGTCTTCTATTTCCTTCTGGAACTCGAGGTCGAGCACTCGACAAGCTTCGTCGGCATCCACGTCCTGAACGCCGATACTGGTGCTGTTCTCACTGGAAGCCTGGCTGACCATAAAGACGCTGATGCCGTTGTCTGCCAGGCAGGTGAAGATGCGGCGGTTGACGCCAATCACGCCCACCATAGAAAGGCCTGATACAGTTATGAGCGTTGTGCCCTTGATGCTGGAGATACCTTTAATGCTCCTCGAGTCGCTCACCACTTCATCTTTGATGATAGAGCCAACCGCATCAGGATTGAAAGTGTTCTTGACGAGGATGGGGATGTGCTTGATGCAAACGGGATAAATCGTAGGCGGATAGATGACCTTTGCGCCGAAGTTGCTTAGCTCCATCGCTTCGATGTAGCTCAGCTCGGGAATCACATAGGCCGAGCTTATGACTTTCGGGTCAGCCGTCATGAAGCCGTCCACGTCGGTCCATATCTCGAGCACGCTTGCATCCAGAGCCGCAGCGATGATGCTTGCGGTGTAGTCGCTTCCGCCTCTTCCGAGATTGGTTACTTCGCCGCTCTCTGCGTCGGTGCTGATGAAGCCGCCGACCACGCTCCTCTGCGGAATCTCCTTCCAAGTGTTCTGAACGAGTCTGTTGCTAAGTTCTCTGACGAGGCGGTTCTTGCCTGCCTTGAATTCTGTCTTGATGAACTCGCGGCTGTCGAACCACTTTGCGCCTTCAATCAGAGTGGCAAGAATCTGACTGCTGATGCGTTCGCCGTAGGAAACGATAGCGGCTTGTGTCTTGGGGCTGAGGTCGCGAATGAGGTAAACGCCTTGATAGATGCTGCGAAGTTCGTCGAGCAATCCGCTGACTGTAGCCAATAGCTTGTCGCGCTTCTCGCCAGCGGGAATGATGCCGTCAATCATCTCCTCGTGTCTCGTCTTTATCTCCTCGAAAGATTGCTGATAGGAGGCATCGCCTTCCACAGCCATCAGACTGGTTTTGATGAGTTTGTCGGTGATGCCGCCAAGGGCACTGACCACCACGATGACGGGCTCTTCCTGCCGTTCGATGATTTGCTTTACACTCAGTATGCTTTCTACGGAACCGACCGAAGTTCCGCCAAACTTCAATACTTTCATCCTTACTCTTTATGATTTTGCGTGCAAAGGTACAAAGAAATTAAGAATAAAGCGTGAAGAATGAGGAATTATTTGTACCTTTGCGCTGAAATGGTCAATGTTTAATGGTCAATGGTAACTGAATTAAGTCTTCGCATACTGCCCAGACAGGCTTACAACGAGCAGAGCATCATTGCATATCTCAGACAAGAGAGGGGCATCGATGCTCAGGCGGTTCGTGTGGTCAAGAGAAGTATCGATGCCCGTCAGCGGACAATTTACGTTAACCTGACAGTAAGGGCGTATGTGAACGAGGAGCCGCCCCTGTTGGACTTCGAGCCCTATATATATAAAGATGTGAGCGAACGTCCTTCGGTCATTGTGGTTGGGGCAGGCCCGGGCGGACTGTTTGCCGCTTTGCGACTCATCGAGCTTGGTCTGAAGCCTATCGTCATAGAGAGAGGAAAGGATGTCCGCGAGCGTAAGAAGGACATTGCCCGCATTCGCCCCGAGCAGAAGGTTGACCCCGAGAGCAACTACAGCTTTGGCGAGGGTGGGGCAGGAGCCTATAGCGACGGGAAACTATATACGCGCAGCAAGAAGCGCGGCAATACCGACCGCATCCTGCAAATCTTCGTGCAGCATGGTGCAAGCCCTGCCATCCTTTCTGATGCGCATCCACATATCGGGACGGACCGCCTGCCGCGAGTCATCGAGAACATGCGAAAGACGATTCTCAGTTGCGGCGGCGAGGTGCACTTCCAGACGAAGATGACAGGACTGATTGTCAGGAGCAAGGAGCAAGGAGCAAGGAGCGAGAGAACAGTTGTGGGAGTAGAAACAGAGGTAACCTCTTGCCCCTTGCCCCTTGCCCCTTGCCCCACATTTGACGGTCCCGTCATCCTTGCCACAGGCCATTCGGCACGCGATGTCTATCGCTATCTTGCAGAGAGCGGCATAGACATCGAGGCGAAAGGTCTTGCCATCGGAGTTCGCTTGGAGCATCCCGCAGAACTCATCGACCAGATTCAGTATCATAGTCGTGAAGGTCGCGGCAAGTGGTTGCCTGCTGCCGAGTACAGCCTTGTGACGCAGGTTCAGGGGCGCGGCGTGTATAGCTTCTGCATGTGTCCGGGCGGCTTTGTGGTGCCTGCGGCAAGCGGTCCGGAGCAAGTCGTGGTGAACGGCATGAGTCCTTCCAACCGGAATGGCCGTTGGAGCAACAGCGGCATGGTGGTGGAAATTAGGCCAGAGGACCTGCAGGCCCTCTCTAACTCCCCCTTAACAGGGAAGGACAAAAAGTCTCCCTTTAAGGGAGATTTAGAGGGTCTTTTATTGCAGGAGGAGCTCGAGCGGCAGTGCTGGCTTCAGGCGAATCAGAAGCAGACGGCTCCGGCTCAGCGCATGACGGACTTTGTTAACGGTCGGCTCTCGGCTTCTCTCAACCCGTCATCCTATGCTCCGGGGCTGATTGCGAGTCCGTTGCATTTCTGGCTGCCGGAGTTCATCAGCACGCGTCTTCGCGAAGCATTCAGGCTATGGGGAAAGCAGAAGCACGGCTTCCTGACTCAAGAGGCCACCGTTATCGGTATCGAGACACGCACCAGCAGTCCTGTCCGCATCCTTCGCGACAGCGAGACCTTGCAGCACATCTGCATCGCAGGTCTCTTCCCTTGTGGCGAAGGAGCGGGGTATGCAGGCGGAATCGTGAGTGCGGCAGTCGATGGCGAGCGTTGTGCCGAGTCGGCCGCTGCGTACTTGCAGTAATCCCCGGCCAGCCCTAAAGCAAACGCTTGCTTGTAGATAAACCATATCCGCACCTTTGGTTTTCCATCGGTTTGTGTGCCGTTATAAAAACGCAGCCTGCGAATGTTGGTACGCAGGCTGTGTTTGTTCGTTCGCATGTTGCGTCCCTCGGTACGCAAGTTGCGTTTCAAGAACGATGAGGCCTCAAATAAGTTATTCCTTACGGAGGGATATCGAATTCACTTGATGTCGTTCCAATCATCCGTACGGAAGGGTCCCACGGGCAGCCCTGAAAGCGTCTTGAGGTTGCACTCCGGATTGTCGGCCCAGCCATAGCGGACGGCAACCGGATGCGGCACTTCGGGACATTCCACTACAACGGGCCAGCCGAAACGAAGATTGCTGTCGTTTGGATTGTAATGCGCCTTTGCTACATGCCATACATGGTCGGGGCCGGCAATGGAGAAGCCCTTGATGTCCGAGTTCTCGGCCATCATGTCGCTACCTTGCGTGGGCATGAACAATAGGTGAGCCTTGCCGTCAATAACGTTCATTTGCCTGAACTCCGGAGCAGCACAGAACTCCTCCTTACCGTATGTGCGATTGAGTGCCAACAAAGCCAGACGGCGGCCCACCTCCTGCTTGTTCTTCGGATGGATGTCGTTGGCCATCCCGATGTCGATGTTCACAGCCATCCCGACGCCATCGAGCCGCAAAGCCTTTCGCTGTGCCTCGCGAATGGCAGCCCAACCGGATTCGGGTTGCAGGTCTTTCCGTTGCAGATAATTGGCAATCTGCACGAAGAAGAAGGGGATGGCTTTCGAGTTATACTGATAGAAGCGACGAGGCCCCTCCGGTTGTGGCTTTGGATAGGGAGCCACTTCGGAGTTCTTGTTGAAGCGAGCCTGCCAGTCGAGAATGAGTGCTTGGAAGAGGCTCTCGTACTGCACGGCTCTGCCCACATTCGAGCAGCCCTGATACCAAAGGAAGCCGCGAATGGGCATCGAGAGGAACGGCGCCACCATGCTGTTGTAGAGGCCTGCTGGATACCACGAGCTGTTGGGAGCCACAGGTTCTGTCATGTCTGGAGAGCTGGTGATGTCTGCTGCGGAGAGACTCTGCTTCCATTTCCAATCGCCAGCCAGTGATATCTTTGTGCTTCCCACCGTGAGGTTGAAGTCCTTTGCGTCCTTGTAGAAGCCGCCGTCGCCGCCAGTGTCGTTCACGCGAATCGTGAGCACATTCTTGCCAGCCTTCACCCGTTTGCCCGGAACTGTATAACTGCGGTCTCTGCTCCATCCGGAAGTCATGCCTATGCGTTGTCCGTTCCAATAAGTGACATCCTCATCGTCGATAGCCCCAAGCTCAAGCTTCAAGTCCTTGCCCAGAGATGCAGGCACCTCTATCTCTTTGCGCATCCAGACAATGCCGTCGAAGTCCTTCAGGTCATTAACCTTGCTCCACAAGGCAGGCTGAGACAATGTTTTCCATCCGGCGTCATTGAAGCCTTCGGCAGCCCAAAGGGCTTTGTCGATTTGGCCTTTCTCGAGGCCTGCATCGTTACCATACACTTCCTGCATCCATTCTGCGCGTTCGTCCTGATAGAGTTGCTCGATTTTCTTCTCGTCGAAGCCCGTTTCGAAGAGCCGCTTTGCATGACTTTGGAAGCCCATCACACCTTGCAAGGCTTCGAGGCTCGGCCAGCTCTCGGCAGGCGTTCCGCCCCATGAACTGTTGACCACACCGACAGCAATGCCCAGCTTCTCCGATACCTCGCGAGCGAAGAAATATGCGGCAGCCGAGAACTCCTTCACCATCTCGGGCGAACAGACTGCCCAGCCCTTCGTGTGGCCGAGGGGAACCTGCGTCTGCGGCGTATGAGCCACGACCTTCTTCACTTGGAACAGGCGAATCATGGGATGATTGGCATTGGCAACCTCCTGCTCGAAGTTGTTTACCTTGCCCCAACCCTCGACAGGCATTTCCATGTTCGACTGGCCGCTGCAGAACCACACCTCTCCGCTCATCACATTCTCGAGGACGAGCTTCTTGCCGTCGTCGAAGGTAAGTGTGAACGGCCCGCCTGCAGAAGGCACATCGAGGTCGAACTCAAAGGCACCGGAGTTCTTGTCGGCTTGAACCTTTACAGTCTTCTTGTCCCAGGAAGGCGTAATCTTCACGGTGGCGCCCTTCTTGGCCGTAGCCTGTAGGTGCACCTTCGTGCGTTGTTGCAGAACCATGTTCGAAGTCATCCAACCCGGCAGCGTCACATCTGCCCAAGTCATTGCCGTGCAAAGCGCAACAGCAAACAGTAAAATAGAGCGTTTCATATTATATAATGTTTAGTTTGTATTTTTAGGATTCTCTTTCCGGAAAAGGCATTGCGCCATTGTTAGCTTTGGTAATGATGCCCGCCATTCTTTCATTTTCCTCTGCAAAGTTACGAATATGCAAGCAAAAAGCCAAATAATTCGGCCTTTTTCAAAAACATTTCGTACCTTTGCAAAAAAGAACCCGAAAAAGGTAAAATGAAATGAGAAAGGCAGCCATCTTATCTTATCTGGCATTCTCCGTTTTCTTTCTCGCAGACGCTATGGCCCAGAACAACGAGTGGAGACTTGTCTGGCACGATGAGTTCGAAGCCGACGGACGCCCCGACTCCACGAAATGGACCTACGAGCGGGGCTTTGAGCGCAATGAGGAATTGCAGTGGTACACACCAGAGAATGCCTTTCAGCGCGACGGCTATCTCGTGATTGAGGCGCGTCCGGCCGACTTGCCCTGCCCCGCCTACAGAGAGGGAAGCAAGCATTGGCGCAATAATCGCCCGCGCATCCTATGGACAAGCAGTTCGGTGAAGACAAGGGGGCTCTTCTCTTTCCGTTACGGACGCGTGGAAGTCTGTGCTCGCATCCCGGTCTGTCTGGGTGCGTGGCCTGCTATATGGCTGTTGGGGGACAGAGGAGGTTGGCCTGCTTGCGGCGAGATAGACATGATGGAGTACTATCAATACCAAGGCCGCCCCACTGTTCTGGCCAATGCCTGTTGGGCTGGGGATACCGACACGAAATGGGATTCCTCTTATACGCCTCTCAGTCACTTCACGGAGCGTGACTCAACTTGGGCCGAACGCTTTCATGTCTGGCGCATGGACTGGGACGAGAATGCCATCCGCCTTTTCCTCGACGATGAACTGCTCAACGAAATAGACCTTACCCTGACCGTCAACGGCAAGATGCGTGGCTCGGGCATCAATCCCTTCCATGAGCCACAGTACATCTTGCTCAACCTGGCGTTAGATACCCGCGTAGGGCAGTACAACCCAGCCGACTTCCCGATGCGCTACCTGATAGATTATGTTCGCGTATTCCAGAGGTAACGCTTCTGCTTCAGGGCAGTGCCGGGAGGATATGATCCCAGACGAGATTCAGCTCGGCCTGCATGTTGCGCAAATCGGCCGTGTTGACCACCACAGCATCTTTCTCGGGAATGACGATGATGTACTGTCCGCCAGCGCCATCGGCACGAAAGGCGCCATGACGGCAGCGCCACACTTGATAGCCATAGCCCTGCACCCAATCGCTGTTCTCTTTGGTCAATCCGCTTTCTGCCACTCTGTCGGCTCTTGTTCCTGCAGGCTGACAAGGCACTTGGGCTTTAGTGGCCTCTAAGACGTAATTCTCGGGCAGCACTTGTTTACCTTTCCATTTTCCTTTCTGGAGCAGCAGCTGTCCCATTTTAGCCAGGTCTTCTGTCTTCAGATAGAGTCCCCAACCTCCACAGTTGATGCCCTGCGGACTCTCTTCCCATCTTGGTGCCTCGATGCCGAGCGGGTCGAAGAGACGAGGTTGCAGATAGTCCACAATCTTCTGCCCCGTCACCTTCTGCACGATAGCGGAGAGCATATATGTGCCCATACTGTTGTAGCAGTACCAAGTGCCCGGCTCGTGTTCCACAGGCCAGCTCAGGAAAGTCTTCACCCAAGTGTCGCCATCTCTTCTGCGCGACGGCTCAGAGTCGTGTCCGCAGTTCATCGTAAGCAGATTGCGGACCGTCACCTTCTTCAGGTTCTCCGAGGGGGAGGGGGGCAGGTCATCGGGGAAGAAGGAGACCAGCTTGTCGTCGAGCGACAGCAGTCCTTCCTGGATGGCCAGTCCCACAGCAGCCGAAGTGAATGTCTTGCTCACGCTGTTCAGGATGTGGGGCGTTTGAGGCTCGCCACCGTTCAGCCATTTCTCGTACTTCACTTTCCCGTGCTGCAACACCATCACGCTTTGGATGTTGAGGCTCTTCTCCCTTGCTTCCTGCAGATACCTTTCCATAGCAGCGTTCAGGCTGTTGTCGGGCTTGGCACGCTTTATGGATGTTTTCTTTTGCGCTTTCGGAGAACTGGGCGTCATTGCATAGCTGTTGCATACGCAGAGGCAGATCAGGACGGCAAGTCCGTAACGAATGAATAAGTGTTTCATATTATAGATATATTGATTTAACTGAAGTATCGGGAGTTCTGATTTGGCTGTAAGCCAATACTTTGAGTAACTTGGGGCAATGCCCCAAGATAGAGAGCCTACACTTACCCCTTTGCCTGGAAGGCAATACTATGATATTTAAAGTACTGCCCTCCAGGCAGAGAGGAGATAGGCAGTTCCCTAAATCCAAGGGCGTTGCCCCTGGTTCTTCCCTTCGGTCAG
>JAFRQD010000047.1 GCA_017428785.1 Bacteroidaceae bacterium
AAGTACTGCCCTCCAGGCAGAGAGGAGATAGGCAGTTCCCTAAATCCAAGGGCGTTGCCCCTGGTTCTTCCCTTCGGTCAGACAGCAAAGCTGGTGTCCTCATAGTATAGCCCTTTCGGGCTGAACTCCCTAAACTTGAATATATAAGTAATGTAGAGACTCCCATCTACAACCTCGCCGGACAGCAAATAGGAAATGTCAAAACGTCCAAAGGCATCGTCATCAAGAAGCAAGGCTCGGCGAAAGCCAACGGCAAGAAGGTACTGATGAGATAAAACCACCGGCAAGACAAGAGAAAAGGAGAGGCACAACCTCTCCTTTTTTGTTATGGAGCGATAGACGGGGCTCGAACCCGCGACCTTCGGCTTGGGAAGCCGAAGCTCTACCAACTGAGCTACTATCGCATCGTTTCTTGGCGCAAAGGTACAACATTTAATTCATAAATCATAATTCATAGTCCAT
This sequence comes from Bacteroidaceae bacterium, assembly GCA_017428785.1. Classification (GTDB taxonomy): domain Bacteria; phylum Bacteroidota; class Bacteroidia; order Bacteroidales; family Bacteroidaceae; genus Physcousia. Next base: position 463 of record JAFRQD010000047.1, read on the forward strand.
ATTTTCTTATTTGTTTGCACTTTTGTACTCAAAAAAGAGTATTGTTCACAGAAAATGACTATATTTGCATTAAATAAGACACGCAAACGGATTCAATTATTAACCAAAAAACATTAACCCTTATGAAGAAAAAGTTCATCTGCGCCGTATGTGGATATATCTACGAAGGCGATGCAGCACCCGAACAGTGCCCCATCTGTAAAGCTCCTGCCTCTAAGTTCTCAGAGCTGAAGGACGATGCCGACATGACTTACGCCACCGTTCACAAGATTGGCGACGGCAAGCCCGAAGGTGTCAGCGAGGAAATGATTCAAGACCTCCGCAACCACTTCAACGGAGAATGTGGCGAAGTAGGCATGTATCTGGCAATGGCTCGTCAGGCTGACCGCGAGGGCTATCCCGAGATTGCCGAGGCATTCAAGCGCTATGCATTCGAAGAGGCAGACCATGCAAGCCGCTTTGCTGAGCTGCTGGGCGAGTGTGTCTGGGACACCAAGACAAACCTTGAGAAACGCGCTGCTGCCGAAGCAGGCGCATGCGAAGACAAGTTCCGCATCGCCAAGAACGCTAAGGCAGCTGGCTTCGATGCCATCCACGACACCGTACACGAAATGGCAAAGGACGAAGCCCGTCATGGAGCAGGCTTCGCAGGCTTGCTGAAGAGGTATTTCGGGAAGTAAAGAATCAGAGAATCATCTGAAACACCTTTACCGACTGCCATCCTTTGGGGCACTTCAACCAGTCCTGGAGGGTGGCGGTCTCTTTGTATCCGCACTTCTTAAAAAGCGCTACAGAAGCCTGATTGTTCGTCGGGACAAGGGCATAGAGTTGATGAATGCCCAGATGAGCGGAAACATAATTTGCAAGCAGCTGAAGGGCTTCGCTTGCATAGCCCTGCCTCTGGTGCTCAGGAACCACGACGATTCCCACCTCGGCACGATGATGCTGAGGAGCGTAGTTCTGCACATCGACAAAGCCCACGCTGATGCCATCGGGAGTTTCAATCACCAAACGCAACTGCCGGTCGTGGAAGATATCGTTGCTGCACTCGGCAATGTACTGCTTCAAAGCATAATGCGAGAACGGGACAGAAGCCAATCCGCAAGGCCACAACTCAGTATCATTCTCGATGATATACATCAAGTCGAGGTCCTCGGGCTCAACGGCTCTCAGCTTCAGTTTGCTACTCTTTAGCATTTCGCTTGATGTCTATCAAAGGAAACACAAGAGCGATGGCCAGGATGCCAAGACCATAGAGCTGCGATGTGTTGTCGTACTTGAAGTAGAGCACCAGCACGAAGAGAGCAGAAAGCACAATCGCCGCCAAACGGATGTAGGCATTTACCTTCCTATAACGAATGGCAAAGAACGCTGCAAGCAGAATGCAAGCTGCACAAATCAGGGTTAGGATGTAAGTTATCATAGGCTGGTTGTTGAATTAGATGTGTCTATTTGGTCAATTAGACTTGGTTAGTTTTCAAACTTGACGGGCTTAGGGCTGAATCTTCTCGTGTGGTGTTTGTAAAATCCTCGTGTGATGTTTGTGAAGTTCTCGTGTGGTGTTTGTAAAATCCTCGTGTGGTGTTTGTAAAATCCTCGTGTGATGTTTGCGAAATCCTCGTGTGATGTTTGCGAAATCCTCGTGTGGTGTTTATCCACCGAACGGGACACGCCCTGCGAGGGCTCTGCCCAAGGTCACTTCGTCGGTGTATTGCAGTTCATCGTTTTGTGCTATTCCTCGGGCTATGACAGTCACCTTGACTTTCCTTTCTTCCCTTCGGTCAGACGCAGACGGAACTTGATTGACACCTATCTCCTCCAGTTTCCTGTAGATATAATAGTTGGTGGTGTCGCCTTCCATCGTGGGACTTAGGGCAAGGATGACTTCCTCTACCCCGCCCTGCCTGACGCGTTCCACAAGACTCTCTATCTGCAAGTCGCTCGGACCAATGCCGTCCATGGGACTGATGACGCCGCCAAGCACATGGTAGAGCCCTCTGTATTGCATCGTATTCTCAATGGCCATCACATCCTGAACATTCTCTACCACACAGACCAGGCTGGCATCACGAGAGGGATTGCTGCATATCTCGCATCGCTCATCATCGCAGATGTTGTGGCAGACCTGACAATAATGCACGCCTCTACGCATCTCCACAAGACTTTCTGCCAACGCCTCCACCCGTTCTTCATCCTGACGAAGCAGGTGGAGAGCAAGCCTCAAAGCCGTCTTACTGCCTATTCCTGGCAGACGGTTGATTTCCATAACCGCTTTCTCGAGAAGTTGCGAGGAATATCTTGTATTTATCATTTCACAATTTTACTATTTCACAATTTCACAATTAAAATGTCCGATTGTCAAATTGTCCGATTGTCAAATTACAGCACTCCCTTGCTTGATGGGAGTTGGAAGTGCGTGATGTCTCGTCTGACAGCCATTCTGAGGCTGCGGGCAAAGGCCTTGAAGATGCCTTCTATCTTGTGGTGCTCGTTCTGCCCTTCTGCCTTGATGTTGAGGTTCATGGCGGCGCTGTCGGACAGGCTCTTGAAGAAGTGAAGGAACATCTCTGTGGGCATCTCCCCCACTTTCTCGCGATGGAACTCGGCATCCCACACAAGCCAAGGCCTACCTCCAAAGTCAAGGGCGACCTGGCAAAGGCAATCGTCCATCGGCAGGCAGTAGCCATAGCGCTCTATGCCACGCTTGTCACCAAGTGCCTTGCGCAGACACTCACCCAGAGCCAACGCCACATCCTCTATCGTGTGATGCTCATCCACCTCCAAATCGCCTTTGCAACGCACATAGAGGTCTATCATGCCGTGCTTGGCAATCTGTTCGAGCATGTGGTCGAAGAAGCCAAGACCAGTCTGGATGTCGCTCTTGCCGTTGCCATCAAGGCACACCCGCACCTCGATGTCTGTCTCCTTTGTGGTACGCTTTACTGTTGCGTTTCGTTCCCCTGCAAAGAGCAGTTCTGTTATCTTCTGCCAGTCCAGATCCTCGGAGAGTATGAAACTGCGGCAACCGAGGTTCTCCGCAAGCTTAGCATCTGTTTCTCTGTCGCCGATGACAAAGCTGTTAGCCAAGTCGTATTCCTCTGTCATATAGGCAGTAAGCATACCTGTGCCTGGCTTTCTGGTGGGGAGATTATCCTTCGGGAAACTTCTGTCGATATGGATTGCGTCGAAACAAATGCCCTCACCCTTCAAGATGTCGAGCATGAGATTCTGCGTCGGCCAGAATGTCTCTTCAGGATAGCTGTCCGTGCCAAGTCCGTCCTGATTGCTCACCATGACGAAAAGGAAGTCGGTATGCAGTCGCAGGAAACGAAGAGCACTGATGGCTCCAGGCACAAAGCTGAACTTCTCGAAGCTGTCTATCTGCTCATCAGCAGGCTCGCGAAGTATTGTGCCATCCCGGTCGATAAAAAGAAGCTTATTCATTGAAGATTGGATGTTGAAAATTGAAGATTGAAAGATTGAAGATTGAAAGATATATTTTTCAACTCTTTACCTTTTTACCTTTTCACCTTTTATTTATAAAACCGCAGCGCTCCGAGGAGTTCGTTGTTTTCCTGTCGTGTGCCAATTGTGATGCGGAGGCAGTCTTTGCAAAGCTGGACGCGGTTTCTGTTGCGCACCACTATGCCTTTATCTATGAGATATCGGTAGATTTGGTCTGCATCGGTCACACGCACAAGCACGAAGTTGGCATCGGTGGGAAAGACTTTCTGAACAATCGGAAGCTCATGAAGGGCTGGCAGTACATTCTCTTTCTCCCTGCGAATCTGGGCAAGCCAATTGTCGATGGCTCCACGGTCTTCTATCAAGGACAGAGCTTTCTCCTGAGTCAAGAGGTTGACATTGTAGGGATATTTCACCTTGTTGAACAGCACAATGATTTCCTCACTTGCGAATGCCATACCAAGTCGGATGGCTGCCGAAGCCCATGCCTTGCTGAAGGTATTGAGGACGATGATGTTCGGATAGTTGTCGAGCAAACTTCGGAAGGGCTGATTGGTCGAGAAGTCTGAATAAGCCTCGTCAATCACCACAATACCCTCGAACGAAGTCAGCACCTTGTGAATGGCTTCGCGTGGGAAATCGTTGCCGGTTGGATTGTTGGGAGAGCAAATCCAAATGACTTTTGTGTTTGAATCGCAAGCATCAAGCAGGACTTCAGGCTCGAACATCCAATCATCTGACAATAGGACTGTTCTGTACTCAACATCATTGATGTCTGCACACACCTTATACATGCCGTAAGTTGGAGCGATGGCGACCACATTGTCTTTACCCGGGTTGCAGAAGACACGATAGACAAGGTCGATGGCTTCATCGCTTCCGTTGCCCAGGAAAATCTGTGAGGGGCGAACACCCTTCATGGGAGCAAGGCGTGCTTTCAGCTTCTCTTGCAATGGGTCGGGATAGCGGTTTATCGGGTCATTGTAAGGATTTTCGTTGGCATCAAGAAAGACATGAGCTTCCCTGCCCTTGAACTCATCGCGGGCGCAACTGTAAGGTTCGAGCGCCCAGATATTAAGGCGAACTAATGATTCCAGAGTCTTCATAAGCTTTTCATTCTCAAAGTCATTGCACTCTTGTGCGCATCCAGTCCTTCAGCCTCAGCCATCTGCTCCACAGCCTTGCCAATGGAGCGAATGCCTTCTGGTTGGATGTGCTGGAAAGTTATCTTGCGGCAGAAGCTGTCGAGGTTCACGCCACTATAAGCCACTGCATAGCCGTTGGTGGGCAAGGTGTGATTGGTGCCGCTTGCATAGTCGCCGGCACTCTCAGGTGTGAGCGAGCCGAGGAAGACACTGCCGGCATTGACCACCTTCTGAGCAAGTTCCATATAATTGGATGTCTCGATGATTAAGTGCTCAGGAGCATAACGATTGGTGATTTCCATCATCTCGTCGTCATCATGAACCACAATTGCCTTGCTGTGTTCAAGGGCTTGAGCCGCGATGTCCTTCCTTGGCAGAAGCGCAAGCTGACGCTCCACCTCTGCTTCCACCTTACGAGCCGTCTCTTCGCTCTTGCAGACGAGGAGCACATGGCTGTCGATGCCATGCTCCGCCTGACTGAGAAGGTCGGCTGCTACGAAAGATATATTGCTTGTCTCGTCGGCCAAGACCTCCACTTCACTCGGACCTGCAGGCATGTCGATGGCCACATCATGCAGACTGACCTGCTGCTTGGCACACATCACAAACTGATTGCCAGGGCCGAATATCTTATAGACCTTGGGCACACTCTCTGTGCCATATGCCATCGCTCCTATTGCCTGAACGCCACCAATCTTGTAGATTCTGTTGACGCCTGCAATTCTGGCTGCCACAAGGATGGCTGGATTGACGCTCCCGTCCTTAGCCGGAGGAGTGCAGAGCACAATGTCTCGGCAGCCTGCTATCTTAGCCGGAGTGGCAAGCATGAGGACTGTGCTGAAGAGAGGAGCCGTACCGCCTGGAATGTAGAGACCAACCTTCTCGATGGCCACAGCCTTTTGCCAGCACTCCACACCCTCTACAACCTTGACATGCTCGCCTTCAAAGCGCTGTGCAGCATGGAAGCGTTCGATATTATGATGTGCTATGCGAATGGCTTCCTTAAGTTCTTCGCTGACCAGTTTCTCAGCCTCTTGCATCTCAGCCTCACTGACAGCCAGATCGTCGAGGCGCACCTTATCAAAGCGTTCCTCATATTCCTTGACAGCAGCATCACCGCGTTCGCGGACATCCTGAAGCACAGCCGAGACCGTAGCCCCAAGTTCCGAAGCATTTCGAACAGGTCGCTTCAGCAAAGCATCGAGTTCATCTTTAGCAGGATATATGTATATTCTCATTGAAAATTGAACATTGAAGATTGAAAGTAATACTCCCCCTAAAGGGGGTTGGGGGTCTTGGCTTTTACGGTATCATCTTCTCTATGGGCACCACGAGAATGCCTTCTGCTCCGAGGCTCTTCAGTTCGCGGATGATTTCCCAAAAGCGTTTCTCGTCGATGACTGTGTGAACACAGCTCCAGCCTTCTGTGGCAAGGGGCATAACCGTCGGACTCTTCACACCTGGCAACACGGCTACTATCTCCTTCAGCTTGTCTGTCGGGACATTCATCAGGACATATTTCTTGTCCTCTGCAGCCTTGACTGCTTCAATGCGGAACAGCAACTCATCGAGCACAGCCCGCTTTTCTTCGTCGAGCTTCTTGTTGGCTATCAGCAGGGCTTCGCTTTGCATCACAGTTTCCACCTCAACAAGATTGTTGCTGACGAGGGTTGAACCGCTGCTGACTATGTCGAAGATGGCATCCGAGAGGCCAATGCCCGGACTTATCTCCACGCTACCGGTAATGACATGGATATCGGCTGCAATATGCTGCTTCTGCATATAGCGGCGAAGGATATTGGGATAACTCGTGGCTATCTTCTTTCCCTCGAACCACTTCAAGCCATAATAGCCGCAACCCTTGGGCACAGCAAGAGAAAGCCTACACTTGCTGAAGCCAAGAGGACGAACCACTTCGGCATCCTCAGCCCGTTCTTCAAATTCGTTTTGACCAACGATTCCGAGGTCTGCCACACCACTTGCCACACTTTGCGGAATATCATCATCGCGAAGATAAAGGATTTCGACAGGGAAGTTGCTGCTTTGCACAAGAAGTGTGCGCTTGCTGCTGCTCACCTTGATGCCTGCCTCTGCAAGCAACGAAATTGTATCTTCGAAGAGACGCCCCTTCGATTGTACTGCAATTCTCAACATGTTCTTTTACCTTAATAAATACAATTCGGGCGCAAATTTACGACAATAAATTCAATGTTCAAAGTTTAGAGAGTGGAGTTTTCGCTTTTTCCCTTATTTCTTCACAAAAATCAAGGGCGCAATTGCAATGCATAATCGAGGAGAATACAGAAAAGCAAAGGCATCATCTATGGCTAAGCAAGGCTGAAGAAGAAGATACGACAAAAGAAAAGCCCCCAAAACTGAGGGGTGAAGCTTTCTTTTCTTCTATCTCACATCAAGAGAAAGTGAGCTGCATCTTGTTTACCAGTTCGCCTACTTCTGTATTCTGCCGCTTCATTTCCTTGAGCATTTCGGAAGGATTGTAAGACTTCACGACTTCCTGCAACTCTTCGAGTTTGGTTTCAAGGGTGAAGTTGAAGTTGCGGAGGCTACGGCGAGCCACATTCAATATCTGTGGCATCATGCCCTCGATGGTCTGCTGAACCTGTGGGTTGCTGACAGGAAGCACAGCGGTATTGTCGTCCTTGACTGTAGGCTGCAGACCCTTGAGGCGCTCTGCAAGACCTGCATTGTCATGAGGAAGGGAATCAAGGAAGGCGAACCAGGCAGCCGTGAGTTTCTCGGAATTGATGGGCTCCACAGGATGCTCCTCCTGCCTGTTTTCCTGCTTTTGTTCTGGCTCTGCATCTTCTTGCTTCTTCGCTGCACCTATGTGTTTGAAGGAGACTTTGGGCAAAGGACGCTTAGCCCCTTCTGAATCTCTCTGAGGAGGGACTTGTTTGACTGCCTCCTGCACAACTTGAGGAGTGGGAGTCTGCTGCTTGTTTTCCTGCTTAACAGGCTCTTTCCTATTCTTATTTATATTGTTTTCTCCCCCTTGAGGGGATCGGAGAGGAGCTGCTTCCTCTGCTGTCTCTTTTGCAGCGCTCTGGATGAGGCAAATCTCAATCTGCAGGCGCTTGTTGCGACTTGTTCGATAAGCCTGGTCACAATCATTCGCAAGCTTCAGCACCTTATAGACAAAAGGAATCGGGCATCGCTGTGCTTGCTCCTGATATCGGGCTCGCATCTTCTCGCTCATCTCCAAGAGAGGCAGCGTCACAGCATCTCGGCTGACAAGCAAGTTTCGCATGTGTGTGGCAAGTCCTGCAACAAAGTTACCTCCGTCGAAGCCCTTTTGCAGCACTTCGTTGAAGAGAAGCAAGCATTCCGAAACACGACCTGCAAGGAAGTGGTCAACAAGCTGGAAGTAGTACTCCTGATTCAAAACATTCAGATTCTGGCAGACGCTTTCGTAGGTAAGGTTGCCTCCAGAGAAGCTGACCATCTGGTCGAAGATAGAGAGAGCATCTCGCATACCGCCATCAGCCTTTTCTGCAATGAGTGCAAGCGCCTCAGGCTCTGCTGTATAACCTTCCTTTTCAGCCACATAAGCAAGATGTTCAATGGTGTTCTTTGTGGTCATGCGCTGGAAGTCATACACTTGGCAACGGCTCAGGATGGTAGGCAGTATCTTGTGCTTCTCTGTGGTGCAAAGAATAAAGATGACATAGGAAGGGGGTTCCTCGAGAGTCTTGAGGAAGGCATTGAAGGCCGACGGAGAAAGCATGTGCACCTCGTCGATGATGAAGACCTTGTACTTGCCTGTCTGAGGCGGGATGAGCACTTGCCGGCAAAGCTCTCGGATGTCATCCACAGAATTGTTGCTTGCGGCATCGAGTTCGTGGATGTTCAGGGAGCGCTGCTGGTCGAAAGCCTGACAACTCTCGCACTCGCCGCAAGGTTCTCCTCCCTCCTGCGGATTGAAGCAGTTGATGGCTTTGGCAAAGATGCGTGCGCAAGTGGTCTTACCCACTCCACGAGGTCCGCAAAAGAGATAGGCATGAGCCAACTTGCCACTGCTGATAGCATTCTTCAGCGTTGTCGTCAAAGCCCTCTGCCCCACAACAGAGTCGAAGTTCAAAGGACGGTATTTAAGCGCAGAAACAATGTATTCTTCCATCTCTCATTTACCTTTTAGTCATTTATCGTTTACTATTTTGTGCAAAGATACAAAATAATTCAGAATTCATTGTTCAGAATTCAATGTTTTTTTATACTTTTGCGAAAAATTACAAAACCGACATCTTATGAGCAAAATACATTCCGCTTGGTTGTTTATGTGCAAGCATAAATACATCATTACCATTATACTCATCGCCCTGATTGTGGGTGTGGTGGATGAAGACAGCTTCCTGAACCGCCATCCTCGCCGTGTTCGCATCGAGACGCTGAAAAGCGAGATTACCAACTACAAGAACCAATACGCTGAGGCAGACTCCAAGATCCGTGAGCTGGAGAGCAATCCTAAGGCTGTGGAAAAGATAGCCCGTGAGCGCTACCACATGAAGCGAGCCGACGAGGATGTGTTTGTCTTTGTGGGTGAAGAACCTGAGACGACTGAAACAGCCGAAGAATGAGGGAGTTGACACCACTTCAGAACCTTTGTTTCCGCATAGGGGCTGTGCTGATGCTCATCGGCGCAGCCATGTTCATCCTGTATCCCATGGTCGGAATGTTCGTGTTTGGAATCGGAACTCTGATGTTCTCCCTTATGCAAGTCAAAGCAGAGTATCTGGGAAGGGACATCACCCTGCTCCGCCTTCGCCGCCAACAACTGCTTGCCTGTTGCTGTTTTGTATTGGCATTGGTCATGATGAGCATGCAGATTCATGGCTGGGGACCTTTCCGCAGACAGGAATGGGTTGTGGCGCTGACCATCGGCTGTGTGCTCGAACTCTATACAAGTTTCCGTATTCCGCAAGAATTAAAGAAAAGTTGATAGTTGATAGTGTAAAGTTTATAGACAGTTTGCAAGTTGATAGTCCCGCTTTCGGCGGAGTAAAACCTTTCTTAACTCTACACTCACCACTGACTCTAAACTCTAAACTCTAAACTCTAAACCCTAAACCTCCCCTAAGGCAGCATATTCCTGAACCTTTGGCAAACCTCATTGTCCGTATCGCCCAAAGCCACAAAGAGATTGTAGATGGCCTGAGCATGCATGAAGCGAATCTTGCCATTTAGCTGTAGCTGACTGAAGCGTTTGATGAGCCTTCTGGCTTCACTTGCCGACTCTTCTGAAAGAGCGCCCCGTTCCTCCTTCTCTGCCAACATATTCTCGCTATCACTAATCAGCGTATTTATCTTCTTGTAGGCACGGGAAGTATAAGAACCTGCCCCGCTGTCGGAAACCTTTGCAAGCTCCAGGAGTTGTATGTCGCAAGCCGAAATCCTTGGGGTTCTGACTGCCAGCACATCGCCAAGAGGCACTATCACACAGCCTCCCTCGTGCCCCTTCACACTCTCCAGAACACCCTTCAGGCCTGCAAACTTGCCATCCAGGATGCAGACACTGTCGCCAGCCATGATTTCCTTGTTCGTGGGCACAAAGTATTCCACCTGTCCTCCAAGCAAACCAACCGCCTTGCGCATCATCTGTATCTCCTCATCGGTAATATAGATGCAGCCCATGGGGTCGGCAGAAGGATGCAGGAACCTGAGCGTAGCATCGAAAGGAGGTTCCTGACGAAGGCGGAGTATGTCCTCCTTTGTCGCTTTGATGAAGATATAGTTGCCTGCAATTAGTCTTGTCGGCGCATCCAAAGATACATCCAGGGGAACAAAGAAATCATGTATGCCAGTGGTGGCACACTCCTCCTGCTTATCCTTCAGGTTGTCCAAGATGCTGATATCGCCACTGTTACTGTAGCAAACGAGCCATTCAAGTGGCATTATATTCTCTACTGTAGTGTTAGTTTTAGGTATCATTTCAGGTGTTTCTGAATGCAAAGATAGCAATAAAAAACGAAACCTCCAAAAGAATTGGGAAATATTGCACATTATGCACGAAAATACCCTTCCCCGTTCCCGGTCATCCTAAAGGGCTCTGCAACCGCAACAACTGCCAATTCCCCAAGACATTCCTTATAATATATAATAATGTATATATAAAGGAACAACCACAGGGCTCACAACAACGCCAGATGTAGCGGAGGAGAAAAAGAATGCTCCCAAATCTTAGGGGAGCACATCTTCATTTGTAAAAGAAGAGATTGGCAGAACAAAGAGAAAGTACACAACACCCTGAATATCTGCGAGATAAACCAAACCAGACAAGCCTGCCTGCGGGGACGCAAAACGCCGCCTGCGGAATTGCCCAACGCCGCACGCGGAAATTGCCATCGCCGCACGCGGAAATTGCCATCGCCGCAGCCGGCGTTTAGAGCCCCTCTTTACGATGCTTTCATACGACAAAGTCAACTCCTCAATTCTTATCCTTCCCCACACCCTCTTTTGGGCAATATTGCCCTCCGATATATGTTGTTCAGCATGTTTTTGTGCTTTTTATAAAAGAATTTGCAACTTTTTACTGAAAAAGTTTGCAGGAATGGCAGAAAAACCCTATCTTTGCATCGAATTCTATACGGAATGAAGAAGATTATTATCATATCACTCACATTGGCGATGGCTTTCGCCCCTGTTTCTGTGTTTGCAGAAGCAGAGCGCGAGGGCATTGAGGCAGTTTCCGGCATTCAGCTCAGCATCAATGGCGGCAATGTGCACATTGTCGGTGCCAATGGCGAGGTGATGGAGGTCTTCAACCTGACCGGAACAAAGGTTGCCACCATTCGCATTGACTCTGGTGACAAGACCTTTGCACTGAACCTCTCTAAGGGCTGCTACCTGATTAAGGTAGGAAAGGTGGTTCGCAAGATTTCTATTCAGTAACAGCCTCACTTCTAACCCTCTCCAAAAGAGAGGGATTTTTTTATCCATCGGCTTTAAACTTTTCATTATTGCATGTGTCTAATACAAGAAGACAATAGCCAACGGACTTCTAAGCAAGAAAGAGCGCCCGAGCTTCGAAACATCTGAGAACAGACAGCAGCTTGTCCAACCGACCAAAGCCTTAGCCTGAAGCAGGCAGCCAGCGATCCGTTACTTAAAAAGAACCATGATAGACGAGAAAGCACTCATTAAGCAACTGGGCGACCCATCTACCAAGGAGTCGGCATTTACGCATTTGGTGCGCGAGTATCAGGAGCCGCTCTATTGGCAGATACGCAAGATGGTGCTCATCCACGACGATGCCGACGATGTCCTGCAGAACACATTCATCAAGGCTTGGAGTGCCATCGACAGCTTTCGGGGAGAGTCGCGTCTGCAAACCTGGCTCTTCCGCATCGCCATCAACGAGTCGCTCAACCACCTCTCGAAGAAAAAGCAAGTGCTTAGCCTCGACCAAGACGATGGAAGCATAGCCGGCATGCTCGCCTCGGACAGCTACTTCGACGGCGATGAGGTGCAAAGGCAGTTCCAGTCGGCCATCGGCACGCTTCCCGAAAAACAAAGGCTCGTCTTCAACCTCAAGTACTTCGACGAGATGAAGTACGAGGACATCAGCGACCTGCTCGGCACCAGCATCGGAGCCCTGAAAGCATCCTATCATCACGCAGTAAAGAAAATTTCCACTTTTTTTGAGAACCTCGATTAAACCTTTTACATAATATAATATCTAATAGGTAGAATGAAGACAAAAGACTATAACACAGAAGAGCTGGAGGCAAAACTTCTTGAACGCTTTGGGCAAGAGAAGCACTTCACTGTTCCTGAAGGCTATTTCGAAGGCCTGACAGGCAAGGTGATGAGCCGCATAGCAGAGAGAAAGCGACGTCGTCGAGTATGGCGATGGGCAGCAGCAGCCGTCCTGGCAGGCTGTGTGGCAGCTGGCGGCTGGCTCTTCGAGAGTCAATACAAGACACAACTGGCAGAAGCCGAGGAGATTCAGTACATCGAAGATGCTCTCGATTACTCGATGATAGACAATATGAGTATCGCTTCCTATCTGACAGAAGCGGAATAAGAACAGAGAAAAGTAAAGAATAAAGAAATGAAAAGGATAATATTATCATTCCTCTTGCTCCTTGCTCCCTGCTCCTTGCTACTCATAAACGCCCAGCAACAACAGCGAGGCAAATTCAATCCGCAGGAGTTCAAGGCAAAGCTCGAGGCATATGTGACTGCAGAAGCCGGTTTCACCCAAAGCGAGGCACAAGTCTTCTATCCCATCTATTTCGAGATGAAGGGCAAACAACGAGGCTTGCAGCGCCAGATCTTCCAGCTCAAGAAGAATGCGCCTCAAGCAGGCGACGACAAAGACTATACCATCATCATCCAGAAGATAAAAGACTTAGGCGTAGAAATGGCCAAGTTGGAAGTCAACTATTACAAGAAGATGTATGCTGTGGTTTCGCCACAAAAGGTATATAAGGCAATGTGTGCCGAAGACAAGTTCCACAGAAAAATGCTGGAAGGCTTCGGACAAGATAAACACGACCGAAAAGGTCAGGGGCCGAAACAAAATAATTAGGTTTTAAGGTAAAAAAGATGTTTCGGTAGAGGAGCAGAACCAGCCAAGCGAGGCTTTCTGCCCCTCTTTTTGTTTGTCTCAACTGTCTTTTATGTAAAGAAGGATTATTTTCACTTCCACTTTCATTCATTATTCTTATTTTTTTCGTATCTTTGCCTCGTAAACTATGTATTTATCGTTATGATTCATGTTTTTCGGGCACTCGTTGTGCTTTGTTTAGCCTGGTTGATTGTCTCCTGCTCAGGGCGAGAGGCAAAGGACAAGGTGAATGCTTTGCCCGAGATATACCCCGACTATATTGAGGTGACTGTGCCAGAGAACATCTGTCCCATGAACTTCTCCGTGCCAGGGGCAGAGCACATACAAGCTCTCGTCGAGAATGACAAAGGAGAAACTCTGAAAGAAAGTGGAGCAGACCATGTTGAGATGCCCGTCAAGAAGTGGCGCAATCTGCTGGAAGGCTCTCAGAAATTAAAAGTTACAGTCTCTGCCTGGAGCAAAGGGCATCCTGAAGGCGCAACATACAAGCCCTTTACCATCCATATTGCCCAGGACAAGATTGACCCATGGATAGCCTATCGCCTGCTTCCTCCAGGTTATGAGAGCTGGAACCACATGGGCATCTATCAAAGGAACATCGAATGCTTTGATGTGGAGCCCATCATCGAGAACTCGCAGAACAACAAAGGCTGCGTGAACTGCCATTCCTTCGCCAATTACGACCCGAAGGACTTTACTTTCCACGCAAGAGGCGAGAACGGAGGCACCATCGTGATGCGAGACGGCAAGATGAAAAAGGTGGACATCAAGGAAATGAGCGGCGGCAGACACGGCTCCTACAACATCTGGCACCCCTCAAAGCGGTACATCGCTTTCTCAAGCAACTCCACACATCAGAGCTTCTACGGACAAAGCAAGAACAAGATTGAGGTGTATGACTTGTGGTCAGACCTTATCGTCTATGACATTGACAACGAGAAAGTCCTGCAGGACGAAAGATTTACCGACAGCCTTAATCTCGAGATGTTTCCCTCCTTCTCGCCAGATGGCAAGTGGCTCTATTTCAGCACGGCCAAGCCTGTGAACATGCCGATGGAAACCGACAAGCTGCATTACAGCATAGTTCGTGTGCCCTTCGACGAAACGACAGGAGGATTGGGGGCAATCGACACAGTCTATAGTGCCTTCAAGCAAGGCGGAACAGCTATGATGCCAAGAATCACTCCCGATGGCAGGTATATGCTCTTCTCGCTTGGAGAATGTGGAGGCTACAACCTTTATCACATGGAATCGGACCTCAAGATGATGGACTTGCAAACAGGAGAGATGGTTCCCACAGACATCCTTAACAGCCCAAGGGCAGAGAGCTTCCATGCCTGGAGCAGCAACGGGAAGTGGATGATGTATGTCACCAAAAGATATGACGGACGCTATACTCGCCTGATGCTTGCATATTGGGATGGCAAGAAGTTCCATAAGCCTTTCCTCCTGCCTCAAGAGAATCCGGAAGACAACATCCAGCTGTTGATGGCATACAATGTGCCCGAATTCATCAAGGCCCCAGTAGTCGTCTCGAAAGACGAACTGGCAAAGTTCTTTACACACGAATGATGAAAAGACATAATCTCATATTCTATTCCGTGCTTTTGGCTTTGATGCTTTTCTTTGCCATCTACACAGCCACGAAGTTCCCTTATACCTATATCACTATGGAGGGCGACGACTTCTGGGTGCTGACGAAAGACTTCTGGCACCTGAAGTTGGCGATGCTTCCTGCCTTTACCAATTGGCTTGCCGACTTCCTGATGCAATTCTATCGCTCTCCTTTTATTGCTGCAACTATCCAAGCGTCGATACTCGGAACAATTTGCTTGCTGGCTCATGCAATACTGATGAAACTTTCAGGGAACAGGCGCGGCCTTTGCTGGCTGGCTCTCCTGCCCCCTGCCCTGCTTGGCTTTTATTGCACATTCAGCCTCTCGTTCCAATTGCAATGGCTGTTCTTCTTCGCCCTTCTGCTGATTTACCAAATCATCTCCAATCTCAGAGGCAAGCTCTTTTGGAGCGTGCTTTGCGTACCTATTGGTTTCCTGCTGATGATGATGCCTTTGCTTATATTGCTTATTGTATGTCAAGCTTTTGTGGCTTTCAAAAGCTTTGGAGCAAAGAAGTGCGCATATTGGCTCTTGCCGACGATTATATTAGGCATCACACCTCTCGCCTATAGTCAGCAAGTCGCCTTCATCCCTTTCCAAGTGCGCTATACTTACATTGGATGCAAGGCAGAGCCTATTACAGGCAAGATAAACCGTGACGGAGAATATTTAAAGAAGTTGGTATGCATGGCAAATGAGGAGCGATGGGAAGACTTGCTTTACAAAGAGCATGTTCGCAGCCAAGCCCGACAAGGATGGGGAGTCAGTCTCCAATATGCCTTGCTGGCTGAAAGTGCTCTTGGCACATTGCCAGAGAACCTGTTGGATTATCCTATCCGCGACGAGAACCAGTTCCTCTATCAGCATAAGACAGACCGCATTGCCCTGCAGCTCAACAGATTGTTCTACTTGAACCTTGGCATCTATGACGAGGCCTTTCATCATGCCGAAGAATATGGTTTGCTTCAAACGAGCGGCAACTGCTTCTCGAGCCTGAGGCAAATGATAGATTACAGCATCGAGGAAGGCGATTGGGAGATAGCAGACAAATACCTGGACATCCTATCCAAGTCATCTTGCCACAAGACCTTTATCAAAGAGAGACGAGCCAAAATGGAAGCTGCCAAGAAGAGCTTCAACAAAGACATCCAACTTCGAGCCGATAACTTTGTTGGGGGCTATCCTCTTCCCATTGAGATGCTGAGGCTTGCACGTTATTATAAAGACTCGCCTAACCGGAAGAAGATGGTTGACTATGCTATTTGCTCATATATACTCAGAGGAGATGCAAACAGCTTTAGGATTGCGACACAGGCTTTCGACATATATAAGGACAAGGAACTGCCCAAAGCATACAGGGAGTTCTTAGGACAATAACATTTGACAATAAACAATAACCCTCAACCTATATTATTATGTTAACAGAAGACAGACGTTTATATGTGGCACACGGCCAAAACGGGCCGATATGCCTTAATGGCAAGATGGCAAACCGGCACGGATTGATTGCAGGAGCCACAGGCACAGGTAAGACGGTTACCCTTCAAGTGCTTGCCGAGACATTCTCGCAGGCTGGTGTGCCTTGCTTCATGGCCGACATGAAGGGCGACCTCTCGGGCATCTCACAGACAGGACAGATGTCCTCTTTCATCGAGAAACGCTGCGCAGAGTTCGGCATCGAGAACCCTCAGTTCCACGGCGCTCCTGTTTGCTTCTATGATGTCTTTGGCGAGCAGGGACACCCGATGCGCACCACCATCTCGAACATGGGCCCCGACCTGATGTCGCGTCTCATGGAACTCAACGAGGTGCAGTCTGGCGTGATGACCATCCTCTTCAAGGTGGCCGACGAAAGAGGCTTGCTCTTGCTCGACCTCAAGGACTTGCGCTCGATGCTGACTTATATTGCTGACCACGCAAACGAACTGACTAAGACATACGGTAATGTATCGACAGCAAGTGTGGGAGCCATTCAAAGAGCCCTCCTTAGCTTAGAGAACCAAGGTGCAGACAAGTTCTTCGGTGAACCGGCTTTCGACATCATGGATCTCCTGCAATGCAATGCTGAAGGCAAAGGCATGATGAATGTCCTGGCAGCAGACAAGCTGATGCACCAACCAAAGCTCTACTCCACCTTCCTGCTTTGGCTTCTCTCCGACCTCTATACGCGACTGCCGGAAGTCGGCGACCAGGAGTTGCCACGACTGGTCTTCTTCTTCGACGAGGCTCACACGCTCTTCACAGACACGCCAAAGAGTTTGGTGGACAAGATTGAACAAGTGGTTAGACTCATCCGAAGCAAGGGCGTAGGCGTTTACTTCGTGACACAGAACCCCACAGACATTCCCGATTCAGTACTCGCCCAACTGGGTAACAGAGTTCAACATGCGCTTCGTGCCTTCACACCAAAGGAACAGAAGAATGTGAAGGCTGCTGCCGAGACCTTCCGGGCCAATCCGAACTTCAAGACAGAGGACGCTATCATGGAGCTTGGCACAGGTGAGGCGCTTGTCTCTTTCCTCGATGAAAAAGGAACACCAGGCGTCGTGGAGCGTGCCAAGGTGCTTTTCCCGCTCAGTCAAATCGGTGCAATAACTGAGTCACAACGCGAGCAAATCATCAAGTCTTCACGCATCTTTGGGCGTTACGACACGATGATAGACCGCGAAAGTGCCTTCGAAGTGCTTCTTGCAGAGAGTGAAGCAGAGGCTCAGGCAAAAGCCCAGGAACGCGAGGCTGCAGAGCAAGAAAAGCAAGCTAAGAAGGAAGAGAAGGAAACTGGCAAGCCGAAATCAAAGAAAAAAGGTTTCTTCTCGAAGGTTATAAGCGCAGTCATTACAAGCGTGACCGCAGCTCTGGGTACATACGTTGCCAACACCATAACCGGCAGCAAGAGTCGCTCGAAAGAGAATCTCGGCAAGAAGGTCACGAAGAGTGCCGTAGGAACCGCCACCAGAACTGTCACACGCGAACTAAGCCGCAGCATTCTGGGCAATTTGATTAAGTAGAACTAAATCTTTAACAAAGAAAGAGATAGGGCACAGCATTCGTATCTATGCAGCTCAAATCACTTTAATAATTTGAAAACTATGTTTTCCGGAATTATAGAAGGAATGGCACGAGTAGTGGCCATCGAACACGAGCAGGACAATGTGCACCTGACGCTTACATGCCCCTTTGTAGGCGAGTTGAGCATCGACCAAAGCATCGCCCACAACGGCGTCTGCCTCACGGTTGTGCGTCTCAAGGACGACACCTATACCGTTACCGCCATGCGGGAGACTTTGGAGCGCAGCAATCTTGGTCTGCTCAAGGTGGGCGACGAGGTGAATGTGGAGCGCTCGATGATGATGAACGGGCGACTGGATGGACATATCGTGCAGGGGCATGTGGACCAGACCGCCACTTGCATCGCTGTGGAAGACCAGCAAGGCAGCCATCAATACACTTTCAAATACGAGAGTTCGAAGGAGATGGTGAAGCACGGCTACTTCACCGTCGATAAGGGCAGCGTGACGGTCAATGGCGTGAGCCTCACAGTTTGCAGACCAACGGAAGACACCTTCCAGGTCTGCATCATTCCCTACACCTTCGACAACACGAACTTTCATGCCATCAAGCCAGGCACAGTTGTCAACATCGAGTTCGACATCATTGGAAAATACCTGGCAAGGATGCATAATCTGACCATTTGACAATTCCACAAATTCCACAACTCCAATAATGACAACATGAAAAGGGTTTCTTTTTTTCTTATTCTCTTATTTTCTGTATTCCTAAGTGTTCAGGCAGGAAAGCATGTCGCTATCTGGCCGAAAGGCAAGATGCCCGATGCTCAGCCTCAGCAAATTGCGGCAATGACTGCGGAGACGAGTCAGAAAGACTTCAATCCCGACAAAGCACGGATGCCTTATCTGGAGTGGATGGAAAAGCCGCAAACCGCAAACGGAGGCTGCATGATTCTCATCTCGGGAGGCGGATACTACAACACTTGCGACAACAACCTCATCAAACTTTGGGCGGAGCGTTTCACGCAACTTGGTTTCCAATGCGTCAACTTCGTCTATCGTACGCCTCGTCCCGAAGGACTGCCCATCTACAAGACTGCATGGGAAGACGGACAGAGAGCGGTTCGAATGGTGCGTAGCGAGGCCAAGAAGCGCGGCTTTGATCCCGAGAAGATTGGCACAATCAGCATGAGTGCAGGTTCGCATCTGGCTCTTCTCCTTGCCACAAGTTCGCAGACACCTGCTTATGCTCGCGTTGATGCTCTCGACGAAGTGCCTTGCCATGTGAACTTCGCTATCGTCAACGCCCCAGCATACGCCCTCTCCGATAGCGAAGGCGGTACTCCGAATGTGCGGCTGGGGTATGGTCCTGACGTTAAACTCGACACTATCTTCCACTTCGACGCAAAGACTTGTCCCATGAGCCTGCACCACGGCGGCAACGACCCCTACTCGCCCAATGCCTCAACACAGGTCTTCCGCCAGCTTCGCAAGCGCAAAATACCTGCAGAACTGCATCTCTATCCGGGCAAAGGGCATGGAGCTTTTGGTTTAGAGCGAGCCATAGAGTTCCTGCAACAAATGGATTTACTGCTCACGCCACTTGCTCCTGAAGTGGAAATCATGAAGCGTTTCGACAACGATAACGACCGTGCAAAGTATGCGAAGGAGAACATCTGGCCCGATGGAAAGATGCCTTATGTGCAAGAGAATCAAGGCACGCCCTATATCGAATGGCACATCCCCGCCAACCTAAAGACGAAAGCTATCCAGATTATCTACTCTGGAGGCAGCTACAACGGCAACAATCCTGACGGTTTCGAGGTGGCTCCTGCCCGCAGATACCTCAACAGTTTGGGAATGGCAGTCGTGACGATGCGCTATCGCACCCCTCGTCCTGCCCCAGAAACAGGTTTGAAGAAGCACATCTCGGCTTGGCAAGACCTTCAGCGTGCCATCCGTATCGTCAAGAGTAAAGCTGCGGAATATGGTCTCGACCCGAACAACATCGGCATCATGGGCAGTAGTGCCGGCGGACATCTAACTTTGATGGGTGTCACTTCATCTGTTCAGCAAGCATATCTTCCCATCGACAATCTCGACAAGCAACCTTGCAACGTGCAATGGGGCATCGGCATCTATCCCGCTTACGCCCTGACAGACGGAGCAGAAGAGCACAATACCACGAGCGGCACAGACGATAGCGCAGTACTTGTTCCCGAGTTCAACTTCGACCTCAAAACTTGTCCGATGCTCTTCGTTCATGGTGATGAGGATGTATGGGCAGCGATGAACTCCGTGAAGACTTGGGAGAAGATGCGTGCGATGGGCATTCAGAGCGAACTGCACATCCTTGCAAAGCGCAACCATTGTTTCCAGAGAGCGGCCTCTCCCGGCACAGGCAGCTACACTTATCTTGAGCGCATCAGCGACTTCCTGAAAGAGATGAAGAAGCTCTGAACGCCTTTCCAATCTTCAATCCTCAATTCCCAATCTTCTATGATTAGCATCATCGCAGCCATTGCCAAGAACAATGCCATCGGCCTGAAAGGCAAGCTCCTGTATTGGCTACCAGCCGACTTGAAGCGCTTCAAGGCTCTCACCACAGGGCACACCATCATCATGGGGCGCAAGACTTTCGACAGCCTGCCCAAAGGAGCTCTTCCAAACCGCAGGAACATCGTCCTCTCTCGCAGCAAGAAAGACTTCCCAGGTGCAGAGAGATTTGCCTCTCTGAAAGAAGCCCTTGCTGCATGTGACCTCCCCTTAAGGGAGGATGGGGAGGAAGAGGAAGTCTATATCATAGGCGGAGCAAGTGTTTACGCCGAGGCACTCCCGATTGCCGACCGCCTTTGCCTGACAGAGGTCCATGACACCCCAGCAGAGGCCGACGCTTTCTTCCCCGACTTCAACCACGAGGAATGGGAAGTTGCCTTCCGAGAAGAGCATGAACCCGATGAGAAGCACGCCCAAAGTTTCACCTTTATAGATTATGTAAAACCAAAGCTGACTGAAGAGGATAAAAACTGACTCACGAGGACTTAAAAAAATCCACACGTGGATTTGGCAAAGTTCACACGAGGATTTGGCAAAGTTCACATGTGATGTTTGCAAAGTAAACACGTGATGTTTGCAAAGTAAACACGTGATGTTTGCGAACGACACTTGATAAACAATTAAACGGTAAATGAAACAATATCTCGACCTCCTAAAAAGAATCCTTGACGAAGGCGTCAAGAAGGAAGACCGCACAGGCACCGGCACCATCAGCATCTTCGGACATCAGATGCGTTTCGACTTGAGCGAAGGCTTTCCCTTGCTTACCACTAAGAAAGTTCACCTGAAAAGCATCATCTACGAACTGCTTTGGTTCCTGCAAGGCAACACGAATGCCAAGTGGCTGCAAGAGCGAGGCGTGCGTATTTGGAATGAATGGGCAGACCCTGAGACAGGCGACCTCGGCCACATTTATGGCTATCAATGGCGTTCGTGGCCTGACTACAACGGCGGTTTCATTGACCAGATTCAGCAAGCTGTCGATACAATCAAGCACAATCCCGACAGCCGCCGCATCATCGTCTCTGCTTGGAATGTGGCAGACATCAAGAACATGAACCTGCCGCCCTGCCACGCCTTCTTCCAGTTCTATGTGGCAAACGGCAAACTCTCCCTGCAACTCTACCAGAGAAGTGCTGACTGTTTCCTTGGCGTGCCTTTCAATATCGCCTCCTACGCCCTGCTTTGCATGATGATGGCGCAGGTTTGCGGACTTGAACCGGGCGATTTCATTCACACGACTGGCGACACGCACATCTACCTCAATCACCTCGACCAAGTGCACTTGCAACTAAGTCGCGAGCCTCGCAAACTGCCGCGGATGCGCATCAATCCAGAGGTGAAGGACATCTTCAAGTTCCAATACGAGGACTTTACCCTCGAAGACTACGACCCCTACCCTGCCATCAAAGGCGTGGTAAGCGTTTAAGGTTGCCTGAAGATAACGGGAAGAAAGAAGCGCGAGCGTACAGCCTCGCTCCCTTGTCGTGGTGGGGGAAAATATTGACGTGCCGGTTTCCATTTCGGCATTTCCCTCACGACACGAATAGCCTCTTCGGAAAGCAAAGGATCGGGTGAACTTTTCACCATTATGCTATCGAGCGAACCGTCCTTTTCAACGATGAAACTTACGACGACTTTGCCTTGAGGCTGGTTTGAGGTATAGCCTTCGGGATATTTAATATGCTCCTGAAGCCATTTCATGCACGCTTCGTCGCCACCAGGGAACTGTGCATTCTCGAAATAATCAATAAATAGTCCGTCATCATCGCTTGCTTCCTTCGAAATTTCGCCACCGATAAACTTCACTTTCGAAGCGTCACGAGGCTTGGCGTCGGGCTTTTCGTCGGGATAGCCTACCGCAATGACATAGAGCAACTTATAGCTTTCTGGGATATCGAGGCGTTCGAGGAAGAACTTCGCCTTCTCGTTCGTGAGCAGGAAACGCACGGGACCTGTCTGGATGCAAGTGCCGAGGCCAAGCGACTGAGCTGCAAGCATCATGTTCTCTCCCAGCAAACCTGCATCAAGGTCGAAGTTTCCATCCTTCGGAGCGCAGACGCAAATCAGGTTAGGAGCATTGCGGAACATGTTCTTGAAGCCAGGTTCGCGACTCACCGCCTCAGGGTTCGCCTGCTTATAGACCTCGCTCACATCGGCAATCAGCTTGTAGTCCTCAATAATCCTGACAACCCAATACTGCCAGTTCCTCGCGCTTGGAGCATTGATGCCAGCTTTGGCAATAGCTTCCAACTTACTATGCTCGACGGGTTTATCGAGGTACTTGCGCACAGAGCGACGCGCCATGATGGTCTGCATCACTTCATTATCGAACTCATTCTGGGCAGCAAGAGAGAGCAAACCCAACATTGCCACAAGGCACACACACAATCTTTTCATCTCGCATTTACTGTTTAATCATCTACTATTTACCATTTAATAGTTCTTCCCTCTGAGGTGTTTGAGAGGGGCATTTCTTGCTGCAAAGATAAGCATTTATTCTTAAACTATATGGGTAAAGGGATAAAAAAATCCTCGCTTGTTGTTGTTTTACAGCGAGGATTTCCTATCATGATGGTTTATATCTTACCATTCTTCATCCCAAACATTGGCAGATTCCTTGGCAGCACCACCGGCAGGACCTTGGTAACCGTCACTGCTGCCGCCGTCTGATATTCCTGCATTACTCTCTAATTGGCTGACGGCTATGATTTGGCTGTGCTGCAGGACTACAGCAAACATTGTGGGCTGAATATATGTCTTTTTCATTGCTTCTTCAAATTAAGATTTTATAATTACGAAATAAGTTCCGCGCTTAACTGCATCCATGAATCAGAAGAGAATCTTCTTACCGTTCACAATATTGATGCCTTTCTGCATCTTGCTGATGCGCTGGCCAGCAATGTTGTAGATAGCACCTTCTGTTGCCTGTTGTTCGTTGTCAATAGTCATGATTGCTGTTGCATCGTCTTCGTCGCCAAAGTTCAAGATGAAGTTCTTGACTTCTGTGCCGTTGTCAATCACGAAGTAAGCACGGTTTGCACCAAGTGTGAAGCCATTGCTTCCAGGATAGTAAAGCTTGTTGTTAGAACCAAAGAAGCGGATGTTCTGGTTATTTGCATCCAAGGAAGTGTTTGAGTATGTGCCTTTGAAGGTAACGTTGCTGGATACGACGTCGTTCGTAATGTTCTTGATGGTTACGCCTTCAAACTTGGGACTGCTCTTGGTAGCACCCTTCACGAGGAACGGTGTGCCTGCAGGAATGCTCTTTGTTTCGGCAACCAGCGGAGCGAAGTTGATGGTCAAGGTGCTGCTCGTGCAAGATGCGTCGGCTAGTTCATTAACCTGAACGCTATTGCCAATAGCCTTCTTCAACTGTGCGACAGTTACGTCGAAAGGCAGGCAGAGAGTGTTCCAGTAACCGCTGGAAATGGTGCGACCAGAGAGAGTAACGTCAGCATAAACGCCATTCTTTTCAGTAAGAATGGATGAATTGTCGCCAAGGTTTGCGAGTAAAGCCTCCACAGCAGGAGCATCGCTTAAATATGCTTTACCTTCGTCTTCACCTTCTGCATAAACAGCAACATGGAATGAAGTGTTATCGCTGGTGAAGTTCGTAGCATCGAAACTTCCGCCACCATTAACGGCAACGATTGTTCCTGCGGCGTTAGCTGCTGTGGTGACACCTATGGAAGCTGTTTCAGCCAAATCACCTGTTACGTTAATTGCACCGTTGATGTAAACATTACCTGTGTTGTTGCCTGTTACCTGGACATTGCCCTGAACATTAAGGGTGCCTGTGCTATAGACGCCTGCGCCTTGGGTTGCATAGTTGCCGGTAACAGTAACATCCTCAAGAGTCAATGTGCCCGTATTGAAGATACCGCCGCCATTGCCATTGTTGTGACCGCCGCGAATGGTGCCGTTCTTAATGGTCAATGTTCCTGCGTTCGAGATAACAAAGCCGCTATTTACAGCTCCCACAATATCTTTAGCACGGTCGAGAGTGAAGCCGCCCAAGTCGATTGTTAAGCTACGGCCTTCTGCTACAACGAGTGGAGTATCCTCTGTGCCGGCAGCAATATCATTTGTAAGGGTAATAATATCATTGGTTCCTGCCAACTGTTCCTGAACATCCAACCAAGTCATGTAATGCTTGACAATATAATATGTATTGCCGTCAGGTCCGGCAACCGGAGTCACTTCATCTCCTTCTTCATATGAAGTTACCACCTTTATTCCCTGTGCTGTCTCAGGTTCGCTGAAGGAAACAGTGTAGTAGCAATTTTCAAGAACCGCATTACCGCCAGCATTATCTTTGTGTACAAACTCGCTGGAGCCAAAGAGATTAGCTGCATTAACCTCGGAGGGGACGAAGAAACAATTTGTGAGTTTAGTGATATTGGTGTTCTTTCCTTTATCAAGAGCAATGAAGCCACCAGAATAAGCGAAGTCAGCACCTGTGAGCTTGCCGCTGAACACGCAGTTGGTAATGGTGGCACCATTTTCTGCAATACCAACGAAACCAGCCTGGTTGGCGTACTTGCCGCTGCCTTGCCCGCCGGAAAGGTAGTTACATTCCATTTCTACAGCAACATCTACATTCTCAATAGTAACTCTGCCGTTACCCGTACCAGTACCGGTTGAACCGACCAAGCCGCCTGCAAATGTACCTGTGGTAGTAATCTTACCAGTGACCTTCAGGTTCTTAATGGTTGCATTAAGGGTGTAAGCGAAGGGAGCGGTGTAGTTGGGGTTAGTCTCAGCAGAGCTCAGGTTCACGTTGAGTGTGTGTCCGCCACCGTCGAAGGAACCGGCAAAACGCATCCTGCTGGTAGCATTGCTGTTGAGCTGGCAACCCATGGTTGTTGTGACAGAAATGTCGTCCGTCAGCTTGAATGCCATCTCGACTGTCTCACCACCTGCAGCCACATATTCTGCAAGAGCATTCCAATCCTCGGCATTCTGAATAAGATAAAATCCATCTTCCTCTTCCAATGGGAATTCCACAATCTCAGGATTGTCTTGTGCCTTAACGCTTTGTCCCAATGTTACTGCGAAGAGCAGCAAGGCGAGACGATAAATGTAGTTCTTTTTCATTTTGTCTGTTAAAGTAAATTGTATGTCAGTTAATTTCTCTTCTTTTTTCCTCTGTTTCCTTAAAATAATAAGGAATAAAACATGATTTTCCGCAAAATCGGGTGCAAAAGTACAAAATTCTTATGACATAAAGTCATATCTTGAAGGACTAATTGCCATTCCTGCTAAGATAGTACACGACTTTAACAAACATTCAGAAAAAAGAGCAAAGTCGCAGCATGCTATGACGCTCGATTCGACACGCTGAGTTTCAAAACGCCGCCTGCGGAGTTCGTTGATTTATCATGATGCAGCAATTGATTGTTCATGATGCAGCAATTGATTGTTCATGATAAATCAATGAACTAAGCACGCCTAGTTGGGAAACATGGCTGGCCATCTTGGGCGACGAAGCGTGTTGAGCGGGGAAACGAAACAGGGCTCCCGACCTAAGCCGAGAGCCCTGCACCTGTTCTGTAGCGGGAGTGGGTCACGATCCCACGACCTCCGGATTATGAATCCGACGCTCTAACCAGCTGAGCTATCCCGCCAAACCTGAAAACAAGAAAATGTGAAAATAGGGGAAGAAGAAAGGAGGTTCTGCATCTCCGGCTCTTCGCATTTCTCATTTTTGCGACCGCAAAGGTACGGCTTTTTTGCGGAACAGCCAAACTTTTGCCTAACTTTTTTCACATTTTCTCATTTTTAACTTTTCACTTTTCCCTTTTCTGCGTATAATAAATATATAATGTGTATCTTTGCAAGACAAATGAAACAGGAAGTTATCATAAGCCAGAACCTGAAGAAGGATGTGGGGGAAGCCGTCTCCCGGTGTCCTCACGACCGCCTTTTCGTACTGACCGACACCACGACTGTCAGGCTTTGCTGGCCGCTCATCAGCGATTTGCCGCAGTTCGAAACGGCACAAGTCATCACAATCGGCGATACGGACGAGCACAAGACGCTGGAGTCGTTGGTCTCCGTCTGGAAGGCGATGCAGGAAGGCGGCGCTTCGCGTCACTCACTCTTGGTAAATGTGGGCGGCGGAATGGTGACGGATCTGGGCGGATTTGCCGCAAGCACTTTCAAGCGCGGACTCGCCTACATCAACATCCCGACGACCTTGCTGAGCCAGGTTGACGCGAGTGTAGGCGGCAAGACGGGCATCAACTTCGGTGGTTTGAAGAACGAGATCGGCGTCTTCAACTGCGCCCGTTCGGTCATCCTCTCAAGCGAGTTCCTACGTTCTCTTGACCATAAGAACCTGCTTTCCGGCTATGCCGAGATGCTCAAGCACGGCCTCATCAGCGATGAAGAGAGCTGGAAGGAGTTGCTTCGCTTCGACCTCGAGTCCATCGACTACAATCTTCTTGGCGCTTTGGTGGCCAAGAGCGTAGAAGTGAAAGAGCGAATCGTGGAGGAAGACCCCACGGAAAAAGGTCTCCGCAAGGCTCTCAACCTCGGACACACCGCCGGTCATGCCCTCGAAAGCCTCGCTCTGGAACTCGGCAGACCAGTCCTGCACGGCTATGCCGTCGCTTGGGGGCTCGTCTGCGAGCTCTTTTTGAGCGTCGTGAAATGCAGCTTCCCGAAGGACAAGCTCAGGCTGACTGTGCAGTTCATCCGAGCCAACTACGGCGACTTCGCCTTCAACTGCAAGCAGTACGACCGCCTCTACGAGTTCATGAAGCACGACAAGAAGAACGAAGCAGGCAACATCAACTTCACACTCCTCGCTGACATCGGAGACATTCAAATCAACAAACAAGCCTCGAAAGAAGAGATATTCGAAATGCTCGACTTCCTGCGCGAAGGATAGAAACATTCTAAAACTAACATAATGAAACGATTCGCTTTAACTCTACTTACTTTAATGCTCGTCGGTTTGGCGGGAGCTGCAGACCTGACAAATGCCCGTTGGTACACAATCAAAGTGGGAAACGGCGGCTATCTCAGCTTCAAGTCCACCTACAGAAGCGGCCTCAACCTGCTGCTCAACAATACGACCGAGGACACCAGCGACTACGGCCTATGGACTTTCATCGGCAACGAGACCGACGGCTACTCATTCTATAATAAGTTTCGGGGCGAGAACTATGTGCTCGGACTGACCGGTTCCGAGGCAAATGCCCGCGCAAAACTGGTGGAAGAGAGCAACACATCCTACGTCACAAAGTTCGATATCGGCACAAACGGCGAGGGCTTCTGGATAAAGGACCACGGCTCGGAGCACAAGTACTGGAACAAGCGAGGCAATTATCTCTCATATTGGGACAACGCGGCTGGCAGCTCGGACACGGGCTCACGCTTCATCTTCACCATACAAGGCATTCCCGACAACTACTTCTCCGACGATGAGCAAGAGAACTTCTACTACATCACCTTCGCCAACTCCGACCTCGTCCTGCAGGACATGGGCGCTTCGAAGAACATCACGACTCAAGGCAGAAAGTATGGTGAGCAAAGTCAACTGTGGAAGCTCGTAGGCGACAAAGACAGATTCCAACTCGTCAACAAAGGCTCCGGCCGCTATGCCTATTACGACGGAAGCAATGTAAAGACCCGTCAGACCGCAGATGCCAATGGATTTACCCTTGAAGCGACGAACAACGCAAACTATAAGGGCAACTATGAAATCTCGTGGAAAGGTGCCGCAGGACAAGCCAACCGCTACTTCAACCAATGGGGCGGAACAGGTCCGGGCAAGGAGATTGGCCTCTGGCAAGCCGCCGACATCAACAACATCCTCTTCCTCATTGCCGAAGCCGACGTCTTGCCTTCCGAGTTCAGCATAGGCCAGAAAGGCACAAGACCAAGCGACATCCACGACTTCTCGCTCTGGTACGACATTCCTGCCACTGCCACAGGCGTCTCCGACACATGGATGGAGTACGCTCTTCCCATGGGCAACGGACAGATTGGCGCAACCATCCGAGGCGGCGTAATGTGCGACGATATCCAGTTCAACGAGAAGACGCTCTGGAGCGGATACAAGACAAACGGCAGCTCTGTAGGGCAAGGTTACTTCCAGAACTTCGGCTCCATCCTCGTCAAGGACAAGAGCGGCACCTTCTCGGCTGCTGCTTCCGACGGCAAACCCGTCGAGAACTACAACCGCTTCCTCGACATCATAGACGGTGTGGCTGGCGTGAACTTCCAGTCGCCCGACCATCAGACAAGCTTCCACCGTCGCTACTTCACCTCTGCAACCGACAAGGTGTTCGTAGCACACTATGAAGCAGAAGGCAGCGAGCCACTGTCACTTAGCGTAAGCTACGTCCCAGACAAGCAAATCAATGCAGGCGCTGTGACCTACGCAGCCGAAGACGACGGCACGGCTTCCGCAACATTCTCGGGCAAGCTGCAGATTGTCAGCTACGACACTCGCTTCAAAGTCAAGACAGACGGCACGACAAGTGTCACCTCGGAAGGCATCGACATAAGCGGCGCAACATGGATGGACATCATCATGGCTGCTGCAACAGACTATGATGTGAGCAAGTCATCCTGCGTGAGCGGGCAAAGTGCTTCTGAGCTTTCGGCTGCTGTGAGCAATCGCATAACAGAAGCTATGGGCAAAGGCTACACCTCTCTCCTCTCCGACCACAAGGCTGCGCATAGTGCTCTGATGAACCGTGTCAGCCTGCAACTCGGCGGTTCTTCAACAATGACTACGGAAGACCTCATCAAGTTCTACAATGCCTCCGAGCAGAACAAAGTGAGCAGCGACGGGCTCTTCCTCGAGGCACTCTACTTCCAATACGGCCGCTACTTCACGATAGGCGCTAATCTCGACACAAGCATCCATGCCCCGTCGAACCTGCAAGGCATATGGAACGACCGCAGCAACACATCATTCTGGCATTGCGACATACATGCCGACATCAATGTGCAGATGAACTATTGGCCCGCAGACCCGACCAATCTGTCGGAGATGCACTTGCCTTTCCTCAACCACATCCTCGACCTCGGTGCGCCTGGCAGCAATTCGCCGTGGTATCAGTTTGCAAGAAAGATAAAAAGCGGTGCGCCGGGATGGACGGTAGCTGTGGAGAACAACATCTTCGGGGGCACATCCACATGGGGCAACAGCACCATGAAGACATTGGGAGCCTGGTATTGCACCCACCTCTGGCGTTACTACAAGTACACGATGGACAAGGAGTTCCTCGCAAAAGCCCTGCCTGTCATGTACCAATGTGCGCTCTTCATCAGGTCAATCGCGACGAAAGACAGCAACGGACTCTATGAAATCAAGGACGAATGGAGTCCCGAACATGGTCCGAACGATGTGACCGCCTTTGCACAACAAACAAGTTATGAGCTTTTGGACGAGGTGATGAAGGGCCACGAAGAACTTGGCGACGACTCTCCTCTCACGGCTACCGACATCGAAGCCATTCAAACCCTCTACGACAACTTTGACAAAGGCTTGTGGGTTGAAACATATAACGGCAAGGACTGCATCTCAGAATGGAAGAACAATCCACTCTCCGACCCAGGACATCGCCATCTCTCCCACCTGATGTGCCTCTATCCCTTCTCGCAAGTCAGCGCCTTTAATGAGACGAGAAGAGGCATACGGCTGTTCAAAGCGGCTTACAACGGAATGATTGCCCGCAATGGTGATGTGACGGGTTGGTCGATGGGTTGGCAGACGAACACCTACAGCCGCTGCCTCGATGGCGATCGTGCCCGCAAGAATCTCTCGCTTGCCCTTCGCCATTCAGGAAGCTATGTCATCGAGATGGGCAACTACGGCGGCTGCTACTACAACCTCTTCGATGCCCACTCGCCTTTCCAGATAGACGGCAACTACGGCTGCACAAGCGGCATAGCCGAGATGCTCCTGCAAAGCTACGACGACATCATAACCCTGCTTCCTGCCCTTCCAACGGCTTGGCCAAACGGTAGCGTTACAGGCTTGAAGGCACAAGGCAACTTTATCGTTGACGAGAGTTGGCAGGATGGCAAGATTACGAGTGCCACTATCGTAAGCAATGCCGGCCAGCCTTTGCGTGTCCGCTATTCAGATCTGAAGGATGAGCACTATGCAATTCGCTTGAATGGCAAGCGCATTGCTATCTCCCCTGAGATGGAAGATGGAGCCATCTACACGATTCCTGACGTAAAGAAAGGCGACACCGTTACCATTACCTACGAAGACGAAACAGGAATTGGCGATGTACGCCGCCCTTTTGGAGAAGGAGCAGGGGAAAAGCTCTTCAACCTCGCCGGACAACAAGTAGGAAACAATAAAGCGACAAAGGGAGTAATAGTGACAAAAGGAAGAAAGTACCTGACGAAGTAAGCTTCATTACGAGCTTGACATCGTGGGGCTACCTTATGCTCGGCAAAGCTAATGCCAGCATTGCTCTGCTCTCACCTGCTATGTCCTCACTTAACCAGAACCTTTTTGCCTCCTCGGATGTAAACACCTCGCTGGGCTTTGCCTACGCGACGACCTGAGAGGTCATATACAGCCTTCGTTCTCTCCCCTTCGTTGGAGACGGAAGAGGGCTGTATTCCTGTTGCATCCTCTACGAGTTTGAAGGATTCTCTCTTCTCGTCGGAAGGCAGATAGCAGCTGAAGGCGGGTAATGTGACGGCAGTTTTGGCACGATAAATGTTGGTGCCACTAGTCTTCATATAGTAGCCCTTATTTGCCGCAAGCGTAGTGCCTGGGAATGTACCCGACAAGAGGTTCTCCTGAACAAGAGGTGACAGGTACTTCTCGTCGACTTCTGTCTTGTTGAGTGCAGACAGAGTAATTGACAACCTTGCAGTGCCCTTGATGATAACGGGAGTGCCATACGGCACACACTCTCCTGCCTGAGCAATAGGCTTCAGGATAACAGACGGGGAAGCAATCTCTGATACGATATAAGCTGTACAACCTTCCGGAACCTGCCACACATAAGGCAAGCAGACGGCGACATAGCCATTATAACCCAGCGTATAAGTCCTTTCCTGTTGCTGAAGGATGCCCGACAAGTTCTGCACTTCACTCTTCTTGAGGGCTTTGCCATAAATGCGTACCATTGCCACATCGCCCTTGAAGGGATAGTTCCCGACGGCTGTGGCTGCGTCGTATGTGCCTTTAGCATCACCGCCTATTGCCAGCCAAGTGGTTGGAGTCCATTCGTAAACCGGACACTCCTTGAAGGTCAGCCAACGCGTGCCTGCCAACTCGCCGTTGATGTATAGCTGAGAAGTGTAGTTCTTCCTGTCAAAGACGATGACATAATGGGTGTAGTCGGCTGTCAGCATGCCGTTTGCTGTCCAAGTCCACTGCGTCTTGGCGAAGGTTCCGTCCGTCTTGTTGCCTTGCGTCGTCGTGGTATAGCCTATTTTGCCTTTGGAGTCCATCTGCAAGCCGAAGCCATAACCGCTGAGAAAGCCCAACGGACGTGTATAGGATGATGTCAAGGTGGTGCTGTTCTTGCAGAAGACCTCAACACTATAAGCATCCGAGAGCGTGTTCATCAACAATGGGTCGTCGCCTACGTTGTACTTGAAGAACTGTGACTTAGCGCCACTGAACTGTGCTTCAAACAGGTTGATGTCGGCATTGTAGGCAAGGGGCACTTCGCCCACCATTGCAATGGGTTTGTCGAGAAAGGAAGGAGCGAGGTTGACGGCGCCGTCGGGGGCGAACTGGCAATCCATCATGAGTTCTGTTCCATGCGATGCCTGTGGCTCCGTGAACTTCTTGACATAATCATTATAGAGGCCAAGAGCTGCGTTCTGCGAGAGTGCGCCGTTGTAGATGCGGGCGAAGACAAAGCTGCAAGCCGATGAGTTCTCTGCGCCGCTACTATTACTATAGGAACCCGAAGTGGCATCGCCGCCAAGACATATCCACATGCCTTTGCGCCCCTTAAGCGTTCCGCACAGAGGCATCTTCATGTCTGAGGCTGCACGGGTACCGGTGCAGGCAAGTTTGCCGTTGATGAAGTAACGGATGATATGGCTCGTCCTGTCCATCGTCACGACCAGATGATAGAACTTGCCTGCTATGAGAATGGAGTCGCCTGAGATGCTCTTGACAGAACTCTTCACGCCGCTCACATGCTGCAGGCAGAAGGAGCTTGCCAAAGCCGAGTTGTAGAAAGCCCAGCCACCATTCTCCTCGTTGCCCAGTATGCATGTCCTGCTGATATTGCCGTCCTTGTCGGCAACTCCGTCAAGGCGGACGAGCATCTCCCATGTCACATTGTTGCTGAAGGCGTTGGCCAGCGCTGTGCCTTCATCGTAAGTGACATAGAAATAGTCTGACGACTTTGCCTTCGAACAACCATAGTAGGTGTCGCGGGCTGCATCGTAGAATGTGGTAGCAGAGCCACGCTTGCCTATGTTGCCTTCGTGAGTGCCGTGATTAACAATGCCGTCTGCCGTAAAGCTGATATCGACGAGACGTTCGGCCTCTTCCACTTCGGCAGAGCGTTTCAGGTCGCTTGTAATGATGCCCTGTGCAAGCATCTTGTTATAGATGTGCTGCGCCATAATCGTAAAGCCGGCTGCCGTGGGATGCAGATTGCCTGGAAGCATATATGCGCTCCAATTGCTGCTGAAGGGAATGGTGGTGCAGTCGATATAGTACTGCCCGAACTGCTCGGCTATATACTTGATGCTGGCGTTTGCATCGGCTTGCGACCAGCCCTGAGAGTTCTTCTTGTTCACATCCTCTCCTCTCGGCAAGATGCTCAGACAGACGACGCGAGTCTGGGGATACCATTTGCTGAGCTTATACAGGAGCAACTGATAAGCGCCTCGGAACGAGACAGAGTCTGTGAAGTTCGATGTCCTGTATTGACCTAAAGGCACCTTTGACTGGTTCCAGTCGTTAGTGCCTCCGGCGATGAAGACAAAGTCGGGAACGCCTGCTCTGCCAAGCGCCTTAATGCGGTCATTGCTTAAGAAAGGAGCTTTACTGTTGAGCAAGTCGCACGACACACGACTGCCGCTCCATGAAGCATTGGCCAGGAATGTGAGTCCCGAGAGGCGACTGAGCTGCATCCACCATTGGTCGCCCACCTGAATGCCATAGTCCTTCTCACGGTCTGCGGTATAATAGATGGCATAACCCGAAGGAAGGTAGTCGTAATAAGTAGAAATGGAGTTGCCCAACACAGAGAAAGTCAGGCTGTCAGGGTTTTGAGCATCAACCTTGACACTTGCCAGCAACAGGAATAATAATAGTAGCTTTTTCATTTTTCGGCGCATGAATTGTTAGTTTCTGCATGCAAAGTTACGATTAAATAAGCGAAAAAACAAATCTATTCGAAAGGAGAAAATCTTTATTTTGTTCTATTGCAGTCCGGAACCTAAATTATAGGAATACCTAGGAAATCCTAGGTAACACCTAAAATCATGGCGGATTTGAGGTCCGCCATGATTAAATGTGATAGTTTATTTCCTGATTAACTTCTTACCGTCTTGGATATAAATGCCTGGCCTTAGGTTGCCGTCACTTACCTTGCGACCTGAGAGATCATAGATACCCTTGAAGTCCTTGGCCTCGGAGAAGGATTGGGGAACTGCCTCGATGCCTGTCGGGTCAGATGACTCGATAGGCTCGATGGTGATACCTTCCAGCTTGAAGGCATTGATGCCGAAGCTGCTCTGTCCCGTCAAGTTCACAATGATGCCCAGCGAGACAACCTTCTCTTCTGCCAACTCGAATTTGATGCTGCCGCTTGCAAGCGGACACCAAGCTATTGCCTGCTCCTCACATTCCGCATCGCTCACCATCGCGCTGCCCTCGCAAGCCACAAGACGACTTGTCTGCATGTCATCGACATCACCAGGCGTAATGCTGAACTGATACCTGCCTGCAGGCAAAGTAACGGACTGCCAGAGACGATAATCGAGTAGAGGCGTTGCAAACCCGCTCCACTGTGTCTCGAACTGAATGTCGCTGTGATGGGCTGTATCAATATGTGCACCAGTCGTGATGCCGCCCTTGACGATAGCGTTGGCATCCTGCCACTTGGATTTACTCGTCCGCATTGCCAACTTCAGGAAACGGTTTGCATCGTTGGAGTTAACCGTTCCTGATGCCTTGATGTACGGGTTCTTGTAGTTTGTAAGGTAAGTTGCGGAGATGTCTCCATGCATCAATGCCTCTGTATCAAGCGTAAAGACGCCCAACGCCGAGTTCCATGCGTCGCCATCGGGACCAAAGCCTATGCGCTGTGCATTGCAGCCTCCTGATGTACGGTCCTGAACATCGCCGCCGTTCTGATTGAAGTCGTAATAGAGCAACAGGTTGTCTGCCGTCTGTGCTTCCTGAACATCTTCGATATGCTGATTGCAGTAGGCCTTTATCTTTTCTTCCGTGAAAGCGGAGCCCCAAAGGCGTACCTCGTCCAGCTGTCCCTTGAAGCCTTCGTTCATGGTGATAGTTTCCAGGGGAGGAAGGGTTGAAGCGAGTCTGGAGGTAGAATTGTTGATGAGCATTCCGTCGCGATAGAACTTGACAGTTCCCGAGTTGAAAGTCACTGCATAATGATGCCATTCGTCCTTAACGATGTATCCCTCAATCGACTTGGCCGTCCTGGTGCCTGACATGATGCTGAGCATGCCTTTGTTATCTACTGAAGTAGAGAAGCTGCCTTGTGAGGAAGAGAGAGACACGCTTCCTTGATACTGCTGCGGATGCATCCACCAATCGAGGGTAAGTGCTCTTTGTGCGACATCGAAGGGACAGGGGATTTGCAGACTTTCCACGCCAGTAAAGTTAAGACATGAGAGCGGGTCGTCGTTGCTGACGATAAGGTAGCGGTTTCGCGTGAGGGTGTTCTCGCCCCAAGCATTCGAGACATGCAGACTGATGTCATAAATACCCGGAGCCACAGGGACAATATAGGGCGACTGCTCGTCGTTCGTCAAAGCACGGCACCCATTGTTCAGCTCCCACTTCCATGAGAGGGGTGAGTATCGGCTGCCGTCAGTGAGCTGAATGCCTTCGCCCAGCATGATGGCTGTCTTGGAGATGTCGAAGCGGGCTGCAGGAGCCGACTCGCGCACTGTCACTGTTTTTGTCACACTGCTGGAGCCTTGGGGATTGGTTGCAGTAAGGGTGACTTCGAATGTGCCTACTTGAGGATAGAGAGCCGTGGCATTGGTGCCGCTCGTTTGCTCGACTTCTGCTCCAGGCATGCTCCACTGATAGGTGCAGCTTGCGCCTTCTGTGCGGTTGACAAAGCTGAAGCGGTCGCCTGCGGGAAGGTTGTCATCAAGCACATCGAAGGCTGCTACAGGTGCCTCGCCTTCTGCAATCACAACACTCTTCTCGGCCGTCCGCGTTCTTCCATCGACATAAGTTGCCGTGCAACTTACGGTATAGGTTCCTGCCTGTGCAAAGGTGAAGGTCGGACTCATGCCATGCAAGACGGGCATCTGTGTGTCGGCAACCGTCCAAACCCAATCGATAGCACTGAGCGGTGTCTTGGCTATGAGACGGAAGGGAACGCCGGCCTGATGGGTCGTCTCTTCTGCTGTGATGCTAAGCGTAGGCGTTGGTGCTGACACAGAGAACGGGCCTTTGTCCATGCAAACCTGATAGGCGTCTGACGAATGGAAAATAGCATGCTTGCCACTTATATACTCGCGCAACCTGACCTCGCCATTCACCTCTATCGTATCCACTGGCACATATATCAACAGGTCGGGATACAATAAAGGAGCAGCGATAGGAACACGCATGCTGTTCTTTATCTCTGATGCCGTGCGGGCTGTCTTCCATACGCGTATCTCGTCCAGACCACCTATCCATCCTTGATTGGTCCCCTTGTTACCGAAATTGAGGTCGCCGATGTCAACAAGCCCCGAGTTTGCACTTGAGGTGATAGAGCCTTTGTCTTCACCATTGACATAAAGTGTAAGCACCCTACCGTTTATGACAATAGCGATATGGTTCCACTTTCGTGTTATAGAAAAGACCTTGGAGACATTCAGTCGGTCTGTCGGGGTGTTGTCCCAACCAACGGACACTTGTCCGCTCGAATCATTGTGGAAGAGGAATTTGCCCCAACCTGGCCCTACTTGATGAGAATAGCTGACATTGCGGTCGTTGCGCATCCAGAACTCTATGGTGGCTTTTGACAACGGATCTATAATAGCATTGGGAATGGTGATGCCGCTCATGTTCAACTCTACGAATTGATTGTCTCCATGTTCAGGTATCTGCAGGACTACGGCGTTGGAGGCTGCCGACTCCTGTCCGTATTGCCCTGCCTGATATACTGCCCTGACGGTGAAGGCTTCTGTAGCGCCGTCGGCAGGTGTGTAATAAGTCTGATTTGCAGGCAACTGCGCCACCAGTTTTGTGCCTTCATATACATGATATCCTGTCAGCATGAGGCTGGAAACCTGCGGAGCCGACCATACCAGCACGCCATCTTCCAGGCTGAGATTCGTAGGAGGATAAAGCTGTTCGCCAGGCACAATGACGCTGATTATGGTCTCACGACCATTGTTCTTTATCTCCACATCTTTCTGAGCAAAAGGAATCTCCACGCCATTGCCGTCTATCTCATAATTGATGATGGAGGCATTGTAGATGTGACCTTTACCTATGGCTCCTGTTTTGGTCCTGACGACAAAGAAGTACTTCAACGGTTTGGTGCGGTCCACGGCAAAAGTAAGGTCGGTAAGGTCGTAGCCGAACTCCATGGGTTCGTCGTGTATGCCATCAACCCAACGGCCAAGCATGGGCACCTCTGGAGCAGGGGAAGCTGCAAGCGTGTTGCCTGCATAGCGGAAGTGCTCAAAGAGAGTCGTCCTTTCCGGTTTTGTTGCATTCAGGTTCTCTGATATACCGGCATAGAGCAGAAGCTCGCTTCGGCGGCTATAGTCCATCAGCACTTTGATGGTGCGCAAAGGGCGGTAATCCTCTCGGATAACGAATGCACCCGGCGTCCAGCTGCCCGTGCTTGTCCCCACACCATAACAATACTTGTAGGGACAATAGATGAAGCCCTTGTTCTCCCATCCGTCGCCCCAAGAGTTGGCAACAATCCAGGCTCCCACCTCGTCTTCTTCCACCTCGCCCACTTTGCCGTCGCCATCGAGGTCGAACTCTATGCGGTCATCGTATCCACAGACAGTAAGGGCATGATTGAAGGTGTCGCCCCAAGTCTTCACATACTTCATGCCGGCCACACCGGCGGCTTTATTGGCTGCTGTGTTGGGAATGGCAGCCCATGTGCCATAGGCCGCCACACCGATTCCTGCCACACCACCGCCATGCATCGTCTCGTCGCCGCAATGGTTATAAAGCCATTCCTTGAGCAACTGGCGACCTTCGGGCGTGTTGGTGGCAGGGAAAGAGAAGTTGTATGCCGACCTGTTCCACATGGCGCTGTACCATTTGTCGTAGCCTTGCATCCAGCCGTAGTCGGGGTCGTCGTGCGTCTGAGGACCGAAGAGTCTGCTGTAGGTGCGTCCGCCGTATGTAGGGACATTGGGTATGCCATTGGCCCTGGCCATTCCTTCGGTTGTACTGGTCTGGTAAGCCATCAGCCAGGTGAAGTGAGAAGGATACTGGTTCTCGGGCAGAGACGCATCAGCATCACGATAGCTGTTTATCTCGTGCGTGAACTGATAACCCACGGCTGCTGCCGAGCCACAGGAGCCGCCGTCCTGATTGAAGATGGGGGGGAAGTACTTGTCCTGGCCGTTATAGACATAAGGAGGCAACTCTGTCTGGCCATTTGCCTTGCGAGCCTTGCGGCGGGCCGCGATGCCATCAGGCAGTTTCGCATTCACTTCGTACTTGTAGTCAGGAAAGACGCTACGGTCTATCTTCATCACCTTCCCGTCGGGCAGAGTGTAATCTTCTATTTGTGCCACAGCACTGAGTGCCGGCACAAGACTTGCTATCAAAAGCAGACTCTTCAGGTTTCTCATATTATTATATATAATTAAGGTAAGATCTACTTAATTGAAATCACTGATAACGTGGTGATTAGCGAGGACTGTTGTGGGCTTAACCGTGCTGACACATAAAGTTGCACAAACAATAATCGCCGTGCTCACGGAGGACAAAGTTACGGAAAATTTCTTTACGACAGATGGTTTCTGCAAGTTTTTTGATGAAATGGCCAGGAAATATGCCAAGAAGACCGACATAAAGGGAGACTGAAAGTCAATGTATTAGCACTTACCGCCAATTGCACACGAGGACATCGCAAAGTTCACACGTGGATTTCGCAAAGTTCACACGTGGATTTCGCAAAGTTCACACGAGGACTTCGCAAAGTTCACATGTGGGTTTCGCAAACATGACTGGCCGTTTATGCCGGATACCTATATGATTATATAATAAACCAAGAGGGAGCCTCCGGATTTCCGGAAGCTCCCTCTATTTAACAGATTAGGTCTTTACTTAACCAGTACCTTCACTCCATTGAGGATGTACATGCCGCGACCCAAAGCCTTCACGCTGTTGAGTGTTGCGCCTGTACGGAGCAGCTTGCCGTCCATGCTGTAAACATTTCCAGGTTCGCTGATCTTCTCAAGAGCAGCAGGTGCATCTATGCCGTCGGCAATGTTAGCTTGTCCGCTCAGACAAATAGCAACGTCATAGTTTTCATCGGTATCAAACCATGGGCAAATGCCAAGATCCAATACCATACCATAGTTGTATGCATTGAGATTAGCTGTATTCGAGGGATCTTCAGGACAGATGAACATGTTCTGAGAATCGGAGAGATACATCTGTTGTGCCTCACGCTTATGGGTAGCGATGATGCCGATGGTGCCATTGATGGTGTCACCCTTTGCCACAAACTCGGGATATGCAGGAATGTGGAACTTCAATGTCTCCATCAGAGGCTCTTCTCCTTCTTCAACTACATACTCAGTTGTATCGCCGAAGATAACGAATGTGGGCTGTCCGGCGCGGAAGTTGAGGTCAACCTCCTTCAGTGCCAAGAAGTCACCGTCTTCGTTTGCGAATCTGCCAAGAGCTGTGTAAGCATGTACCTCAGAATTTGAGCTATCTTCAATGGGTTCATTGACTACATCAGCACCGAAGCACCAGTTGTGGATCTTACCCCATCTTACGTCCTTATAGAAGGTGAATTCATTGGGACTGAGGTATTCTTCATCAGACTCGCAGATAACGAGACCAGAGTTAGTGGTAGGTTCTGTTGTGGTCCATGTGCAGAGTCTGCCGTCAGACTCACCACCATGCAAGTAGTTGCAGTTCTCACCCTTGACGTTCTTAGCACTCAGCAAGCTTCTGTAATAGCCAAGAGCCTTGAAGCTGCTTGTGATAGGAGAGGTTGTCAGATAAACATTGTTCTGGTTACCTGTACCGTCAACATAAACATAGAGACCATTGGCCTTGTTCTGGATGAGATAAACAGGATCAGCCTTGTCCTTGCCATAAGGCAGAACGTCCTTACCGGCAGCCTGGTTGTAGCCTGCACGATAGGTTCTGTATGCCTCGGAAATAGATGCTACGTTTTCAGCTGTTACGTCCTTGATGAGAACCTTGTTGATTGATGTGTATGCATCCAAGAGAGTCTGAACATCCGGAGTCATCTGATAGGTAGGAGTTACAGGATAAATCTGGAACTCGGCAGCGTGGAAGTAAGTCCAAGTCTTGTCATATTCATCTACGCTTTGAGGTTCTGCGAAGGGATCCATTTCAGTGCTGTTACCACCGCCATCAAGCGCTCTGCAAGTGTTGATGAAACGGAGATAGCTGTAAGCGTTGGCACGACCCAAGTCAATAGGCATGCAGGTTACAACTGAGTTAGGAGTTCCGTTATAAGGAGCTTCCAGATAACCAACATTTGTCCAAGTCTCGCCATCGTTACTACCCAGAACATACATGCGAACGATATGACCAAAGCCATTGTTTCGACGAGTGATTTCCACCTGAATCAAGCCGGAAACGGGCTCATTGAAAGCAACCTGCAGATATGGAGGAGCGATGACCTTCTTGTGCCAGTCGCTGTGCCAGAAGGTGTTCTTGTCGTTGTCAATCAGAGCGCCAATGTCCTTACCTTCGGCTTCGTCGCTTGCATTACTTGAGAGCTGAGAAGCGTCCTTAATCAGAGCTTCGCCTCTCGTAAGAGGAGTGCTCAAGTCGAAAGCCAAAGCAACATTCTCCTTGGCATCTAATAACATAGGAACATAGTCAACTTCCTCTGCCTCCTTTTCAACGAAGCGGAACAGGCTGACATTCTTGTCTTCGATTACGTCGTCGGGCATGAAGAAGAGGCGGCTGTCGCGCATAGTCTCTGTTGTAAAGGCCTCAAGATGACTCTCATTCTTCACTGCATCGGGATCTTCATCTGTAGGAGCTGCTACTTCTTCTGTAACCACATAGCCAGGAGCAACGAATCTGCCATACATGGTTCCCTGATCATCCTTACGATGACCGGTCGCATCTGCACCTTCCTTGCTGAAGCCAAATTCATCATACATTTCCTCTGTGGGGAACATGATGCGATACCACTTGTCGGTCTTGATGCCGTTTGCCTTCTCCATAACGCTCTTCTGCATAGCCTTGAGCATTGCGGCATACTTGTGCATCTCCTCAGTCTTGTACTGGCCAGCCTTGTTGTAGGCATCCACTTCTGCATAGAGAGCATTGAACTGGTCGGCAATTGTTGTATCTTCCCAGTAACCGGGATTTACGCCCTGAACGACACCTCTTGTAGCGTTCTTATAAGCTGCCAAAGCATTGCGAATCTCAGCAGGATCTACCAAACCTGCAGCAAATGCCATGTAAGCATCCAGCAGAGCCTGATATATCTCCTGTGTGATTTGTTCGTCGGGAGTTTCGCAGTTTGCAATGTAGGTGCTTTCGAGATTTGTGGCTAAATCGCCAAGCAAAACGAACTGAGAGTTGGGATTCTCTTCTACTGTATAGAACTGAATCTCAGAAGCGTGCCAATAGGTACGATGGTCCATAGCAGAACCGTCAGCCTTTTTAACTTCCAAAACAAGCAAGCGAATATACGGATAGGGAGTTTCTACAGTGAAGGGAATAGTGTTCTCTGCACCTTTACCTACATTAGGAATATCCAGGATGGCGACTTCATCCCAATCCTCATCCTCGTTCTTCAGATTGTCCGTACCCAAGAGCACGATCTTTGAAGGATGGTCATAGTCTGCACCGTTTCTTTGACAGAAGTACAATTCGCAATTGCCGACCATATTCTCCATACCGGAAATCTGAAGATAATGGTATTCATTTTCTACGCCATCATATGTGTAACGCATCTTAATGTCGTTGTTCGAAGCGTGCCAACTGGTATGCCAGAAGACACCTGCTTGGTCAGCATTACCAATATTACCATCAATCAGAACTCCGAGGTCTTTACCTTCAGATTCATCACTGTTAGGACTGGAGAGCTGGCTGACAGAAGTAATCATCTTGACTCTCTGAACATCCTTTGCGAATGTGATTGCTTCGCCAACCTTAGCACGCAGTGCTGCATTGTCCACAACCAGTCTGTCCTGATCCCTCGCGGCCTCATAGCCAGCAAGAGCCTGGTTAAGCTCACTCTCGGAAACGGGCTCGAGATACCATTCGCTGGTCCACTTATCAGTTGTCCTGGGATTTTCGCCGAGATAATCGAAATCCCATGTTCTAGACCAGAAGCTTACGTCTTCTTCTGCTTCTCCATATTTTTTGCCAGATTCTGTACCCCAGCTTTGACCAAATTCATCGTTATATACCGAAGCGTGGTTGTTCTGATGGAAGTAGCTTCCATGTTCATTTTTCACATGGTTGGGTCTTGCTTGACTGGCAAGGCGGATACAGAAGATGTCTAACTCGTCTCCAACGCCATTCGGCTCAACATAATCAGGACCAGCATAATCGAACTGTACATAGGCTGCATCGCTGACATCATCTGTCAAGAATACTCTGTTATCAGAGCCCGGTGTCAGAGATCTGCAGACATAAGCTCCGGTGGCAGCATTCTGAAGCAACAGGCTGTCGCCGCTCTCACTCTTGGTAACTTTCCAGATGTAGTTGGCCTTTTCTCTTCCGAGTGCGGCATAGACAGCTTTGAAATTGTCACCTTTCTTATGACTGTCAAAGTAGGAGGCTCCTAAGGCCTTATCCAGGAATTCATAGGCAGGATTGCCTTCGTCGTCAGTCAACTGTTTGCCGTCCTCGCCCAGGATAGCTTTCCTATAGCGGTTGTGAGCAACGATGCGATAGTAGCCTTCTTCGGGTACATAAGGCACCTCGCTATCAAGGATTACTCTATACAATGAGTCGAACTGTGCGTGCAAAGCCTTTGCGTCAGGCTCAGTGAAAGCATCGGGAGCGGTCGGATCATAATCTTCGTCATTTTCGGGATCATTGAAGTATTCATGTAACTCATCCAGTACACCAAACAGCTCCTGGAACTTTTGCCATGATTCGACATCGCTATAACAGCCTGGGTCTGTTCCCAATCCGAATGGTGTACTTAAGTCGCCATCTGGATCGTTATTTAAAAGTTCGTATTCAGCATATATTGCATTAAGCAACATGTTTATCTGGGCTCTGCCTGCAGGCTTCTCGAACGTCCAGATAAATGCGGGTTCATAGGTGTAGCAAGGAACGATGTAACCATAATCGTCATATACAGGCTCAACCTCGTCAGAACCTTCCTCTATCGGAGCTACTTCGTAGGTCCAGAAAGCACGGCCGGCATCTTTCCAACTGCTATCAGCAAAGCCTGTGTTACAGGAACGAATGGCAATTTTGCCTTCAGAGTTCATGTAAAGTATTTGCCTTTCCCAGTCATTACGGTTGTTACTGCCATCCTGACGGTAAACACGGGCTCCAGAAATGGGCATGCCATCCGACATGTTGGGATGGAGATTACACTTACTGTCTATCAATGTAGAGTTGGAGTAATGCGCGCCATTTCCCGGATCAAGCAGGAAAGCTACATTAAAGAGCTTATCAGCTGCTCCGGAAGCATCCACCTGAGAGACTGCATACATATATGCATCGTCCTGGTTATCGGTAAAGTCGCCGTCCTGTTTAAGGTAGAACTTTACTCCATCTACCTCTGTCGTGATGTAGTAGACACCATCAGTGATGGCACTAATAGCTGCATCGTACAGAGCTTTGTCGGGATCGGCAGCATGCACACGACCCGACGAGAACATTGCTGCCAATGGGAACAGCAACGTCATCAAAAACAAGTAACGTTTTTTCATCGCTAAATTTGTTTAAAGGGTTTGTTAATTAAAGGTATATTTATCTCGTTTTTATATATTTCGATTGACAAAGTTAATCTTTTTACCTATTCGAAGCAACACAAACACAACAATATTTTTACTATCTTAGTATTTTTTAACAAAAACAAGCCTTTAGGGCACAGTTTTCGACAGACTAAGGCAGACAAATCCACACATTATATATTATACACGCGCGAAAGAAGAGAGACGACAGGAACATCACAGAGTTGAGCCAGAAAGGCGCTGTAGTTTCCAAAGGACTTGAGAGTCTTCAGTTCTGACGGACTTGAACTTCGGCAGGAATGAATACAGGGGTTTTCAATCCCGTAATACTATTTAATCGCATTACAAATGCTTATACTCAATCCGGTCGGTTTACTTATCCGTCCGAACGGACAGTCATGAACTATCCTATAACGAAAAATTCCCGACACACAGTTGTGCATCGGGAATTGCCTTATGTATCACCTACCTCGGGAAAGAGGTTCGGATGGGTTTCACTTAACCAGGACTTTCTTGCCGCCCACGATGTTGACGCCCTTCTGCAGCTTGTCAAGACGCTGGCCAGCCACATTATAGATAGCATCACCTCCCTTAGAGGCAGCCATAGGCGAGCTTACGCCATCCACAAGAGACTCGAAGATGCGGAATGTGGAGCCGTCATCGCGGACGCTACCTGAGTCGTGCCAGAACTTAAGCGGCCCGCTCGATCCGCCGAACTGGTTGACACAGGA
This sequence comes from Bacteroidaceae bacterium, assembly GCA_017428785.1. GTDB lineage: Bacteria > Bacteroidota > Bacteroidia > Bacteroidales > Bacteroidaceae > Physcousia. Next base: position 44,866 of record JAFRQD010000047.1, read on the forward strand.
AGAACTTGTTCCGGACTTTCTCAGCACGAAGCCATCCATGTTGGGAAGCAAATCCCAGGCATATTCGCCCGGACGCATCACAGCATATTCGCCATCTGGAGAAAGGGAATTATCGAAACCTGTGGAGAGGTTATAGACCACCACATGATAGGGATTGCCGCCGAAAGCCCAGTTGAACTGGGGATGCAAGAGGTCGTCCTCGCTGGCATCACCTGGATAATACGGCTCAGAGTCTTGCATGCTGACATAGTAGTTGGTGCGGATGGTCATGTTGTACCAATAGGGTTCATCAGGCGAGGTGGTGAATTCGAAGGGGCCGTACCATTCCACTTGGTAATCGAGCGTGACATCCTCTTGAACCGAAGAAGGCATATTGGCAGGTTGTGTAAGCTTGACAAAGGCATTGGACCATTCGCCGGATGGAGCGGGCAACGCAGAGCCCTTCGGCAACTGACGGCTTTCCTCGCCGATGACTTCGCCGTTGAAGATGTAGCGGTTCGTCACAGCATAGAGCGAAGTGGAAGCCAATGCCAGCGCTTCTGTCGGGTCAAACTCGCCCACTTCGGTTATCTTCCAGCGGTCGCCATCGTCCGGAGTGCTGTAATTGTTGATGACGATTGTGGTGGAATTGTTGTTGAGCCAGTATGTGTTGCCGGTCTCCGTAAGCGTGCTTATCATATAGAGGTACTCGCCATCGGGATGGTAGGTGTCGAAGAAGATGGGCGAACCAAGTGCCTCTATCCATTCGCCTCTTTCAGAATAGCCGGTCCTCAGGTACTTCTTCAGGTACGGGTTGTAGAGATAGTAGGTGCCCTCGATGTTGATGATGGCGAACTGCTTCTCATAGTCATAAACCGTCCACCAGGCACTCTGTCCTGCCTCCAGCCCCTTGTAATCGTAGCTGAGGATGAGGTCGCCACGCTTACAGGAGATGGTGTAGAGTTTGTTGTTGGCAAACTCCACGGGCTCAGCAGGCTCTATGATGTCGGGACGCACGCCGTTGATGATGTCCTGGTAGATTTTCTCTGCACGCACGCTCAACCAGTTGGAAGCCTGGGTGGCCTGTTGTGCATAGTCCGTGTTGTCGCCCCATCTCGATTTGTTGTCGTTGAAGGAGTTCTTGGCAAAGTCATAGTAGTCCTGGCAGTACTCGAGGAGTTCCTGCAAGTCGTTCTCCATAAACTGTTCCCAGAGCTGGGTATAGACATCGTTGAGGGGCTTGTATTTCCAGCGAAGGTCGCGGACAAATTCGGTAGCCTCCATCGAGGTCATGTCTTTCCAGTAATTGGCAGTGCTCTCGCTTCTGAAGTAATTTCTGTTACGCTCGTAGCCGAAACACCAGTCGAGGTCCCATACAGGGCCGAAGATGTACTTGCTCTCTTCGTCGTCGAAGTTCTCGCGATAGCAGAAGGTGCTCTTGGGATGATAGAACTCGTAGTTGAGCGTCAGCTCGTTGACCATCATGAAGCGGCAAAGCTGCTCTATATCGACGAAGCGAGAGATGTCCATGCCGTTATAGAGCGTGGATATGAAGCTGTTGAAGCTGCTCTGGACGGTCTCGAGCGTGAGCTGTGTCGTTGCCTCGCTGAAGTCGGGTTCCTTGACATTGATGGGCAGGTTGTAGTACGGACTGGTACGGAACTTCTGCCCTGCAGGCTCGTCGTAGTAGGAGTCGAGCTCGAGCATGGCCGCCATTGTCTCATCGGGGATATCGACGCTGTTGTTCGAGAAGCCCACCTTTTCCGTGAAGTTGTAGCTGCCTCGATACTCGCCGTTGAGGTAGAGGTCAACTGGCACGATGTGGTTGGCGCCCGAAGCTCCCATCAGGTTGGCAGCCTTCATGCCGATGGCGTTCGACATCAGCGAGCCTGTCTGATAGTTGGAGAGGAGCACCCACGACTTGCCTTTGGTCATGCCCAGAGGCTTCATCTTCTCGGCGAACTTCAGTCGGTACGGCTTCTTGGGCCAGCTCCAGCTGCTGTTGCCTCTGCCCTTTATCTGCACGGCCGTTTCTGCCATCGACGGGAAGATGTCGTGTCCGTCGATTCTGATGGTGGCATTCTTATAGTAGTCCTTGCTGGTTATCGGCTGCCCGTCTTCCGTGTCGATGTAGATGGTAGGCACTTCCGCCCTATCGGTCAGCCAATCGACATGCACGCGGACGCATCGTCCGTAGGGGCGCTGGCTGTAATTGCCGCCTTCCTCTGGCGTCAGGATGGTGTAGCCGCTTTTGGCCACAAGATAATAGATATCCTTGTCGAAGCGCAGACGGTCGCCGTCTCCTCCCTGAAGCTTGCCGTTCGCATAGACCATAGCCGTCTCGTCGGAAAGGCCGAAGGTTGGTGTCAGACGCTTGCCGATGGCAGCTATCGAGGCAAAGACGGTGTCGGCCACCACTTCGCCATTGACGGCGCCAAAGAGCTGGTCGTTGGTCTTCTTGCCGAACTTGAAGGTGTCGAAGGTCGGGAAGTCCGGCCTGCGTGTGCTGACGGAATCCACTTCGGACAGGGCGTAGGTGAAGGTCTGTCCGAGGTTTGTCTGGATGACGAGCTGGCCATTCGCCTCCGACTGGCTGCTGACAAACTTCAGCGGATAGGCCTCGCATCGTCCGTCGGCGAGATAGACATGCAGAGCCTGGGGGAAGGTGAAGGACGTATATTCGTCGGAAGGGTACTGCCCTTCCGTCTTTTTCTCAACACGCACGGGTCGGATGCTTTCGCCGGCATAACGGTCGAAGCTTCCCACTGCAGATACGCTGCTTGCATCGAAATTAATCTGGCACGCACGGTCAGAGTAGGTTCTGTCGGCCACGTTCGGCCAATAGAAGCCGTAGGAGCCTTTCCACTGTGACTCGGTGCCGTTGAGTCTGCCCGCGGCGGGCAGGAAGATGCTTGCGCTGTTCTTTTTGCTGGTAACAAGGCGCCCGTTCACTCCGTTCTTCGTCGTCCAAGTTGACGTCGTGTTCTCGCTGTCGATGAGTTCTTCAAACTGAGCCAAGCTTGGCGTCTGCCACTCGCTGCCCCAGTTGACCGTCGCAGCATCATCCTCGGGGAGCAACACAGTGTTGCCGTCGCCAATGAACGTGCCGTTGCTGTTGTACCAGCAAGCCTCCGTCTGATTGTCGGCAAAGGTGTATTTGTTGATTTGTGTCCAGTCCGCCTGACCAGGGTTCATCCACGCATAGGTTCCCCAACTGTAATCCCCCCAAGTACCATTGTTCTTCTTCGGCTTTGTCTCGCCCCAGGCAAAGTAGTCGCCGTATCCCTCAGGTGAATTAGCGCCGACATTGCATGTGGCCCATAAAGTGCCTGAAGGCAAGCCGAGGTCAACATACTCGTGCTCAACCTGTGGGTCGGGACCGGGACCAGGATTATCGCCCTTCTCATGGAAGAGAAAGCGCTCGTTGTCGCTCGTTCCGGAACTGCCGCTGTAGGTGCCAAGCATGTTCGTCCCGCTTCGGAGGTTCCAATAGTAATTGCCGTTGACAGCGCTCTGCACGCTATATGCTCCGTCGCTGCCCTCGATAATGTTCCAGTACTCGGAGCCATCGCCAACAGGCTCATCCACAATCTTCATGTACTTGTAGAACTGGTCAACGCGATCAGTTGTGAAGACGAGCCATTCTCCGGAAGCCTCGTTGCGGAAGGTATAGCCAGCATCCGTATTGGTGATTACCCAATAGGCATCGTCGGTCTTCTCCTCCCCGGTTGCGACATAGTAGATATGAGGATCGACATCATGATATGCACCCAAGCCCAGAAAGCCGTCCAGCTTGGTACAGGTGATATAATAGACGCCGTCCGCTATGGGAGAACCAGCAAAGACAGCCGTCGGAAGGCATGCTAAAAAGCATATAAGCACTAAGGTAGTGAATCTATTTTTCATGTTAATAATAATTGTTGCGCCGCAAAGATACAATTTTTTGCAATACATTATATAAAATATAAGAGAAAAATGAAAGACTATGCAGAATAATGGCATTTTCCCCCTCTTCGCCCGCCTGTTTCCGAGGGCATTTCCCGTCACTGGATTCCCGATACCACCCTACCCCGTTCAGCAGGCAGAATGACGGCACTTTGCCAGCCGTTCCGTCAAACATCGCACGCCAAGTTCATTGATTTATCATGATGCAGCAATTGATTATTCATGATGCAGCAATTGAATTATCATGATGCAGCAACGAACACTCCCTGCCGGGTTTTGAAATGCCAGCAGCGATGTCGGACAACTTTGCAGCAGAAGAAAACCGACGCCGGCAATGCGAAAAAGTGCGACTTTTGCACCCGCCAACCCAATCTTTAGCCCCCAAACGGAGGCACGAAAAGTAAAAAATCGAATGCTAAGAAGTAATTTTTTTAACTTTTGCTTGTCTTATAATAAATAATGTATATATTTGTACCTGCAAAAGAAGAAAACGACCGTTGCCAAAAGAGACTTGGCAGGACAAACCTGCATCCGAGAAAAGTAATAACCTTACAATAAACCCTATTTATTAACTTAAACAAAATCATTATGAGAAAAGTCAAACTTCTCTTTGCCGCTGTGCTATCGATGATAGCATGGACAGGCGTGATGGCGCAGACAGAAGCACAGATTGATGCTGCTAATGCTGCCATTGGGATAAACAATGTGTATCGCATATACACACTGTTTGATGGTACCACAACAGGGACCACGAAGTATTATCTGAGGGCAGACGGCTATCTGACAGACCAAGTGGCCGATGCCAAAGCATTTCCTTTTGTACTGGCTCCCGGTGGTTCCTATGCAGTTGGTAAAGGCTACAAGCTGAACCAATTCACAAACGGTGGCGATGGAAGCAACAACATCACAGCTGATGCCCAGACACACATCATTGTCAGCGCAGGCAACAACCGTGATGACTTTGAAGGTCAGGTGTTCTTCCTCAACGACGAAGGCAACTACGCCATCCGTAGCACCAACTCCAACAGTACTGGTTGGGCCGCTGGCGCATTCTGGACAGCAACTACACCAATTGCTGATGCTGTTATCCCCAATGCAACTTACACGATGGATGGCCCCCAGTACATTTGGCTTCTGGAGAAAGACGAACTGGCTTCATCACAGTTTGCAGCTAAAGCCACTGTTCAGGCATGGCCCCTCTACATTCAGAGTGTTGCAGGCCTTGTAAAGGATGCTACCAAGTTCACCAGCAACGCGAAAGAATCATCTGAAGGTTCTTATGAAGCTCTGCTCGACAACGTTTACACCTCATTCTTCCATTCTTCATGGAGTGCCTCTGTAGGGGAAGCCCACTATCTGCAGGCAGAACTGTCACAGGCTACACAGAAGTTCGAGTTCTACTTCAAGAAGCGTTCTCAGAACAACAACAACCGTCCCACGGTTATGGTCATCTCTGCCAGCAACGACGGTGAGAACTTCACAGACATCACCACTCTCGAATCCGGCTTCCCAACGGAAGAATCTGTAATTGATTATGTGTCAAGCGTTATAGATCTCGGCGCTGCTTACAAGTATGTACGCTTCACCGTGACAGAGACAAACAATGGAGCCACGAATGCCGGAGGCGAACAGTTCTTCACCTTCTCGGAGTTCTATATCTTCCCAGGTGTTGACGCTGCGGCTCAAGTTGCTGCTGTTTACAACCAACTCTCTGGCACTCCTTGGAATGAGCTCACGCCAGAACAGGTCGCACAGATCAACAGATATGACACGCTCCTGAAGGCTGTCTTCTCCTCAGTGAACGTTACATACGAACTTTATGAGGCCGACGGAGAATTGGTTGATTCACGAACCGTTGTTCAGCAGCCCGGCAGCCCTGCCAATCCTCCTCTCGACTTTGTCTCAGGTGAAAAGTTCTACACCTATGAGGTAACAGGAACCGTTGGCGCTACAGACTGCACGATTAAGATTACCCGCACCCTTAAGCCTGAAGTCGTAGGCGCACTCGCTGAGCTGTCCAACAACAAGGCTTACACCGTTGCTTGCGACCGTGGCGCTTTACTCACAACGGAAGGCTATCTGGCTTCCACAAACCACAGCAGCCTCTTAACGGCTGAGGCTGGACAGTTCGCTATCCTCAGCTATGAGGGTAACTACTATGTCTACAGCGTAGCAGACGGCAAGTTCGTGACGAACGACGGTTCGCTGGCAGACAGCCCCACCAATGGTAAGGAAGATGCTATGGTAATGGTTCCAAAGACTGTTCCATACTTCCTCTGGCACTTCAACGCTACCGATAAAGTCCTCAACACAAACGGCAACGACCCCTATGGCTATGTCATCAATAGCTGGGGTGACTCATCTGGCTCTCCCGACCCAGGCAACCAGTACTACATGATTGAGGTCGCCGACTTCGATCCGACGAATGCTTTGGCAGCACTGGATGCATACTTCCATCCCGCATATTCTGTAATATATAAGGTAAAGGATGCCTTTGGCAACATTATCTTCACATCCGATCCCGAACCCGCAGAACAGGGCGCTGTAGTTACCACTCTGCCCGAGAAGTATCATCGTGCATTCTACACTTATGATGAAGTGAATGTAACCGTTGAGACTGCCGGTGGAACTGATGCTGTGTTCACAGCTACTTGGGAAGGTCCGTTCGAACTTTCTGCCGACTTTGCAAGCGCACGCTGGTACAACATGACAATGCGTGGCAACTACTATGTAACAAGTGCTGAAAAGGATGCCGCCGACGGCGCATACGTAACTCAGCAGAACGCTCCGAAGGGAAGTCTCGTTGAGGATTCCTACCAGTGGGCATTCACAGGCAACGGCTACCAGGGCATCAAGATTCTCAACAAGGCTGAAGGCGAAGGCAAGAGCTTCGGTTGGACAGACGACAACCAGAAGGATGCCGGTATTCCTACCGTATTGGCTGACACAGAAGGCAACCACGCATGGAATATTGTTTCTTCTACCAACACAACTGTTCCCGCTGGTTCATTCGTCCTGAATGTTGCCGGCACGAACCTCTACCCCAACCAGTATGGTGGCGCAGGCAGACCTATGAAGTTCTGGAACAGCGCCAACAACCTTGGTGACCCAGGCGCAGCCTTCACCGTTTACGATGTGCCCAGCTTTGCAGAAGTCGTAACAGACGAGATTGCTCCTTACTTCGAAGGCAAGTACTTCGTATTCACCGACGAGGCAAAGGCTGAAATCGGCTACGAACCCGCTTACAAGGAGGAATGCTCCTTCGAGACTTATCAGGAATTGAAGGAGAAGATGACTCCCGACTTCCTGAGCGACATGTCGAACTATGTAATGCCCGAAACAGGCATCTACTTCATGAAGAACCTGCTCTATGGCACATACATGGGCATTGATCCCAGCGACGCCAACATGTATGGCAACTATAAGAAGGCTGACCAGCTCAAGAACTATGTGACGTTGATCAGGACCGGTGAATTCACCTACAAGATTGGTTTGATGGGCAAGAATGCTCCTTCTACCGTTTCACAGAGCGCACAAGTTACAGCCGACGCTGAAGATGCCGGCGAATACACCGTAGTCATCACTTCTCCCGGATATGCAGCATTCCAGGCTAACACAGAAGACAACATGTCTAGCCTGCACTGCGCTGGTGAGGGCAACATCGTAGGTTGGGAGCCTACAGCTGATGCTTCTAAGTGGGCAGTGGAAGATGCCACAAGCATCAACCTTGCTGTTAGCGAAGCTGGCTATGCAACCGCTTACCTGCCCTTCCCCGTAGAGATTGGTCAGTCTCTCGCTATTCCTGAAGCTAAGGGCACATGGACATTCGACGACGGCACAACCGGCACTCTCACAGCCAATGCTGGTGCTAATGGTGGTGTAACCATTGCCGATGGTGTTGCTACTGTTCCTGTAGGCGCCAACCTGCAAGCAACGCACGGATTTACAAATTCCGGCACCTACACCATCATGATGGATGTTAAGATTCTCAACGAGGATAAGGGCAGATACACGTCACTCTTTATGAACGGCCTCGACTACAATGATGGCGGCTTATTCTTCTACAACCACAAGACAAATGGCAGACAGATTGGCATCAATCTCGGAAATATGAAATACGGTGGCAGCTATGAGTTGGATACATGGTACCGCGTAGTATTCTCCTGCCAGGACTCTATTCCTACTGTTTATGTTAATGGTGAAAAGGTCGTAGCTGCCACATTTAATCCTGTCACAACTGATGCCAGAAACTATCACTGGGGACTGAGCGACGCGATTTACTTCTTCGCTGACAACGATGGAGAAGAGAACGAAGTTCAGGCTGATCAGATTCGCCTCTGGGATATAGCTCTCTCTGCTGACGAAGTTGCATTGCTTGGCGCTTATGGCGATCCCGAGCCCGAAGCATCCAGCGTGGTTGCTTACACTGGTGTGATTAAAGATGGTTCAGAAGGAGTAACTCCTGGTGATTACAAGTTCCTGCTCATGAGTGACATCGGCAGCACTATTCCCGCTTACACACCTGTTGTCCTGAAGGGCGAGCCTTCTGTTTACGAGTTCACTATTCCTGAAATTGAGGTTGATCCCGAAGGTGACCTGAGGATTATCCATTCCGAGGTTGACGGCAGCGAAGCTCTCGCCAAGGAAGAGACCGAACCCATTGAGAACGACCTGAAGGGTACACTCGAGCCCATCGATGCAGCAGGCTTGTATGTTCTGGCTCTGGAAAATGACGTAGTTGGTTTCTATAAGGCAGATGACGGCAAGATTGCAGCAGGCAAGGCTTACCTCGAAGTTCCCGAAGGCTCTGAGATTAGGGGCTTCGTCTTCGCTGACGAGGGTGCAACCGGCATCCAGAACCTCAACGAGCTTAAGAGCGAAAGCAACGCTATCTACAATGTTGCAGGTCAGCGCCTCAGCAAGATGCAGAAGGGCGTCAACATCGTGAACGGCAAGAAGATTCTCTACTAATTTAAGCACGATTCAAATATGAAAAAGATTTATTTGATTCCAGCCTTGAAGATAGAAGAGGCTCAGGCAGTTCAGATGCTTGCCGAGAGTCTGCCCATCATCAGCGGCACGACCGTTAGCGGCGACAAGGCTCTGACAAAGGAGAATGATGCTTGGGACATCTGGGGCGACGCAGAATAAGCCTCAGTCCAAGCCCCTCGGATAAGAGGGAAACTATAAAGGAATCCCCGATGCGCAAAGGCGTGTCGGGGATTTTTCGTTGCCGGATTTTCCATAGCCTGAGGAGGGCCTCCAAACGCCGCGTGCGGCGATGCCCAACGCCGCAGCCGGGGATTGCCATCGCCGCAGCCGGGGATTGCCATCGCCGCAGCCGGCGTTTTAAAGGGCTCTACGGAGGGGGTTTTCCGAGGGGAAGTCAAAAGAGCTGCGGGCGTTAAGGGAGATGAGGAAGATGGCTTTCCTGCCGGGAACTTTTCGCAACCCGATGCAATTGTCCAATGCCCTCCACAAATTATTTCCTTAAAATAATCTGCATAATTCTTGGTGCGAAAAGTAAAAAAACGTAACTTTGCGTGCAATTATACATTATATATAATATATACCTTATTTATATACTATGAAACTATGAAACATGGATTACTGATGTTGGCATGTATGGCAATGCTTTTCTCCATGCCGACTTTTGCCACAGACTGGCAAGCAAAAACGGACACCATTTGGCCTGCACGCCACTATCGCGAACTGAACGGCCTTGCGACAGGCGACCAGCGTTCGGAAACCTACATCAACTGGAACTACACTCAGGGCACAGTCCTCGTTTATGGCATTCACTTCCCGACGGGCCACGTTCGTGCCGATGCCGTCTTCAAAGCAAAGAGCGGCAAGTATGTCACCTTCGGCGTGCGCATCGTGCATCCGGCCACCGGTACCGTCGTTCTCGACACCAGTTCCAAAAGCACCCAGACCTCGTCGGCAGTGCAGACAATGGAAATCATGCCCGACACCGAGATGCCCTACGACGGCTGGTACCGCTTCGAGCTGACCTGTCCCGCCGGCGCAACCACACTCGAGCGCCTCAACCTGCTCCTCTTCCAACGCACCTCAACGCTCAAAATCACAGACTCAGAGATATTCATGGCTCCCAGCGTACACCTGTGGTGGGACAAGAAAGACCAAGGGGCACCGTCCGGTCAGAGCTACAACTGGGCTTACCTTGAGGTGATGTACCCCGAAGAATACAAGCAGCCGGCAACCTATCAGATGGCCATCGGCACCGACGGTATGTACTCCGGCATACAGATGCCCAATCGCAGCGACGGCAGCTACGGACACACCGTACTCTTCTCCGTCTGGGACAATGGCGACGTGGACAAAGACAAGAACCTGCCCGACGTCATGCGGTCCGCAGCCGTCGACCTCGGACCGGAAGCCTACGCCACACGCTTCGGCGGGGAAGGCACGGGCTCGAGCATCCGCTACAACCGCGACGACTTCTGGGAGTTCGGCCACTGGGTTCAGTTCCTCTACAACGTACGCCCCGACATCATCAGCGTGAAGCAGGCAGACGGCACATTCAAGGAATTTGAGAGCACCCTGCAGACCGTCTGGTTCAAGCAAGCAGAAGAAACCGACTGGCACTACATGGGCACCCTCCGCATGGCAGGAGCCAACCGCCTCCTGAGCGGCATATACAGCTTCCTGGAGAACTTTGGCGACAGAGGCGGCAACCTGATGCGCCGCTGCTACTTCCGCAACGGAGCAATGCGCTCAGCCGCCGACGGGAAGTGGTACACACTCAACTATGCAGGCTACGGGCATACACAAGGAAAGAACCAACGCAATTCCCGCTACGACTTCGGCCACGGCGTCACCGGCCTCTACGACAATGCCTTCTACCTCGAAACAGGCGGCTACATGGGCACACGCGACAGTGCCAGCACCTACACTCCACCCATGCAAGGCCAAATGCCGTGGGTAGATACCATCAACATCGCCCGACTGGAGCACCGCGTGGATGAAGGCGTACTGCACTATCAGACAAAAACCCTGCAGTCACGCGTCGAACTGACCCGCACCGTCTCCGACCCCGCCACATGGAAGTTGATCGGCTATACCGACGAAGAGACTGTAGGCGAAGGCGACAACGGACGTGCAGCCATGATACTCGACGGCCAAGCCAGCACCTACTACCACAACAAATGGAAGAACGGCTCCGTTGGTTATCCCCACAACTTCGACTTCGAAGCCCCCGACTCCGTAACCATCACCTCCATAGGACTGTTCCAAAACCGCGAAAGCACATATCGTGCCAAATCGCTGACGCTCTATACTTCCCGAAACGGCATATTGTGGAGAAAGGCAACGGCAAGCCTGAACATCGAAGACAGCGACTATCCCACCATACAGCTGCCAAAGGAGGTTTCAGCGCGATACTTCCGCCTCAGCTTCACGGCAGGCTACGGCGACAAGCTCCTCATCAACGAAGTCTTCTTCAAGTATGAATACCGCCTCAACGACCTGCTCGACCTCACACGACAGATTATCGAAGAGTCCGATACATGGGGCGGATACGCGCCTGCCGACCTGCAAGCATTACTTGATGTCTATGCCAACGGCACCTGCACCGATGCCGAGGCATTGCGCCTGGCTATCGAAGCCCTTGGCAAGACGACACAGCCACTCACATACGGCGTAGTGGCAAAGGCCGAGAGCTTCACGCCGATGGCCGTCTACCAGCTTCACAATTACCTGGGGCGAGGCGACCTCATCGCCACAGCCGACAATGCGCCGTCCATTGCAGCCTCGAATGCCAACAATGCCCTCGAAGCATACCGCCAGCCATGCGCCGTTTCAAGCCCCTATTGCAACTGGATGCTTCTAAGCACCGGGACGAGCAACCAGTATTACCTCTACAACCTTGGAGCCAAGAAGTATCTCGGAGCAGAAGGCACAGCAACCGTGCTCTCCGATATCCCGACACCTGTCACCATCAGCAAGAAGGATAACGGCTTCACGCTCAGCATCAAAGGCAAGTACGTCAGCATCAAAGCCGATGCCGAGGCGCCTGTCATCCTCTCTGCATCAACAAGCACCAATTCCTACTTCCAGCTGCGCACCAACCAATACCTGAGGCCCGACGAAGACACTGTCTCCCAATTAACGTCACAAGCCGAACAGACTGTCAACGACAACAATCCTGCTCTTCTCTATCTGCATGGCTTACAAACCTACTCTAAGGCATTTGTCGCACAGCCTGATTTGAGTTCAAAGCTCATCAAGGGCAGCTCGTATCTCTCCTCGAATGCCAACACGACGCAACAAAGTGCACACGACTTAGCCAAGCTTGTCGACGGCAAGACCAGCACGTACTACGAGACTTGGTACAGCGGGATTACCTGGCCGCAGGAGATGTCGTTCATTCAGGCCCGCGTCTCTAATAACCTCAATGCCATTGCCTTCAGCTTTACGCCTTCGCAGAACCCTGAGTACGGCTTACCCGACATCCCCACAGACATCACGGTATATTCATCATCTACGACAAACAACTTATTGCCTATAGCCAAGCTGTCGGAAGACATGCCATCGTCAATCAGCGAAAGCTATGTTTCGCCTGTCATCTTCTCTGACGGAGCGTCGCGTTTCCTTCGCTTTCAGGTGATGAAGACCATAGGCAATCGCGAAAACAGTCGCGTCTTCGCCATGAGTGAGTTTCAGGTGCACAATGCCATCATCGACGAGGAAGCTTCTCCTTATTACAGAAAGGCTAATGTCAAGGAGGCTTTCGATGACTTGATGACGCTGCTTCAGGACATGCGCACCCGCATCGGAAACGGCAATGTCACTCCCGAGGCACGCGAATCGCTGCAGCAAGCCATTGAGCGGGCAGAGCAAGCACTCGAAAACTCGACGGAGATAACGAGTGTCGTGGGCTCCTCTGTCATGAAGGACGGCACAATCTACAACCTTGCCGGCCAGCGTGTCAACAAGATGCAGAAGGGCATCTACATCGTGAATGGCAGGAAGATACTGAAGTAAAAAAGCCCATAAACACAAAGAAGGCAGCCCCGCGACAAGGAGCTGCCTTCTTCCATTTCGTCTCAACTAAAGGTCAGAGAAAAGTTCCCATATTATCTTGCCCCAAATGGAGAAGAAGAAGATGAGAGGCAGTATACAGCAGACGGCTATGGCGATGAGGATGGCCTTGAGGCAGCCCTTGTTCTCGTTCTTCACCACAATAGGCTCCGAATCATATTTCACTTGTTGGGCGAGACTATCGGGATTGACGTCCATGCCTTTCTGGCGCAAGCGGTCCTCAGGCGTAATGGCGGCAGGCGTCACAAGCCATATCACAATATATATAAGAGGCAGGGGCAAGCCGATGCCAATCAAGGTGATGATGATAGCTCCGAGTCGCCAGATGACTGGTTCGCCCCGTTCGAAATAGATTGCGAGGCCGGAGCAGACGCCGCCCAAGACCTTGTCGTCGGCACAACGGTAGAAGCGATGTGTGCGGACATGGTGCTTGCTTCTGGTATATATATCGTCTGCATACCTGCCCGCCTCGTCGCTGAAGCGCTTGAAGTCCTCTTTGAAACCGCTCTCCGCTCTGTGCCCGCCTTCACTTTTATTGTAGTTTGCAAAGGCACTTTCCGACTTGTTCCCACTTTCTCCGGCAATGTCTTCGGCATTCCCTATCGTATCGATTATCTCCTTCACAGCATGGATGTCGATGGCTGTCATACCTGCTTCACGGTCTTTCCATAGCAGTTCTGCCACGCGATGCTCAATGTCGTCGGCTATCTCCTCACCTCCTTCCTGACGGGAGAAGTAGCGATGCATACTGTTCAGGTAGTTATCAAGGAGATTGTAGGCATCCTCGTCGATATTATATAATGTGCCGAAGAGGTTGATGCTGATGTTCTTTTTCATTGTTTTATTTGTTTATGTGTTTATTTTTCGAGTTTCAGGATATTTACTGTTCGCAGGATTTCTTCCCAACTGGCATCGAGCTGTCTGAGCGCTTCCTGCCCGTCATCGGTCAGGACATAGTACTTTCGAGGCGGTCCCTGCGTGCTTTCCCGCCATTCGTAGCCGAGGAGTCCGTCCCTCTTCAATCTTGAAAGCAACGGATAGAGCGTACCTTCCATCACAATCATCTCGGCTTCGTGGAGGCGCTGGATGATGTCGTTCGCATAGCAAGGCTGGTGTCTGAGCAAGAGCATGATGCAGTATTCGAGCATACCCTTGCGCATCTGCGATTTCGTGTTGTCGGTATTCATTTATTCTGACATTACGTGTTTTGACACTGCAAAGGTAGGCATAATATGAATACCTTGTATCGCAAGGTACTTTAATTTAACATAATTTATGGTTTTACAGGCGAAACTACCCCACCCCTAACCCCTCCCCTTCAAGGAATGGGAGGGGAGAAGGGAGAGCAGGCCTACCTTATATCCTTGGAATGGGAGGGGAGAAGGAAGAGCAGGCCTACCTTATGTCCTTGGAATGGGAGGGGAGAAAGGAGAGCAGGCCTACCCCATTTTCTGAGAATGCAAGCGGTAACCAAACTCCCCGCCCCTTTAAGGGGAGGGGAAGAGCGAAGCGAGGGGTGGGGTACCAAGGCAAAACCCACAACAGAAAAGCACCGAATTTGTCAAGATATTTCTCATGGATGTCTTCTCTGACGGCTTATTTTGCTCCGTCTGGCACTTTAGTCCACCCAACACAAAAAAGTGGCTTAAATCGCGTTTCGCCCTAAAATCAAGGGTTTCAGAAGCCGAATTTTAAGAAACAAAGTGAAGAAAGTATAAGCGTAGCGTGCTTAACAATCAAACAGCGCATAGTTTAAGGCAAAATTCCGCGTGCGGCGTTGGGCAACTCCACACAGGGAAATTACAAACGCCGCGTGTTAAGTTTGCAAACGCCGCGTGCGGCGTTGGGAAACATCACATAGGGAGATTGGATTTTCGGCATTTTATGGCTGGATTTTTGTCAAGAAATTTTCAAAGAAAAGAGTAGCGGAATAAGGTGAGAAGGCGTCGTTTTCTACCCCACCCCTACCCCTACCCTTCAAGGAATGGGAGGGGAGAAAGGGGAGCCGGCCTTCCGCATATCCAGGGAATGGGAGGAGAGAAGGAAGAAATAACCTGCCGCATATCCATGGAATGCAAGGGGTAACCTCAACTCCCCGCCCCTCTTAGGGGAGGGGAAGAGCGAAGCGAGGGGTGGGGTAAGCAGCGAAAAACAGAGGTTCAATGGCAAAAATAGAGAAAAACTTTGTTTTTCTTTTGTATTTTACGCAACTTTTCGTACCTTTGTAGGCAGAATGGATAATCTGTAACATTAAATAAAACAACAAACATGAAAAAACGAATCTTTTCTACGCTGAGCATCCTGTTGGTTGCTCTCGCTGCTCTTGCAGAAGGCAGGGCTAAGTATGTGTTCTATTTCATCGGCGACGGAATGGGTGTGAACCAAGTCAACGCAGCCGAGACCTATCTCGGTGCCCTTGAAGGCCGCATTGGCATTCAGGAACTTTGCTTCCCCAGCTTCCCCTATGTAGGCCTCATCAACACTCAGAGTGCCACGAACGGTGTGACCGACTCGGCAGCCGGCGGTACGGCTCTGGCCAGCGGAAATAAGACGAAGAACGGCGCTCTCGGCGTACTGAAGGACCTGGAAACACCCGTCAGCTGCATCGCCCATTGGGCAAAAGAGGCTGGTGCGGCAGTCGGCGTATCGACCAGCGTGAGCATAGATCACGCTACGCCTGCAGCCTTCTACTCGCATGTGGCAAAGCGTGGAATGACCTATGAGATTGGTTCCCAACTGCCTACTTCAGGCTTCGACTTCTTCGGAGGAAGCGACTTCGTGAAGCCCGAGAACCCCAATGGCGGCCCAGACCTCTATGCACAGGCTCAAACTGCCGGCTACACGATAGCCCGCGGCTACAAGGACTACCAGAAGAAGTGCAAGAAGGCCGAGAAGATGATCCTCTTCCAGCCTGAAGCAGCAAGCAAGATAGAACGCGGCTCCATCCCTTATGCGCTCGACCGCACGAAGGACGACCTCACGCTGCAGGACATCACCCGCGCAGGTATCAACTTCCTCATGAAGAAGCAAGGCCTCAGAGACGGCTTCTTCTTTATGGTGGAAGGCGGCAAGATCGACTGGGGCTGCCACGCAAACGACCCCGTCTTCATCAGCGAACTCATCGATATGGACAACGCCGTCAAGGTGGCCTACGAATTCTATCAGCAGCACCCCGACGAGACGCTCATCGTCATCACAGCCGACCACGAGACGGGCGGACTGGTGCTCGGCCGAGGCCCGTACGAGCTGAACCTCAAGGCCGTATCCTATCAGAGAATGAGCATGGTGAAGCTTGAGCGCGAACTCAAGGCCATGAAGGAGAAAATGGGCAACGCTTTCACTTGGGACGAAGCCAAGAAGTTCCTCACAGCAAACTTTGGCTTCTGGGACGGCGTGACGGTCAACGACGACCAGACAAAGCGCCTCGAGAGCTCTTTCAACGAGTTCAAGGAAGGCAAGGCTGGCGCCGACCGCCTCTGCAGCACAGTGAAGCACGTCATCTCCGAGTGCGCGATGATTGGCTGGCAAAGCGGCGGACACAGCAACGGCTATGTTCCCGCCTTCGCAATCGGTGTTGGAGCAGAGCAGTTCCACGGCCGCTTCGACAACACCGAAATATGCAAGAAGATGGCGAAGGCTGCCGGATGGGAAGTTAAGTAACAACATTTCTGGCGGAACTTTGTTCCGTCCGAAAACATATTTAGGGTAACAAGATATGAAAGGGAAGACATTTATAGCAGGAATAGCACTCTTGCTTCTGCCCTTCCTTGCAAAGGCAGAGGGCGGCAAGAGTCAGGTTCCTCTGGCCGACCCGTACATCCTGCTCGACGGCGACACCTACTATGCTTACGGCACGAACGACGCCGACGGCATCCGCTGCTATACGAGCAACGACTTGCGCGTCTGGAAATACGAGGGACTGGCTCTCAACAAAAGCAACACCACAGAGACAAAATGGTTTTGGGCTCCCGAGGTCTATCACGTCAAAGGCAAGTACATCATGTACTACTCTGCCAACGAGCACCTCTATGCCGCGACGTCTTCCTCGCCCAAAGGCCCATTCGTGCAAGTCGGCTCCTACCAGATGGGAAGCATCCTTGACAAAAGCGACGAGAAGTGCATCGACTCGCATGTCTTCTTTGACGTCAAAGCAAATGGCGACACCATCGCCTACATCTTCTTCGTGCGCTTCACCGACGGCAACTGCATCTGGCAGGCAAAGCTGAGCGACGACTTCATCACTCCTGTCGCTGGCACCCTGCGCAAATGCTTTGCCGCATCGCAGTCGTGGGAACAGAAGGAAGGCAAAGTCAACGAGGGGCCGAATGTCATCAAGCACAGGAACACATACTACCTGACATATTCCGGCAACGACTACCGCTGTCAGGACTATGCCGTAGGCTATGCCACAACAACAAACATCGCCTCGGGCTCTTGGACGAAGTACAGCGGCAATCCCATCCTCCGGCGTTGGGACGACCTCGTAGGCACAGGCCATCACTCGCTCTTCTACGATAAGGACGGAGCCCTGCGCATCGTCTTCCATGCCCACAACAGCACAGAAAGCGTACAGACGCGACTGATGTACATCGGCACAATGCAATTCAGAGGCAGAAACCTCGAGATGCTTAGCGACCCTATCATCAGGCCGACGCTCTCTACCACAGCCCCCTACAACCCAGAGCTCATCACGCAGTCCTGGGGTTTTCAGGACGGCGGAGCGGTCACCGTAGATCTGAACAATGACGGAAGCCAGGACATCGTGACCGGTGGCTTCGGTAATACCGTTCAGAACTCCGCCACAGATGAAAACACAAGCAAGCGCATGTCCTACCTTGCTACCTTCAGCCCCACCTCTCACAAATGGATGAAGGTCTTGACCGCCCCGCCTTTTAAGGTGGCCGACTCGCCGTCGCTCGTTCCCTGCGACATCAACAATGACGGGAACATGGACATCATCGCATTCGAGCAGACAGGCTATGATACCTCAGAAGAAGCCTATCTCGGGGGCTATGGGCACGAGGGCATCTTCCTGGGCAAAGGCAACGGGACCTTTACGGAAGAAGTGCCGCTCCTGCTCCCTCAGAAGGGAGAGAACACAGAGCAGGAAGCCAGCATCTGGGGAGATTTAGCGGGAGCGTGCAATGCAGAGATTATCGACATAGACAACGACGGACGGCTCGACATCATCCTCGCAGGTCATCAGGGCGAGACAAACTGCAACGTCATCCTGCACAACCAGTCTTCCGGCGACAGCGCTCTACGCTTCTCCGTAGAGCCATACGACACGGAGTTCCTGCTCCGCAAGGCAATCATCAAGCCCGCCGATTTCAACAACGACGGCTTCCAGGACTTCGCCATCTCAGCCCTCGTGGACGGGAAGGAGGGACAGCTGCGCTTCACCGACATCTTCCTTAACAATCCCGACGAACACGGCAAGTTCGTCCGCCTGGGCTTGGGTGAGAAAGGAGCCGACATCAAGCGCAAGTCCAACGGCGCTCTGCAGGTTGCCGACTTCAACGACGACGGATGGCTCGACATCATGCTCGCAGGGCTGGGCGAAGCATCTGCGGGAGAGACAGCAACCAGGCAGCGCATCTACATCAACCAAAAGACGGAAGTGCCCAGTTTCAGTGCCATCAGTTGCGAGTTCCAAAACGACATCTACACGCTCTCCTCTTCCGCCGGCAATTCTGCAGGCGTGATAGATTGGGATGGAGACGGTGACTACGACATCCTCCTCGGCGGCACAAAGTCGAATGTCTATGGAGGAATGCTCTACCTCAATAACGGGCAAGGCATTCTCAAACGCAGCACAGCCATCCCTGGAGCCATAGGTGCCTGCATCACCTTCCCTGACTACAATGGCGACGGGCGCAAGGATTTCCTGCTCTGCGGCCTTTCGAAGGACAACACCTATCTGACGTCAGCACAGCAAGGACGCAATGCCATCCTCTGCTACAACCTCTCATCCCAGCCATCACGACCTGATGCACCGCTTGCCCCAGCCGCCGACAAGCACGACGGCATAGTGACGCTCTCGTGGCAAGCACCAGAGACGGCACATCCAGGCTTTACCTACGAAGTCTTCATTAAAGACGAAGAGGGCAGGCTCATCAACAGCATACCTGCCTTCATAGGCGGCACTAACGACGGCAAACGCAAGGAGAATCGCCTCGGACGCGTCGGCACGAGGACAGAATGGCCTTTCAGACCCACAAAGCCCGGCACATATTCTTGGGGCGTGCAGACCGTTGATGCGGCCTACACTGGCTCTGCCTTTACAGAAGGGCCCCAGTTTACCGTCACAGAAGAGGACATTGCCTCCCACATTAAAGACCTTAGGGACCTTAAAGACCTTAGGGACATCAAATGCCTTTACAACCTTTCTGGGCAAAGACTTTCAAGGCCACAGAAAGGCATTAACATAATAAACAAACAAAATAAACCCTTTAAAGTTATAAAGCGATGAAAAAGACATTACTTTCCGTGCTGTTGCTCGTTGCATCAGCCATCATGGCCCAAGCACAGGGCTTTCGTGTTATCAAAAGCGACGGAACTGTTTATCAGTTCAGTTGGGTAGCGGACAGAATAGAGTTCTATGAAGGCGACGGCGACCCGAACTGGGTTGAGCCCATCCCTGACGAAGTGAAAGACGCTATTGCGACACTTCAATCAGCATGCGCAACGAACGCTGCTAGAATTGACCAAATCCAGGCAGCCCTCAATGAAAACAAGGCGGCTGTTATGAAAGTTGTGAAAGATCTTGCAGATATTAATGAACAACTCTCAGACCGAATCAGCGCATTAGCACTACATGTTACAGAAAACACAGGTAAGATTGAACGTAACACAACTAATATCGATCGTAACACAGCAGATATTGCAACGATAGGTGAAAAGGTCGGTTGGTGCCAATATACGGTTGGTGAGCATGATGTAGTGATAAAGGACCATCAGGAAACTATCGAGAGCCTGTTGAACCAGTGCAGGACTTTGAATGATAAAATCACAACCGTTGAGGATGTGATTGCCAGTCTTGAGCAAAATGTCAATCAGGACTTCAATACTATTCAGAAGCAGATTGACGAGCTCAATAGCTCTCTCTTTGCCACAAACCAAAGTCTGCAAGAGCAGTTTCAATCTCTCAAACTTGAGAACCAAAATCAGCAAGCAATGATTGAAGAATTAAGTGCGCGTGTAGCACAGCTCGAGCACCTAATCAATCAACTGAGGAATCAATAATCTGACGATATTCCTCAAGTATAAGGCCTCCCCACAAAAGGGGAGGTTTTTTTGTGCTGACAACGACGGGCATGACCGCAGCCACAGTCATGTTCAAAGACACCACGTGTGATGTTGGCTAAATCCACGTGTGATGTTGGCTAAATCCACGTGTGATGTTGGCTAAATCCACGTGTGATGTTTGCTAAATCCACGTGTGGATTCTGAGCGCAGGAAGAGACGAATCAGTTGCGGACGGGTGCAGAGGGAGGCGTTGCCTCTGCGGCGCTGCCCCATAGCTTGTTGGGGCGGTTGCCCATTTCCAGCAAAAGCGTGGCGCCGTCCTTTATGTCATCGTGGCTGAACCAAGGCTTGTTCCAGGGCTTTCCATTGAGTGTGGCGCTCTGGATGTACTTGTTCTCCTGACTGCATCCCCTGGCCACGATGTGCAGTTCCTTGCCATCGGGCAGTTTGATGCGAGCGTCGGTAAAGAGCGGCGACCCGATGTTGTAGGCAGGGAAACCGGGCGTGACAGGATAGAACCCGAGTGAGGAGAACACCACGAACGAGGTCAGGCCGCCGCCATCCTCGTCGCCGGGTATGCCCATCACGTCGTTGCGGAACCAAGTGTCGAGGCATTGACGGATGCGCTTCTGTGTCTTCCAAGGCGCTCCTGCATAATTATATATATAAGGTATATGGAGCGAAGGCTCGTTGGCCATCGAGAACTGTCCGATGTTGCCCGTCTGGTCGGGGAGCTGGCCGTAGAACTGCCACTTGCTCCTTCCCATGGGTTCCGTGAAGGTGCGGTCGAGCTCACGAGTCATTGCGGAGCGGCCTCCCATCAGTTGCGCAAGGTCGGCAAGGTTGTGCTGCACATCCCAGCGATAAGTCCAGCCGTTGTTCTCGTCGTATGCTTCGCGAGCGCCAAGGCCTCCGCTGAAGCGATAGTCGAAGTCGGGCAAGAAGTTGCCGTCCTTGTCTTTGGGATGGAAGAACTTCGTCTTGGCATTCCAGACATTGCGGTAGTTGTAGCTGAGGGCAAGATACTTGGCGGCTTCTTCCTCCTTGCCCAAGAACTCGGCAATACGGGAAAGGCACCACTCGTCGTAGCTTGTGCCGAGTGTGACGGCCACCGGCTGTCGTTTCTCGAAGCCATGCACATTGGGGTCGGTCTCTTCCTCGTCCTTTGCCAGAGCAGGGATGTAGCCTTTCTCTTTATAGAACTTGTCGATGCCATCGCCTGCAGGACGCCCGCTCCAAGGTGCAAGTGTCTTTTCCTCGATGCCCCTCCTGCAATACTCGAAGGCACGCTCGGCATCTACCTCAAGCCCCTTCCATAGCGCATCTGCCACCATTGCGACACCGTGATTGCTGTTCATCCTGCGCGTATCTCCGGTCATCTCGGGGAAAGTCGGCATCCACTTCGTGCCCATCTGCTCTGCCATACGAAGGTAGCTCTCGATGATGTCCTCCTCTTTCTGAGGTTGGATGAGCGCACGAAGCGGGTGTGCGGCGCGATAAGTATCCCATATCCAGTCGTCGGTATAGAAGGGTTGGCCATCATCGTCGTGCACCTGCCCGTCGAAAGCCGAGAAGTAGCGGCCATCTTCGCTGAGGCAGACGGGACGTTCGAAAGTACGGTAATATGCCGTATAGAGGACAGTCTTCTGGTCTTCCGTACCGCCCTCGACAAGGATGTTGCCCAGCGTCTCGTTCCATTCCTTGCGGCCGTCCTTCATGACTTTGGCAATATCGAAAGCCTTCCCCTGCTCGCGTTTGAGGTTCTTCTCTGCCTGTTCCTGACTGATGAGGGAGATGCCGTAGCGGAAGAGCACCTTCTTTGTGCCTGCAGGGAAGCGCATGGCTGCACAAGCCCGAGGTTCCTCGGTAATCCACTTGTCGCTTATCTTTCCGTCTTGAAGCAGGCCGACCTTCTCGGGCTGCACATCGAACTCGCCGGAGAAGTAGATCTTCATGTGCTGCCCCATCCGCTGGCTACCGGAAGCATGCCTGCCATCGACCTGCATCCTGCCGTCCTCCGTGAAGAGAAGTATCGTGGCGGGCTTGGAGAAGTCGAGAAGGGTAAGCTCATAGATAGCACTCTGATGCGACACAGCCAGGTGGGCATCGATGCTGTTGTCGGCTATCTGCACCTGATAGTCGTAGGGCGTGATGCGCTCGTTGTCCCAAGAGGTTGCGATGATGGG
Source organism: Bacteroidaceae bacterium (assembly GCA_017428785.1). Lineage (GTDB taxonomy): Bacteria > Bacteroidota > Bacteroidia > Bacteroidales > Bacteroidaceae > Physcousia. The sequence goes on from JAFRQD010000047.1 coordinate 67,287, forward strand.
GCGCAGGAAGTCGTCCTGCGTGATGCTCAGGCGGAAGGCGCTCCGTTCGCGATGATTGGTGACGGCCATTGGCAAGCCTTCGAGCATCTCGGCAGTATAGTCGCTGCGCGTCGGGTAGATGCGCATCAGGCTGTTGGGCAACTGAATCGTCGGGAAGCAGGGAACCAGCAGATGGCTGACGCTGCCGATGTAGGGATTCACGAAATCGACAGGCTCCGTCCTTATGGCAGCCGAACTGGCAAGAGGGGCTATCAGAAGGGCTGCAAGGATATTCTTCAGGTTAATCTTCATAGCATTTCTGTTTAATTTACTGCAAAGATACGAAAAAAACTCCAATACCTAATCCTTATTCCCCATTCTTTTTGTATCTTTGCACTACGAAAATAAAAAACATCATCAGACATGAGACATCTCATCACTATTTCACTTCTTCTTCTCCCCTTTTCTTTATTTGCACAGGCACCCGTCAAGACAACCTTCGTGAGCGGCACAGGTCCTAACGACGACGAGGGGCCCAAGATGATTTGCGACGGCCGGCTCTCCACGAAATGGTGCATCGACATCCCTCACCAGCTGCCCTACTCGATTGTCCTCGACGCAGGAAAGCAGACAAGCATCGCCGAGTACGGCTTCGCTACGGGCGACGACACGAGTTCCTATCCCGACCGCAATCCTGTGACATGGCGTCTCTTGGGCTCCAACGACAAAGAGAACTGGATGCCTGTTGACGACCGCAAGAACGACCGCAGCCTTCCCGCAGAAGACTTCTCGGAATACCGCTTCAAGCCAACTGCCGGAGGGGCCAAGGACAAGTTCCGCTACTTCCGGTTCGAGTTCATCAGGATGGCAGGAAGCACACGCATCCAGCTCAGCGAAATCAACCTCTACGACAAGCCGCAGACGCCTGTGAAAGCCACTTTCGTGAAGGGTTCCGGCAGACACGACAAGGAAGGAGCGCCCATGATTGCCGACGGGTTCCTCTTCACGAAATGGTGTATCGACGAACCGCAAGAGATGCCCTACAGCATTGTCCTCGATGCAGGAGGACAGACACCCATCACCGAGTATCGTTTCTACACGGGCGACGACACACACTCCTACCCTGAGCGCAACCCCGTCACTTGGCGCATGAGCGGCTCCAACGACCAGCAGAACTGGACGACGCTCGACGAACAGAAGAACAACCGCCGCCTCCGCGACGAAAACGAGCAGGAGTATCGCTTCAAACCTGCTACTACAGGCAACTACCGCTACTACCGCTTCGAATTCCTCCGCATGGCAGACGGCACTCGCCTCCAGCTCAGCGAAATCAAGCTCTTCAAGTAAACCTGCCTCATCAACCTTTGCCCCTCGCCCCTGAAAACAGCGAGAAGAGCGAACCGGGCAAGGCATAACAGCCGATACAGACAGGGGCGATGCGCCACTCCACACGGTGCATCGCCCCTTTTTTGCTGCCTGGTCACAAAACATCGCAGGCGGCGTTCGTTGATTTATCATGATGCAGCAATTGATTATTCATGATGCAGCAATTGATTTATCATGATGCAACAATCAACCTAACTGCAAATATTTGGCAAAAGACTTGCAGGAGTGGAGTTTTTTCACTACCTTTGTGGAGCAAACTAACACGAAACAACCATGGCAATACAGTTTTCTATCGCAAAACGTGGGTTGCTGCCTCACGAAAAAGAGCAGCAGAATGTCGATGAAGCAACGAGTCTGAAGAACCTCCGGCCTCAGCTGGAATGCCCGACGACGGTGGATGCGGTGGATTTCCAGAGCAGCAGTCTCCGTCTGCCCTCGGTGATGCCCAAAGGCGAGCTGCAGGCTGCGCTGAGCACGATGCAACGCGTCTTGCTGCATGAGCTCGAGCAGGGCAATGCCGTCACGCTGCCTGGAATCGGCACTTTCCGACTCACCTTGAAGGGCGACATCGAGGTGAAGGACGGCAACTATCACGGGAAGGACGTTCATGTGGATGGCATCAACTTCCGTCCTGACAACGAATTCCTGAAGACGATACGAGGCTTCAAGGTGGAGCAAGTGCCCTTCGGCCAGGCCTTCCAAACAGGAGAGACAGAAGTCGAGGCATGCCTCGCCGAACTCTTTGCCCGCCAAAACACCATCACGAACAAGGATGTGGCCACAGCCTTCGGGCAGACTTTGACGCGCAACCGCATCGTGGTGCTTCTGGGGCGCCTCGTCAAAGAAGGCCGCCTCATTCGCGAAGGCAAAGGCGCTCAGACACGCTATCATGCCGCTCAAGGCAGCTTCTGACAAGACTGCACTTTCGAGATAACTATCCATAATCAACCACCTTTAACATTAACACACAATGAAAGAACTGAAAGGAACCAAGACCGAGAAAAACCTCATGGAGGCTTTTGCCGGTGAGAGCATGGCTCGCAACAAGTACACCTACTTTGCCTCTAAGGCCAAGAAAGACGGATATGTGCAGATTGCCGCAATCTTCGAGGAGACGGCAGCCAACGAGAAGGAACACGCAAAGCTTTGGTACAAGTACCTGAACGGCGGCAGCGTGAGCGATACAGCGACGAATCTGGCCGATGCAGCCAACGGCGAGAACTTCGAATGGACGGATATGTATGCCCGAATGGCAAAGGAAGCTCGCGAAGAAGGCTTCGACGAGATAGCCGCAAAGTTCGAACTGGTGGGCGCCATCGAGAAACATCATGAGGAACGCTACCGCAAACTCCTCAAAAACATACAGGATGCTGTGGTCTTCTCTCGCGAAGGCGACGTCATCTGGCAATGCGCAAACTGCGGCCACATAGTAATCGGCAAGCAAGCACCCGAGGTATGTCCCGCCTGCAACCACCCGCAGAGCTACTTCCAGATAAAGGCAGAAAACTACTAATAAGAGGTGAAAAGTTTAAAAGGTGAAAAGGAAAAAAGGGGGAAAAGCAGCCACCTCAGACTTTAATCCTTTAACCTTTTCACCCTTTCACCTTTTAACCTCTTTACCTTTTTACCCTTTTAACCTTCTCTATTTCCATGATGAAGCGTCTGGAATCGCTGGATGCCTTGCGAGGCTTCGACCTGTTTTGTCTGGTAGCACTCTCCGAACTCATCGAAGAGCTGTCGGAAGTGATAGACAAGCCCTGGATGTATACCGTGATGGCGTGCTTCACGCATAAGACCTGGGAAGGCTTCTCGCCCTGGGACCTCGTAATGCCGCTCTTCATGTTCATGGCCGGTGTGGCGATACCCTTTGCGCTCGGAGCAAGCAAGGAGCAGGGAGCAAAGGGCAAGGCTGTCTATTGGCGCCTCATTCGTCGCGTCATCCTGCTTTGGATATTCGGCATGATGGTTCAGGGCAACCTGCTGGCTCTCGACCCTAATCGCATCTACCTGTTCACAAACACCTTGCAGGCGATTGCGGTCGGCTACTTCTTCAGCGCCCTTATCTATCTGCATACAGGCTGGAAGACACAAACAGGCATAGCGGTCGCTCTTCTGCTTGTCTTCTGGGCTGCAATGGAGTTCGTTAGCTTCGGAAGCTACGGCGGCGGCGACTACACACCTCACGGCAACCTTGCCGAAGGCATCGACATGACTGTGCTTGGGCGCTTCCGCGATACGGCGCAGGTCGTCGACGGACAAGTGGTCGTCAGGGAAAGCTATACCTACACCTGGCTCCTCAGCAGCATCAACTTCGTAGTGACGGTGCTGACAGGCGTGCTTGCAGGCGAAGCACTCAAGGGCCCGATGAAGCAAGGGCGCAAGGTCATGTTGCTCCTGATAGCAGGCATAGCGATGGTGACCCTCGGCTGGACTTGGGGCATAGTGCATCCCGTCATCAAGCACATCTGGACAGGCTCTATGGTGCTCGTCAGCAGCGGCTACTGCTTCCTGCTCATGGGGCTCTTCTATTGGTGGATTGACTGTAAGGGACACAACAAGCACCTTACCTTCCTGAAGGTTTATGGCATGAACAGCATCACGGCCTATGTGGTCAGTCATGTCATCGACTTCAAGAGCATCAGCCGTTCGCTCTTCTTCGGCCTCAAGCAATATGTGGGCGACTACTACGACCTGCTCATCCACTTCAGCAACATCGCCATCCTTTTCATCATCCTCTACATCCTCTATCGGAACAGAATCTTCCTTCGCGTATAACGCCAACAACAAGGAAACAAGCCCCGCTGAGTCATACGATGCAACGGGGCTTGTTTAATAGAGAAGCAAGGCCTCGCCCTACTTCTTGAAGAGGTGCGGCACGAACTCCTTGAGGCTGCGGCGCCATGTGAGCCATTCGTGATGGGTGCCAGGGGAAACATAGTAGTCCACCTTGATGCCTGCGCTGCGAAGCTCATTCACAAGCCGGTCCGTGCCGAAGTTCTCCTCAGAGCCGCAACTGAGGAAGAGGTAATGGATGCGGCTGTTGAACTCCTGGCTACGGGAGAAGGCGCCGTCGTAAGTCTTGTTGATGTCGAGCCCGAAGATGGCTCCGCTGAAGCCTCCCATCCAAGCGAACTTGTCCATGTTGTTCATCACGAGGTCGAAGGTCTGGTGACCACCCCACGAGAGGCCTGCCATAGCTCGATTGTCGCGGTCGGCTTTCGTGCGGAAGTTGGCATCGATATAGGGTATCAGGTCTTCCGTCATCACCTTATAGAACGAGGCACCGTACTGGGAACGTCCTGCCTGATTGTTGCCTCCGCGGAAAGGAGCCTTCACATCGCCGCTCTCCATCACCACCAGCATCGGAACTGCCTCGCCACTGGCAATCAGGTTGTCCATGATGTGCTGCATCCGGCCTTGTATCGTCCAGCTCGTCTCGCCCTCGCCCATGCCGTGCTGCAGGTAAAGGACTGGATATTTCTTCTTGCCTTTCTCGTACTCTGCTGGCGTATAAACCATAGCATGACGCCACTCGCTCGTGCTCTGGGCATAGTAGTAAACGCTGCGGATCTGACCGTGAGGAACGCCATGCTGCGGACGATAGTAGTCGCCTTCCGGTCCTTCGGGAATCTCGATGCCACCCGACTCGCGGCAACAGCCAAAGAAGGTCTCGGTGGCAGGGTCGATAAAGTTCACGCCATCGATATTAAGGAAGTAATAATGGAAGCCGACAACCAACGGGTCGGTGACAGCCATGAAGCCTCCCTTGCCGTCTGGCTGCATATCGTATTTCTTGTTGCAGATATCAACAACGACCTTCTTGGCCTGAGGCGCATGGATGTAGAAATAGGCACGGCGCTCTTTGTCAACCTTGGGGAAGTCGTTGCCGGGAATGGTCGTTTCGGCCGTCACCGCATCCTCAGGGACTTCAATCTTCTTGGCATTCATCATGGCAGGACGCTTCGGCTCATACCCCAAGAAGCGGGCTGCGGCGGCTCCATAGCGATAGCCCAACTCGCGATAACCCGCCGCATCGAAGTGCAAGCGGTCGGGGCCATTCGTGCATCCCTCGGAAGAGATGACCTGACAGGTATGGATGGTCTGCGGCAACTCACTTATCTGCTTGTTACAACCGATGCAGACGCCTTCGCCATTTGCCTGAACCACACCGCCCACATAAAGAGGCACCTCTTCGGGCTTCAGCTTCAGGTCGCCAAGGAGATGGTCATAGACGTTCTTCACCTTCTTTCCCCATTCGGGGTCGCCAGTGTTCGACTCGCCTTGATGCATAAGGATGCCCTTGATGACGCCATCTCCTTGAGCCTTCTTTGCCAAAGAGACGAGCGCCTTGTAGGGGTTGTTGTCATAGTTGGCAAGCATGCCTGGCATCCATGCGGGAACCTGCTTCAAGTAGCTCTCGATGCTATCGGGCATGAAGCCTTCTATCTTGATGCCTCCGATGGCCACATGAATCACGCCAATCCTGATGTTCTCGGGCAACGAAGCCACAAGCGTACGGCCAAACCAGTCGGCTGGCGACAAGCCTGTATTGGGTCGGCACAAGGGAGCAAAAGCCTCGCACCACTCGCCTTTCTTGCGACCGCGCTGAGCGTCGTCCACAGCAGGCATCAAAAGGAAGCGAGGCCCAGGGCTCTCAATATCCACAGCTTCAGGTTTGGCAGCACCTTCCATATTAGACTGCCCGAAGCATAGGAAGATGTAGAAGTTCTCATCGACGGCTGCCGACAGTCTGGTGCCGGACACGCTCATCAGGCCAAGAGCCAAGAGGCTCAAAATAATGTTGCGTTTCATAATGCTTTGTATTTGTTATTGTGTTTAGTGACTGCGGAAATTCCATTTCGAGTTGTCGGTGCTGAAGTCGTATGGAGCCAAGGTCGGGGTGCTGTCTGCAATGGAATACAGCACGTAATGGGTGTTCACGCCGTCTTGCCCTGGGATGGCTTTCGGCATGATGCGGTAGGTGCCATCGGTCAACTGCTCGATGCGCCAGAGCTGTTCAGGGGCGCCAGTAAACGTAGGCATTGTGGTGACCTCAAGCTTGGCGGTAGCCGTCAGAGCACGCTCCGTTCCCTCGATGACGATACGATAATAGGGACCGCACAAATAGCCGCCTGCTTCTGGGACGGGGGTAATGGTCCATCGCTGCCAAGGGCGGAACATATAGTCGCTGCAGCGCACGGGAATCTCTCCTTTCGGCCATCCACTGACAACATCCTCGAGCCTTTGGTTGGGAAGGACCTTCAGGGGCTCGTTAGGGTCTATCTGCCAGAAGCGCTGCCGTTCCTGTTCCATGCGGACGAAGTCGACAGTCAGTTCCAAGGAATAGCCGCGGCGCTCCGATTCAATCTCGAAGGTGCCGCCCTTGAAAGGCTTGGCGGCACAGGGCCAATCGTTCTTCCATAGCAAAGGACAGATACCGAGGACGGAACGGCCGCTCCTATCGAAATCTGCCTCGAAATGGCACGACATCACCTCGACGCCCTCGTCGATGACGGTTCGTCCGAAGTGGCCTGGGCCTGTCTTGCGGTCGCCAGCGGCAATCACCATCTTGCCTCCGCCATGAAACATATCGCGGCCTACATTATCTATATATGGGCCTTCGACAGAGCGGGAACGTCCAACAACGATGTTATAGGTAGAGTTGACGCCGTCGCAACAGGTGCCATGCGTGCCCAACAAATAGTACCAGCCGTTATGGTAAAGCAGGTCGGTGGCCTCGCAATCAATGGCGATGTCTTTCTCCACATTGCCTTTCACGCGTTCACCTGTCTTGGGGTCAAGTTCAATGAGACGGATCGTACCGAAATAGGTGCCGTAGCTGCACCAGAGACGCCCCGTATTAGGGTCGAGGAGCAGCGATGGGTCGATGGCATCCTGGTCTTCCATACCGTCGGAGGAAGCCACCTCGATGGGCGTAGTCCACTTAAAATCGGGCGATTTCGGGTCGAGCGTCTTGTTCCACATCGTCAGGATGCGTCCGTTGTGACCGCCTCCCAAACCGCCTCCCGTAGCGCCATAGATGCAGAGATAGCGGTCGCCTATCTTCATCACGTCGGGTGCTGCACCGCCACCAGGACGCTCTGCCCCGCTGTGCCACGTCCAGCCGTCTTCGCTAATAAGGCCGCCTCCGCCCGTGCCGAAGGTATAGTACTTGCCTTCGCATTCGGCAATGGTCGAGGGGTCGTGGATGTAGGGAGCGCCTGTTTGCGCTTTGCTTAAT
>JAFRQD010000048.1 GCA_017428785.1 Bacteroidaceae bacterium
GACGAACTCGTCGAGATTATTCAGCAATTTAAGGAAGAGGAGGCAAAGGCATGAACAGGACATTATATGGAAACCTTATCTTCGAGTTGTCGAAGAAAGGACGCAAGGGTTACTCCCTTCCGCAGGACTATGACCGCACGCATACAACGGCGGAACTTCCCGAGGCACTTCGCCGCAAGGAAGCAGCAAGGTTGCCCGAGTGCGACGAGCTGACGGTGGTGCGTCACTACACGAACCTCAGTCACAACAACTTCGGCGTGAACGACGGCTTCTATCCGCTCGGCTCGTGCACGATGAAGTACAATCCCGTCATCAACGAAGAGATAGCCGGCATGAAGGCCTTCGCCGGACTGCATCCCCTGCAACCCGCCGTGACCTGCCAAGGCGCACTGGAAGTGTATTACAACCTGCAGGAATCGCTTGCCGAGCTTACCGGCCTGAGCGAATTCACGCTGAATCCCTGTGCCGGAGCACACGGCGAGTTGACCGGCCTAATGGTCATCCGCGCTTATCACGAAGCGCAAGCCACCGTGCCCGGCGGTTCTCCCGCCACTGTGCCCGGCGGTTCTCCGTCGGGTAAACGCACGAAGGTTCTCATCCCCGACTCGGCACACGGCACGAACCCCGCCTCTGCAGCAGTCTGCGGCCTGGAGGTCGTCGAGGTGAAGAGCCTTGCTGACGGCACGGTCGATGTCGACCACCTGCGTCAACTCCTCAGCGAAATGGGAAGCGAGGTTGCTGCCATGATGATGACCAACCCCAACACGTTGGGCATCTTCGAGCCGCATGTGCTGGAGATTACCGAGATGGTACACAAGGCCGGCGGCCTGATGTACTACGACGGCGCGAACCTCAATGCGTTGCTCGGCGAATGCCGTCCCGGCGACATGGGCTTCGACGTGATGCACATCAACCTGCACAAGACATTCTCCACGCCTCATGGCGGTGGTGGTCCAGGCAGTGGTCCGGTCGGCGTACGCAAAGGTTTGGAACAGTTCCTCCCGACGCCTCGCGTCAAGAAGGTTGTAGTGAATTACGACCTCCCCGAAGACGGTCCGACCGAATGGGAAGGCTTCATCGTCGACTGGGGACAAAGCGACTCTTCGCTCGGCTCTGTCGGCAACTTCTTCGGCAACTTCGGCGTGATGCTGAAGGCCTATGCCTACATCCTGTCGCTCGGAAGCGAGAACATCAAGCAGGTCGGCCCGTTGGCAACGCTCAACGCGAACTACATCAAGGAGCGCCTTCGCGACAGTTACCTCTTGCCCATCAAGGGCTTGTGCAAGCACGAGGTGGTCTTTGACGGCCTCGTTGACAAGAGCACTGGCGTGACGACAATGGATGTGGCGAAGCGCTTGCTCGACTACGGCTACCATGCTCCCACCATCTACTTCCCGCTGCTCTTCCATGAGAGCCTCATGATAGAGCCCACCGAGAACGAGAGCAAGGAGACCATCGATGCCTTCATCGACGTGATGCACAAGATAGCCGAGGAGGCCAAGACAGACCCCGAGCTGGTGAAGACAGCGCCGCACAACACGCCAATCGGCCGCGTGGACGACGTGCTGGCTGCCAAGCAACCTGTAACAACCTATTGGAAGAGCAAAGAATGACAGACCTTATTATCATAGGCGCCGGCCCCGGCGGCTACAAGGCAGCGGTCTATGCAGCGAAGAAGGGCCTGAAGGTCACTATCTTCGAGGACGTCCATGTGGGTGGTACATGCCTCAACGTGGGCTGCATCCCGACGAAGACCTACGTACACTCTGCCACGTTTGCTGAAGCCGTAGAGCGTCAGCCACAGGTCGTGGAGGCGTTGCGTGGCGGCGTCGAGACACTTCTCTCCCACCCCAACATCACTTTGGTACGCGAGAAGGGCGTCTTCATCAATGCTAATACGGTGAGCGGCGTGACGGCAAAGCACATCATCGTCGCCACAGGTAGCAGCGCAAATATGCTGCCCATCCCGGGTGCCGACGGACAGAACGTAGGCTCTTCCACCGAGTTGCTCGGCCTGAAGGAACTGCCCAAGCGTCTCTGCATCATCGGCGCTGGCGTCATCGGCATGGAGTTTGCGAGCGTCTTCCAGAAGTTCGGAAGCGAGGTGACCGTCGTGGAGTACCTCAAGGAGTGTCTGCCCATGGTGGATGGCGACATTGCCAAGCGCCTGCGCAAGCTCCTGGAGAAGCGCGGCATCACCTTCTACATGGGAGCCGGCGTGAAGAGCATCGACGGCTCGACTGTCCTCTTCGAACAGAAGGGCAAGGAGGTGAGCGTAGAGGCCGACTACATCCTGATGGCAACGGGCCGCAAGCCGAATGTGTCGCCGGACTTCGCCAATGCGGGTTTCGACTACGACGAGCGCAAGGGCATCGCTGTGGATGAGAACTTCGAGACCAGCGTGAAAGGCATCTACGCCATTGGCGACGTCAACGGACGCCAGATGCTGGCCCATGCGGCGGAGATGCAAGGCATCCATGTCGTGAACCACATCTTAGGAGCAAGGGGCAAGGAGCAAGGGGCAAGAGTCGATGGCATTCGTTTCGACGTGATGCCTGCCGCAATCTTCACCGAGCCAGAGGCCGCTTGCGTCGGTCCGACGGAGGACCAGCTGAAGGAACAGGGCGTGCCGTTCGAGTGCCACAAGAGTTTCTACCGTGCCAACGGCAAGGCGCTGGCTATGAACGAGACCGAGGGAATGGTCAAGCTGTGCTGCGAGCCGGACGAAGGCAAGCTGCTCAGTGCACATGTCTTCGGAGCGCATGCTGCCGACATCGTGCAGGAAGTGACGGCCTACATCACGCTTGGCGCCACGCTGCGTCAGCTCCGCGAGACCGTCCACATCCACCCAACGCTCTCCGAGGTGCTGATTGAAGTGAACTGACAATCCCCAAAGGAAATAGCCCCCAGCCGTTGTTGCGACTGGGGGCTATCTCTTTTGACAGGCTGGCTACTTCACCAAAACCTTTTTGCCGCCATTCACATAGATGCCTTTCTGAGTGGGCTTGCCTGAAAGCTTGCGCCCATCGAGCGTGTACCAGGCGTCTCTGTTGTCCGTTGACTGTTGTCCGCTGTCTATCAACTTGATGCCGACGGGGGCATCTGCCATGTCGAGGTGGTTGGTGGAGTGGTTAAAGTAAGCCCATTCGCTCTTTATCATGGCATAGCCGATGCCTGCGTTTGCAGGAAGATAGAGGAAGGCTTGGTTCTCTTGTATGCGTCTTTTCCAGAAGCAATTGCTTTCGCCCAGGTCGGAGGCGAGTACGGGAGGGTCAATCCTGTATACATTCACGCGCTTGAGGTCGTAGAGCGCGAAGGCTTGCTTGCCCACCTTCTTCACGCCGGAGCCGAGCGTCAGCGTCTTGACATGGTCGTCGGGATGCTGGCCAAGGTCGCCGTCGCCCGAGTAATAGAGGAAGTAGGGCTGTACCTCCACATCGACGCCAGTGATGACGATTTCCTTGATATCAGCCAAGTAGTCAATCCACTTCAGGCGATATGCCACCTCCGGGTCGGTCGTCTTGCTTGTGCAGTTCCAGGGCATCTGTCCGACATAGTCGATGGTCAGCACACCGTCCTCTAAGCGCCAAGTGCCCTGAGTGCCAAGAGTGCCATGCGGCTCTTCGATGATAACTTCGGGAGAATACACCTCTGCAAAGTTATAATTGTTATATATTGTGGTATTCCCTGTTTCCCATTCCTGCCCGTCCACTACGACCTTTACCTTATGTGCCAGTTGGTATTGGTTGTTGTTGTCATTGACTTCCCTGTCGCGTATAACCCTGGCATGGAAGCGCCATTTGCCGGGAGTGAAGGTGCCGCTGCTGACATCCTCCCAACTGCCACTCACTTTCTTCTGCCAAGAGAAAGGATGGATGAAGGCAGGTGAACCTTTCGTGATGTCGAACTCTGGCTTTGTGGCTACCGTCTCGCCCTTCTTGACGATGGTTGTCCAGTCGGGGCTTGTCGTGGCCTCCACCTGACGAATCTTCGTGCTGTTGTCGATGACAACTGTGGGAGAGTAAATAGCAAGGAGGATATCGGTTACTTCCACTTCCCATTCCTCTCCGTTAATCAGAACCCTGACATCGTCTGCAAAGCGTAAGTCTGATTCGTAATTTTTCGCTACTGAACCCTTGTAGCGCCAAGCACCTGCCACAAACTCGTCAGGTCTGTTTTGGGCAGTCGTCCATTCTCCGTCGAGCAAAAATTGCCATTGGCCGATAAAGAAAAAAACAGGAACATCATTAGTCAAGGTGAATTGCGGGTTTGTATTACTTTTGACACCCACTTCGGGGATGTCATCCCAGCCATCGCTACTGCCTTCCACAAGATGTATCAGCTTGTCATTGTCTTCCGGGGTTGTTTCGCTTGCGGCATTCATTTGATTGACAGGTGCATGGTTGCCTGCCTGCACCCAGGTAACGGTTGCCCAAAGGACAAAAAGAAGTGTAAAGAGTCTTTTCATAAAGTTGTTTGTTTTAGTTTGCGCCTGCAAAGATACAAAATAATATTCAAAGATGACACAAGGAAGATGTTTTTTTTGCAATGCTGTTGGATTCATGGCAAAAGCCCTCAGTTGCGACAATACTGCTGGGGGCCCAGACTCCCCTCTCGTCTAAGGAGAGGGGCAGGGGTGTGATAACAGCTGAGGGGGCCAAGGCAATACGCTCACGCAATATGGGGAGAAAAACCTCAGGCGCAGAGGAAATGGCTTGTCCTCTGCACCTGATTCTTGGGATGCAGGTTGCGTCTGTCGGAGCGCAACTTGCAATTGTCCATACGCAGCCTGCGTCTCCACATCTGCAGCTTGCGTATGAAAAATGTAATATGGCCGAAGGGAAAAGCCCATGGCCCACATTTGGTTTGCCTGCACGCCAAGAGGCACTTTCCAGGCTTCTCCTACTTAATGGCCACCTTCCTGCCGCCGGTGATGTAGACGCCGGGCTTGGTCGGTTTGCCGTTGAGCTTCATGCCGTCGAGCGTGTACCATGCATCGTCGGTGGTAATGTCGGCTTTCACATTGCCAATGCCATCGAGGATGTCATCGAGGTCGCCAACAAAGGTGACGTTGGCATCCCCGAACTTCTCCATGTATCTGGAGAGGTATCGGGCATAGACGTGCATCTTCGTGGCCCTTAGCTCGTAATGGTTGAAGTCAAGAACTCCGTTATGGTCCCATATCAGCATATTGGGATCAGCATGGCAATAGACATCCTTCGTAGAGTTGCAACTGTAAAAGGCTGAATAGGCGATACTTGTCAAGGAAGATGGAAGGATGACATCCTGAATGGTATAGATATTGAAAAAAGCATTTTTGCCAATGCTCGTCACGCCCTCTTCAACTACGACATGCAAGATGTCCGGGAATATTGAAAAACGCGGATAACCGTTGCTATCATAATCTATTTCTCTTGAAATCCAAGGCGAAATCGCACCAGAGATTTGAGCATAATCGCTCATGTCGCTATTCGTGTCCAAGACAGTCGGGTTCTTTCTGATGGTGACAGTATGCATATCACTTCTTTCCGGGCAGGGTAGTTTGATGTAATAGAGGTTCCTGCCACCGTTAATGTTTTCCTTGCCGCAGTAGTTGCCTTCTCTTGTGCCCCATGGACGGCAGAAATGGCTTTCGACCAAGGGCACAATACTCTGTCCGTTGATGTTGCTAATGCTGGCTTCCATGTCAGTGCCTTCGATGAGGAAATTCTTCCCGTTGACAAACCCGACTTTGCCTGCAGGGTAAGAGCTGGAATAGATGCGGTCGGTCTCGCGGGTCCAGCCCAGAAAGACATTGCCGCAGGTGGCGTTTGCCCCGTTCCCGATGCCACACGCATTATTCCGGCCAATGGCATGGATATCGCCGCCTTCGATGACGATGCTGCCACAATCCTCTTCATAGCCACCGCCAATGCCAGCCGCAATATCTGAATGAGAATCAGCTACCAGACTACCGTCCCCTTTGATGGTCAGCGTATGGCCCTGGGGCACATAAATGGCGGGCTTGTTCGGATGCGATGATGCCACTTCATTCGTGCCATGGAGATTGATGGTGGCATCGCCCCTGAAAGTGAGGCCCGCATGGTTGGAGTATTCAGTAGGCCGGTATGGTATCCTCACATTGTCAAGAGTCACTGTGCAACCAGGGGCAAAGGTAAGTCTCAATGCGCGATTACATCTGTCCTTAAGATGGTAGTTGCCTTTAGAGAAAAAAACATTCGAAAAGACAGAGAGCAAACTGATATGCCTTTCCTCGTCTGCCTCATTATAGATAGGAGAACCGAAAGGAACTTTATTGCAGTGCATATAGATATAGCTGCCGCCAGCCCCCTGATTCAGGTCAATGCTTCCGCTTTGGTTGGCACCGGGCACAGAGCCAGAAGAGGTGTTGTTGAACCAGATGCTTGAAACATATTCGGGTGTTGCCTTTACCTGCCTGCTACAATAAAGGTGGATGTATGCCCCGCCTGCATTGCAGTTCAAGTCGCCCTTCGATGACTTGAAGTTGTCGGAGCCGTCGAAGGGAACAAGCTCGTAGTCTATGTCATTGTACACCAATTCATCAGGACAGCCCTTACCAACATAAATGCATACGTCGGAAATAAAGGAGTAAGCCTTATCTTTATTGCGTATCGAACCTGTCTTGTAGAGCAGAAAGATGTAGTCACTGTTCTTGCCACAGCCTTTGTTCAGGTCGTAGCCAAAAGACTGCCAGCCTTGACTCGTGTATTGGTCCGCAATACTGTTTATCTCCGAAGATGAATTGGCGCCAATGAGCAGCAGGTCGGTGATGACCTGGTCTTCTGCCCTTGAGATGGCAGGGAGCAAGGCAATCAACAGGAAAAGAATCGTTCGCTTCATATTATTATGAATGATAATGGTTATTGTTCGGGTTGATGTGTCTGTCGTGACAGTATGCCTGTGCTCCTGTCTCTCTTTGGGCGGAGGGAAGAAGTTATCCGAGCAACTTCTTGGCCAGCTTCTCGAGCATGTCCTTCGTCATCTCCTCGAGGCCATACTGATGCTTCCAGTCCCATTCCTGACGGGCGCAACTGTCGTCCATCATGTTTGGCCAGGACTCTGCAATCGACTGCTTGAGCGGATCGACGTCATAGACCATCTCGAACTCCGGCTTATACTTCTTGATGTTCTTGTAAATCATCTCAGGGTCGAAGCTCATGGCGGCGATGTTGAAGCCGTTGCGATGCTTCAGACGCGTCGGGTCGGCCTCCATCAGCATTGTTGCTGCGTGCAGGGCATCGGGCATATACATCATGTCCATGTGCGTGCCGGCCTTGATGGGACAAGTGAAGCGCTCGCCACGAACCGCGTAGTAGTAGATATCGACGGCATAGTCGGTGGTGCCGCCGCCTGGAGGTGTGACGTAGGAGATGATGCCAGGGAAGCGGACGGAGCGCGTGTCGACGCCGTATTTGTGATAGAACCATTCGGAGAGCAGCTCCGTCGTCACCTTCGACACACCGTAAATGGTGCGGGGCCTCTGCACGGTGTCCTGAGGCGTCATGTCGTGCGGCGTCTCCAATCCGAACGAGCCGATCGAACTGGGAGTGAACACAGCGCACTTGTTCTCGCGAGCTATCTCCAGAATGTTCCAAAGGCCGTCGATGCCGATGCTCCAGGCCAGACGAGGCTTCGATTCCGCCACAACCGACAAGAGAGCCGCGAGGTTGTAGATGGTGTCTATATTGTACTTCTTCACGGCCTCGGCTATGGTGTCCGCCTTTATCACATCGGCAAGGGCAGACGGACCGCTCTCCAAGAGTTCACCCTTCGGCTCAGCCCCGGGGATGTAGCCTGCCACAACATGTTCGTTACCGTAAATTCCTCTAAGATGCATTGTCAGCTCAGAACCAATCTGTCCTGTCGAGCCGATGATAAGTATGTTCTTCATCGTTGTTTTGTTAGTTTAGTTTTTCCGAATGCAAAATTACAAAAATATCTTCACAATACCTCATCCGAGGTGTATAAATTATGTAAAATCATTCATCGTCCTGCAATTTTATCCCAAAAGAGCTTTCCTCTTTGAAAGAAAAGCCGTATTTTTGCACTGATGAACGTGATGACAAAGAGACATATCGCATCGTGGGTGTTGCTGGCAGTGTACCTGCCCATGCTTATCTTTTCGTCGCTCCATATCCATGAAACATCGCAGGAAGGAGCAACGGAATGTGCCGAGTGTGTCAGGCACCAATGCCACGGCCATCTGTCACAGCTTTCGGGTGGGATGCACCAATGTGTGCTTTGCCAGATCCTCACGTTAACTTATGTGGCAACTGCCACAGGAGCGCTGCTTTTTTATCAGGCAAAACATAAAGTCGGCTATGCCCTGCATCGTCAGACACTCTGCCAGACGAGCCTGGGGTTCATCAGCCTTCGTGCTCCTCCAGCCAGATAAAAGTTGAAGGGGTAAAAGGGTGAACAGTTAAAGCGTTCCTAGGCTTTCCTTTTTATTCTTTCGCCTATTTGTTTTCTTATCCAATATTCATTATCTCCTGACTGCCGCACTAATGTCGTGGGCAGCGAAGGACATATTTTAATTCATCATTATACCCAATATGAAACACATTATTATATATATAGGTATCTGTCTTTGGGCAGTCAGCCTGCCTGTTTCGGCACAACATGTGCACGAACACAGCGATTGCCACGAGGACAGCATCAACCCGATGAAGGAGGCCATCCTGAGCGAAGTGACCGTGCAGGGCGTGGCTGGCATACAGAGACTGAAGGATGCGGCATCTCCCTTCATGGTGGTCTCGCCCAAACAGTTGCACGCGTCGCTTGGCACGAACATCGTCGATGCAGTAGGCCATCTGCCTGGCCTTTCGCAGATAAGCACGGGAACAGGCATCTCGAAGCCCGTCATACGAGGTCTCGGCTACAACAGAGTGGTGGTTGTTGACCAGGGAATCCGTCAGGAAGGCCAGCAATGGGGCGACGAGCACGGCTTGGAGGTGGACGAGGAAGGCGTTCACTCAGTGGAGGTTCTAAAAGGCCCGGCATCGCTCATGTACGGCAGCGATGCCATTGCCGGCGTGATGATTCTGCATCCGGAACATCCTCTTGAGGAAGGCACGATGCAGGTCAAGGTGGGCAGCCAGTACCAGACGAACAACGGCCTCTATGATTACCGCGTCGGCTTTGCAGGCAACATGAACGGCTGGCTCTGGAACTGGCACTTCCTCGACAAGGCGGCGCATTGCTACAAGAATGATGCCGACGGCTACGTGCCCGGCTCTTTCTTCAAGGAACGCGATGTGCAGGGCATGCTCGGCATCAACAGGTCGTGGGGACACAGCTGGCTCCGCTTCTCGAGAGTCAACTTCACGCCAGGCATCACAGAAGGCGAACTGGTTGGCTGCGATGTGGACGGCAAGAGCTACAGCATCGAGTCGCCCTATCAGAAAGTACTGCACACCAAGGCCGTCAGCGACAACGCCTGGTACATTGGCGACGGCACGCTGAAGGCCATCGTTGGCTATCAGCAGAACTATCGCCGCGAGTTTGAGGAGGAAGAGGAGCCCGAGCTGGCCATGCGCCTGCACACCGTCAACTACGACGTCAAGTACCTCCACACGCTTCCCCACGACTGGAAGATTGCGACAGGCATCGGCGGCATGTGGCAAAGGAACATCAATCAGGGCGAGGAATACCTCATTCCCGACCACCATCTCTTCGACATCGGCTTCTTCGCTACGGCTGAATGGGAATGGAACAAGTGGCACTTCTCCGGCGGAGCGCGCATCGACAACCGACACCTCAACACGTCTGCATTGACAGAGGACGATGTGCTCCGCTTCGAAGCCTTGAGCAGGAACTTCACCGGCGTGACGGGAAGCCTGGGCGCTGTGTGGAATGTGACCGACCATCTCAACCTGCGACTGAATGCGGCCCGAGGCTTCAGGGCTCCAACGGTCAGCGAGCTGTCCGCGAACGGCGTGCATGAAGGCAGCATACAATACGAGTTGGGCAACGCCGGACTCAAGGCGGAAAAGAGCATGCAGCTCGACCTGGGACTCGACTACACATCGCATTACGTGAACCTCCAGGCATCGCTGTTCACGAATTGGATTGACGACTACATCTTTCTCGCCCGCCTTCCCTACGAGACCGACGGCTATCGCACCTATCAATACCGGCAGGGAGATGCTCGGCTGATGGGCGGAGAAGTCTCGCTTGACATTCATCCCTTCAATCCGCTCCATTTCGAGAATGCCTTCAGCTATGTGCGAGGCGTACAACTTCACCAGCCCAAAGAGGCAAAGAACCTGCCCATGATGCCTGCCCCGAAGTGGACAAGCGATGTGCGATACGAGTTCCCCAACTTCGCGAAGAACCGTGTGCAACGCTCTTTCCTGGCTTTCGGCATGGAGTACAACCTGCGGCAAAGCCATTTCTATGCGGTCGATGACACCGAGACGGCTACGCCCAGCTATGCACTCTTCAACCTGTCTGCAGGCATGGACCTGCATTTCTTCGGTCACAACTGCATCGAGCTCACCTTTTCCTGCCAGAACCTCTTCGACAAAGTCTATCAGCCGCACCTCTCCCGACTGAAATATGTTGACACGAACAGCCCCTCGGGAAGGCAAGGCATCTCTGCCATGGGAAGGAACTTCTGCCTCAAAGTCAGCATCCCCATCGACATACATTTGAAAGTCTATAATGATGTCCAGTAATTTCTGCTGGCATTCCTACCCCACCCCTCGCTTCGCTCCTCCCCTCCCCTTCAAGGAATGGGAGGGGAGTTGGGGCGCAGTGCTCTCCGCCCCTCTTTGATAAGTGCTCTCCGCCCCGTGATGAGGCAAGTGGACGAAGGCCGAGGTGGGGTATGTTTTACTGAAGGGACTCCAATAAAAAAACTTTACAAAAATTGTCCCGAAAAACGGGGCAAACGGCATCGACGCGTGTGGGGAATTCAAACGCCGCACGCGGAGATGGCCAACGCCGCACGCGAAGTTGGCAATTTCCCCACGCGGCGTTCACTATTCCCACAGGCGGAAATTCGCAGAAAAGTACGCTGAATTTAACAGAACGGCGCAAGGGGATTGCACTTTCTTTGCCCGGCGCTGGAAATTTCGTCTTCGCAAACCGCCTGTTTTAGGGCAAAACGCGATTTAAGCCCTTATTTTGCATTCAGGGTAGCAAAGTGCCACCCGACCAAAAACAAGCCGTCAGAAAGAGTCTGCCTGCGAAAAATCTTTACAAAAACCCTTATGGCCGACTGCTTTTAAATGCGCGAAGCAGGCCGAATTTACCGGACCGCAATAAAAAAGTTTATGGTTCATGGTTCATAATTCATAGTTATTTTGTATCTTTGCATTCGAATCACATATAACCCCATAAACTAACATACTATGTACGGAAAGATGAAACAGCATCTCAGCCAGACGCTCGCTGAGATTCGCGAAGCAGGCCTTTACAAGGAAGAGCGTCTCATCGAAAGCCCACAGCGGGCAGCCATTCAGGTGAAGGGAAAGGAAGTGCTCAACTTCTGCGCCAACAACTATCTCGGACTCTCCGACCACCCGCGCCTCATCAAAGGCGCTACCGACATGATGCAGGAGAGGGGCTTCGGCATGTCGAGCGTCCGCTTCATCTGCGGCACACAGGACATCCACAAGCAGCTCGAGGCTGCCATCAGCGACTATTTCAAGACTGAAGACACCATCCTCTATGCCGCTTGCTTCGATGCCAACGGCGGTGTCTTTGAGCCTCTCTTCACGGAAGAGGACGCCATCATCAGCGACGCACTCAACCACGCCAGCATCATCGACGGCGTGCGCCTCTGCAAGGCAAAGCGCTATCGCTACGCCAACGCCAACATGGAGGAACTGGAGAAGTGCTTGCAAGAAGCACAGGCTCAGCGCTTCCGCATCATCGTGACCGACGGCGTCTTCTCGATGGACGGCAATGTCGCTCCGATGGACAAGATTTGCGACCTCGCCGAGAAATACGACGCACTGGTGATGGTGGACGAGAGTCACTCGGCAGGTGTGGTCGGCAAGACAGGCCACGGCGTCAGCGAACTGACCGACACCTACGGACGCGTCGATATCTATACGGGAACCTTGGGCAAAGCCTTCGGTGGCGCACTGGGCGGCTTCACCACAGGTCGCAAGGAGATCATCGACCTGCTGCGTCAGCGCTCGCGTCCCTACCTGTTCTCCAACTCGTTGGCTCCCTGCATCATCGGCGCCTCGCTCGAGGTCTTCAAGATGCTCAAGGAGTCGAACGAACTGCACGACCGCCTCGTGGAGAACGTCAACTACTTCCGCGACAAGATGATGGCAGCAGGCTTCGACATCAAGCCCACACAGAGCGCCATCTGCGCCGTGATGCTCTACGACGCCAAGCTCTCGCAGGTCTTCGCTGCCAAGATGCAGGAGGAAGGCATCTACGTCACCGGTTTCTACTATCCCGTCGTGCCGAAGGGCGAGGCCCGCATCCGCGTACAGCTCTCCGCCGGCCACAAGCGCGAACACCTCGACAAGTGCATCGCCGCCTTCATCAAGGTCGGCAAAGAGCTCGGCGTGCTGAAGTGACAGCATCGACACGCCAAGGTCTTCCTTGCGGCGTGCTGAAATAAGAACAGCAGCACGCCAAGGTTTTCCTTGCGGCGTACTGAAATAAGAACAGCAGCACGCCAAGGTTTTCCTTGCGGCGTACTGAAATAGACATATAGCAACAAAAAAAGAGGAGCCCTCCGCAATGGAAGGGCTCCTCTTCGTTTATAGTGTGGCTTTTGCCTTTACCACTCCTCGTCCCAGATAGACTTCTTCTCCTTTGTCAGGATATCATTGGGATCTTCGATGATTACAGTGTCGTCAACAGGCAACGACGCTGCCACCATTTGGCAAGTGCCAAGCGCAACTACTAAGCAGGCTGGCTGATAATACATCTTCTTCATATTACTTGAGAACCTTTTTACCGTTAATAATATTGACGCCCTTCTGCTGCTTGCTCATGCGCTGACCGGCAAGGTTGAAGATGGGGCCATTGACCATTGAAGATTGACCATTGACCATTTCGATAGCAGTTGCATCATCCTCGTCGAAGCCATAGAAAGCCTTGGCGCCAGCATCTCCGCCGACACCGATAACGAGGTAGCCCTTGCCGGCAGGAACTGCAATCTCTTCGCCTACACGATAGAAGCCTACGCCTTGGGACTTGTTGGCAAGAGCATAGATGTTACCTGCAGCACCAGTGACTGTACCGTCGGAAGGAAGCAGGTCGTTTTCAGCGCCAAGCTCAACAGCACCTGTAGCAGGAGAGAAAGTATAAGTGCCTGTGTTCTTCAGGACAACAGCCTCGCCTTCAGGAATAGCTGTGACGGGCTCCAGATGTACAGAGTTATCGTTTGCCTGGCAAGCATAAGCCTCAACGCCATCTGGAATAGTCTCAATGTTGTAAGGAGCAACGAAGGTAGTGTAGTTGGCATCGCCAACTTCAACGCCAGCAAGGCCAATATATTCCAAGCGGAAGTTATCGAAGATGACAACATGGCTACCTGTTATGCTGGGAGATTCCACTCCAAGCGTCAGTTCGCCATTGCTGCCGACTGTGCAGATGACGCTGTTCCAATAACAGCCTACCTGGAAATACTCTGGGTTATCAAATGTGTTGCCAGGAAGGCCTGATGTCCATGGCAATACAGATTCCGAAGAGCGCTCAACGAGTGCAACCTTTTGTCCGTTTGCCACGAGACAAGCCTTGTTGGCATCACTGCCACCATTATTGTAGCCCTGCACCTTAACACGGTATTTGCCAGGAGTCAGGCCTGTCACGGTCTGTGTCCACGAGAAGGAATCGTCACCATTGCCAAATTCATTCCATGTATATCCATAGACATCACAAACAAAGTCTGCATGGCTTTCACCACGACCCATGATAATCTTTCTGCTATTGTTATCTGAAGCATTATAGCAATAGTTGGCACGGTTGCAGGTCCAGTCCAGTTCCTCAGAACTTTGATTAGTTCCTTCCTTACGTTCACGCTGGTTGAAGCCAGGCATCTTAATCTTATAGGTCAAATCCACGGGGTTTGACTCTGAGGCAGTTGCCATTGCAGCAGCAGCCATTTCGTCGCGCTGAGCCTCAGTAACAAAGATCCACTGGTTATAGGGATTATCAGCACCTGACTGGTGTACATCTACTCGAGCATAGGTCGTCGATAATGTAAAGCCCACAAGGTCTTTGGTTCCACAGCCATTGCCTGTGTTGTTACCTGTATTATCACCATTATTGGACCACGTGTAAATACCTTGCTCTGCATTCTGTTTCCAGAATTTCCATGCATTGCCTCCCGTATCACAGTAACCATTGTTGCCCAAGAGTCCGCCATCATTCCAGTTACCATTGAAGAGCCAAGTCTTAACTTTATTATATTGTCCACTTCCATAGTTATCCTCCGGAGTGGTAATCTTGATACCAGGGAAGCCTACTGCAGCATGTGCACCCCAGTCATCGCCGCCGCAGAACCAGCGGCCTGTGCCTACGTTATATACATAGAAGCCATCAGCATGGTCAGTGACAACAGCTCCTCGATTATTGTCATCCGTTCCAACAACAGACTCACTAATCATTGTGAAGACGGTGGGCTGAGGACTTGTTTCAGCATAATGCTGCTTCACACTAATGATAACAGCATTCAGTTGACTTGCCACATCAGTCGAGGTTCCATTTACAAGATAATCCTCTTGTGCACTTACATTAACGCCTTTTGCTTTGGCATATTCTACGGAGGGACGGAGCACGCTCACATCGGCAGCCTGTGCTGCGTTGAGTGCGGTGATGAGTGTACTTGAAGCCGCAGAAATCTCGTCAATGTCTGTTGACCCTGTTGTTGCCCTTGCGGCAGTCAGAGCTGCGTCGAGAGCTGCCTGCAGGGCATCGGTGGTCTGGCCATTGAATGCTTCGGCAGCAGCGATGTTATTGTTGAGGGTTTCAAGATACGGACCGAGGTCAACCACAGGACCAAGGTAGGTAAGCTTAAAGTTATCAAGTATCACCCAATCGTATGCAGCAGAGCCAGTCTTTTTGACACCAATTGTCAAGATACCATCAGTTACTATTACTTGGATGGGGTCATTGACGTATGCCTTCTCGATGTTCATAGCACGCTGAGCTGTCTGCATGTCGTTAGGGAAATAATAACGTTCTAGACGTGTAAAATTCCAACAATCTGGGCCAGTCTTTGCCGAAGTATGTGTCTCATCAATGATAGAACGCAGGTCTGCCTCCGTTGCATTTGCAAAATACTTTGCCCTGATGACTTCTGTTCCGGCATCGTGGCGAGCCTCTATACATGTCTCGTTTGTACAGCCGCGGTCGTTAAAGTCAGTATTGTCACCAGCCATTCCGTCGCGGTAGTAGCCTTGTAACTGAAGCTCATACTTACCATTTGGGACATCATTTATCACTTGGCTGATTTGAACATTGTTGCCAGAGTTCCAGCTTTCCATAATCATGCTGCCACGACCCCAGTCGCCGTTAGCATCGCCGCCACGAGCCCAGCTTCCGGTGCGCGTCCAACTGCTGTAACGGCTGTCGTTGTTGGCGAAGTCAGAACTCTTCACGAGCCATGATGCATCCATAGGACTTGACTCTGTTGCTGCTGCCATCTTTTCAAGGCGCTCCGCCTTTGTTACAATCTGCCAAGTATTATTCTTTGTGCCTTCGTTTGCCTGGTTCTCCAGATAGTAGTTACTTTCTGTCTCTTCAGTGAAAAGGTTCTTTGCCTTGTAGGTGCGCACATAATTCCTTGCACCTAAGACTGTGCCGGAGCAAGATATTGTTACAGCATTGGACACATTGCCAACGGTAACGCTCTCAAATACCCAGACGTCATTGTCGTTGGCATCGAGATACAAGTTCTCATGATTGATAGAGCTACGACCGAACTTCGCATTAATCTTATAGCCTGCTCCATCGGCATTCAACTGGAAGTCAATGCCGCGAGTACCCAGCTGGCCGCGAGTGTGCCAATCGCTAGTTGTGCGGTCGTTGTTCTGAAGCCAAAGACCTGACTCCACATTGTAAAGATAGTAGTCATTGCCCGAAACGATGTCGCTGACGGCGACACCTGTGTAAGGGCTTGTTTGTGCCCATGCGCCTAAGGTCAGCACGGACAGCATAAGAAATAGTATTCCTTTTTTCATAAAATAAATATTAGGGTTAATAAAATCTTTTTACCTAGCTAATCTGCACACATGCGAGAAATTTGGTACAAAGTTAAACACTTCTTCACAAATAATGGTTTGCTGCGTGTTAATAATTGTTAATCCTGCTAAAATTCACACAGAAGTGTGCAAAAAAAGTAATATCCGCAGGCTTTATGACATCTTTTTTGTTCAAGAAAATGTAAAAATCCAAAGAAAGCGTATCACTTGCGGCGGAGGTTGATTTTCTACCCTGTCAGGGGGCATGAAAAACGCCGGCTGCGGGGATGGCAAACGCCGCGTGCGGCGATGGGCATTTCCGCGTGCGGCGATGGCAAACGCCGCAGGCGGCGTTTGTAGGCGTCGCCAGCGATGTTGTATGTTTCTGTATGTCAAGTGGTTGTCAGTTGCCGTTTTCGGCGAGGAACTTGATGCGGACGAGTTTTATTTCTTCCTCTGTGTATTCGTCTTCGTCGTCGGCGAATTCGTCGAGTGCATCGTCGATGTTGTTGTCCTCTGCCTCGCGGAAGTAGTCGTAGATGTCCTGCATGTGGTCGTCGTCCATGACCTCGCGGATGTAGTAGTCGAGGTTGAGCTTGGTACCGCTGTCCACGATGGTGTAGATGTCGTCGAGCAATTCGCTGAGTGTCAGCCCTTTGGTTCTGGCGATTTCGTCGAGGTCAACCTGTCGGTCGATGGATGTGATGATGCTGACCTTGTCGGCGCTCTTATTGACGAGGGTGCGGACGCGGAAATCCTCGAAGCGGTCTATTTCGTTCTCCTCGCAGTAGCGTGCGATGAGTTGGCAGAACTCGGCTCCGTAGCGGTTTGCCTTGCCTTCGCCCACTCCCTTGATGTTCTTGAGCTCCTCGACGGTAGTGGGATAGGATGTGGCCATGTCTTCGAGCGACGGGTCCTGGAAGATGACGTACGGAGGCAGGTTCTTGCGGCGTGCCACATCGCGGCGCAGGTCTTTGAGCATGGCGAAGAGTGTCTCGTCGAGCACCGATGTGCCTTCGCCCATGGCATCGTTGAAGTCGTCGAACTCGCGGTCTTCGGTGATGTAGAAGTCCTCGGGGTCCTTCATGTAGTTGCGTCCCGTCGGTGTGATGCTGAGCAGGCCGTAGTTCTCGATGCCTTTCTCGATGTATCCCGATATCATGGCCTGGCGGATGACAGCGTTCCAGAACGATGCCTCGTGGTCGTCGCCGGAGCCGAAGCAGCTGAGCAGTTCGTGACGGTGGGCGATGACATCGTCTGTCTCGTTGCCCACAAGGATGTCGATGATGTGCTGGGTCTTGAAGCCTTCCTTGACGGCATTGATGACTTTGAGCACGAGCAGCAGTTCGTCGGCTGCCTCCACTCTTACGCCCGGATGCAGGCAGTTGTCGCACTTGCCGCAGTTTTCGGGCTCGTACTCCTCTCCGAAGTAATGCAGCAGGAACTTGCGTCGGCAGATTGACGTCTCGGCATAAGCGGCCGTCTCTTGGAGGAGCTGCCGTCCGATGTCCTGCTCTGCCACGGGCTTGCCTTGCATGAACTTCTCGAGCTTGCGCAGGTCGTGGGGCGAGAAGAAGGTGAGGCAGATGCCCTCTCCGCCGTCGCGTCCGGCCCGGCCCGTCTCCTGATAATAGCCCTCGAGGCTCTTGGGTATGTCGTAGTGGATGACATAGCGCACGTCGGGTTTGTCGATACCCATGCCAAAGGCAATGGTGGCCACGATGACATCGATGCGCTCCATGAGGAAGTCGTCCTGCGTCTCTGCCCTGTCCACGGATTCCATGCCGGCATGATAGGCACGCGCCCTGATGTTGTTGGCACGGAGCATCTCCGCCAGCTCCTCCACACGACGGCGGCTCAGGCAGTAGATGATGCCGCTCTTGCCTTTGTTCTGGAGCACGAAGCGTGTGATGTCCTTGTCCACATCCTTCGTCTTCGGACGGATTTCGTAGTAGAGGTTCGGCCTGTTGAACGAACTCTTGAACTCCACAGCGTCGGGGATGCCGAGGTTCTTCTTGATGTCGGAGCGCACCTTGTCGGTAGCCGTCGCCGTCAAAGCGATGATGGGAGCCTTGCCTATCTGCTCCACCAGCGGGCGTATGTTGCGATACTCGGGACGGAAGTCGTGCCCCCATTCCGATATGCAGTGTGCCTCGTCGACAGCATAGAACGATATCTTCGTGCTACGCAGGAAGCGCACATTTTCCTCTTTCGTCAGCGATTCGGGCGCCACGTAAAGCAGCTTTGTGCGACCGGCGGTGACATCTTCCTTCACCGCATCTATCTGTACCCTCGTCAGGGAAGAGTTCAGGTAATGGGCGATGCCGTCGTCGTCCATAAACTGGCGAATGGCATCCACCTGGTTCTTCATAAGGGCAATGAGGGGCGAGACCACAATGGCCGTGCCTTCGCTGATCAAGGCGGGCAGCTGGTAACAAAGCGACTTGCCGCCGCCGGTAGGCATGAGCACGAAGGTGTCCTTGCCGTCAAGAAGGTTACGGATAATGGCTTCCTGGTCGCCCTTAAAGGAATCGAAACCAAAAAAATGCTTTAACTGTTCAGTCAGGTTAATATCGCTCATTTGGGTGGCATTAGAAACAAAGCTAAAGACAAAGTTACGTCTTTTTGCGCAAACCACCAAATGTTTTAGGCAAAAATAAAAGGATGAAAGAAGAAAAAATGAAAGAACTTAGGAAAGAAGGCCTTTTTCATTCCATCATTTTTCCATTCTTTCATTTTTTTCTATCTGCTGCTCGGCGTACTCGCGGGTGATGGTGAGTGCCTTCTCCCCGTTTGTGGGTGCACTGAACTGCGCTTCTATCATGATGGTCTCCATGATGCTGCGCAGGCCGCGGGCTCCGAGCTTGTATTCTATGGCCTTGTCCACGATATAGTCCAGCGCATCTTCCTCGAAGGAGAGCTGGATGCCGTCCATCGCGAAAAGCTTTATCTGCTGCTTGACGAGCGAGTTCTTCGGCTCGGTCAGTATGTTTCGCAAGGCTTCGCGGTCGAGAGGATTGAGGTAAGTGAGCACCGGAAGGCGGCCGATGATTTCGGGGATAAGGCCGAAGCTCTTCAGGTCCTGCGGCACGATGTACTTCATCAGGTCCTTCGTGTCGATGCGGCGCTGGTTCTGCACACTGTCGTAGCCCACCACATGAGTGTTAAGGCGCTGTGCTATCTTGCGCTCTATGCCGTCGAAGGCACCGCCACAGATAAAAAGGATGTTGCGCGTGTCGACATGAATATAGTCCTGGTCGGGATGCTTGCGGCCGCCCTTGGGAGGCACATTGACGATGGAGCCCTCGAGCAGCTTGAGCAAGCCCTGCTGCACGCCTTCGCCGCTGACGTCGCGGGTGATGCTGGGGTTGTCCTGCTTGCGTGCTATCTTGTCTATCTCGTCGATGAAGACAATGCCGCGCTCGGTAGCCGTCACATCATAATCTGCCACCTGCAGCAGCCTCGTCAGTATGCTCTCCACATCTTCGCCTACATAGCCCGCCTCGGTAAAGACGGTGGCATCGACAATGGTGAAGGGCACCTTGAGCAGCTTAGCAATGGTGCGGGCAAGCAAGGTCTTGCCTGTACCCGTGGCTCCGACCATGATGATGTTGCTCTTCTCTATCTCCACGCCATCGTCGTCCACCTTCTGAGCCAAGCGCTTGTAGTGGTTATAGACGGCGACAGAAAGGTAACGCTTTGCGCTGTCCTGCCCGATGACATACTGGTCGAGGAAAGCCTTGATGTCGCGAGGCTTGGGAATGTCGTTCATGTCGAGTCCGGAAGCCTTGCCCGCCTTAAGGCGAACCTCGCTCCCCATGTTCTCTCGCACAATCCGCTCTGCCTGACGAATACACTCGTCGCAGATGAAGCCGTTCAAACCCGTCAGCATCAAAGCCACTTCGTCCTCTGTGCGGCCACAGAAGGAACAACGATTCTTACGCTTCACTGCCATCCTTAATCTTTGCGCGTCATCACGCGGTCTATCATGCCATACTCCAGAGCTTCCTGCGCCGTCATCCAGTAGTCGCGGTCGCTGTCTGCCCAGACCTTGTCGAAGTCGGTGTGTGAATGCTCTGCGATGATGGTATAGAGCTCCTTCTTGAGCTTTTGTATCTCACGGGCCGTTATCTCGATGTCGCTTGCCTGGCCCTGCGCCCCGCCCATCGGCTGATGTATCATGACGCGGCTGTGCTTCAAGGCGCTGCGCTTGCCTTCCTTGCCTGCCACAAGCAGTACGGCAGCCATGCTCGCAGCCATGCCGGTGCAGATGGTTGCCACGTCGCTCGAGACGAACTGCATCGTGTCGTAGATGCCAAGGCCGGCATGTACGCTTCCGCCAGGGCTGTTGATGTAGATGCTGATGTCCTTGCCTGGGTCGGCACTGTCGAGGTAGAGCAACTGCGCCTGCAGGGTGTTGGCAGTATAGTCGTCGATTTGTGTGCCGAGGAAGATGATGCGGTCCATCATCAAACGGCTGAAAACATCCATCTGCGTGACGTTCAGCTGACGCTCCTCCAAGATGTATGGATTGAGGTACTGGTTCTGCATGCTGATGACGTCGTCGAGCGCCATGCTGTTCATGCCCAAGTGGCGGGTGGCGAACTTACGGAAATCGTTATTCATTACATTATATATAATAACGCGCGTACGCGAGTGGACTATTTATCTTTACTTCTCTTTCTCTGTGAGCTTGCGGAACTCTTCGATTGTGACTTCCTTGGTCTTCAGCGTGACAGCCTCCTTTGCCTTTGCTGCCATCAGGTTCTCGACGGTACGCTCCACGAGGCCTTGTGCCTGCTGTTCGTTCTTGAGCATGCTGGCAGCATAGTTTGTGACGGTTTCCTCGGGAAGGTTCACCATGCCGTATTGAGCGAACTGAATGCGAGTGAAGCGCTTGGCGGTTTCGAGCACATCTTCGTGCTGCACCTTCACTTCGAGCTGGTCGCATATCTGCTCCTTGGCGAGGTGCCAAAGCAGTTCGGGCAGGCTCTTCTCGAAGTTGTCGTCGACATACTGCTCGCCCTTGTCCTGATTGCGGAGCTTCATGAAGCGCTTGAGGAGAGCCTCGGGGAAGTCAACCTTTCCGATGCGGCCCAGGACATATTCGCGCAGGTCTTGTGTGAACTGATACTCTTCCTCGCTCTGGAAGTTCTTCTTGATGTCGTCGGCGATGAACTTGCGGAATTCTTCTTCGCTCTTGACGACGCCTGTGCCGAGCACTTTGTCGAAGAGTTCCTGGTCCACCTTTGCCGGCTCATAGCGCATTATCTCGGAGATTTGGAAGTTGAAGTTCGACTTCATTTCCTCTGCCTCTTCCTTTGTGATGTGCAGGAGGCTGGCGAGTTCGGTTGCGCTGCCGTCGTAGGCCTTTGCGGGATTGAAGGTGATGACGTCGCCCACCTTTGCTCCTTCGAACTTAGCCTTTTCCTTGTCGTCCTTCATGTATTCAGGGAGCATGACGGCTTCCTCGACGGTGATGCCGTCCTTGAGTGTGTTGTTCTTCGTGTTGAGCTGTGTGAGCGTGCCTTTCACCATGTCGCGAGCCTCGTAGGTGTCGGCCTTTACGTGCTGGCCGCCACGCTGGCAGTAGCTCTGCACCTGCTGGTCGACGAGGGCGTCATCCACCTTGATGTCGTAGTATGTGAGTTTGTCCTTCTTGCTGAGCTTGGCATCGAAGTCGGGAGCGAGAGCGATGTCGAAGGCAAAAGTGAAGTCATCCTGCGTCTCGAAGTTCATCTGGGGAGTCTTCTCCTCGTTGGGCAGAGGCTCGGCCAGCATGTTCACCTTGTTCTCGCGGATGTATTTGTTCACTTCCTCGCTGATGAGTTTGTTTATTTCCTCAGCCTTCACTTCTGTTCCGAAGCGCTTCTGTATGAGTGATGCAGGCACTTTGCCCGGGCGGAAGCCTGGCAGACTTGCTTTCTTGCTGAAGTCCTTGAGGGCTGTCTTTACCTTATCTTCGTAGTCTTGTTTCTCAATGTTCAGGGTAAGCAGGGCGCTCACCTTGTCGACGTTTTCAAATGATATCTTCATCAGTTATGTTTTGGTTTAGTTATTGTCCTTTTTCTAAAAGCGGGTGCAAAGGTACGACAAAATATTGAATATTGGAAATCGGGAAGCAGAAAAAATGTCTTCTTTTTACCCTCAGAAGGGTGCCAACTCCTCTCCGCTCTCCGGTTTGAACTCGATGTCGAGGATGTTGGCGATGGTGGCAGCGACCTGTTTGGTGTAGAAGGGGCCGTTTTCGATTGTCTCGCCCAGGGGATTGATGCCTTTGCCGAAGAGCATGACCCATGTGGCCTCAGAGCCTTTGACCTTGCTGCCGTGGCTTCCCCACTCGGCGCCGTCGCCGCGTCCGTGGTCGCAGGTGATGAGATAGGTGGTCTTGCCCTGATAGAACTTGTCGGCCTCGCAGGCTTCGTAGATGTCGCGGATGAAGGCGTCGGTAGCGTTGGCTGCGTCGAGATAGAAGTCGTACTTGCGTGCATGAGCCCATTCATCGCAGTCGCCGAAGGATATCCACATCACTTTCGGATGGTCGGCCATCAATGTCTCGAGGGCGAAGGCATAGGTGAAGGCATCGAAATGCTCGCTGCGCCAGTAGCGAGGCATGCCGGCAAGCATCCGCTCGGCCAGTTGCAGACGGGGCGTCTTGTTCTTGGCGAAGGTTTGTTCGTAGGAAACGCAGGCGGGGATGTGAGCCTGCTCGTTGCGGATGGCATAACGAGCCGACTTCCAAGAGCCGTACATCACTACGCTGCCCTTGTAGCGAAGGTCCTCGTTGGCAGCCTCCAGCACATTCCGATGGGGGTTGGCCACAGGGTCGTTGCCGGTGATGGCATCGTCCACCATGCCAGTCATCATCTCGCTGTAGCCGGGATAGGAGATGTTGGTCTTGTTGGCCACCTGCATCATGCTGCCGAGGTTGCGGTTGCCGATGATGGTGCCTTGCTTGGCGATGGTGTTCCACACGAACGGCATCAATGCGATGCGACGCCCGAGGGGGGTGTGGCGCCAATAGAGACGGCGCAGCGTCTCAGCGTCGCGCACCTCTTTTTCGTTGGACATCAGGCTCTCGTCTGCTCCGGCAAACACCTCTTGCCAACGGAGCCCGTCGATAGTGATGACGATGAGACGCGTGTCCTTGTCGCCCTTGGCTGAAAGCAGCATGGGGACCAAAGAAATCAGGATTATTATAAGACGTTTCATAACATAAGATTTGAATTTCCGTGCAAAAGTACGGCTTTTCCTTTGAAATACAAAGGAATGTGGCGAGAAAAACGCAAAAAAAGTCTCTCTTGTGCGGGGGCTTCAAACGCCGCACGCGGAATTTGCCAACGCCGCACGCGGGGATGCCCATCGCCGCACGCGGGGATTGCCATCGCCGCAGGCGGCGTTTTCAGGTGCCTCTAAAGGGGGTTTTTCGCACGGCGGGCCAAGGCCTCTTCTTCCATTTGCTGGAAGTCCTTGAAGCGCAGTACGAAGTTGCGAGTCAGATACTTATCGAGGACGATGGGGTTGACGCTGAGTTCCTGGGGTGTGCCGTGGAAGAGGATCTGCCCCTCGAAAAGGAGATAAGCGCGGTCGGTGATGCAGAGGGTTTCCTCCACATTGTGGTCGGTGATGAGCACGCCGATGTTCCTCTGCTTCAACTTCCAGACGATGTATTGTATGTCCTCGACGGCAATGGGGTCGACACCGGCGAAGGGCTCGTCGAGCATGATGAACTTCGGGTCGATGGCGAGGCAGCGGGCTATCTCCGTCCTGCGTCGCTCGCCGCCGCTCAAACGGTCGCCTATGTTCTTGCGCACCTTTTCGAGATGGAACTCGCTGATGAGGCTTTCGAGCTTCTCGCGCTGAGCCTCGCGAGGCAGGTCGGTCATCTCCAGCACGCTGGCTATATTGTTCTCCACGCTCATCTTGCGGAACACGCTGGCCTCCTGCGCAAGATAACCGATGCCCAGACGGGCCCGCTTATAGACAGGGAGGTCGGTTATCTCCTCGTTGCCCAGGAAGATGTGTCCGGCATTGGGAAGCACGAGGCCTGTGGTCATGTAGAAAGAGGTGGTCTTGCCTGCGCCATTGGGGCCGAGCAGGCCGACAATCTCGCCCTGACGGACATCGAAACTGACGTTGTTCACGACGGTTCGCTTACCGTAAATCTTGACCAAGCCCTCGCTGCGGAGCTGCAAAGACTCGCCGTCTCCGGCCCCCCCAGCCCCCTTTAGGGGGAGAGATGTATCTGTAACTTGTTGATGTATTTCTTCTTCCATAATATCTCTTTCTTCCAATAGGTATCTTTGTTCCCCCTATAGGGGGTTAGGGGGTCCGCATTGCCAGTTGCTCCTCCTTGACCTTCCTCAGCAGGTCGCTGGCGAAGATGAAGGAGTTGAGCTTCTCGTTGGTCGAGGCCATTATCTGGTCCTTCGAGCCCTCCCATTCCTTGTGGCCGTCGCAGATGAAGAGGATGCTCTCGCCGATGCCGAGCACCGAGTTCATGTCGTGGGTGTTGATGATGGTCGTCATGCCGTACTCGTGCGTGATGCTGCTGATGAGGTCGTCGATGACGAGGCTCGTCTTGGGGTCGAGACCCGAGTTCGGCTCGTCGCAGAACAGATACTTCGGGTTGAGGGCGATGGCTCTGGCTATGGCCACACGCTTCTGCATGCCGCCACTTATCTCGCCCGGCATCTTCTCCTCTGCTCCCTTCAGGTTGACGCGCTCCAGGCAGAATCGGGCTCGCTTCACGCGGTCGGCCTCGTTCATGTCGGAGAACATGTCGAGGGGGAACATGACGTTCTCCAGGACAGTCATGGAGTCGAAGAGGGCGGCACTTTGGAATATCATGCCCATCTCGCGCCGCATCATCACACGCTCCCGCTTGTCCATCGTCACGAAGTCGCGTCCGTCGTAGAGAATCTTGCCCTTTGTAGGCGTGAAGAGCCCCACGATGTTCTTCATCAGCACGGTCTTGCCGGAGCCCGACTGGCCGATGATGAGGTTCGTCTGCCCGTCGCGGAAGGTCATGTTGATGTCCGCAAGGATGTCTCTGTCATCAAACCTCTTGTATAGATGCTGAACTTCTATCATATCTTTCTGCAATTAAGGATTAAGAGATGAGAATTAAGAATTGCTTCTCTTGTTCTGACAGTCCTTTTCTTTTAGCGTTTTCCTTTCCCCTACCCTTAATTCTTAATCTTTAATTCTTCTTTCTTAATTCTTAACTTAATAAAGACGTCAGGAATATGTCAGAGAAGAGAATCAACATACTGCTCGACACAACGGCATTGGTGCTGGCCTTGCCCACATCGAAGCTGCCGCCCTCCACGAAATAGCCGTGGTAGGAGGCCACGCTGCTGATGATGAAGGCGAAGAAGATGCTCTTGATGATACTCATCCAGACGTACCATTGGTTGAAGCTGTGCAGCAAGCCGATGGTCAGGTCGTCGGGCGTGATGATGCCCGCAATGGCTGTGGCGTAGGCTCCAATGAAGCCTGCCACAATGCTGAAGACAACCAGGAAAGGAATCATCGTCATCATGCCCACCACCTTCGGCAGGATAAGGAAGGAAGCAGAGTTGACGCCCATAATCTCCAAGGCGTCGATTTGCTGCGTCACACGCATGGTGCCTATCTCGGAAGCGATGTTCGAGCCGACCTTGCCCGCAAGGATGAGACACATGATGCTCGAGGAGAACTCCAAAAGCATAATCTCGCGAGTGGTGTAGCCCGTCGTGAAGGTCGGCATCCAAGGGCTTTGGATGTTGAGCTTAATCTGTATGCAGATGACGGCTCCGATGAAGAAGCTGATCAAGAGCACAATGCCGATGGAGTCGACACCAAGCGAACCCATCTCACGGACATACTGCCGCATGAACATGCGCCAACGCTCAGGAACGCTCAAGACGCGCCCCATCAACTGCAAGTACCTGCCAAACGCAGCCAGCCACTTCGTGATAAACATAGCCTCTCTAAACTCTAAACCTTCAACTCTAAACTACTCCTTCGGCGTTTCCATGCCCACGACAAGGCGGTTGCCAGCACCGAAGATTTGCTTGGCCACCTGCTTGATGTCCTCAACCGTCACGCCCTGGACGCATTCCTCATAGCCCTCGACGAACTCCTGGTCGTAGCGCGTCTTCGAGACGAGGCTGTTCATCCAATAGCCGTTGTTCTTGAGGTCTTCCTGATGCGAACGGAGCATGTACTCCTTTATCTTGCCGAGGTTCTCCTCAGAGGGTCCCTTCTCCATCATCTCCTTGATGCCTTCGTTCACGATGCCCGTCATCGATTCACGCTTTTCGGGAGCCGTGGGCAGGACTATTTGAGCGGTCGCTATCTCTTCAGGATAGTCGCTCAGGCCAGCACTGACAGGCACGCCGTAAGCTCCGCCGTTGTCCTCGCGAACAGTCTCCGTGTAGAGCATCTGCATGGCCTGCTGGAGCATGTCAACAAGGATGTCGTTCCTCAAGGTCTCCTTCATGGGGGCATGATAGAGGAAGACATTCAGGGAGTTGGGCGTGTCCTGCTCCTTCGTGAAGTAGCACTCGCGTTCGCCCTTCGTCATGCGCTGGTCTATCATCTTGTACTTCTCCTTCTTGCCCTTTGCAGGAAGCGCTCCAAGGTACTTGGCAAGCAAGGGAGCAACGGAGTCGGCATTCACGTCGCCCACGAGATAGTATTCGAAGTCGCCTGCGTTGGCAAAGCGTTCGCGATACATCTCAAGCAAACGGTCGTAGTTGATGCGGTCGAGGTCTTCTTCCTTGAAGCGCTTAGCACGGACATTATTGTTGTAAACCACGCTGATGACGCTGTCCTGCAGAGCCGTCTGCGGATTGAGGTCTTGGTTCTTCAAAGCGTTGCGGCTGCGCTCTATGGCAGAGGTGAAGGCATCGTCGTCGCGACGGGGAGAGGTGAAGTTAAGGTAAACCAGCTGGAGCATCGTCTCGAGGTCCTTCTTCACACAGTTCGCGCTGATGCCTTCGCTGCGTACATTGACGCTCGACGACACGCTGGCCTGCTTGCCTGCAAGCTTCTTGTTGAGCTCTACAGCAGAGAAGTTGCCCAAACCGCCCTGATGAACCAAACCGATGTTGCTGGCGTTGACGTACTCGTCGTTGCCGTAGAGGCTGTTGCCGCCCCAGGATGTTGCACGGAAGACTATCTTGTTGGGGCTGTAGTCGGTCTGCTTCACATGAATCTTCATGCCGTTGCTCAGGGTAATGAGCTTGGCGCCATAGATGTCGTCGGTTATCTTCTTGACCTTCACCTTGCTCTTGAGCTCCGGCACGAGAGGCTCGGTGCTGACCTCTTCGGTGAAGGCCGTTATGTCTTCTGCATCAACCTCCTTCAAGGCCGTCAGCAGTTCCTGTTCTGTAGGACATACCAAGCCTTCCTTCTCCGGCATGAAGACGATGATGGCGCGATTCTCCTGAGAGAGCTCGGCAATGGCTTGGTTTATCATCTGCAACGGGATGTTGGACACTATCATATGCATGTTCTGATGCCTCCACTCGATGCCTGCAGCAGGAACATTATCGAGGAAATGGCGGACATAGGCATTGACGAGCGAGGTGTTGGTGCGCTTGTCGCGAGCCTCGTAGGCTGCATCTATCTGCGACAGATACTCGTCCTTGAATCGCTGGTACTCGCTTTCTGTAAAGCCGCTCCTCGAGGCACGGAGCAACTCGCGATAGGCTGCCTTGATGCCTTCGGTGTAGCGGTTCTCCTTCATGCTGATGTCGAGCGAGAGCGCTTCCTTTGTCTTTGCCACAAGGAACTCGCCAAAGTTGACGCCTGCACCTGAGAAGGGAGCGTCCGCCTGACGGGTTATCTCGTTGAGGCGCTCGTTGAGCATGCCTGAGATTGCGTCCTGCAAGAAATCCATCGCAATGTAAGCCATCGTTCCTCTCATTTCTCTGGGGAGAGGGTCGCTCTTGAACATAACGGATGCCATCATGCCTGTGTACTCCTTGTCCTGGCCGATGAAGACGAGCGGCTCCTGATTGTCGGGCACGGGATAGTCTTCGCGGACGGCGGCATCGGCAGGAGCAGGAGCGATGTCGGCAAACATCCCCTTCAGTTTCTGCTCGACGGCATCGGGGTCAATGTCGCCCACGATGACGAGTGCCTGCAGGTCGGGGCGATACCACTTGCGGTAGTAGCGGCGAAGGGTATCGTAGGGGAAGTTCTTCACCACCTCCATTGTGCCGATAGGCATGCGCTCGGCGTATTTGCTGTCTTTGCAAATGGTGGGCAGAGCGGCCTCGATGAGTCGCAACTCCGCACTGCGGCGCACACGCCATTCCTCCTCGATGACGCCTCTTTCCTTGTCTATCTCCTTGTCCTCGAGCAAGAGGTCGTGGCTCCAGTCGTGCAGGATGAGCAGACAGGAATCGACGGCTCCGGCAATCTCGACATTGACGTTGTTGATGTTATAGACGGTCTCGTCGAAGGAGGTATAGGCATTGAGGTTCTCGCCGAACTTCACGCCGATGCGCTCCAGGTATTGCTTCAGTGCATCGCCTGGGAAGTGCGTGGTGCCGTTGAAGCACATGTGTTCCAAGAAGTGCGCAAGGCCTCGCTGTTCGTCCTCTTCCTGCATCGAGCCGACGCGCTGGGCGATGTAGAAGTCGCAACGCTTCTCGGGCCATTCGTTGTGGCGGATAAAGTAAGTAAGGCCGTTTTCCAGTTTGCCGGTCTTGACAGCAGGGTCAAGAGGGACAGGCGGCATCTGCTGAGCCAAAGCCATTGACCACTGGCCATTGAACAATGAACATTGAAAGCAGAGCAGTAATAAACAAAACAGTTTCTTCATATATATATAATTATTTACTTTTTCTTTTTCAACTTTTCATCCTTTTTCACCTTTTTACCTTTTCACCCTTTCACCTTTTTACTTTTTAATCTTTTCACCTCATCCTCCAGCCCTTTTTTGTCAGGACGAGAGGCATCTCTATCTGTTCGAAGATGCTGTCGCCGTATTGCAGCTGGAGCATGACGTAGGCGGTGCTGTCCTCTCCCAGGCTGTCGCTCAGGGCGGTAACTTTCCTGAGATTCGGCATCTCGCCATCAGCCATGAACTGCTTCATGAGGTCGCCCATCTCCTTACGATAGCTATCGGGCAGGTCTTCGCTGCCGGCATAGCCATCCACGAAGCCTTTGTAGTTGCCCTTGATGAGCATCGTATAGTACTTCACAGCGGCCTTCTGCGCAGCCTTGTGGGTATAGTGGCCGTTGGAGCAGGCAAAGAGCATGAGGAGGAACAAGGACAAGACCAAGCCTCCCCCAACCCCTCCCAAGGAGGGGAGAAA
Organism: Bacteroidaceae bacterium; assembly: GCA_017428785.1. Classification (GTDB taxonomy): domain Bacteria; phylum Bacteroidota; class Bacteroidia; order Bacteroidales; family Bacteroidaceae; genus Physcousia. Next base: position 29,498 of record JAFRQD010000048.1, read on the forward strand.
GGATGCGGCTATTTTCTTTATTGTCTTTCCCATTATCTTGTTTTTCAACTCTGTTCACCCCTCCTTTGGAGGGGCAGGGGGGAGGCTTTTTATTTCTGTCTCACGAATATGTTGATGGGGCATCCCGTGAAGTCCCAGCGTTCGCGTATCTTGTTCTCGAGGAAGCGCTTGTAGGGCTCCTTGACGTATTGAGGCAGGTTGGCGTAGAAGACAAACGATGGAACTCGGGTGTCGGGGATCTGCATGCAGTACTTTATCTTGATGTACTTGCCCTTCATGGATGGTGGCGGATATGCCTCGATGAGCGGCAGCATCTCCTCGTTGAGCTTATGCGTCGATACCTTGCGGCGACGGTTGAGGAAGACATCCTTTGCCGTCTCGAGCACCTTGAAGATGCGTTGCTTGGTGAGGGCAGAGCCGAAGATGATGGGGAAGTCGGTGAACGGCGCCATGCGGGTGCGGATGGCGTCCTCCATCGTCTTCATCACCTTCACGTCCTTGTCGGGCACGAGGTCCCACTTGTTGACCACCACCACGAGGCTCTTCTGGTTCTTCTGAATGAGTTGGAAGATGTTGAGGTCTTGAGCCTCGATGCCTCTGGTAGCGTCGATCATGAGGATGTAGACGTCGCTGTTCTCGATGCTGCGGATGGAGCGCATCACGCTGTAGAACTCCAGGTCTTCGCTCACCTTGTTCTTCCTGCGGATGCCGGCCGTATCGACCAGATAGAAGTCGAAGCCGAACTTGTCGTAGCGCGTGTAGATGCTGTCGCGAGTGGTGCCGGCGATGTCGGTCACGATGTTGCGTTCTTCGCCGATGAAGGCGTTCACGAGGCTCGACTTGCCTGCGTTGGGCCGGCCCACGACTGCAAAGCGAGGGATGTCCTCGTCGGGCAGGGCGTCGCCTTCCTTCGGGAACTTGCTGACCACGAGGTCGAGCAGGTCGCCGGTGCCGCTGCCTGTTGCGGCGGAGATGCACTGCGGTTCGCCCAGTCCGAGGGCATAGAACTCGGCGGCGAGGTAGGTCTCGTTGTTGTCCATCTTGTTGCAGACGAGCAGCACGGGCTTTTTGGAGCGGCGCAGGATGCTGGCCACATCCTCGTCGAGGTCTGTGATGCCGTTCTGGATGTCCACGAGGAAGAGGATGACGTCGGCCTCATCGGTGGCGAGGGTGACTTGCTTGCGGATTTCCTCCTCGAAGATATCATCGCTGCCCACGACCCAGCCACCCGTATCGATGACGGAGAACTCGCGCTGACCCCACTCGCACTTGCCGTACTGGCGGTCGCGCGTGGTGCCGGCCTCTTCGCTCACAATGGCGTGACGCGTCTGCGTCAGGCGGTTGAACAGGGTGCTCTTGCCCACATTCGGGCGACCCACAATAGCTACTATATTCGACATAACTGTATATTTTGCGCGACAAAGGTACGAATAAGCGAGCACAATACAAAAGGAAAGCCAAAGTTTTTCTTTTTATTGTCGAGCGAAAGTACTTTCGACGCATGTCAAAGGTACGACAAAAAAATGAAAAATGAAAAGTGAAAAGTGAAAAATTATATGCCCTCCTGCTTGTTCAGACGGATTCATAATCCGACCATATCGAACATGGGGATTTATAATTCCACAACGCCAGTTTGACATTTTGTCATTAAATTCGGCGTTTTGCTTACTTCTCAATTTTCGACCGACTCGCGAGAATCGCTTAAAATCTTCTCGCTGGCACTTTTGTACCCCAAGACGATTTGACGCGCTTAGAACGAAAGCGTTTTGTAACTGCCTGACTCACAATGGGCATTTTTTAATGCACAAGACGCGATGTGCAATCCTCTATGGCCGGATTGCAAAGTGCACTTGTCAAAATCGCCCATTTCATCGCTTGAAATCGCCTTTTTCGGCGTGGGAAGTCTCTAATTTTCCGCAGACGAAAAATCAAACGCCGCACGCGGAAATGGCAATCGCCGCATGCGGAAATGCCAATCGCCGCACGCGGCGTTTGGAATCCTCGCCTGCGAAGTTGTCGATTCCGGCGTTTTAAGTGTCTGTTTTCGCTACTCCGAAATGTGACACATTGAAAGCAAAACGGCCGAGTTCCTTTCTTTTTGAAAATACACGCCGCTGACTATTCCGGCTCGAACACCCAGTCGAACTTCTTCACCCAGCGCCAGACAGTGACGCGCGAGAGGTTCGTCATGTTCTGGATCTGCGGCTTGGAGAGGCCGATGCGCATCAGGTAGCAGACTTGTTGCTGCTGTTCCGTGAAGGTGCCAAGCTCCCTCAGTATTCTGTCCTTGAACGACGGATACAGCTCATCGACAGCCTGATAGAGCCGCTTCCACTCGGCAGAAGTCATCTCCCGCTTGCCAGCAGAGGACTGCCGGACGGCATAGACGACATCCTCCGCCTTCTCCTCCAGTTCCGACTGATGCAGGAGCTGGATGAACGCCTTGTTCTGTTCCTGCTTCTCCTTAATCATCTTGCGAAGCCTGCATTCTTCCTCGGTGATCCGCTTCAGCTCCGCCGAGAGCGCCACAACTTCCCGCAGATGCTTGTTCCCTCTGCGGACATAGAAGATGTAACCCAAACAAACAAGGAGCAAGCCTGCGAGAGAAACGATGACGAGCGTCTTTCTGTACCGTTCCTTCTCGTACAACAAGTCCTGCTCCCGCTTCTGGTCGAGATGATACTTGTATTGGTTGTTGACCGTCGCAGCCAACTCCTGCCGTCTCCCGAAGTCCAGCGAGTCACTCAACCGCTTATAGACTTTTGCATACTTGAGGGCATTGCTGTTGTCTCCTGCTTCGTTGTATATCGTGAAAAGGCATTTTGACGCATCAAACGTGTTCGCAATGTCTTCACCCTCGTCAAGAACCCGCTTGAAATAGATGGCGGCTGAGTCTTCTTTGCCCAACATATTATAATATAAAGCAAATGCCATGCAGGCGCCTTCATCAAACTCTATCAGCGGATTACTCGTTATCAGTGGAATACACTGTTTTGCCTTTTCTGTCGCGTCCATATCGGAATAGTTCCACAACAGACAGGCAAGAGTTTCCTGATACCGTGGGAAGTCTCCCGAATGAATGATGTATGCAAAGGCTGAATCAAATGCCGCCATCGATTGTGGCACACTGTCCAGAGCACGATACGATGCTCCCAAATGCACGAATGGCAACACAACATCTGTTCTTGTCTGCCTGCAACTCTCCAGTTCCTTGATTGAGAATTTTACTGCACTGGGATAGTCTTGTACCCGAAAAAAGAGCCAATTCAGGTTGGAGTAAGTGTTGCGGAGCATGATGGGGTCGCATTCTTTCTTGTGCTCGAGGGCAATGTCGAGCGACTTGAAGAAGTTCTCCAGGGCGCGGGGCGTGTCCCGAAGGTCGCGGTAGATGCTGCCGGCGTAGTAATAGGCCTCCTGCTTCTCCTGATGCGAGCCCACTCTCTCGAAGTACGGCACCAGCTTTCTTATTGTAGCGTCGGAGCTCGGCATCACGTTCGCCTTGTCGCTCAGCCTGATGCGCAGCAGCTCGTACTTGTTCCCGACATACTCGCCCTCGCTCTTGACGGCGTTCTGCAAAGAGTCGAGCATCACAAGCGCCTTCTCCGGGTCATGGTTTCCCACAGTCTTTATCTGCTCCATCCTCCTGATGACGCTGTTACCCGAACAGGCCGCCATCAACAAGACGGCTAACAAGCACATGAGTTTCTTTGCTTCTGTCTTTGCTCCCCTATTCATTGTGTTTGGTGTTATATCTGCCGCAAATGTACGAAGAATTATCGAGAAAGAAGGCTTTTCCTTGTTTCAATATGTTTCTCTGTGTTGCCGAGAATCAAATTGAAACAAGAAATGTTTGTCGGTTTGGCACAAAGCACGTAATTTTGCGTTTGGTTTTAGAAATTAATACAGGGCCCACGAAGCTCCTTCGTCGAGAGATGCGGGAGCTTTTTCTTCTAAAAAAAACTTAAATCTTCGCCGCTTTTGTCAACATTTCGTCCTCGCGTGCGTTTATATAATACAACAAGGTATCAAAACATGAAGAAAACAATCATCGCGTTTGCAGTCATCTTGGTCAGTCTGGCGGCTTACGGACAAACGGACTCGACAAAGGTCAAGATAAAGAATCCCATCTATGTCTATGGTCTCGTGGCAGACAGTTTCACGAAGGCTGGCATTTCAGGCGTGAAGGCGGCGCTCTTGCGACCAGACTCGACACAGATCGACACGATGGAGGTCTATGAGTCGCGCATGTACAGCAGCGGCATCGGGAAGACAGCCGGAGCCACGCGCTACTACACCGAGGTAAGTCGAGAGCCGGCACACTATATCCTGCGCTTCACGCACCCCGATTACGAGACGACCTACGTGGACTTCGAGATGAAGCAAGTGAGCCGCAGGCGCGAGGGCATCGAAGGGCCGAACGTCTATATGAAGAAAGCAAAAAGGAACAGCTACCTGGAGGACATAGACGGCGGCACGCTCGGCGAGGTGACGGTGAAGGCGACACGCGTGCAGATGGTTTGGAAGGGCGACACGATTGTCTACAACGCCGACGCTTTCAATGTGCCCGAGGGTTCGATGCTCGACGGCCTTATCAAACAGCTGCCCGGCGTAGAGCTGAAGGACAACGGCGAAATCTTCGTCAACGGAAAGAAGATAGACAACCTGACGCTCAACGGCAAGGACTTCTTCAAGGGCAAGAACAAGGTGATGCTGGAAAACCTTCCCTATTTCACCGTCAAGAATATCGAGGTCTACAACAAGCAGACTGAAGAGAACAAATACCTCGGCATTAAGGACGAAAGCAAGAAGGAGTACACGATGGACGTCATACTGAAGCGCGAGTACAACCGCGGCGGCTCGGCAAACATCGAGGCTGGCGGCTCACCAGGCCCTGCCGACGGAGGCGACTGGCGCTACAAGCTGAAGGGCTTCGGGCTGTACTTCTCGGACCGTACAAGGGCTGTCCTCTTCGGAGGTCTCAACAACATCAACGAGACGATGGACTACAACGAGTACGAGAACGAATACAGGGACAGGACAAGCGAGGCTGGCGACAACCACTTCAAGCAAGTGGGCGGACAGTTCGTCTACCTCGGGCCGGAAGACAAGATAAACAACGCTACCGAGATCAGCGCTTCCTGGAGTGACAACCGAAGCGAGAACCGCAGCGAAAGCGAGTCGTTCCTAAACGATGCCAGCACCTTCGGCAAGTCGGCAGGCAACAGCCGCTATCGTGCAAAAGACTTCGGGCTGAACAACACCTTCCGCATGAGGGACAAATTCTTCGTCATGTCCGACGCCTCGCTCCGCTACAATCGCTACAAAAGCGAGAGCGACGGATGGAATGTGACGACAGCCGACCTGATGATGGCCGACAGCATCAACAGCTCGTGGTACAGCTCGCGCAGCAAGTCGAGCCGCCTGAGCTTCAACACCTTCAACTATTTCGCAAAAGAGTTGAAGACCGGCGACCAAATCATGCTCCAGCTACAAGGCGGATATACCCGGCAGTTCCATCCCGAGTCGATGAGCGAGAACCACTACGTCTATCACAAGCTCGGCACGACCGACCTGCGGGACCGCCGAACCGAAACACCCAACCATAGCTACAACTGGAGCGCTAACCTACAATACCGCTACAAGGTCACCAAAGAACTGTCGCTCTCGCCAAACATCGGCATCGGCACAAGCGACAACCACAGCGACCATCACGAATACCTTCGCGATGAGGTGGACTACCTCTTCGACGCCCTGAACAGCTACAACCAAAGCACCAGGAACCTCGACCGCAAGGTGGGCCTCGACTTCGACTACAGCAAAGACTTCAAGCCAAAGACGGGAGAAAGCTACCTCAGCATCTGGGGAGACATCACCACAAACTTCCAACGGCAGCGCATGGGCTACGAAAGTCAGCCTCTCACAACGCAAATCACACGACAGTACACGCTATGGAGCCCCTATGTGACTGCGTATTATTCCAAAGAAGACTCCGTCATGAGCCACAACGTCGATTTCCGTTACAGCCTGTGGGCATCGACCCCTGGCGTCACCGACCTCATCGACCGTCCCATCACAAGCGACCCGCTCAACATCTTCCTTGGCAATCCCGACCTCAAGCACTCCGACCAGCACAGATTCTCGACAAGCTACGCCTTGGGCCGCAAGAGCATCGACCAAACGATCCGCTTCAGCTTTAACGCCAGCCTCACCCATAATGCCCGTGTGCAAGGCTACACCTACAACCCGACGACCGGCGTCCGCACTTATCGGCCGGAAAACATCAGCAAAGGCAATTGGGATGTCGGCCACTCCGTCAGCTGGAGCCGAGCCATCGGCACGAAGAAGCTTTTCCGCATCACGAACGAAATCAACCTCGCCTATAACAAAAGCACAGGCTTGGCACTCACCACGGGCAGTTTGAGCGCGGATTTAAGCCGCGTCGGCACTACGACGGTTGGCTATAAGCCGAGCGTCCGCTTCCAAAAAGACAAGCTGAACGTCACGGCAAAGGCTGACATCCAGTACCGCAACATTCACCGGAACATCACTTTCGGAGAGCAACCAACCGACATCTGGGACATCGGCTACGGCATCAACGCCGGCTACAAACTGCCTTGGAACTTCGCCGTCGACACAGACCTCACGATGCATTCGCGTCGCGGCTATACGGACAACGAGATGAACGACAACCGCCTTTATTGGGACGCAACGCTGACAAAGTCATTCAAGGAAGGCCAGTGGCTCCTGAAGCTTCGGGGCTACGACATCCTCGGACAGGTCTCGAACCTACGCTACAGCATCAATGCCCAAGGCCGAACAGAAACATGGACGAACTCGATGCGCCGCTATGCCCTTCTCACCGTCGCCTACCGCTTCTCGCAAAAGCCCAAGAAAGAAAAGGACTAATTCGGAATTCACGCCGTGCCAAGCGTGCCGTCCAAAGGAATGGCTCCCGAGGGGTCGTTCTGCTGCTGCGGAGTGCGCTTGAAAGCGATGTTGTTGCGGAGCATCTGCCCTGGATTGACGAGCGGCAGAATCTGCTTGGGGATGCCTGCCTCTTCGCTCCTTACTGCCAGAATGCCTCGAGCGCTGCCGATGGTGATGTCGGCCATGTGCTGGACAAGCCCTGCGGGCAACACCCACTGGTCTTCGTTGAGCTGATAGAGCGAGCTCCAGCTGTCGCGCGTGAACTCGAAAACGGTCTGCACGCCCAGGATGAGTTGCGTGATGTCGTTCTTCTTGTACTCGAAATTGGCGTTGCAGCGCACGATGCGCTTGTCGGTCTCGCAGTTGAACTGCAGCTGGTTGTTGATTTGCATCTCGCCCTCAGGCCATTCGCTGGAGAGGTTGACGAACTGTAACTGCCTGACATCCATCAGGCGGAACTGAATCTGAATCTGTTTTTGTTGTTGTGCCATTTTATTTTTTACATTTGATGGTTATTGCGTTGAGGTAATAGAACTGGTTGGGCGTTGTGTTGTGCGAACCCGGCATGACGGTTATCGTCAGCTGCCCGTCGGCGGTCGGACGGATATGCTTCACGACGGCCGTCTCCTTGAAGTTGTTGGCAGACTGGACGTCGTCGGCCTCGATGTCCTCACCCTGCACGATGATGCTCGTCTGCCGCAAGTCCTGACATTTGTCGCGGGAAGAGAAGAAGGTCAGTTCGTACTTGAGCTCCGGATTGAGGTGGCTGAGGCGAATCGTGGCGCTCTGTCGCGGACCGCCGCCTCCGAACTTGCCTGCGGCATAGCCCCAAAGGGCGGACTGCGAGACGTCGGCCGGCATCAGCATCTTTGTGGTGGTATAGGCTGCTCCGTTCCTGTTCGAGCCACCGAATTCGCCCGTTAAGGTCACGAGGATGCCCGTGGGGTTCATGTTGCTGTCCACGATGTCGGTATGCGTGCGCAGGGCAGGCGTGATGTCGTTCCAGGCGGGGTCGTCGGTATGGTCGCCTCCGAAGTTGAGCTTCACCAAACCTGTCGGCACGATATCGTTGACGGCAGGGAAACCCTCCTCCCTGAGGACAGTCTGCTGGAAAGGCCGCCTGACTGCCTCATGCGCCGCCACCTGGCAGGTATGCGCCGCAAGGAAATCAACACCATCGGGCCGATAGACGAAACCGACCGGCGAGATGCCGGTAATGGTCTCGAACCAGGCGCAGGCCGCCGTATAGCGCCCCATCTTCAGGTCCAGATGGTAGCCGTCGCGATTCATGTTGTCGCCAAGATATGTGGAGCGGGCGTTCTGGATGGCCGTACCGGAAGGCACCATGAAGGTGAGCTCGGGGTGCTGCACCATAGCCCATTGTACGGCCTGGCAGATGCTGTCGTACATCACCTCCTGCCGGTTGCCGTAGTTGGCAAAGCCGCCGTGCGTGCTGTCGTGCGAGTAGGCCCAAGTCTGATGGTAGCCATAGACGGCATTGGGATTCGTCTGCAGGCCTTGCGTATATTGGATGAGGTACGTCAGATATGGCTCAAAGGTAGTGGTGAGGCCCGACTCCTGGCTCACCTGCTGGAAGGTGATGAACTGCCATGGCTCGTCGGTGATGATGTCGGAGAGAGCCGTGCGAGGCCTGTTGCTGCGGCGGCCGTTCACGACCTTGCGGTATTCGAAGGTATTGTTCGCCTCCGTCACATCTATCCAATGCGACTGGAAGCCCTGGCCGCCGCGATAGGCGTTGCCGATTATCATCTTCACGCCAGCCTCGTTGGCCAGCTCCCAGAGATATTGCTCGACGGCATCCTGAGAGAAACTGTTGCCAATGGCAAGCACACGCACAATGCTGTCCTGCGACAAGGAATCTGCCTGCGCCTTTATGCCTAAGCAGCAGGCGAGCGTAAGGAATGCTATGATGATATACTTCTTCATTTGCCCAGAATCTTATTGTATTCGCCTTCGTTCGACAAGACCTGCAGAGCCCGCTCTATGCACGGGTCGCCCACAAGCTGTTGCTGCGCTCCGCCCCTCTGGAAATAGTAGCGATGCGCAATCTCGTCGCACAAATAAGGCTCCACTTCCTTTCGGAAGCGCAACAAATCGTCCTTGATATCATAGGTCAGCTTTGCCTCGAGGGCATCGAGCTCGGCCTGCGTCGCCTCCTGATAGCCCTCGCGTTTGATGACATCGCGAAGCACCTTCAGCAACTCCTTTGCAGGCTTTCCTGCCTCGAAACCGCTGGTGCTGATGCTGTCGGCAAAGGCTGCATAATCCTCGTCGCCCAGCTTGAACTCGCCTATTGGCGGGATGGTGGGATGATTGCGGCAGTAGGAAGTTGCCCAATCGAAGAACTCATCGCTATTTATCAGCTCGGTAATCATGGTTGGCAGGCTGTCCGGCCTGACCTCCACATCGGGCTTGATGCCGCCTCCGTCACGCACTTCCCTGCCTCCTGCGGTATGGAAAACCTTCGTCAGGCTGTCGGGAACGGTGCCCGCCGAACCGTCGGCATTGAGGTGGCGGTAGTCGTAGGCCTGGATGCAACGGCCGCTCGGGATATAGTAGCGACTGGTCGTCATCTTGAGGCTGCCGTGATAAGCCACTTCGCGAATCATCTGCACCAAGCCCTTGCCGTAGGTGCGTGTGCCCATAATGACCGCTCTGTCGAAATCCTGCAGTGAGCCTGCCACAATCTCGGAGGCGGAGGCAGAACCTCCATCGACCAGCACGATGACCGGCATCACGCTGTCCACGGGCTCTGTGGCTGTATAGTATTCGCGGTTGGTGCGCGTCATCTTGCCTTTCGTATAGACCACTTTCTTACCCTTCGGCAGGAAGAGGTTGGCGATGTCGACGGCCTCGTTGACGGCGCCGCCTGGATTGCCACGCAGGTCGAACACGAGGCGCTTGGCCCCTTGGCGGCGGACATCATCGAGGGCGTCCCGCACTTCTCGGCAAGCACCCTCGGTGAATCCTGTCAGGTAGATGTAGCCGGTCTGCCCGTCGGCGAGCATTCCTGCGTAGGGAACCTGCGGAATCTGTATCGTCTGTCGTGTGATGAGAAACGACTTCTCCTCCTCTCCTCGCCGCACTTTCAGTTCGAAAGTCGTGCCTGCTTCGCCTCTGAGCATGCTGCTCACCTTGGGCGTCAGCATTCCCTTCACATCCTTTCCGTCGATGGAGAGAATCACATCGCCTGCCTGGACGCCTGCCAACTGACTGGGTGTGCCTTCGTAAGGCTCGCTGATGACTGCCCTTTGCTCCTTCTTGTGATAGCGGATCACGCTGCCAATGCCGGCATATTTGCCTGTAGCCATCTGCCTGAGGTCCTCGTCATCGTCGGGATAATAGTCGGTGAAGGGATCAACCTGCTGCAGCATCGAGCGAATGCCCCACCCTATGACCGTATCCGCATTGAGCGAATCGACATAAAAGAGGTCGAGCTGCTTGTAGATATCGTTGAAGAGCTCCAGGTTGCGGCTGATGGCCGAATTGGCATTCTCCTTCTTCTGTGCGGCCACACAAAGCGGCACTATATACATTATAAATAATAATATATACCTCCAAGCCCCATTAAGGGGAAGAGGCCATGATGTCGGACTTTGAATTCTGCTCTTAATCATATTGATTCGAATTATTCCCCGTAAAGTGGCTCAAGGGGTATGCTTTCTTATTTCCTTCCATTCTTCTTCGGGCAGCCTTGTACCGACCACTCCGATAATGTGTTCGCTAAGCAATGCTCCGCAGCTGAGGCAGTCTTTCAGCGACGCGCCTCGGTTCAGGGCATAGAGGAAGCCGCCTGCAAAGAAATCGCCCGCCGCAGTCGTATCCACCACAGGAACTTTGTGCGCTCCCACCATCACTTCTTCCTCTCCAAGCCTTGCGATGGAGCCTTTCCCGCCAAGCTTCACGACAGCCAGGCACTTGTAGGCCGCTATATCACGCAGGGCCTCCAGCGGCTCCTTCTTGCCTGTGAAGGCTGCGGCCTCTTCCTCGTTGGCAAAGACGATGTCGAAGTAGTCCTGAACCAAATGCTGAAAGAAAGGACGGTCGGCAGCAACGACATTATAGCTGGCGAGGTCGAGGCTGAGCTGCACACTCATCTCCATCGCCGTCTGGCAGATAGCCTCCAGCAGTTCGTGGTTCTGCACAAGATATCCCTCGACGTGAGCCATCGAGACACCTTCGAAGAGGGCAGGCTTTATGTCGCTTGCCTGCAGGGTAGCCGCCGCACCAAGACAAGTGCCGAAGGTGCGTTCGCCATCAGGGGAGATGAAGGTGTTGGCCACTCCCGTCAGCAGATTGCACTCCAAAAGACGGGCATCGATGCCCACCGCCTTACAGTTGTCGGCATAGAACTTGCCAAGGGCATCCCTGCCGATCTTGCCCACAAAGCCCGTCTTCCCTCCAAGTTTCGAGAGGGCAAGCATCGTGTTTCCGGCACTTCCGCCGGTAGCCTGTTCTGTAGGAAGCCCCTCCATTCTGGAGCGAAGGCTTCTCTGCTGAGCCTCATCAATCAGTGTCATTCCACCCTTGGGCAGTCCCATCTGTTTGAGGACACTGTCGTCCTTCAAACGCACCAAAACATCCACAAGAGCATTGCCAATTCCTATAATTTTTTCCATTTAGTGCAAAATTTTCTGCAAAGGTATTGCATATTTTCGAAAAAACCTATACCTTTGCCCCGCAATTGAGAGAAAAACTCAAAAAAACTGCTTCAGTAGCTCAGTTGGTTAGAGCACATGACTGTTAATCATGGGGTCGTTGGTTCAAGCCCATCCTGAAGCGCCAGTTTTTCCGAGCAGTTGCAAACCTGCTTCAGTAGCTCAGTTGGTTAGAGCACATGACTGTTAATCATGGGGTCGTTGGTTCAAGCCCATCCTGAAGCGCAGAGCCCAGCAAACGCTGGGCTTTTCTTTTGGGCTCTCACCAACGGACCGAGGTCGTGGTTGACTTCGTCGAGCTAAAGCTTTTCCACATTCGCTCAAGCGGCAAAGCCGGAGCAAGCCCATCCTGAAGCGCAGAGCCCAGCAAATGCTGGGCTTTTCTTTTTGGCTTTCACCAACGGACCGAGGTCAATCCCGAAACACCGAAAAGGTCAACTCGACGAGCCTTGTTGTCAAACTTGGCGGGCGGCATCAGAAATCTCCGCAGGCGGCGTTCGTTGATTTATCATGATGCAGCAATTGATTATTCATGATGCAGCAATTGATTATTCATGACCAATCAATGAACTTCGCCTGCCATGTTTTGTGACAAGCCCTGCGGGGATGGGCTTTTCCGCAGGCTGAAAGGCGTATCGCGGCGGCCCGGCCTCTATAAATGTGCGGAGAGTGTTCTGCTTCCCAGCTCCCCTCCCATTCCCCAAATGGGAGGGGAAGAGCGAAGCGAGGGGTGGGGATAGGATGGAGGCGTTCGGTCTTGGGGGCTGACACTCCCGCCTGTTTTCTGTCACCCCCTTGGGGACTGATGCCTTCTTCGATATCCAAAGAGCCAAAACTAGCAAGAACTTGAAAATAATTTCTCTTTCTGCACCATCTATCCTTATTTTTTCATATCTTTGTACGCAAAAGCGTAAATTCTAACTGAAACTAACATGGAAAAGACTCCTCAAACGGGCAGTAAGCTCTATTTGTACTCTATTGTTCTTGTTGCGGTGCTGGGCGGACTGCTTTTCGGCTACGATACGGCTGTCATTTCGGGTGCTGAGAAAGGTCTGCAGGCTTTCTTCATGGAGGCAGACGACTTCACGTATTCCAACAGTTGGCACGGGTTCACTTCGGCCAGCGCCTTGATAGGCTGCATCATCGGCTCGGCTCTCTCCGGCCTGCTGGCTACGAGTCTTGGCAGAAAGAAATCCCTCATCATAGCAGGCCTCCTGTTCTTCGTCTCGGCTTTGGGTTCGATGAATCCCGAGTTCCTGCTCTTTCCCTACGGGAAGCCCTCTTCGTCCCTGCTCATCATGTTCAACATCTATCGCATCATCGGCGGCATCGGCGTAGGTCTGGCCTCGGCGATTTGCCCGATGTATATTGGCGAGGTGGCGCCCTACAAGATAAGAGGCATGCTTGTCAGCTGGAACCAGTTCGCCATCATCTTCGGTCAGCTGGTGGTTTACTTTGTGAATTTCTTCATCCTCGGCGACCATATCCAGCCGATGGTGGAGGAGATGGGAAAAGGCCTTGCAGCCATCAATCCCGCTGCACAATGGACTGTGACGACGGGCTGGCGCTATATGTTCGGCTCGGAAGCCGTTCCCGCAGGCCTCTTCGCCCTGCTCATCTGCTTTGTGCCGGAGACGCCTCGCTATCTCGTCTCGATAGGTAAGAACGACGAGGCCTTCAGTGTCCTCTCCAAGATAAACGGCAGCGGCAAGGCCGAGATAATCCTTCCGGAAATCAAGGACTCGATGACGGTGAAGACCGAGAAGCTGATGACGTACGGCTGGATGTGCATCTTCGTGGGCATCATGCTGAGTGTGTTCCAGCAGATTGTGGGCATCAATGCCGTCCTCTACTATGCTCCCCGCATCTTTGGCGACATGAGCATGGAAGACCCGATGATGATTACCGTCATCATGGGCATCAGCAACATCCTGTTCACCCTGGTTGCCATCTTCACCGTGGAGAAGTGGGGACGCAAGCCGCTGCTCATCACGGGTTCGCTTGGCATGGCCCTGGGAGCCTTCGGTGTGGCTGCCACCTTCGGACAGCCAGGAGTGGAATGGGTCACATCGCTCAGCCTGCTTGTCTATGCGGCATGCTTCATGTTCTCGTGGGGCCCGATCTGCTGGGTGCTCATCGCCGAGATATTCCCCAACACGATACGTGGCAAAGCAGTCGCCATCGCGGTTGCCTTCCAATGGATATTCAACTTCATCGTCTCCAGCTCGTTTGTGCCTATGTTCAACATGCACCTCGAGCCCGGCGACCACTTCGGCCATTGGTTCACCTACGGACTTTATGGCGTCCTCTGCCTCGTGGCAGCCGTCTTCGTATGGAAACTCGTGCCGGAGACCAAGCGGAGAACCTTGGAGGAGATGAGCCAGATGTGGAAAGAACGAATGAAAAAATAAAACGATATGAAAAAAAATTATTTGCTTGGCTACGATGTAGGCAGTTCCAGCGTGAAGGCCTCCTTGGTCGAGGTGGAGAGCGGAGCCTGTGTGGCAACGGCCTTCTATCCCAAGACAGAAGCCCCCATCAAAGCCGTCCGTCAAGGATGGGCCGAACAAGACCCGGAATCGTGGTGGAACTACCTGAAGTCGGCCACCGCCGACATCATGACTGCCAGCGGAGCAGCCAAAGACGAGGTTAAGGCCATCGGCATCTCCTATCAGATGCACGGCCTCGTGTGTGTGGACAAGGACTTGAAACCGTTGCGCGACTCCATCATCTGGTGCGACTCGCGTGCCGTTCCCTACGGCCAGAAGGCCTTCGGCGACCTCGGCAGCGAGAAGTGCCTCAGCCATCTGCTCAACTCACCCGGCAACTTCACCGCCTCTAAGCTGGCTTGGGTGCGGGAGAACGAGCCCGACACCTTTAATAATATATATAAGGTAATGCTGCCAGGCGACTACATCGCCTGCCGCCTGTCCGGCACGCCCGCCACAACAGTCAGCGGCCTTTCCGAGGGCATGATGTGGGACTTCAAGGAAGAGCAGCCCGCGCAGTTCCTGCTGGACTACTACGGCATCCCGAAGGAAATGCTCTCCGACATCGTTCCCACTTTCGGCCTTCAAGGCGAGGTGAATGCCTCAGCAGCCGCAGAACTGGGCCTGCAGGCAGGAACACCCATCACCTACCGCGCTGGCGACCAGCCCAACAACGCGCTCTCCCTGAACGTCTTCGAGCCGGGAGAAGCGGCCACGACGGCAGGCACGTCGGGCGTCGTGTATGGTGTGCTCGGCAGCGTGGCCTACGACCCGAAGAGCCGCGTCAATACCTTTGCCCATGTGAACCACGGACAACAGGCGACGCGATTGGGCGTGCTGCTCTGCATCAACGGGACTGGCATCCTGAACTCTTGGGCACGACGCAATGTGGCGCCGGCTGGCATCGGATACGCCGAGATGAACGACCTCGCGGCTCAAGCCCCAATCGGTGCTGAAGGCCTCTCCATCCTTCCCTTCGGCAACGGAGCGGAACGCGTGCTCTGCGACAAGGAAGTGGGTGCCAGCATTCATGGCATCAACTTCAACATCCATTCACAAGCCCACCTGCTTCGGGCGGCACAGGAAGGCATCGTCTTCAGTTTCGCTTACGGCATGGAGGTGATGAAGGCAATGGGCATGGAGCTCAAGACCATCCGCGCCGGCAAGGCCAACATGTTCCTCAGCCCCATCTTCCGCGACACATTGGCAGGCGTGACAGGCGCTACCATCGAGCTTTGCGACACCGACGGCAGCATTGGCGCAGCTCGAGGGGCAGGCATCGGCGCAGGCATCTATGCCGACAACAAGGAGGCCTTCTCAGCCCTGAAGAAGCTGCAGGTCATCGAGCCCGACCTCAAGAACCAGGCCGCCTATCGCGAAGCCTACGAGCGCTGGCGCCAATTCATCCCTTAAAGACATTAAAGACATTACATACCCTAAGGACATTAAAGACATTTCACTAAACCCAAATAAAACTATCAACATTATGAAACAGTTTTTTCCTGAGATTTCCGCCATCAAGTTTGAGGGCGTAGAGAGCAAGAACCCCTTGGCCTACCGCTATTATGACCGCGACCGCGTGGTCCTGGGCAAGAAGATGAGCGAATGGTTCAAATTCGCCATGTGCTGGTGGCACACTCTTTGTGCCGAAGGCAGCGACCAGTTTGGGCCTGGCACGAAGGCCTTCCCGTGGAACAAAGCCAAGGACCCCGTCAAGGCCGCAAAGGACAAAGCGGATGCCGGCTTCGAGATCATGCAGAAGCTGGGCATCGAGTATTATTGCTTCCATGATGTCGACCTCGTTGCAGAGGCAGCCGACGTGGAGACGTACGAGAAGAACCTGAAGGAGGTCGTTGCCTACCTGAAGCAGAAGCAAGCAGAGACTGGCATCAAGCTGCTGTGGGGCACAGCCAACGTCTTTGGCAATAAGCGCTACATGAACGGCGCAAGCACGAATCCCGACTTCGACGTAGTGGCTCGCGCCATTGTCCAAATCAAGAATGCCATCGATGCAACCATCGAGCTGGGGGGCACGAACTACGTCTTCTGGGGCGGTCGCGAGGGCTACATGAGCCTGCTGAACACCGACATGAAGCGTGAGAAGGAGCACATGGCAACGATGCTGACGATGGCCCGCGACTATGCCCGCAGCAAAGGCTTCAAGGGCACTTTCCTCATCGAGCCGAAGCCGATGGAGCCCACAAAGCACCAATACGACGTCGATACAGAAACCGTCATCGGCTTCCTCAGGGCACACGGCCTGGACAAGGACTTCAAGGTGAACATCGAGGTGAACCACGCCACGCTTGCCGGCCACACCTTCGAGCACGAGCTGGCTTGTGCAGTGGATGCAGGCATGTTGGGCAGCATCGATGCCAATCGCGGCGACTACCAGAACGGCTGGGACACCGACCAGTTCCCCATCGACCACTATGAACTCGTGCAGGCCATGATGCAGATCATCCGCGGCGGCGGCTTCAAGGACGGCGGCACGAACTTCGATGCCAAGACGCGTCGCAACAGCACCGACCTGGAGGACATCTTCATCGCCCACGTCGCTGCCATGGACGCCATGGCCCACGCTCTGCTCAGCGCTGCCGACATCATCCAGAAGTCGCCTATCCCGGCAATGGTCAAGGAGCGCTACGCAAGTTTCGACAAAGGCAAGGGCAAGAAGTTCGAGCAAGGCAAGATGACCCTCGAAGAGGCCTACGAATACGGCAAGAAGGTCGGCGAACCCGCTCAAACCAGCGGCAAGCAGGAACTCTACGAAGCCCTCATCAACATGTACTAAGGCTGGCATCACAACCTCTCTATACAAGAAAAGCCCGGCAAACGCTGGGCTTTTTTCATGGCCGCTCACTAAAAAACCTGTTCGAAAACAAGGCAAAACTCACCTCTTCACAGAGGGTTGAAAAACGCCCCATGAGGGGATGAAAAACGCCGCGTGCGGGGATTGCCAACGCCGCACGCGGAAATGGGCAACGCCGCACGCGGGGATTGCAATCGCCGCAGGCGGCGTTTTGCGATGCCTAATGTGCCCTGATAATCAATTGATTAGGAAGACCTTCTCTTTCCCTTGGTATGTGGCTCTCACGGTGGCGCGGCCATCGGTGACGGGGCTGACTTGGAATGTGACTGAGGGGTTCTCGGAGGTGGCCTTCAGCACGGAGTTCGACTTCAGAGGAGCATAGACCTGATAGTGCGTGACGTCGGTGTAACCGTTGGCGTTGCTGCTGAAAATGGGTTTTGCGGGCACGACGAGCGGCTTGCCGTCGAGCGTAATGTTGACTTGAGGCACCACGGGAGCCCTCATGGCGCCGCCCTTCGAGAAGCCGATTCCGTGGAGGTCGAAGAGACCCTGCGGACGCTCTGGCTGCTGACGGCGACCGAACTGTCTGCCCTGCTGCGGCTCCTCCACCTCAGGCCCTTCAACTACGAGATAGACGGCGTGTTTGCCCGTGAGGCCTTCAACGTCAGGCACTCGCAAGCTGCACATCATGGGCTCCTTACGCCCTTCTGCAGCTACGCCGACAACGCCTATCTCCTGACCCTTCCAGGGATTGTCGAGACGCACATGGATGCTGAAGGCACGACCGCCTGGCGTGAGGAACAGGTTGAGATGCGTATTGTCGCCCTGCCTGGTGCCCCCGAAAGCCTTCAGGCCCTTGGCATCCTTGTCCAAGCCTCCGAAGCCGAAGTACTTGTAGCCGATGATGGTGCCGTTCTTCAGGCCGGCAAGGTCCATCGAGTTGTCCCAGACATCGTGGTTGTCCTGCATGCACTCATTGCTGCCAGGGCCTGCCAGGAAGCAAGCGATGCCTGCCGAATAGTACTGATAAGGCGGCAGGCCAAATATCTGGAAGCCCTCGCTGGTCACCTCGGCGCCCGTGTACTCGTTGCCATCAGCAGCCTTGGCCGTCCACTCATTCTTGGGGGCGAAGGGGTCGTAGCCGGTGATGCGCACCTGGCCTCCTTTGCTGACGGGCTTCTTGTCCCACTCAATCTTGACGGGCGCCACCATAGCCTGACGGGCATTGGCAAAGCCACGAGGCGGGCGATGATAGAAGACATACCACTGCCCGTTAATCTCCTGCAAAGAGCCGTGCGTGTTGTGAGCGAAGTTGGTGGTGATGAGGTGTGAGCCGTCCTCGTTAAGCACGACGCCGCGGCTGTCGACAAGCACACCGCCGGAACGCCAGGGGCCCAGGGGCGAGTCGCCGTAAGCATAGCGAAGGGCGCTGTTGGTATTGCCCAATCCGTACTCCTTGCCACTATATCCCGAGAAGACCATCACATATTTGTTGCCCACCTGACGGATGGACGAAGCCTCGAAGAAGTTGAAGTCGAGCGGGTTCTGCCCTTCGTAGAGTGCCTTGTATTGGCTTCCCTCCTTGTCGAGAAGCCTGCCGTCGTGGCTGCTGGCGGGGATGAAGGGGTCTATCAATTCCGTACCTGGGCGCTTGCTGAACATGGTGCTCTGGTCGAGCTCACATGCCGTAGAGTGCTGGAATCCATAGAACACATAGGCACGAAAGCCCTTGTCGAAGTCCTTGTCCTTCTTGTCCGTGATGTTCTCCACAAACACCGACGGGTCGAAATCGATGAGCGAGCCTTCTACGCAACGGGTTCCGTCGGGCGTGAGGTTGACGGGCGTGAAGGGGCCATTGGGGCGGTCGCCTTTGCAGACCATCGCCACGCGCCCCCAGCCTCGTGAGTGCGGGTAGAGCCAATAGGTCTTCTTGCCCGTCTTGTCCTTCACCTCAACGAGGTCGGGCGCAAACATCGTGTCCCAACGACCATTGACATACCAAGAGAAGATGGGACCTTCGTCGCGCCACTGCGTCAGATCCTCCACGGGAGCCGACCACATGCGGATGTCGTTGCCGCAGTATTCGGAGTAGTGCGTGTCGTGCGACCCGATGATGTAAGCACGAAGCTTCCCCGGGTTGTCGGGATCTTCGAAGACGCGAGGTTCTCCATCAGGCAGATGCTCCCACAAAGGGAGGTAAGGGTTCTGGGATTGTCCTGCCATTGCACCAAGCAGGAAGACTGATAGAACGAATAGCTTTTTCATATAGGGATAATTGTTTTAGGTTTCATTCTTTTGTCACCTCGATGATGTGGCTCACAAGGTCGTTTGTCGAAGTCACCTTGATGCCTACCTTCATCAGGTAGTCGCCGGTATAGACCTTGTCGTTGCAGGGCAGCCAGCTTTGCTTGCCTGGCATGAGGCATATCTCTTTCACGCGGTAATTGGCAGCAGCATCGAGGCCCTGCAGGCGGGTGTTCAGGAGCCTTTCTCCGTAGCGGGGATGTATGTCGTAGGCAAAGACGACGCTCTTGCTCTTTGCATCATCAACGCGCTGAACGACACAATGCTGTCCCTCGTAAGGTGACACAAGACGGTAGAGATTGGGCGACCAAACGATGTCCTTCAAGCGCTTGTACTCCTTGATTGCCTCCCGACAGTACTGCCTGTCATCATCCGAAAGGCCTTTCAAGCCGATGTCGAAGCCGAGCTTTCCCTGGAAGGCCACATCGACGCGGAACTTGATGCTCGCCCTTCTGTTCCACTCTGTGACATGAGCGCACATGGCTTTGGCGGGCATGAACTGCGAGTAACCCCATTGTATGAAGAGCCGCTCGATGGGATCTGTATTGTCGCTGCACCAGAACTCTGTGAAGTAACGCAGCCCTGTGACATCCGACCTGCCGCCGCCACCGGAGCACATCATCATGTAGAGGTCGGGGTACTTGGCCTGCACTCGGTCGAGCACCTTGTAGAGCCCGCGCACATAGTCGACATAGATGTTGCCCTGGTTCTCCTTGAGGTACGGCGAATAGATGTTTGTGATGGGCGAGTTGCAGTCCCACTTCATGAAGCGTATCTCGGGGTTCTCCTGCATCAGCCCGTCCACGATGCCGAACACGAAGTCCTGCACCTTTGGGTTGCAGAGGTCGAGCACCATCTGGTTGCGGAAGTAGTAAGTCTCCCTGGAGGGCAGCTGGATGAGCCAGTCGGGGTGTTTCTCAGCAAGCTCGCTCTTGGGGTTGACCATCTCGGGTTCTATCCAGATGCCGAAGGCGACGCCGTTTTCCTTGGCTTTCCTGACGAGATAGGGAATGCCCTGCGGCAGTTTGTCCTTCGTCACCTGCCAGTCGCCCAGGCCTGCGTGGTCGTCTTTTCTGGGGTACTTGTTGCCGAACCAGCCGTCGTCGAGGAGGAAGAGGTCGACGCCGAGGTCCTTCGCTTCCCCGAAGAGTGCAACGAGCTTCTCCTCGTTGAAATCGAAATAAGTGTTCTCCCAGTTGTTGAGGAGCGTCATGCGGTCGTCCTTTGCCTTATGGAGCTGATGGTTCATCATCCACCGCTGGAAGCGACGGCTGCCTTCGCCGGTTCCTTTGGCGAGCGTGAAGAAGAAATCTGCCGTGCGGAATGTTTCTCCTTTCGGCAGCAGATAGGAGGACGCATCGTGGTTGATGCCGCTCACCACACGCAGCACATGTTGATTGTCCACCTCGAAGGTGAAGCGGAAGTTGCCCGTCCAGCCGAGCGTTCCCATGAGGACTGTCCCCTCGTTCTCGCTGATAGGACTCCCTATTCCTACCTCGAAGAAGGGCTGCGCCATGAGGTTGGCCCGGGTTCCGAGGCGGCTATCGACCACTTTCTTGCCGAACTGGAGTTCCTGGCTCAGCATCTGCATCTCCTTTGCCCAGTCGCTTGCAAACTCGGTCAGGTAGTAGCTGGGAGCCTCGAAGTAGAGCATCGACGAGGCATACCTGCCGAGAAAGACCTTTCCCTTCTCTTCGTGCTTTATCTCGGCCCATTGCTGGATGACATCCTCCTGCGGGAACGTCTTATAATAAAGCGTCACCTCGATGGGATAGACCTCGTCGCGAAGGCTGATGGAGGTGAGGTCGCCTTGCTGGGTATGCTGCTGATATTTGAGGACAGACGTGGGGTTTCCGTCGGCGTGGCGTATCTCGAAGGTCGGCTCGTAGTAGTCCTCCGTACCCATCACCGGGTAAGCCTCGAGGCCACGGATGCAGGAGCTGCTCAAGCCGGCTTGCGGCATCGAGAGCTGCTTGAGGTCAGTCTGCTCGGAAAGGCGTTCGCCGAGGTAAGTTTGGCAGAGCCGCTTCTGCGAATTCACCTGCAGAACCAGCTGAGTATGGTCTGTCGTGATGCTGATCGTCTGAGCCAAAAGAATGAAGAATGAAGAGTGAAGAATGAAGAATGAAAGGGTTCGCTTTGTCATTATACTGTGTTTTGTATGGTTTTCTTCTGCAAAGATACAAAAATCTCTCAACTCTCAACTCTCAACTCTCAACTTTTTTCCTTCCTTTCCTCTATAGGAAATATAAAAACGCCGCATTCCGCATACTTCACCCCACCCTTTCGCCATTTGTCTTCCCCTTTTCCGCATTCTCCATCCCTCTGCTCTCCAACTTTCATTCGCAGGCTGCAAATGAAGAAACACAGCTTGCGAATGAAGGGATGCAACCTGCGCATCTGCATACGCAACCTGCGCATCAAGAACAGAGCACAGCGAAAAGGAAAAGTGAACAGGCGAAAAAGCAATTGTCAAAAGGCGGAAAGATGAAAAAGTGTAGGTTAAACTGAAAAACTCTAAACTCTAAACCCTAAACTCTAAACTTTTTCGTACCTTTGTCCTCGATTTAAGATATCAATATGAAGAAGTATCTCCTTACACTTGCAACACTTTTGCTGATTACATTGAGTGCTAAGGCACAGAAGTTGACGGTGGTGGACAGCGACGGCAACGGCATCCATCTCGTAACGGTCCTGACTGAGGACGGCAACATGATTGGCGTAACAGACCTGAGCGGCACGCTTCTCGACGTGAAAGGCGCAGCGAAAGTTGTCCTCACTCACGTGGCCTACAAGTCGAAGCTCGTGGATATGTCGGCTCTGCAAGGCGGCAAAGTCACGATGGAAGACCTTGACTACAACCTGGCAGAGATAGTGGTGAAGCCCAAGCCCCTCATCTATGTCGAGACTTACTACAGGGTCTATGCCTTCGCCAACGACTCGCTTCGCTACTACTTGGCAGGCATCATGCCCAATTCCTACGATGTGGAGAAGAAGAAAGTCAAGTCGGGGAGCTACAACCAAAGCCATGGCGAGTTCAGCCTGAGCATGGGTGTCTCCATCACCTGGGGAGCGAGGGCACAGGAGTTCAATGCCGGCAGGATACACAAAAGCGGGGCAATCGACCTCGTGAAGGGCGGCAAAGCAAGAGACCACTACTTCGTGACCGTGGCCGATGAAGGCAAGGGAAGGCAAAAAGTCAGTAATCCGGAAGGTACCGTAGGCTTCATCGAGACCGAAAAGGACGAGGTGCGCATGACGCTCGATGCTGGCAAGATGCAGATGTACCGCAACAAAAGGCTTGGGCAAGACAGGGTGCTCAAGGGACGCGAAAAGGCGGAATACGCCTACGAATTCAACGTAGCTTTCAATCTCGACGGGGATGGGAACGCAACGATGGCAGACCTGGTGATGTCCTCGGACCATTGGGAATGGAACGGAGGCAAGGGACGCATGAAACTCATCATCGAGACATACGCCACCGAACATGCCTACATCGACGCAAAGGACTTCAAGGAGAAGAAGAAGGTGCTGAAGAAAATGTATGCGTCGCCCATGAAGCTCGACGCTCTCGAAGCCTATGCCACCTCGCATGGCATCCCTGCACTCACGCCTTCGCTGCGAAAAGTGATTGAGAAACTACCCAAAAAGTCATAACCCCTCATGCCGCGAATCAAGGAACTCGACTTTCTGAAGGGCGTCCTGATACTGCTCGTCATCAGTTTCCACTTGGTGTGGTTCGAGCAGCTGCACCCCGACATCAAGCAGGTGGTGTATTGTTTCCACATGCCTGGCTTCCTGCTGATATCGGGCTTCCTCATGAACATCAGCAAGCCCCCGAGGGATTTCCTGAAGACCCTGCTGTGGCTGGCGGTGCCGTATGTCGTTATGGAGAGCGGATACATATACATGGCTTCGATTCTTCCCATAAATGAACACATCGCCCAACTCACGCCCTGGGTCTATCTCAAGCACCTTTTCCTGCATCCTCTCGGCCCGTATTGGTACTTGCACGCAATCATCCTCTGCGGAGCCACGTACTATTATATATATAATAATGTAGAGCGAGGGATGGCGACGCGTTTCCTGTTGATTGGCATCGCCTATTATGTGTTTGCTCACGGCTTTGGAATCCTGTCGTTTTCCTCGGCCCTATACTTCCTTGCAGGCGCCTGCTTGAGGCAGAGCGGCATAAACTTCGTGGTGTTCTTCCTGCCCTCGAGGCTCTCCGTCGTAGCCTTCGCCTTGCTTGCCTGCTTCTCAGACAGCCCGACTCAGGCAAGCCTGAACGGCGTTTTGATTGCCTATTTCGCCATTTCCTCCCTGCTGTCTATCTACAAATACTTGCCCCCTGCCCCTCGCCCCTTGCTCCTCTTCCTGGGCCGCAACAGCCTGGTGCTTTATGTCTTCTCGCCCATCTTCACCGTCCTCTGCAAGCAACTCGTCCCCTATCTCAAGTTCGACCCGACGGGACTCCTCTTCCTGATTGTCTCCCTCGCCCTCTGTGTCTGCGGAAGCCTCTTGGTTGCTTGGCTGATGGACCTCGTCGGCATCTCCCGTTTCTTCTTTGGCAGACGGGCTCTCAACTGACAATCTGTCCACGTTTGTCCTCCTTTGTCCACAATTTTGCCACATTTTCGGCTGGCACGAAACTTGTTTCTCTTGTTAGTGAAAGCTGAAGCGAAAGCAGAGGCAACAAAAAAGAAAACCAATTAATTAACTAATAAACAAAAATAGGAGGACACAATTATGTTACCAGTAATGTTTAGAAACAGTTGGATGCCAACATTGTTCGAGGATTTCATGAACACAGACCTTATGCCCAGAGCTAACAGTACCGCTCCGGCAGTCAATGTGAAAGAGAGTGAAGAGGCTTACACGATGGAACTTGCAGCACCTGGTATCAAGAAGGAATACTGCCGAGTCAACATCGACGACAACGGCAACCTGACCATCGCCATTGAGAACAAGTGCGAACACAAGCACGAGGACAAGAAACATCACTACTTGAGGCGCGAGTTCTCGTACAGCAACTACGAGCAGAGCTACACACTTCCCGACGACGTAGAGCGCGACAAGATTTCCGCTAAGGTTGAGGACGGCATCCTGACCGTCACGATGCCTAAGACGGCGAAGGAAGAGAAGAAACTCAGCAAGGCTATCGAAGTCTGCTAACCGAACAAGGCATTCAAGCCAACAGGGCAGCATCCGTCAAGGGTGCTGCCCTTTTTCGTTGCCCTTCCCGGCACATGAAGTCCGTTGCATATACATGTATGTGCAATTGCATCTACATGTACGTGCAATTGCATCTACATGTACTTGCAATAAACCCAGCACACCAAGTCGTGCAATACCGGTTGCTGAGTCATGCAATCCGGGGTGTTAAGTAATGCTAAGAAGCAGGAAAAAAATCTTCATTCTTAATTTTTAGTTCTTCATTTTTTTGTATCTTTGACCTTCGGTCGAAGTTACTTCCGTTCGGAAATAAAAAGAAAAAATTATGATTTTTCTTTTGTATTTCGCTCACTTAATCGTATCTTTGCGACATGAAAGGCGAGAAACTTGGCATAAGACGGACTATTGCGCTCGAGGCAGCACGGTTGCTGAACAAGAGTCTCCGCTCGGAACATCCGCTCCGGCAGGTGTTCTGGGAGAGCACCGTGCGCTGCAACATCCATTGCCGCCACTGCGGGAGCGACTGCCGTCAGGCTGCCACGGTGCCTGATATGCCTCGCGAGGACTTCTTCCGCGTGCTGGACAATATTGCCGCGAAGCGCAATCCGGGCGAGGTCTTCGTTATCCTCGGCGGCGGAGAACCGCTGGTGAGAGAGGATGTTGTGGAGTGCGCTCAGGGCATCAGCCAACGCGGTTTCCCCTGGGGAATGGTGACGAACGGGCTCTTCCTTACGCCCGAACTCTTTCAGAAGCTGAAGGATGCCGGCCTCTGCTCCGTGACAATCAGCCTCGACGGGCTCGAGGAACAGCACACCTGGCTGCGTCGCAACCCCGACTGCTTCCGCATGGCCAGCCAAGCCATCGACATGATAGTGCGCGACCCGTCGCTCGCCTACGACGTGATGACCTGCGTGCATCAGCACAACTACGACACGCTGCCCGAACTCAAGGCGTTCCTCATCGACAAAGGCGTCACGGACTGGCGGCTCGCCACCATCTTTCCGGTGGGCCGCGCGGCACAGGACAAGGAGCTGCAACTCACGGGCGAACAACTCAGGGGACTGCTCCAGTTCATCCGCGAGACACGCCAGGAGGGGCAGATTCATGCGTCGTATGGCTGCGAAGGCTTCCTCGGACCGTACGAAGGCGACGTCCGCGATTGGATGTTCCGCTGCACAGCAGGAGTGACGGCGGCTTCCGTCCTCGTCGACGGAGGCATCAGCGCCTGCACAAGCATCAGGCACAACTACCGGCAGGGGAACATCTACCAAGACGACTTCATGCAAGTCTGGGAGACGCGCTTCCAGCCTCATCGCAACCACGAATGGATGAAAACAGGCGACTGCAAAGGCTGCAAGTACTGGCGCTACTGCGAAGGCGGCGGCATGCACCTCAGGGACAACGACGGCAAACTGTTGCTCTGCCACATGAAGAAAATGACTCAGGGGCAAGGAGCAAGGTGCAAGGAGCAAGAGAACACCTAATGCAATTGGTAACCTCCTGCCCCTTGCCCCTTGCCCCTAAACACTAAAAAAGATACTATGGCAAAGAAGATTCGTTCATTCTGGCGGTTGCTGCTTGGCTCGCTCATCACGCTGTTGGGCTTCGCAGCCTGCAAGTCTGCCAAGAAAATGCAGAAAGGAGACGACACGACGGTGCTCTACGGACCTCCTCCAGGCGTCGTTATCGACAAAGTTGTGGAGCTTTACGCACCTCGTCCCGAAGTCATCGAAAAGAAAGAACCCATAGATAGAATGCGGCTTCTTTATGGCGTACCGCCCGTCAAGGTGAAGAAGGATAGCAAATGACGCCTATTCCTTCACCCGGATTATCGTGAGGCCATCCCTGATGGGGAGTATGACCTTTTCCACTCTGGCATCGGAAGCCACAAGGTCGTTGAAGGCCTGGACGCCTCTTGTCTGTGCGTCGCTCTCCCTCGCTTCCTCCAGAACATGGCCGTACCACAAGGTATTGTCGGCCACGATAAAGCCTCCGGCGCGCATCCTGGGCAGCAGCATCTCGTAGTATGCCGTGTATTCGCGCTTGTCGGCATCAATAAAGGCAAAGTCCCAACGCTCCTGCATCTGCGGGACGAGCTGCAGGGCATCGCCGATGTGGAGGCGGATTTTGTCGCGAAAGGCACTCCCCCCGAACCATTTCCGCAGGAAGTCCTCGTTCTCGTCGAACACCTCGAAGGTATGTATCTCCGCCCCTTCCTGCAATCCCTCTGCCATACATAAAGTGGCATAGCCGCTGAAAGTGCCCAGCTCGAGCACCTTCAGCGGCTTTGTCATTTGGATGAGCATCTTCAGGAGGCGGCCTTGCAGATGACCGCTTGCCATTTGCCCATAGGAGAGGCGCAGCTGCGTGTCGCGCCAAAGGGCATGAAGATAGTCGCCTTCGGCATCGATGTGCTGAAGAATGTACTCATCAAGGCTCACCCCAGGCTGCGGGGAGAGATTATTCGGCTTTGCTTTTTGCTGCATTGTCTATCAAAGCCTCGATGGCAAGGCGGTAGCTGTCGAGCCCGAAGCCGCCTACGAAGCCCACGCATCCAGGGCTGATGATGCTGCGACGGCGGAACTCTTCGCGCTGATAGACATTGCTGATGTGCACCTCGACAGTAGGTGTGCTCACACTCCTCAGGGCATCGAGGATGGCGATGCTGGTGTGGGTATAGGCTCCCGCATTGAGAACGATGCCGTCGCGGTCGAAGCCCACTTCATGAATCTTGTTGATGATTTCACCTTCCAGGTTGCTCTGGAAGTAGTCGATACGTACCTTGGGGAAGCGGGCACGCAGCTCCTTCAGGTAGTCTTCCCAAGCGCGTTTGCCATAAATCTCAGGCTCGCGAACGCCCAAAAGGTTAAGATTTGGGCCATTGATAATTTGGATTCTCATAATAAAACGAAGTTTGTTAGTTCATAGTCCATAGTTCATAGTCCATAGTTATGTGGTGCGAAAGCCTTATAATTATGTGTTTCTTGCTACAAAGATATAAATAAATTAAGAATTAAAAAGGATGAATTGAGAATTATTTTATATTTTTGCAGCAAAAACGCAACTATGGACTATGAACTATGGACTATGAACTGACTTTATGCACTATGAACTGACAAATACCAATGTTGTGGGCAACGCCATCCTCCGCCGCTACTTCCAGTACCTGCGGCTGGAGAGGTCTTATACCGCAAACACCCTCGATGCCTATCTCAAAGACCTGCAGAAGCTGCTGAACTACTTTGCCGACGAGGGCATCGACTTCCGCAATGTCACGCTCGAGCAGCTGGACCACTTTGCGAAGGCTTTGCAGGAGCTCGGTGTAGGGCCCCGCTCCGTGGCTCGCATCCTGAGCGGCGTGCGTTCGTTCTACCGTTTCCTGACCATCGAGAAAGAGATAGAGACCGATCCCACCGAGCTGCTCGAGAGTCCGAAGATAGGCAAGCATCTGCCCGAAGTGTTGAGTCTGAACGAGATTGACGAGATAGAGGCGGCCATCGACCTCAGCAAACCGGAAGGCGTGCGCGACCTCGCCATCATAGAGGTGCTGTTCAGTTGCGGACTGCGCATCAGCGAATTGGTCAACCTGAAGCTGAGCGAGCTCTACCTCGAGGAGGGCTACATCCGTGTGCACGGTAAGGGGAGGAAGGAAAGGCTTGTCCCCATCGGCGACTCCGCCATCGAGAAGTTGCGCGACTGGTTCGTGGTGCGGCAAGGCATCGCAGTGAAGCCCGGCGAGGACGACTATGTCTTCATCTCCCTCCGACGAGGCAAACACCTCAGCCGCATCTCCCTCTTCGTCTATATCAAGGAGTATGCCGAGAAGGCGGGCATCAGGAAAAACATCAGCCCACACACCTTCCGCCACAGCTTCGCCACGCAGCTTTTGGAAGGAGGGGCTAATCTGCGAGCCATCCAAGCCATGCTCGGCCACGAAGACATCGGCACGACAGAGATATACATGCACATAGACAAGAGCCACCTCAGACAGGAGATTCTGGAGCATCATCCGAGGAACATAAAAGAGCCCTGAGGGGGGGCGGAAAACGCCGCACGCGGCGATGCCCAACGCCGCACGCGGGGATTGCCATCGCCGCAGCCGGGGATTGCCATCGCCGCACGCGGCGTTTTTTGCTCCTCCCTGAGGAAATAAACTGCCTAAAACAGAGCAATTTGCATTTTCATGCACCAAAAGTTTGCATTTTGCAAGAAAAATACACCCTCCGACGCACTTTTTCGCGTTTTTTCATTGCACTTTGAAAATAAATTACTACTTTTGCTATCAATTTAACAAGCAACAACACTTATTATCATGATTAAAGTAGACGATTTAGACAAAAAGATTCTCGAGATGATTTCCTGTAACGCCCGCATTCCCTTCAAAGAGGTTGCTGAAGCATGCGGTGTGAGTCGTGCAGCCGTTCACCAGCGTGTTCAGCACCTCATCGAAGCCAATGTCATCACAGGCTCCGGCTTCCATGTCGACCCCTCGTGCCTGGGCTACAACACCTGCACCTTCATCGGCATCACGCTCGAAAAGGCATCAATGTATAATCGGGTTGTGGAGAAACTCGAGAAGATATCCGAAATCGTGGAATGCCACTTCACAACAGGCCCCTACACCATGCTTATCAAGCTCTACGCAAAGGACAACGCGCACTTGATGACGCTGCTCAACGACCGCCTGCAGGAGATAGACGGAGTGGTTTCCACAGAGACGCTCATCTCCCTCAAGCAGAGCTTCAAGAAAGAAGTGCCCATCGGATCCGACAAATAGACTGCCCATGACACGCGAACACCCACTCATAGGCATCACGGGCAACTTTGGGGAGAAGGGCTGCGAACTGGCTGAGGGCTACTATCTCTCTGTCCTCAAGGCGGGAGGAACGCCGGTTGCCATTCCGCCTCACAACGACAAGCAAGCGCTCATCTCTCTCCTGGAAACCCTCGACGGCATCGTCTTCTCAGGAGGCGGCGACATCAACCCGCTCCTCCTCGGCGAAGAGCCTTTGCCTCAGCTCCATAGTGTCTGCCCGAAACGCGACGAGCCGGAACTCTTCCTCGCTCGCGAAGCCTTCCACCGGCAAATACCGATGCTGGGCATCTGCCGAGGCATACAAGTGATGGCAGCAGCCCTCGGAGGCAAAGTCTGGCAGGATATTTATATCATTGAAAATGGAAAATTGAATATTGAAGGGGAATGCGAAACCCAGAATCTTCAATCTTCAATCTTCAATCTTCAATCTTCAATAATAAAGCACTCTCAGGACATGCCCCGCCACTACGCTTCCCACACAGTCTGCCTCAAGGAAGGAAGTGTGCTCCAAGGCGCCTTCGGCAACAAACAGAGCATTGCTGTCAACTCCTTCCACCATCAGGCAGTAAGAGACCCGGGACCGCATCTGAAGGTCTCGGCCATGAGTCCCGACGGCATCATCGAGGGTGTGGAAAGCAGCGAGCACAAGGCATTGCTCGGCGTACAGTGGCATCCCGAATGCTTCATCCTGAACAACGACGAGAGCCACATGTCGGTCTTCCGCTGGCTCATCAGCGAAGCCAGGACCTTCTCGATGGCAAAACACATCCACGACACATCTATTATATTAGACAGCCACTGCGACACACCGATGTTCTTCACGGAAAACAGCAGGGAGAACATTCAGATGTTCGGCACCCGCTCCGACAAAGTGCTCGTCAACCTGCCGAAGATGAAGGAAGGCCGACTGGATGCATCCATCATGGTGGCCTATCTTCCACAAGGCCCGCGAACAGAAGAAGCCTACAAGGCTGTCACGGAAAAGGCAAACCGACTGCTCACCCAGATGGACGAGATAGTGCAGGCGAACAACGACCGTGTGGGCTTTGCCGAGACCGCAGACGACATCCTCCGGCTCAAGGCGCAAGGCAAGAAAGCCATCCTCAGAGGCATCGAGAACGGCTACGCCATCGGTAAGGACCTCAGCCTGCTGGAGCAATTCAAGAAGCGCGGCATCGTCTATATGACACTGTGCCATAATGGCGACAACGACATCTGCGACTCGGCAAAAGGAAACGCTGAGCATGGAGGCCTGAGCGCCTTCGGCCGAGATGTCGTGAGCGAGATGAACCGGCTCGGCATCCTTGTGGACATGAGCCACGCTTCCGAGAAGAGTTTCTACGACGCGCTCGAACTCAGCAAGGTTCCCATCGTTTGCAGTCACAGCTCTGCACGCGCTCTTTGCGACCATCCGCGCAACCTAACCGACGACCAGATGCGGGCTTTGGCAAAGGCCGACGGCGTGGCTCAGATAACGGTGTATCCAGGTTTCCTCCGCACCGACGGAGAAGCCACCGTCATCGACGCCATCGAGCACCTCTGCCACGCAGCAAAGATTATGGGCGTGGAGCATGTCGGCCTCGGAACGGATTTCGATGGAGACGGCGGTGTGCCCGGCCTGGCCGATGCCTCCGAGATAATCAACTTCACCCGCCATCTGCTTCGACGCCAGTTCTCGGAACAGGACATCCGCCTCATCATGGGCGGAAACTTCCTGCGCGCCATGTCAACCGCCAAAATCCCGTTATAACGAAATCCCGTCATAACGAAGAAAAGAAAAGATGAAAAGAGTTATCTTCTGGCTTTCCGCCATAATAATCCTCCTGCTTACATCATGCGACGGACAGAACAAAGGGAAGCGCCCCATCTCGGATACTATCGCCTTATCATCTTGTCCAGACTTCTCGGTAAGCAATGCCATGCTCTACATCAAAGAGCAATGCGAGTTCGGACCACGCGTCACAGGCAGCAATGCCTCCAGGCAATGTGGCGATTACCTTGTGGAGCGCTTCAAGGAATTCGGTGCTACGGTTGAGGAGCAGACAGGCGATGTGACCATCTGGGACGGCACAAAACTGTCCGTCCGGAACATCATCGCACACATCAACCCC
Organism: Bacteroidaceae bacterium; assembly: GCA_017428785.1. GTDB lineage: Bacteria > Bacteroidota > Bacteroidia > Bacteroidales > Bacteroidaceae > Physcousia. The sequence continues at coordinate 60,811 of JAFRQD010000048.1, forward strand.
AGCAATCCCGACCGAATCCTGCTGTGTGCCCATTGGGACAGCCGTCCCTGGGCAGACAACGACCCCGACGAGGCCAACCATCACACGCCTATTCTGGCTGCCAACGACGGTGCCAGCGGAGTTGCTGTCATGCTGGAGATATGCCGGCTTCTGCAGGAAAGACCGGTACTCGTGGGCGTTGATATGATATGCTTCGACGCTGAGGACTTGGGGACACCGCAATGGGCAGAAGACCGCAACGGCTCCTCCGACACCTGGTGCCTCGGGTCGAAACTCTGGGCAGAACGAGCCAGAACAGACAACTACAAAGCGCGCTTTGGCATACTGCTCGACATGGTAGGCGGCTACGGAGCAAGCTTCTCCCGTGAAGGCGTCAGCAAGCAACTGGCTCTGCCTATCGTCAACCGCGTCTGGCAACTTGCCGGGCAGCTCGGCTACAGGCAGTTCTTCCCGCTCACAGACGCTGGCTACATTACCGACGACCACATCAATGTGAACGATGCCGGCGTGCCGTGCATCGACATCATCCCCTATTACACCGACGGCCCAAGCAGCTTCGGTCCCACATGGCACACCCTGAAGGACACGCCGGAGAACATCGACCCGAATGTCCTCGAAGCCGTCGGCCAAACACTTACACAGCTGATTTACAATGAGCATTAACCAGATACAGAACGAAATCATCGCGGAGTTCAGCGACTTCGACGATTGGATGGACCGCTACCAGCTACTCATCGACATGGGCAGCGAGCAGGAACCGCTCGACGAGCAATATAAGACGGAGCAAAACCTCATCGACGGCTGCCAGAGCCGGGTGTGGTTGCAGGCCGATTTAATCGATGGAATGGTGCATTTTCGTGCGGAAAGCGACGCATTGATCGTAAAGGGAATCGTCACTTTGCTTGTTCGCGTTCTCTCAGACCACACGCCGCAGGAGATACTCGATGCCGATCTGTACTTCATCGATCGCATCGGGCTTCGAGAACATCTCTCGCCGACCCGAAGCAACGGACTCGGGGCGATGCTCAAGCAAATGCGGATGTATGCCTTGGCCTTCAAAGTAAAGACCCCCTAACCCCCTTAGGAGGAACTATTGGCAAATGATATGACGACTGAGGCCAAGCATCATAAGGAATTCCCCTTAAAGGGGGTTAGGGGGTCCGCTTTGCTGGCACCGATGGAAGATGTCACCGACATCGGTTTCCGTCTACTTTGCCGGCAGATGGGCGCGGCGATGGTCTATTCTGAGTTCGTCTCGAGCGACGCCCTCATTCGCCTCGTGAACAAAAGTCTGCTCAAGCTGCAGATTTGTCCCGAGGAAAGGCCGGTAGCCATCCAGATATACGGCAAGGATGTCGATGCGATGCGCGAGGCGGCAAAGATTGTCGTGGAGCAGGCACACCCCGATGTGCTGGACATCAACTTCGGCTGTCCCGTCAAGAAGGTCGCGAGCAAAGGTGCCGGAGCCGGCATGCTGCAGAATGTGCCCGGCATCCTCGAGATAACAAAGGCTGTCGTGGAGGCTGTTCCCGATACGCCCGTCACCGTCAAAACCCGTCTGGCTTGGGACGAAAAGCACCTCCTTTTGCCCGACGGCACGCCCTTCATCGTCGACCTGGCCGAGCGCCTGCAGGACTGCGGCATCAAGGCATTGACCATCCACGGCCGTACAAGAGCACAGATGTACACCGGAGAGGCCGACTGGACATACATCGGGCAGGTGAAGGCCAATCCCCGCATGCATATCCCCATCATCGGCAACGGCGACATCACCTCTGCCGAAGAGGCCAGGCAAGCCTTCGACCGCTATGGCGTCGATGCCGTCATGATAGGCCGCGCCACCTTCGGACGCCCTTGGATATTCCACGAGATAGCCCATCCCGAGCAGCCGCTCACGCTCGACGAGAAGATAGACATACTTAAACAACAAGTGCTCATAAGCATCGACCGTGCCTCGCAAGACCCCATCAAGGCCAAGTTCGGCAAAGACCCCGAGCTTTGCGGCATCCGTCATGTCCGTCGCCATCTCGCCGCCACGCCCCTCTTCAAAGGCATCCCCAACTATCGCGACACCCGCATCGCCATGCTCCGTGCTGAAAAGAAAGAGGACGTCTTCGCCCTCATCGAGCAAACGAGGCAGATGTTGAAAGCTTGACAATTACCCAAATCGGATATCCAATATGGATAATTGTATTTGTCGACTTAACATAAACATTTATCTTTTCCTTCGTCACTTTAACAGCCAACGAAAGACACTATTACTGAGAATATTACTACTATTATTCCTATGATATTATAGATAAAAGCTTCATTGGATTTTTTATTCATTTCACTATCAAAATCCTTATCTATACCAGTATATATAGAGTTGTTTTCTTTGGCGGCCTTTTCTATATCCAAAGCTCCTGCATTTGTGGTAATACGGATACCATTATTTTGTCTTGATACGCCATAGACTTTTAGAAGAATTCTTGATATTAAACGTGCTGCACCCTCCGCATCTTGTCCAAAATCTATTGCATACGAGATACTTGTTTTAATAAAAGATTCTTTATGAGTCTCATAACCATTAGAAAATTCAAAATCCTCCGCATATTCGCGTGACATAAAAATAGGATACATCTCTAAATCCTTGAAATTCCTTTTATAACTATCTTGTCGCAGCAATTTACTCATATATTTTGAAGGTCTCTGCATCTGACTTGTACGAAATCCTTTATTTTCTTGATATACTACATCATAAAATGTCAGTATTATTAACAAACCTCTATTTGTCGATGTAAAATCTATTACTGTTCCGTCATCCCATGTCCACAGCTTGCCTGCAGGAGAAAACACACTAATGTACACCTCTCCTCCACATATATCTGTTCGGACATCTGTTCCTTCGGGATTATCAGCTTGAAGTTGGAGATTCTTTTGCAAATTTTCTATGAGTCCGGGGAATACCCAATCATTACTGTTAAGATAAGATATAGATTTAACATCTATTCCTTTTTCTACAAATCTTACCAACAAACTGCCGCAGTACTCACAGTTTTGTGCATTCGTCGTGTTCGCGCCACAATTCGGGCAAACATAAGTTTTTAGTTCCATTTCCAAAAGGTTTTTAATTATTATTATTAGTTGATAAATACCCTGCTGATACTAACATCACTACTTGTAACAGAACAAGCAGTATGATTGCTATTAGATAGTAATTGTCATTAAAACGTTCTGCTGCAAGGCACCCACATATCAGCTCTATGAGGGTAAACACGGGGAAAAGGCAGTTGAACGAAACTCTGTAGCCATCGCTCAGTTTCAAAGAGGAGACAACACTGAGCATTATGACAGACAGAATGATGATTCCCGAGTTCAGCGCACAATTGAATGTGCTGTAACTTGACAGCATCAAGCCAAACAGTACGTTTAGCAGAAGCAAGATGCTTCCGATAATGATTGAAATAGTCTTCATACCTTATTATATTTATGGGGTTGGCGGAAGGGGAGGAGGACAGCTTTGGAACATACTGGCAAATTCAGGAAGTGAGGACATCTTTGCCCACGCAGGCATTCCCTGCTTCCAGACAAGGGTATCGGCATTCACATGTCCATTCTGTATATAGCCGTTTATCGTGTTAGCATCAAACGGACCTTGCTGCTGCCCGTTTATTGCCACATAGTATGTCGTACTTTGTGGTATAGGTGGCGGGCCGACCTGTGCATTCATGTTTTGCCCGACCAAGCCTGCCATCTGCCCACCAAAGCCCGTGCCTGCATTCATGCCCATGCCAATACCAATAGCACCGCCAACAGCTCCCTCATTCTCAGCTGCACGTTCCATCACGCCAAAGCTACGGTCGGCTTGGTATAAGCTATGGCCCATCAGCTTCAACTTTGCCACCTGTTCCTTCGCTTCTTTCAGTTTGATGAAGCTTGGGTCGTTTTCCGGCACATTGATGGACATGATGTAGAAGTTCTCCAGCTTTATGCCATACTTGTTGAAGTCAGGTTGAAGCACTCCCCGCGTGTAATCCGAAATGTCGGTAAGATGTGAGTTGAGGTTGAGGATAGAGATGCCGTCCTTGTTCATCTTGTCGGACAGGATGTTGTTGAAGTGCGACATCATCATTCCCTTGAAATACGACTCAATCTTTTCCACCGTAAACGTGGCCATATTGCCTACAAGGTTTTCGATGAGGATTTTGTCGTCGTTCACTCTCATACCAAACTGACCAAAGGCACGGACGGGAACGATAATCTCATACTTCGGGTCTTCAAGTTGGATGGGCGTGGGCGTACCCCACTTTGAATCAAGAACTGCCAAGTGATTGACAAACCACACCTCTGCCTGGAAAGGAGAATTGCCACCGAAAGGCAGGTTAATGAGTTTGTTAAGCAGAGGGATGTTCTCTGTCTTAATGGTGTGGGTGCCTGGTCCAAAACTGTCGAGCACCTTGCCTCCTTTCACAAAGTAGGCAGTCTGTCCTGCGTACACAACCAATTGTGTACCTATCCGCAAATCATTGGAAGGGAATTTGTGAATCAACTCTCGTGAGTTGACTTCCCATTTCACAACATCAATAAGTGCCATATATGTATCCTATCATTCGTTGCCTACAGCCACCCCGACTCGGCGTTTGTGTTCGCTAAATGTTATGGATACAAAAAGACGTGGGTAGCTTGTACTCGCTTATCCCACGCTCAGGCCCTGGAAATCGCCTTGTCAGAGGATAAGCAACCAATTGGCCCACGTCGTGACATATATACTCCATACAAAAGTATGTGATATAAATCACCCACGCGGACGCTTCGATTGCGATATCTTCACTGACATTCAAATTTTCCAGGTTTGAGCGTAGAAGATAACGTTCGTAAACGTCCTTTCTCCCTTTGGCAAAGCCCCCTTCCCGTTCCTCCGAAGGAGGAAGGCCGGTGTGCTCAGCCGCAGGAATCCATTAAGATTTGACCCTCAAGCCCTTAAAAGAGCCACTTGGTCGGTGCAAAGTTAAGAAAAATATTAATACAACAAAAACAAATGAAAGAAAAAATGTTGCAAAACAAAGCAAAAACACTCGTCACTCGTCACCAATGCCATTTAAGTCATTATACGTCAATCACATACATGGGTGAAGAGTTGGTGATGAGTGGTTAAGAGACTCTTCATCCTGGTACTTACTGAGAATCCGACGATTATAATGGAATGGTAATGAGTGATGAGCAAAATGCAATTTCATTTCATTCAACATTTCCCAATCTGTCTACATGTTTTCGCCTGAAAGCCGCATGGATAAAGGGATTACTTCAAATCATAACCTACATAAAGCCTACATAATACTACATATTCAAACATTGCATGCTTGGTTGGGCAACTTAACACGTTAAGTTTGCGAACTTGGCACGTTAAGTTTGAGGTTTTACCACGTTAAGTTCGGAGTATTTTCTCGCGACATTTAGCCGATGATAATGCCGATACCTGAGAAATGGAAGACGGCAATGTACTGAGCGAAAGCAGAAGTGTATATAAGTTCCGATGGCCGTAAAGATAAGATAATTAGGCATCTTACATATGATAAAATTAAGGATTTCGTGTGTAAAGGAAGATTTTTTTGTATCTTTGCAGCAGAAATAGCAAAAAAATGAAGATGAAAACCAGAAGCTTCTTTACATTCCTGTTCTTACTGGCAGCCTTGTGCATTCGGGCTGCTTTCAATGCTTACGACCTGCGCTGCGAGCTTTTGCACCAGCCGTGTGGCATCAACACGACGACGCCTGCCCTGAGCTGGAAACTCACGCAGGACCACAATGGTGCGCGGCAGTCGGCCTATCAGATTCTTGCAGCCTCCAAGCCCAGTCTGCTTACGGAGGAGAAGGCCGACCTCTGGAACAGCGGCCGCGTTGAGAGCGAGCAGTCTATATGGGTGACGTATGCAGGCAAGCCGCTCGAAAGCAGGAGCGAGGTCTATTGGCAAGTGAAGGTGTGGGACGAGAACGGCAAGAGCGGCGACTGGGCCCGCGGTGCCTGGTTCTCCGTCGGCATCCTCGACAAGCCGCTTTGGCAAGGCAAGTACATCGGCATGGGGCGAACGGACCGCAAGGTGCAGCCGCTCCTCTACAAATCGTTTGTCTGCACAGACACCAAGGCTCCTGCCTTCCTGCACATCAGCACGCTGGGCTATCACGAGATATACCTCAATGGCGAACGCATCGGCGACGATGTGCTGACGCCTTCCGTAGTGGAGTTCTCCAAACGCCATCAGGCGATGAGCTATAAGCTGGGCGGGAAACTTCGCGAAGGCCGCAACGACCTGGTCATCTGGCTTGGTGGCGGATTCTACGACAACCCGAAGATTGTGGGTGTTGCAGAGGGCGGACCCTACGCTCTGGCGCAGATTGACCAGCAAACGGCGAGTGGCTGGCAGACGCTTGTCGCTACCGACGACACCTGGCAGTCGAGGGGGAGCGGTTACTACGACGACGGTCAGGCCGGAGCCTGGGCGTTCGGCGGTGAAATCGTGGAGGCGGCAGAGCTCCTGCCCGACTTCTCGTCCTCTACGCTCGACGCTGTCTCATGGCAAGGCGTGACGACGATGGAGCTGCCTGCCCAAGAGATAACGCCGATGATGTGCGAGCCGAACAAAATCATGATGGAGGTGCAGGCTGAGAAGGTGAGCCGCTTCGACGGGAACAAATGGATGGTGGACATGGGCCGCAGCATTGTGGGCTGGACGCGCATCAAGCTCGGGCATCTCCGCAAGGGACAGCGCATCACCATCAGCTACTGCGACATGCTGGCGCTCAGCGGCGACTTCGACGAAGGTGTCTTCACGGACCACTATATCGCAAGCGGCGATGGTGAGGAGACTTTCTGCAACAAATTCAATTACCACGCTTATCGGTACATCAAGATAGAGGGCCTCGACCGTCAGCCTGCCCTTTCCGACATAGCAGGCATGCTCGTGCATACGGGCTACGAGAAGGCGGCGTCGTTCGTCTGCAGCGACAAGGACCTCTGCGCCATACACGACATGGTGCACTACACCTTCCGCTGTCTGACGCTCGGCGGCTATATGGTGGACTGCCCGCACATCGAGCGCCAGGGCTACGGCGGCGACGGCAATGCCTCCATCCTGGCTGCGCAGCTGCAATACGACATGTATCCGCTCTACCGCAACTGGCTGCAAGGCTATACCGACGCCCAGGGCGACGACGGCGAGGTGCCGCATGTGGGACCGGCCTTCTGGCAATGCGGCGGCGGCCCGTTCTGGTGCGCCTTCATCGCAAACGCTCCTTGGCAAACCTACCAGCAGTACGGCGACCTCAGGCTGCTGCAGTGGTACTACCCCAACATGCAGCGCTACCTGGCATACGCCGAGCAATTCATGCCCGACGGCTTGCTGACGGTGGAGCATCGCTGGCCGAGCACGCGCCGCAAGGACTGGTTCCTCGGCGACTGGGCGTTGCCCAACGAGGAGCATCAGACGCACACCGAGAGCATCGACCTCGTGAACTCTTGCTCCATGAGCTGGGTGTATGACATCATGGCTGCTACGGCCGAGCTGCTTGGCAAGACCGACGACGCACAGCTCTACAGGCAGAAGCGGACGGACATCAACCGCCTCATCCACGCTACATATTATAATAAGAAGAACGCCACCTACGCCAACGGCCTGCAGCTCGACCAGAGCTTCCCACTCTTTGTCGGCGCCGTGCCCGAGGAGCTGCGGCAGAAGGTCAACAACGCCCTGAAGCGCGAGACCTACGACCGTTTCGACGGCCACCTCTTCACCGGACTGGTGGGCGTTCCCATCGTGACACAGTGGTGCACCCGCGCCGGCAATGTCCAGCTCATGGCCGACATGCTTCGGCAGCACAGCTTCCCCGGCTATCTCTACATGATAGACAATGGCGCCACGACGACCTGGGAGCACTGGAACGCCCGACGCAGCCGCATCCACAACTGCTACAACGGCATCGGCTCGTGGTTCTATCAGGCACTGGCAGGCATTCAAGGAGATCCCTCGAAGCCCGCCTACCGACACTTCTTCATACAGCCGCAGCTGCCAGACAGCCTGTCATTCGTGCGGGCTCTCAAGCCCACGCCCTACGGCGACATCAGTGTGGACTGGAAACGTTCGGCCAGCACATTCGACATGCGCCTCAGCATCCCGGTCGGCACCACAGCCACAGTGCTCTGTCCGGAGGCGCTGCAGCCCGTCACAGTCGAGATGGCGCCGCGGAGCCTGAACCGTTCGGGCCTGGTCTTCAACGAAAAAGAGCGCAACCGCAAGCCCGACCCCGAACCTGAGCGCTTCAATCCCAAGGAACCGATTGAGCTGAGCAGCGGCACTTACCGCCTCATTTATCGACTGAAAAAGTAGTGATTTCGCACCCCCTGTGCGGGGGTAAAAAACGCCGCGTGCGGCGATGGCAATCCCCGCGTGCGGCGTTTGGCATTTCCGCAGGCGGCGTTTGGCATTTCCGCAGGCGGCGTTTGGAGCTTAGGCTACGGTAATTCTACGTGCCTCATTCTCAAGCACTTCCACATGCACGCTGATTGTGTCCTCGGGCAACAGCTCCTCCACCAACTCCGGCCACTCGATAAAACAGGGATAACCGCTGTAGAAATATTCTTCGCAGCCGATGTCGCAAGCCTCCCGCAGGTTCTTGATGCGATAGAAGTCGAAGTGATAGACGGGCTCGCCATTGCCATCGACATACTCATTGACGATGGCAAAAGTGGGCGACGTCACAACATCCTCCACACCCAGGGCCTCGCAGATGGATTTGATGAAGGTCGTCTTGCCCGCCCCCATCTTGCCATAGAAGGCAAAGACGCGATTTTTGCCCATTTCATCGACAAATTTCTGTGCCGCAGCTGCAAGACTCTGTATATTTTCGACTCGGATTTCCATTTTCTTTTTGATTAAATTTCCGTCTCAGGAAGCATAAAAGCAGGCCTTCACCGCTTCTTCCCCCTCAAGGTCACGAGCGGGACGAGCATCTCCTCCATACTGATGCCGCCGTGCTGGAACGTGTCCTTGTAGTACCCCACATAGTAGTTGTAGTTGTTGGGGTAGGCGAAGAAATCGTCCTGCATGGCAAAGATGTAGGTTGTGCTGATGTTGGGACTGGGCAGCCCAGCACGAATGGGGTCCTTTATCTCGAAGACCTCCTTCTGGTTGTAGGAGAGGTGCTTGCCCAGCTTGTAGCGGAGGTTGGTGTTCGTGTTGCGGTCTCCGATGACCTTGATGGGGTTGTAGCATCGTATGCTGCCGTGGTCCGTGGTGAGCACCACGGTGCAATCCTGTGCGGCGAGGCTTCGGAAGAGGTTGCTCACCGCCGAATGGCGCAACCAGCTCTGCGTGATGCTCCGATAGGCGGCTTCGTTGCTTGCCAACTCCCTCACCATAAGGCTCTCCGTGCGAGCGTGGCTGAGCATATCTATGAAGTTGACAACCACCACATTAAGGTCGTTCTTCAGCAACTGCGGTATCTGGGTGACGAACTTCTCGGCAGCGCTGGAATGGTTTATCTTATGGTAAGAGAAGGTGTTCTTGCGGCGATAACGCTCGAACTGCGTGCGGACGAGAGGCTCCTCGTTGAGGTTCTTGCCTTCCTCACTGTCCTCGTCGACCCAAAGGTCAGGGAACATCTGGGCAATCTTGTTGGGCATGAGACCGCTGAAGATAGCGTTGCGCGCGTACTGCGTAGCGGTGGGAAGGATGCTGCAATAGAGGTTCTCGTCCACCGTAAAGGCGTCGGCTATCTCGTTCAGCAGCACGCGCCACTGGTCGTAGCGGAAGTTGTCGATGACGATGAGGAAGACCTTCTCGCCCTTGTCGAGCAGGGGAAAGACGGCTCGCTTGAAGATGTCGGGACTCATCAAGGGCCGCTCCTCCGACTTCTCGGGCGCTTTTGCTCCAAGGCGCGCTTCCTGTGCGCGGTCCTCCATCCAGGACATGTAGTTCTTGCGGATGAACTTGGCGAACTCCGCGTTGGCCTCATGCCGCTGCATGGCAAGCATCTCTTTCATGCCGCTATCCGTCTCGCTCAACTGCAGCTCCCAATATGTCAACTTCTTATAGACATCCTTCCACTCCTCGATGCTCGAAGCGTCGTTTATCTGCATGCCGAGGCGGGAGAAGTCCTGCTGGTAGTTGCTCTGCGCATGCTCCGTCACGATTTCCTTCTGCTGGATGTTCTTCTTCAGCGTCAGCAGGATTTGTGTGGGATTGACGGGCTTGATGAGGTAGTCGGCAATCTTGGCGCCAATGGCCTGCTCCATGATGTGCTCCTCCTCGCTTTTCGTCACCATCACCACCGGTGTGGCAGGCAGCAGCTCCTTGACGCGATTCAGGGTCTCGAGGCCGCTCAAGCCAGGCATGTTCTCGTCGAGAAGAATGAGGTCGAACGCCTCCTCCGCACAACGGTCAAGGGCATCGTAGCCGTTCGTCACGGTCTCCACTTCATAGCCTTTGTTCTCGAGGAACAGAATGTGGGCTTTCAAGAGCTCTATCTCGTCGTCCACCCAAAGCAACTTGTATGTAGTCATAGTCTATCAGAGTGTTCAGAATAATCAGGTGCGGCCAGCGTCACCAGCCAAAGGGGAAGTCGTCGTCATCTTGTGCCTCTGCCTCTTGCTCCTTCTCCTCCTGCTCCCGCTTGTCAAGCTCGTCGGGATCAAGAATCTCGAGGTCTGCGGGCGTATCTATCTTGAGGTCATCGGGCACATCGAGCGGGGCGAAGTGTTCGTCGTAGAAGGCTTTATAGTCTTCGAAGCTGAACTCTTTGCCTATCATCTTGAGGTTGTCGTCGGAGATGAGCAGCGTGCGGATGCCCTCGAGCCTCGTGCGCATGTGTTCGTCGGCATAGAGCTTCTGTGCATAGGCATGCACTTCGTCGTAGGCAAGGAAGCCTTTTATGATCATCATGGTCAAGCCGGCATCAGCCTGTATCTCGATGTCGAAGTTACGTGCCATGAAGTTCGTGAAGTTATAATGCGCCATCTCAAAGACAAGCATGTTCTCGTCGAGACTGCCCGTCGGGTAAGCGAGGACGAAGTTGAAGTTGCAGTAGCGGTCGTCCTTGAGTGTGGGGGCGGTATCTGTGCTGTCGCTTGCTTCGCCACGGGAGCGGCGGCTCCAGATGCTGCTGGCGTCGTAGCGGTCGTCCATGAGCAGGCGCCCTTCATCAAGCCCCTTGACAATGGACTGGGCAATCTCTGTGACCTCTTCCCTCGGGAACTTCTGCACGACATCGCGAAGCGTGACCATGAAGGTGTCGCGTTCGCCTCCGTAGAGTGAGCTCATGGCCCGGATGAACATCATGCGGGCTCTGTGTTTGCCTTCGGGGAAGTTGTCGGTGCTGAACTGATAGTTCTCCTCGACCTTTGCATAGTTCTCTGTCTGATAGGCTGCGTAGGCTTCTGCATAGATACTGTCTTCGACGTGCTTGCCTTCGCGAGCTATCATCTCGTAGTTCGGGTTGCCGAGCAGGAAAGCGAGCTTGGCGTCGGGATAGTCCTCGAGCAGATAGCCTTTATATTCCTCTGCGCCTTCCAGGTCCTCGAGGCGTCCGTAGAGCAGGAAGAGGTGATAGAAGACATTGTCTATGTTGTCGTGTTCCGGGAAGTCGTTGAGGAAGCGGATCATCGTCTTCTCTGCCAGAGGGAAGTTCTCGAGCTGTTCCTGTTCCTGGATGCCGGCATTGTAGAGGGCGTCGCCAAGCAGACGGTTCGATTCCGCCATCTGCTCTTCTGTGAAAGGTATCTGCTTGAGATAGTATTCCCGCTCATGGGGGTCGTTGGCCAGAGAGTCCTTGCGAGCCTGTTCCTTTGCGGCGATGCTGTCGGCCTCGGCTGCGCTGGTGGCGGCGCCGAAGAGGCTGTCGGCTGCGGCCTCGTCGAAGTCTGCATACTTCTTGGCTTCTTCTTCGCTCATGTTCTTGAGGAGAGACTGCTTGTTGCTGATGCGCCAGAAGTTCTCATTAGGTCGGGTGCCCCAACGCCTCTGGAACTCTTGGAGACCGCTGCGCACTGTGTTGGGATTGTAGAAGTACCAGTCGCCCTGCTGCTGGCCGCCCATCATGCCCATCTGGTTCATCTGGCTTGCTCCGCCTTGCTTGTTCATCCCTGCTCCGTTGTTCCCTGCCATGCCATTGTTCGGGGCGTTGGGGTTGAGGGTGCCGTTGGCGGCAGCCTTCTTGGCTTCCTCTTTTTCCTTCCTGCGAAGCTCGGCAATGACGCGGTCGATGGCTGCAAGGTAAACCTCTTCCGGACTCTGTGCCAATACCTGCAGGCTGTCTTGCAGCTTGATGGTGCTCAGGTGCGGTTCCAGGTCGTTGAGTATCTTGCTGCGACGGTCGCTTTCCTTGTATTCCTGATGTTCCTTGTCGAGCGCGCTGACGCACTGCTTGTAGGTGCGGGCTGCCTCGATGTAGTTCTCCTGTCCCCAGTAGAGCTGGCTGAGGTGGAGGAGCAGTGTGGCCTTGTCGGGGCCGTTCTTCTTGCTTTCCTCCAGACCTTTCTCCCAAGCATAGATGCAGTGGGTGGTGTCCTCGTTGCTGAGGTAGATGTTGCCCATCGCATAATAGACCTTGTCGAGGTAGTCCTTGTTCTTGTCGCTCTTGGCCATGCGCTTGAGGCGTGCTATCATCTGGCGGAACTTGCCCTTGTGCATGACTTCGGTCTGCATGATGCGGGCGTTGAAGGCTATCTCGTAAGGCGGATTGGCGCGTATCACTTTGGAGAGCGCCTTGTAGGCCATCGTGTCGCGGCCTGTCTCGTGATAGAGCTGGGCCAACAGGAAGTTGAGACGCGCCTTGGGCAGCTTGCCTTTGGTTGTCTTGATGGTATTCTTCAGGTAAGGGATAGCTTCCTGATACTGACGCGTGAGCACATAGTAGCCTGCCTTCGTGTTGTCCACCTCCGCCTGTCCTTTGCGCGTGATGCTGTCCCGTTTCATCTTGTTCAGCAGGTCTTCTGCGTCGTAAGGCCAGTTCAGGGCCACATAGCATCGCGCCAGCTTTGCCTTGGCGACAGATGTGATGTCGGGCTGCGAGCTGTAGAGGCGCAGGATATAGTTGTAGGTGGAAGCCGCCTCGAAGAACTCGCCCTTCTGGAACTGAGCGTCCGCCATCATGAACCAAGCGCGGTAGATGTAGGGATTGAACTCCTTGCGTGCAAGGAACTCCTTCTCCTTTTCCGAGCGCCTTTTGTTGCCTTTCGTGACGGGACGCTTCTTGATGCTGTGCACCTTGATGGCCTTCTCGCTCTTTGTGATGGCGGTCTCGTAGTTGCTCTTGCCCATGCCTGCCGTCGACTTGTTGGTGCAGATATACATGGGCAGTATTTCGTTGAAATTGTCCTTGTGGCCCTTGCTTTGTGCCTCAAAGCCCTCGAGGTAGGCCACTTGGCCGTTGTAGAGCGTATTGTAGTGAGCCGTCAAAGCATGGTAGGCACGAGTGGCGGATGTGTTCTTCTTGGTGGTACACGAGACAATGAGGACAAGCAACATGATGAAGCCCATCATGCCGCAACGCCTTATACGTATAGACTTTTGCCTGCTCATACCTTATATTATAACGCACGCACGCGCGCTTTTATTGTGTTCGAATCTTTTATTTTAGGCTCTCCGCTTCCACTTTCCCGCCTTTCGGCATCATCATTTCCCTTCGCCCGTTTCTTGATACGCAGGCTGCGGATGCAGGTGCGCAGACTGCGGATGTCGGGATGCTGGCTGCGTTTGCACAGACGCTGCTTGCGTATCAAGAACCACATGTGCTCCGACAGGAAAGACGGGCTTCGGGGCAGGGAAAGAGCGTGTGCGGGGACAAAGATTGGCTCCCGTCAGCCGCCGTTTTCCCTGATGATGAGAAACGCCTCGTCCTTCAGCTCGTCGGGCAAGTTCACCCTGCGCAGTTCGAGGCTGTGCAGCCAGCCCGACACCTCGTCGGGCCGCATGGTATAGAGCACCTCGCGAAACTCCTCCACTTCCTCCTCGCTATAGCTTGTCCTGCCGCGGAAGCGGTCGAGCTCCTCGTCTTCGTAATAGTCTGCCTCGCTGACGTCTCGCAAGCTGTCCATCTCGCAGACCTCATGCTGACCGCAGCACCAACTAGCGGCTTCGTACCTTCTCCCTGCCTCTCCCTTGTCAGGAGTGGGGCTGATAGTCTCAGCATCTTGATTCTCCCCTTGCATGGGGGAGTCAGAGGGGCTCTCTATCTTGAACCCCACTGCACTGAGGTCGTCCCAAAACCTCGGGTACGACTTGCTTACGACCTGCGGATTGTTTATCTGTATCCGACTGTTCGTGCGAAGGCAGACAGGCGCAAAGGCCATTGCCATGCGGTGGTCTTCGTAGGTGTCGAACGCAAGAGGACCTCTCCCCGCCTTTCCCTCTATGGAGAGCCCCACGTTTGCTTTCCCCTCGGAAGACGGCATCAACAGGTCGTTCCCCTGCACCTCCACATCCACCAGCTTGCCGAGTTCCTTCTCCAACGCTGCGATGCGGTCGGTCTCCTTGATGCGAAGGCTCTGCAGGCCAAAGAGATGGAAGGGGACGCCGAGCATGGCGCAGGTCACTGCAAAGGTCTGTGCCAAGTCGGGCTGGTGCGTGAAGTCCTGGCTGAAGAAGGAGGTGATGCTCGGGCTCTTACGGAGCCTCGTGACCTCCGTGCCGTCGGGCTCCACATAAAACTGTGTCTCGACGCCCAGCTCGCCGAACATGCGCCATACCCGGCTGTCGCCCTGAATGCTGTCGTGATGCAGGCCGATGAGTTCCACCTCGGCATTCGCGTCACGAGAGAGCGCTACAATCTCGTACCAATAACTGGCTGCGCTCCAGTCGCTCTCGATATGATACGGACGCTGCAGGTAGGCTCGCGGCTCTACTTCGATGGCATCGTCGCCCTGCCACCCGACCTTCGCTCCGAAATCTCGCATCATGCTGATGGTCATGTCCAAGTAGGGACGGCTCGCTATCGTGCCCGTCAAGGTGAGACGCAGGCCTTTCCTCAGCGTGGGCGCTATCATCAAAAGAGCCGAGATGTACTGCGAACTGACATTGCCGGGAACGGTCAGAGCGCCGCCTTCGAGGTCGTCGCGACCCGTGATGCGCAAAGGCGGGAAGCCCTCCTCGCCCTCGTATTTGATGTTGGCGCCCAGCTGACGGAGGGCATCGACGAGGATGCCGATAGGACGGTGCTTCATGCGCTCCGTTCCCGTTATCACATGCTCGCCAGGCGTGACACTCAGAAAAGCCGTCATAAACCGCATGGCCGTGCCGGCAGCTCCAATGTCGATAGGCACTCTCCCCATCTTCTCCCCCTCTGAAGGAAGACGCTTATTGTCAGCTCTCCCCGTATAAGGAGAACCCGAGAGAGTCTGCAAGGCCCGAAGCATCACCTGGGTATCGTCGGAATCCGACAGGTTGTCGGGCAACAAAGCGTTCTTGCTCAACGCATTAAGCACTAAAGCACGGTTACTGATACTCTTGCTTGCAGGTAGCACAATACGCCCCCTGATTTGGTTTCCTGAACTTATCTTTAGCATTTTCCTTTTACCATTTTTCATCAAAAACGGCACAAAGTTACGAAAAAGTTTGGAAGGAACAAAAAAATGTCATACCTTTGCAGCGCGAAACACAAGGAACGGGATGTAGCGCAGTTGGTAGCGCACACGTCTGGGGGGCGCGAGGTCGCAAGTTCGAGTCTTGTCATCCCGACCTTAGAAAGAGCCGAAAGCTTGAACACAAGCAGTCGGCTCTTTCTTTTTCTACAGTTTATCGATGGCGGGCTGAATGTCTTTCGACCAATCGGAACCAGAGGCGGCTATGCGGCCATCGGGTGTGACAAGGATAATATAAGGCAGGCGCTTGACGCCCCACTGCTGTACGAGCGGACTTGCGAGCGCCTTGAAGTCGCAATAACTCGGGAAGTCGATTGTGTCGCGCTTCTCTATCCGGTTCAGTTCTCTTTCGTCTGCATCGAGAGAATAGCTGATGAGCTCGATGTCCTTGCCTTTCGACTTCAGTTCCCGACGCAGGCGTTTTGCCCGATAGAGTGCGCTCTGACTGCCGCTCTTCCATGTCGCCCAGAATGCGATGAGCAGGAGTTTGTCCTTATAATCTGCCCGTTTGATGGTTCTTTCCTCTGTGCCGTTGCCGCCATGCTCAGGCTTCAAGGTAAGGGAGAAGTCGGGCAGACGATTGCCGACGCGCAGTTTGCCGAGAGAGCGGACATGCGAGGAGAGTTTCGACAGGGCGAGGTCATCGGGACAAGCGCGGCTAAGGCTGTCATACAGCTCTGTAGCTTCTTTGACAGATACCTCGTCGTCGCATAGGAAATAGGTGGCGAAGAGGTATCGGCTCATGTCGAGAGTGGGATGCTCGAGGATGTAGTTGTGGGCGATATCCTTCGTCTCTGTAGCCGACTTGCCGTTGGACTCGAGTCGGAACTCTGTAAAGACTTCATTGTCCTCGGAGCCCGAGACTTCCACTTCGCTGAGGTTCTGTGCATCGCCCTTTATGACGAGGTCGGCCCCAGGATTGCCGAAGACGACAAGCTCCGACTGGTTCGGGTAGAGGATGTGCAGGGTAGCTGTCTCCAGAGTGGGCAGTGTGTAGGAGAAGAGGCCGTCGCGGATGTGCAAGGTGTCCACCCTGTCCAGCCCCTCGTCGGTGCTGTAGATGAGGAAGACGCCCTGCTCCAAGTGCTCGAACTCCCCTTTGAGGCGAACCTCTTTGGGGTGTCCGGTACAACATATAAAAAGTAAGAAGATAGAAGAAGATAGAAGAAGATATGCTGCTTTCAGCAGCGAAGATAGAGGACAAAACATATTCCATCCCCTTTTATCTTCTTTTATCTTCATCTATTCCTCTGTCTTCTTCTATCTTCCTCTATCTTCTGCTATCTTCTGCTGTTTATTGCAGCAGGCTCTTTACTGCGCTGGCATACTTCACGAACTCATAGTCGTTGGCAGCACGTTCAGCGAGAGACGGGTCCTGCTTGATGGCTTTTGCCAAAGCGCTGGTGACAGTGCTTGCGTCGCCGGTGCGGGCTGCGAGGACGGCCTGCAGGTAGCTTGTGATGGCGTCGGCATTCTTGATGCCCGACAGCGTGTTCTTGGCGCTGGTATAGTCCTTTGCAAGAATCTGGGCGAGGGCGGCGCTATTGCTCATCACGCCAGCCAGGTCGCTGGCAGCCTGGGTGTAGTTGCCCTTGGCGATGTTGAGGTTGCCCATCACTTCCTTGAAGGTCTCGGAGCCGCTTCCCTTGGCGAGATAGCTCTCGGCGGCAGCGATATCGCCGTCCTTGAGTGCGAGCAGAGCCAGGTTTGTATTGACTTCAGGGGCGTTCTTATTGATGCTTGCGGCACGCTTCAGGTAGGCCTGAGCCATTTCGGGCTGGCCGTTAGCGATTGCCATCTGTGCCAAGTTGTTGAGAGGACGGTAGTCGCTCGGGTACTGCTGGGCGACTGCCTCGTTCCATTTCTGACGGGTTTCGTTGTCCTTCACCAGCTTGTTGGCGCCATAAACAAGTTCTTCTACGCTGAGCTTGCTGGGGTCTTTCTCGTACTGAGCCAGGATCTGGTCGTCGCTGCGGCCGATGACTTCGTAGTTCACGATGAGTCTTGCACGGCGAAGCTCGGGCAGGATGCTCTCCTTGATGTCTGTGAAGACCTCGCTCATGTTGCGGATTTGCTGTTCGCGCTCCTCAGGATCCTTATACATGGAGAGGACACGCAGGATGACGTCTCTGTCTTGCAGGTTGCTCTTGCTGATGAGTTCCTGGAAGCCGTCCCAGTCCTCGGCTGTGAACTTGGTGTCCACATCGGCCTTCATCTGAATCTTCTTCAGCTCGCCTTTCAAATAGTCGGCGCTGACATTCTGACGCTTCTCGGCCAGTTGCTCGTTGAACTTGAACTTGCCGTCGGGGCTTGCGTAGGCACTTACCTCGATGTTCTGCAGGGCACGCGTCTCTTCGTTGTCGTTGATTTCACGCAGAATCTTGCCCAAGTCCTTGATGCTGACGCTATTGAGTTCGCTGGCACGGAGATTAGCCTGGTTGATGAGGAACTTGATGTTGGCTTCCTGCTTCTGCCCGATGATGCGCTGGAAGGCGTCGGGAGCGGTTGACGCCGTCATGCCGCAACGGCTGAGGAGCTGGCTTGTGGCGAGCACGCCGTAGCCAATCTTCACCTCAGGGATGCTGACCACCTTCTTGCCGAGCTTGGCATCGAAGCGGGCATAGAGGTCGCTGTTCTGCATAGCCTCCTCGTATGTGAAGTTCGTCTTCATCGTATAGACGCCGCCCATCTTGTAGCTGATGGTAGTGCCGTTGCCCTCCACCTTCTCGCCCTGGAAGGTAGCGCTCTGTCCCACGGCCTCGCCTCCATTGTACTTGAGGACTGGGGTGACCGTGACTTCTGCCTTCTTCTTCATGTACTTGACGGGGAAGGTGCCGTTGATAGTGGCAGGAACCTCGTTGCCGACAAGCTCGAGGGGAGTGGGGGTCACGGTGAAATTCTCGTCAGTAAGCTTGCCCAGCTTGCTGCAAGATGACAGCACAAAAGCAGATGCGGCTGCCATAAGGAAAAGGAACTTTGTACTTTTCATTGTGTTATTTGAGTTATTTTATCGTTTTTTCGGGCGCAAAGATACGAAAAAAAATGAAGAATGAAGAATGAAGAATAAAGAATTTTCGCTATTTTGCGCCAATTGTCCTCCACGCCATTCTTCTCCCCTCAAAAGGGAGGCCGAGAGGGGGCTTTATCCCACAAAATCGAGGATATCCTGAGGCCGTTCCGCAAAGATTGTGGCGCCATGAGCCACCAGGAAGTCTCGGCTGCGGAACCCCCACAGAACCGAGATGCAAGGCAGCCCGGCATTCGAGGCCGTCTGGAGGTCCACATCGGAATCTCCCACATAGATTGCCTCCTCTTTCGATACGCCAAGACGCTCCAGAGCCTGTATCACCATATCCGGCTCAGGCTTTCGCGGAACACCCTGCTGCTCGCCTATGGCCACATCTATCACACCGTTGAAGAACAAGTCCGCCAGCTCATCCACACCCTTCTGCAGCTTGTTGCTGACCACTGCCATACGATAGCCCTTCGCATGAAGCGCGGTAAGGAGGGAGGCGACGCCTGGATAGAGGCACGTATGGTCCTGGCAATGAATGATATAGTGAGCACGAAAAGCCTCGAAGCAGCGCTCCAGCTTTATCGAATCGGTGTCCTCCGGAACCGAACGCTCCACGAGCTTCCTGACGCCATTGCCCACGAAGCGGCGCACCTCATCGAGCGACCTTTCGGGGAAGTCGCAGCTGCGAAGCGCATGATTCACACTCAGATAGAGATCCTCGAGCGTGTCCGTCAGCGTCCCATCCAAGTCAAATATGATAGCCTTGTACTTCATCCGTCTTTTCGTTTCCGGCTGCAAAGGTACGGATAAGCGAGCACAATACAAAAGGAAAACCAAAGTTTTTCTTTTTATTGTCGAGCAGAAGTACCTTCGAGCGCAGTCTCAAAGGTACGGATAAGCGAGCACAATACAAAAGGAAAACGAAAGTTTTTCTTTTTATTGTCGAGCAGAAGTACCTTCGACGAATTTCAAGGGTACAAAAACTTTCATTGGTGTCCGGTAAAAATATTTCATCATCTCTTGCACCCTCCTAACCATCGGCATTTAGAGCAAAATATGATTGGCAGGGGCTTGGGACGCCCCAAAGGGGCAGAAAGATGTCAGCCCAGGGCAGCGCCCTGGGTTTGTGGCGCAACAGTAGAATGCGCCCTAAAGGGGCAAAAGATTTGTGTTTTAGTGCTTTTGCTCTTACAGAGCGTCATTTGCCGCGGCATTTCAATACCCAGGGCGATGCCCTGGGCTGACATCTTAACGGCCCTACAGGCCGAATTCACCGGACAGCAATAAAAAACTTTAGTTCACAATTCATATCTCACTATACATATTTTCTTTTCTTATTACACCAAATTTTTATTCCTCCCTCCCTGCCGAAACTCTTCCGGCGAGCCGTAAAGGCGGATTTGGCGGCCTGAATCGCCCCTTCCCGGCAGTCGCGCCACAAAACCCCGCAGGCGGCGTTCATTGATTTATCATGATGCAGCAATTGATTATTCATGATGCAGCAATTGAATCATCATGATGCAGCAACGAACACAGCACGCCATCTTTTGCAACGCACCCTGCGAAATGGACGCATTCCCCGTCCCAAATCAGGCATCGCCGACGGGAAGGACACCAATGACAAAAAGAAGAGCGGCCCGCCTGACTGTCTTGTCAAGCGGGCCGCTCTGTGTCTCCCTACCCCTCTAAGGGAAGAGGCAGGGGCGATTTATCACATAGAGCGAGGCTCTGAGATTACCATTCCTCGTCCCAGATGTTCTTGCTGTCGGCACTTTCCTTGGCCATACCAGTTGAACCTCCAGGGATTGGATTGTCATCGTTATCATTCAACTGTCCATCGGAGGCTGCGATGATGCTGCACATAGAGAGGGTGACAGTGAGTGTCTCGGGAATAATATATGTCTTTTTCATTGTCTTATGCAAATTATAATTTAAGAGAAAAGATTTTAGAATTAGAAGAGAACCTTCTTACCGTTCACGATGTTGATGCCCTTCTGCATCTTCTGGAGGCGCTGGCCTGCAAGGTTGTAGATAGCACCACCTTCAGCAGCATTGTGGATTGCCTCAATGCCTGTAGCATTCTCGTCAAAGACGAAGCTCTTCACATTGACATCGCTATCGATAACGACATAAGCGCGATCCATAGCCACTGTGCTCTCATTAGCTCTGTAGAAGCCAATGTTATGAGTAGCATCTGCATAAAGAATGAAGACCTTGTTTGTTGCACTGTAGGTTAATATTACACTCGAGCCCTGACCGCGACGAAGGACATTGGTAGCAGGCACCTCATCGGGTGTTTCTGTAGTGACGGGAATTTCAACCTCGCCATTGGTGCCACCTGCCTTAACAAGAACTACAGGAACTCCAGCGCCAACGATGTTAATGGGATTATACACGAGTCTGGTGCCGTCCAAAGTCAGATAAGAAACCTGAATGCCAGAGTTTGTGAAGTCGAGCGCTCTGTCGCAGCAGAATGTTGCATAGCCGTAGCTGCTTACAGACACCTTAATCAGAGAAGCGAGCGTCGTCAAATCGATGTCGTCGATGGCGGCATAGCTGCCACTGTTAGCGCTGCAAGAAATGCGGACATACACATCAGAATATTCGCCCAGGTTGACTTCAACCTTTTGGTAGCTTGTGCCGGTAATGCTCTTTGAGGTTACAGCATCACCCCAGTTAGTGCCATCGGAAGAAACATTGACAGACCAGGTAGCTGTGGCATCTGCACCACCTCTTGCATAGAAGGTGAGAGTGCCAGGACTGGTGATTTTCGTTGTGGTTGTGATTGTAGAGCCATTGTGTGCACGGCCACAATTTTCGCCAGCATGATAAATGTAGTTTGACTGTTCAACGCCGCTGAATACCCAGCTTTCCTCATAACTGGTCAAAGCGCTTTCGAAGTCAACCTTATATTCAGGAGAAACCGAACTACGATCGAAGTTGATGGTCACCTTAACTGTTGTGCCTTCAGCTGCTTCGGTCACAGCAAATTCGTTGCCATTCTGGGTTACGGTAGCTGTACCTTCCGTCACAGTATAAGCAGGCTCTGCAAAGACATAGCCCATAGTCGGCTTGGCTGTGATGACATTGCCCACAACAGACTGGATTGTTCCCCAACCCTCTTCGTTTACTTCAGCTGTAACTGTATAGGGGAAAACGGGAGCGGTGTAAGTGACTGTGACAGATTGAATCGTGAGGTTTGTATAAGTATAATCATGGGAAAAAGCCACAGACTCACAATCCAAGCCAGAAACTGTGATAGTCTTCGATGAACTCAGATTTTGATTACTTCCATTGTCCACTGAATAATGCCAAGCATGAGCATCACTTGCAACAAACTCAATGGAATGGATCTTTGAACCATAGGTCAGAGCCTCTGCTGTCAAAGAGACAGTAAACTTGTCACTTGATGCGGGTACTGTTATAGCATGACCGCTCAAAGCACCTGTCGTTGAATAAGTGACGAAGGGGTCCACTTTTCCACTGGCAGCAGTGAATTTAGTGAGGGTAGCTGTAACATCTTCTGCCCAAGCTGTGCCTGCAAAGGCTGTAGTCATAACGGCTACGAGCATGCAGACGCGCAGCCATACCTTGTTAAATACTTGTTTCATACCAATAAAACTTAAAAAATTGCTTTGGTTAATACTGTTTATTTTGTTATTTCGAATTGCAGATAATCAAGACACTTCTTGGCTTATATCTATAAGTCTTCTACAAAACGGGCGCAAAGGTATGACATTTTTAGCAAGCAGCAAAGGGATATTCCATATTTCTGTATATAGATGCAAATAAAGTACAACAAAAAAGCAGCCCGCCTGACAAAAAATGTCAAGCGGGCTGCTCTATATTGACTTGCCCCTCTAAAGGAGGAGGCAAAGCTGAGGTATTACCTATTACCACTCTTCGTTCCAGACATTCTTGTCGGAAGCGCTTTTGACTTCAACATTTGCTGCGTCAACAGAGCCGGTGGTGTCGACGGTCACATTGGGCGAAGCGGCCAGCACCTTATGTGCTCCAAGCCTTATCTCTTCCGATGCTGGTATGATATATGACTTCTTCATCTCCTGAGCACTTTTTTACCGTTCACGATATTGATGCCGCGCTGCAACTTCTGGAGGCGCTGACCGGCGAGGTTGTAGATAACTCCGTTGTCTGTTGTCTGTTGTCCGTTGTCAATGGTCTCAATGCCAGTCGCGTCATCATCGAAGCTGAAGGCTAAGACTTTGACATTGCTGTCGCCAATAGCGCTTGCCGGAAGCAGAGCTTTGCCCTTGGGCGCTGTGCCTGGGTTGACCTTGACAAAGGTCTGGCCGCTAAGACCGTAATAGGCATCTGCCTCAACATAAGTGGGAGCAAGAGTGCCTTCAAGCAGATTGCCGTCCAGCACATTGTCGCTGGCAGCAGAAGTCAACGCAATGGTAGCGCCTGGTTCGCCTTTCAGCAAGAGGCCTGTGCCTCCCTTAACCTTGCCCGTCACCTGTTCGAAGGTGATGGCTGTCCCGTTCACACCGGTTATCTGCCATGCACTGTAGTCCTCGGCATCGGTGAAGTCAAGAGGATACTCGGAGCAATAGGTGGCATAGCCGCTCGCATTCAGGTTTGTGGTGAGACTATTCGTCGCAAAATGCACGATAATGCTGGTGATTTGAGTGTTATAAGCATTCGTCACCTGTAGAGTATAAACCGTTCCTGCACTTCGATGGGATTCATCGATGATGTAGCTATTTGTTCCCGTGGATCCTGTTGTTTCTGTGCTGACAGAAGTATTGCCTACATAGATGTTCTGCTTAACCTTAGAAGAAGCTCCCGTTCTACCAATAACATCTATCCTTGTTACTGCCTTATCGAAAGCAGGAAGAGTCAATGTGGAGCCGCTCTTGCCAAGAATCAAATATTTATCCTGTGCATTATAGTAATAGGAGGATGAAGCAGTTAACGTAACAGTATAGCCTTGGGCATTAGTATAACTCTTGGTAGTGTTTGTTCCTGTGGTTGGCAAATCCCAGCTATTTGATGTGAAGTCCAATGTCTCCGTTGACTCGGCCACGTATGCCTCCGTCTTCCCTTCCGGTTGAGTCACCGTAAAGATAAATACACTGTTGCTTGAGTTGTAGTCAGTGCCTTCGCCATAAGTGACGCTGATGATGCATTCTCCCACAGCAACAGGCGTAACGGTAAGCCCGTCGACAGTGGCCACAGCTTCGTTGCTGCTGCTGAGTGTCACAGAGCCGTCGGTAGTAAAGTGCGTACCATTAACCAACGTGAATGATGAGCCGTAAGGAACAGTCGTAGGGGTGCTGTATGTGGTAGGGTTTATCTGTTCGGCCTCCACGAACTTGTAGAGCTGGATGGCCTTCTGACTTGTATAAGTAGAACTCTTGAAGTAACGGAAACGCTCCTGACCTGATGTGGCATTATACCTGAGATATGCGCCACCACTGCTCTTGATATTGGCATTGCCATCTCCATCAAAGGAAATAGCGTTCGTATAGCTTTGGGTTGTGCTTGAAGAAAGTCCGTTAGAATCGCTCGTGTTGCCTATATAATAGCCACTTGCACTCTTTATGGAGTAGCCTCCGCTAATTGCTGTGATGGTAAAGGCAGAGGCGTTGACCGTTGCCGATGCACTGATGGCATTGCCGGAGATAGTGACAGACTGAGTATTCTTCGTGGCATCGAGCGATGTCAGCGAACCGTCGAAGACAAGACTCCCGCCTTCATAGACAATGAGATACTGACCGTCGGTGAGGTCGTCGGCAGAAGTAACCTTTACATAAGTGTCGCCTGCAGGTGTGTCTCCGCCTTGACCTCCGCTACTGCTGCCACCATCGTAGTTGTCGTAGCTGAAGGCCTCGTTCGTCTTGCTGCCCCAGATGTATTGTTCCAGACCAGGATAGTCGATGAAAGGATTGCGGTTGCCTTGAATGCCATAGACAGCATTGTTGCGAGCCGTCTCCTTTTGGCTTACAGGGTCATCTGCTGCCCAGGCAAGAAGCATGCTCAGCTGCCAAGCCTTTAAGCCCGGATATGTATTGCCGTCAAGCGTCGCCCTTGAATCACTGTAGTTCGAGTACCAATCGGGGAGTTTCTCCTCATAACGCGTCACCATATAAAAATATGTACGCGCGAAGTCACCTTTGTACTCATCGTTTGGCTCGAAGACCGTGCCTGAGTATCCGCTGACAGAACAAGTGCCCAGTTTGCTGAAGCCGTTGGCTGAGGAGTAGGAGGCATTTCCCACTTCTCCGAAGGGATAGTTGTCGCGCTTGTTATTTACAAAGCCGTCGGTAGGATACATGTGGTGCAGGTCGGTGTACATCGGCCCCACCTCTCCCCCAAACCAACTCTTTGGGAACGAATGCTCGCGATTGTACTTTTGGTTTTCCCCATCGAAATTACCTGCTTGGTCTGTGCCGAACGTATAATTGGTGATGTTGGAATACATATCCCACACCTTGCCGTCGCTGCGCTTGTCCGTGGTTCTGAATGCAGTCCAAAGATAGTCGTACGACTTTTCTATATTCGTTTGGATGATGCCGCAGAGCGCAGTCTTCAGGGCAGCGCCCTTCTTGCCGTCGGCGTTCCTATAGTAATCGCCCGAACTGTTCGGCGCAGCAGCAAAAGTGCACATCGCCACTGCAGCCAGCAGCAAGGTCATGTAAGTTCGTTTCATAGTTAGTTTTACAAACTTTTGTATATTATCATAACAATTTATTGTCTGTTGTAGTCCTCGACTGCCCATAGGATGCTGCGTTTCATTTCTTCCCACGAAACATCCTTGAACATTCGGGGCATAGGGTTCTGCTCAGCATCTTCAAAATAAGTGAGACTTAACAGCGCACGATATTCAGAGTAATTCGGATACTTCTCCTTGTAGAAAGCAAATATCTGAGACAGACCATAATGCTGAATGAGAAAATACATATCTACGAAATCCTTCCTCGTTCCGCGCCCAAGAATAGCGTTAACCTTCAGCGCTGCAATATCCTTTGGTGAAGCCAAGCGCAAGCCATCTTCAAGAATCGGGTCGTCTATCCAAGGATAGCAATCATAGCTGACGAAATCAGTCTTTACGCCACAGACACGATAAGTCTTAATCTTCGCCGTGCATCTTTCAGGAATAGTTTGCCCTATTTGTTCTAAGACGGAGGTCGTTATCTGCGTGTCTTCCTCAATAGTGCCAAAGAAATCCAAATCAATGGAACTGCGATGCCCATACTGTAAGGCCAAAGCAGTACCGCCAACCAGACGAGTCTCGGAGAACAAAGGTTCTGCCATCAGACGTCTCAGGAGTTCCAAAGTGTTGGGTTGGATTGTCTGGTACGATAGCATCTGTATTCTTCTTTCTTAGTATGTGATATAGCACAGATGAAAGATAGGCAAACGGGATCAAGGGTACGCAAGCCCTTACAAACCTCCACAATTTTCGGCAGCTCGTAAATCTCATTGATAAGCTTCCAATCCTGCATCTCCCCATACTCCAGGACACGCTGAATCACATAAGCAGGATACTTGTTCAAATCCAACTTCGACAGGTCCGCGTCCCAGAACAGATTTTCCGTGAAACGGCTCATAATGTTTTCCTCGTCGGCCTGATGCAATGCCATCTTCATTCTTTTCAAAATTGCGCTTCTCAAAACCTCATCATCGCTCCCGCCCACTTAAGGGCAGGAGCGATGAGAGACAATTCAATACATCTTACGTCCGACATCAGACGCAAGTCTGCTTACCACTCCTCGTCCCAGACGCCTTTGTCGGTCGAGTTGTTCTCCTTTGTCAGGATTTGGCTTTGGTCATCGATTACTGGAGCGTCTGAATCACTATAGACAGTCAGTGACTGAGCCATCATTTGCATTGCTACGAGCTGTATAGTCAGCGATTCGGGAATAATATATGTCTTTTTCATAATATATATACCTTTTTTTCTTTAAAAGTTAAGAGTTACGAAAGAAATATTCCTTCCCCAACCCCTCTTTTGAGGAGAGGGCTGGGGTGAGGCTTTTTTACTTCAGAATCTTCTTTCCGTTCACGATGTTGATGCCGCGCTGCATCTTCTGGAGGCGCTGACCTGCGAGGTTGTAGATAACTCCGTTGTCTGTTGTCAGTTGACCGTTGTCAATGGTCTCGATGCCAGTTGCGTCATCGTCGAAGCCATAGAATGCCTTTGCCTGACCGGCAGAAGATGTAACCTGGAGGTAAGCCTTGCCTGCAGGAATCACGATGCCAGCCTGCACCTTGTAGAAGCCAACGCCATCAAACTGAGCGAGGCAATACTGTGAGCCGTCGGCAGTAACAGCAGCTGTAGCAGCAACGAGGTCGTTGTTGGTGATTTCAGCAACAGTTTCTGTAGTATAGGTGAACTCATAAGTGCCTGCACTTGCCTTTACAAGGACAGCTGCACCAGCAGGAATGCCATCAGTAACTGCTGTGAGTTGAGCAGAAGTAGCACCCTCGTTGACTTTCGCAGCATAAACCTCAACACCCGTAGGAATTTCGAGATTTGCGGCAGCAACTATTGTGGCATAACCGGCAGGACTTACAGTCACAGTCTGAGAGGTGGGAACTTCCTCTACCTTCTTGTAGAGCTGGATAGCTTGCTGACCAGTCTTATTATAGTAACGGAAACGTTCTTGACCAAGTGCGCTGTTAAAATACAAACTATAATCACCAACTGTTATGGATACATTGCCGTCGTTGAATGTAATGATATTTGCTTGAGCTTCTTCGCTTGTGTTCAACGTGTTCTTGCTTCCTGTATGATAGATATAAAGCCCACTTGCTGAACATATAGAATATCCGTCTTCCATTGCGGCAATCGTAACTTCTGCTGCTTCTGTTGTTTCATCTGCTGCAATCTCGTTATTACTGATAGTCACACTAATCGTATTGCTTGCAGCATCCAATTCTTCAAGACCACCATTGAAGGCTACGCTGCCCTCTTCATAGACGATGAGGTACTGGCCATCGGTGAGGTCATCTGTAGAAGTTACCTTCACATACTTGTCACCAGTAACAGGTGTTACACTACCCTGTACTGCTGTAGCATTGATTGTCACACTGCTGTTAGGCATATAGAACGACCAAGCACCTTGGGTTTCTGTTAAGGTCACTTCGTTATTGCTTGCATCCAGAACAGTGACGCTCTCCAAAGTATATCCCTCTGTAACGCTGAGAGAGAAGTAAACCAATGTGCCTACTGCCACATTATCACCCAACGTAATATCTTCCATGTCGCCATCATAAAGACTTGATATTTCAACATGGCTCAATGTTCCTGCAGTAACGGTTGTTTGGACAGGTGCCTCAACTTCTTCAATGTCAGCAGCACTGCGAGGAAGAATTTCCTTGGTGCTGTTGAACTGCTGATAAACACCTGTGATGTTATAAACCTTACCTGCTTCAAGAGCACCAAAAGCAAACAGAGAGTTGTAAACCTGAATAGAGGTTGTGCCGTCAGTAAGATAATACTTAGTGGTACTACCGCTATCATCAACACTGCAAGTGAGGTTCTCATAGCTAACAAGTGCACCAGTATTCACACCAGCGAGGCTTGCCATTGCGACATTGGCTGTTGTTACAGAGCCACCTGTAGTAATCGTCAGGTCAGAAGCATTCAAACCAGTAACCTCTGCAGAGCCATTAAACTTTTGCACCTTACAAGCTACTGCTGTACCAGAAAGAATGTTGCCAACTGAATAGGTGTTGTTCAAACCACCATTAGTATCATAGATAATAAAACCGTTACCTGCATTGTCAGTAACAAAGACATTCTTGCCATTTGTTGAAATGGCAGAAACAACCCAATTATTGAAGGTTACATTCACATCTGTTGCTGTGCTCCCTACTTCTGTTGCTTTTTCAAAGAGGGCGGGAATAGTTGTGTAAATGACAGGAGCAGCAGCCTGAGTGACTGTCACTTCCTTAGTTACAGAGCCATAGGTCAAAGTAACAGTAGCAGAGCGGCTTTCTGTTGCTTCATTTGCAGTAGCAGTAAATGTCACGGCACTTTCACCTACAACAAAATTAGAAATCCAATTAGCATTAGCAGTTGTTGATGCCGTGAGAGATGTACCTTCAACGGGATTGCTGATTGTGTAGTTGATGCTACCACTTGTTGCGTTGTATGCGATGTTCACATCGCTTGCAGAAATAGAGGGATCTGTGCTAGGCAGACCAATAGTGATAGTAGCTTTGGACATATCACAACGGCTACTTCCACTACCAGTGAAAAGAACAGATGATTCTGAACCTGTCCAGGTTTTAGAACTCGAGTTATAAGTTCCATTATCGGCAGAAATTGTTGCACTCCATGTTCCTGCAGAAGTGAAAACAATACTCTTGATTTCATATCCTTCTGGAGCGTCAAATGTCAGTTTGTTATTCGGATAGAAGCGAATTTGAGAGTCATTGACATAGTGATTACCACCGCCAGCATATGTTATTGTTACATTGTCTTTTGTTCCGCTGATAGGAGTATCATCTGTAATGCCAGCTGCTGAGCCACCATAGTTTGTACCAAAGAAATTGTCATTGAGAGCTATCTCTATTTCTGTCGGCTGCACATAAGGAGCACTGCTAGTAACTGTCATCTCGTATGTGGCAGAAGAAGACTGATAGGTATTAGCCACACCTGCATAGGTGGCAGTGAAGGTAACTGTGCCTGCTCCAACAAGGGTAACTGCACCATCTGCATCAATGGTAGCAACGTCCTCATCGCTTGAACTCCAAGCAACGGTTGCACCAGAAACGGCAGAGCCATTAGCCGTAACTGTTGCAGACAAAGAACCTGCAGCTGTGCCAGCATAAACATCTGTGTTTGTAATGCTTGTTGCATCAATGGTAGTTGTGGTCTCTACAGCAGAAGAACCGCCAGTAGAATAAGTAACAGTAACACCATCTATACGTCTATTGCCTGTTGAGCCGCCAATAGTAAATTTCACACTCGAAGCAGAGCCTGTCCAAGTGCCATTAGTGTATGTTCCTACATCTGTAGTAATTTTGTTTGAGCCGTCACCGTTACCAAAACTAATAACAATTTTAGTTATAGTATAGGAACTGGTTACAATGAAGTAGTTACCACCATAGCAACGAATAGCTGTTCCTGATGTAAAATACTTTGGAGCATTTGATGAGTTTGTTCCTTTATCAAAAGTAATACTGAATGCCGTTCCTACATACTCATCAATGGTTTCGTTATTTACATAATTTTGTTCAGAGAATGTTACACTCTCTTCTGCTGCCCAAACTGTTCCAGCTAGGGCGGTGGTCATTACGGCTACGAGCATGCCGACACGCAGCCAAAACTTGTTGAATAGATTTTTTTTCATTTTGATAAAGTTTTTAAATTGTTTATTGAAATATGTTGTTTTGTTTGATTGTCGTCGTAATGACCGAAGGGGGTAAGAACAAGCAGCTACAGCGTGGGGTTGAGGGTAGTAGGAACCTGAACTTTATCCAAATCGCGCACAAAGGTACTTCTTTTTGCGGTTCATGCAAAGAAAAAGCATATTTATTTTCTTTAAAAAGAAAAAAAAGGAGAATTTGGTTTAATAACAGGGGATATCGGACTTGGTGGTTTGGACTGGGACACGAGGTCTCTGAAAAATCAAAATGTCAATATTTATGCCTTCTCGCTTTCTTTTTGCTATTTTCACACGAAATTTTTACGGGCGCAAAATGGAAAATTTGGAGCCGGAAAACGCGGCGTTTGCAGACTTCGCAGGCGGCGTTTGGAAACTCCGCAGGCGATGTTGGCAATTTCCGCAGGCGGCGTTTGGATTTTCCGCTGCCTGCGTTGGCGGATTTCTACAGCCGAAAATAGCATTTTTCGCGATGAAATGGGGTGTTTTTGCTATCTGGAGTTGTCAATCCGAGCATCGGACATTGGTCTTCGGGCATTGACCATCAGGAAATGCCTCTTGTAAATCATGCAGTTATGAAACAATCGCGTTCTAAGCGCAAAAAACCGATTTTTGGTGCAAAAGTAAGGGCGACGACTTTTTAAGCGATTCTCGGCGAATCGCGGAAAATCAAGATGTAAGCAAGATGGCTGATTTAGTTACTTTTTGTCATTTTACAGAAAGATGATTTCCCCACCCCTCGCTTCGCTCTTCCCCTCCCCTCAGATGGGAGGGGAGTTGAGGATGCACAGTTCGGGCGGATTTGAAATCCGTCCGCAGATAAGTGGGGATTTGAAATCCCCGATTTAATACTGCCGGATTGCAAATCCGTCAGGACGGGGAGCCTAGAGCTGCACCTCGTCGAGGTTGACGAGGCCGTTGACGATGGCGTAGATGGTGAGGCCTGCGGCGGAGCGTATCTGGAGCTTACGGCTGATGTTGCGGCGATGCGTCATCACCGTGTTGACCGAGATGAAGAGGGCTTCGGCTATCTCCTTGTTGGAGAGGCCCTTCACGACCTGCACGATGATTTCCTTCTCGCGCTCGCTGAGGGCGTTGTTCGACGCTTCGCCCTTCTCCTCGCAGCTATCGGGAATGGGCTGTCCGCCCTTCAGCCTGACTTCATGCTCGAGCCTGCGGATGCACTCGGCAAAGAGCGTGTCCTCCATGTGGCAATGGCTGTGGAGGTCTTCGTCCGTCATGAAGATGTCCATGAGCACTTCGCCCATGAGCGATGCGTTGTTGTCGCTGGGATAGTACTTCACGATGATGCTCTTGAGCTCGCTGAGGCTCTTCTCGATGCTGGCGTGCTGCTCGTCGTACTGTTCCTCGATGCTTCGGAAGGATTCCTGTGGCAAGTTCCCTTGCAGCAGCGTCTCCACATAGGGATGCACATGGTTGTTCTCGAAGGTCATGTGCCGCTCCACCTCCTGCGCATACTCGTCGTAGAAGCGCAGGATGAGCATCGCCAGGCGGTTTCCGCTGGAGAGGTCGATGGCCTCGAGCAGCTTGCGCCGGATGCCAGGCAGGCGGAAATCGACGAAGTAGCTGTGGGAGTTCTTCAGGTAGGCGATGAGCGCCGGCACATCCACCTGCTCCGCCATCTCGCTGATGCGGGCGTGTGCGGCGTCTTTCACATAGTTGACGACCGTCAGGAATGTGCTGACATCCACTCCGGCATTGCGGCAAGTGGCCTCCACCGTTTGGTCGCCAAAGCCGAGCTTGATGCCGAAACGGCTAATTATCTGCAAGATGCGATAGTCATCACTGATGACGTCGCTCATAGGGTCTGTGGAATGATATTTCTCGGTCACCTCTGTTATTTATTGTTTGATGGTTTACTATTTACTGTTTAATTCAATGCAAAGGTACGCTTTTTTGTTGAAGATTGGAGATTGAAGATTGAACATTCTGTTCAAAGAACGGCAATTTCATCATTATTAGGTATGGCTGGGAGAGGCTTCCGAGGGCAAAATCATATTTTTTGCGTATTGCAGGGAACGGGAAGTCGCCGTACCTTTGCCGCCGGAAAACCTAGGAGAGCCTAGGAAGCTCTAGGAAATCCTAGAAATGCCTAGGAAAACCTAGGAGAGCCTAGGAAGCCCTAGGATTAAGAAAAACAAAAGACTATGACAAAATCATCTCTTGCAGCTTTGATGCTGCTCATTGCCGGCTCTGCTTCGGCACAATGGAACACGGACTCTACCGAGATAGACAGCTACGAGCGCTTCCGCATCGGCGGTTATGGCGAGGCGGTGGCTGCCTTCAAGGACTACGGCACCAACCGCTTCTACGGCAGCAGCGAGGGCAATACCCGCATGCACCGCAACACCATCTCCATCCCTCGCTTTGTCCTGGCTGGCGACTACAAGTTCAACAAGCACTGGAACGTAGGCGTGGAGGTAGAGTTCGAGAGCGGCGGCACCGGCTCTGCCTTCGAGATAGAGAACTCGGAAAACGGCGAGTACGAGACCGAGGTGGAGAAAGGCGGCGAGGTTGCCATCGAGCAGTTCCACATCACCTACCACCTCAACCAGTACTTCAATGTCCGCGCCGGTCATATCATCGTGCCTGTCGGACTGAACAACGCGCACCACGAGCCCATCAACTTCTTCGGCACCGTACGGCCCGAGGGCGAGACGAGCATCATCCCCAACACCTGGCACGAGACCGGCCTCAGCCTCTTCGGACAGGTGGGCAGGAAGTGGGCCTCGTTCAACTGGGAAGCACAGGTCGTGGCAGGCCTCAACGCCAACGGCTTCGACCGCAACAACTGGGTGAACAAGGGCAAGCAGGGCTTCTTCGAGACCGACAACTTCACCTCCCCAGGCTATGTGCTCCGCATCAACTACACAGGCGTTCCGGGTCTGCGAGTGGGCTCCAGCTGGTATCACGTGCAGAACGCGGCATCGAACGCCGACAAGCCTACGACCTACAGCTTCCGCGTGCCCGTCAACCTATGGAGCGTCGATGCACAGTATCAGCATCGCTATGGCATCGTCCGCGGCAACATACTGAGCGGCAAGGTGGGCAACAGCACATTGCTCAGCGCCCGCAATGTCCGCCAAAGCAACGCCAGCCCGTACTCCAAGACGGCACCCATAGCAAGCAAAGCCGTCAGCTACGGCATCGAGGGCGGCCTGCGCCTGAAGGGCTTCTTCCACAGCACAAAGGCCCCCGACATCATTCCCTTCGCCCGCTACGAGTACTACAACGCTCAGGAGAAAGGCGAGGCAGGACAGGTGATGGAGGCGCGTCTCAAGACCTCCATGTGGACCTTCGGCCTCAACTACCGTCCTATACCTTATATTATAATAAAGGCCGACTACACAACCCGCAGAATAGGCGGCGGCAAGTACAACAGCGAGAACGAGTTCGCGCTGGGCATCGCCTTCACCGGCTGGTTTAAGGGGAAAAGGAGCTTCTATGGCTTCTCAGAATAAACGGAATAATCAGAGAGCCCAGAGTCCTCAGAATAATCAAAGCAATAGGAATAACCAGAATCTCTAATAAATTAAACAAACAACATGAAAAAGAACATCTTTATCCTTGGCACAATTGCCATCGCACTGACTGCCGTATCGTGCAGCAAAGACTCAGACGACAACAAGGTTATCGTGGATCCTGTTGAAACAATGCCCGAGGGCACAGCCGACGTCACAATCAACGAGACCGACGCCAACTATGCGGACTATCAGACGAACTGGTGCAACTATGCAGCCGCCGTGTCCTCTCGCCTGAAGGACGACGCCGCAAAGCTCTACAAGGCATGGAACGAAGGCCTTGACGGGGAAGCCTATCAGACAACCTTCAAGGAAGTGAAAGGCGCTTACACCAGCCCCAACAACTGCATCGAGCAGATTATAGACGGCTGCATCGACATCTCGAACGAGGTTGGGGAAAGCAAGATCGGCGACCCGCGCGACAAGTGGGAGAACAAGAAGTACACAGAGGCAGTCTATGCCGTTGAGTCCTGGTACAGCTTCCACTCGATTCAAGACTACGCAAACAACATCCGCTCCATCCAGAACGCCTTCAACTGCACCTACAAAGGCACTCAGGGAAGCCACAGCATCGCTGCCTATTTGCGCAACAACGGACAGGCCGAGTTCGCAAACCAAGTGAATGCCGGCATCACCGCCGCCATCAACTCCATCGAGGGCATGGCCGCTCCTTTCCGCAGCCACATAGGCAATCCGAGCGTGCTCACTGCTATGGAGGCTTGCAACAACCTGAAGAATACCCTACGCACGCTGAAGGCAAAGGTCGAGAACTTCGAGGACCAAGCAGAGCTGAAAGCCATCGTGGCCGATTATGTCGATGTCGTCGTGCTGCCGACCTACAAGGACCTTGCAGACGCAAATGCCGCCCTTCACTCTGCTGTGCAGGCGCTTGCGGCAAGTCCCTCCAATGCGACCTTCGAAGCAGCAGCCGCAGCATGGATGGCTGCCCGTCAGCCTTGGGAGATGAGCGAGGCCTTCCTGTTCGGTCCCGTCGACGAACTTGGCCTTGACCCCAATATGGATTCGTGGCCTCTCGACCAGGATGCTATTAAGAACGTGCTTCGCAGCGGCGACTTCTCCGGCCTGGATTGGAGCGGCGACTACGATGAGGAGAACGAGGGCATTGCCGATGCCCAGAGCATCCGCGGGTTCCATACGCTCGAGTTCCTGCTCTTCAAGAACGGACAGCCGAGAAGAATTGGTAATTGAACATTGAACATTGAAGATTGAAGATTGAAGATTGAAAATTGAGACGTTGGTTCATTGAACATCGAACACAGAAGATTGAACATTGAGACACATTATTTATATATGCTTAGCACTCCTCCTTGTCGCTTGCGACAGGGAGGATGAGTGCTTTTCTGCAGCGGACTTCGAGACGCACGAAGGCTATGCCTTGAGTGCAGGCACGAGCACGGTGTTCATCAACTCGAGCTTTGCCTACGACACGGAAGCCGACTGGGTGGAGAACATCAAGGCGAACTCGCGCCGCTTCGTCAATGGCGATGGCCTCTACGACGATGCTCTGACGCAGGCTGCGGGTCTTGGCCCTGTCTATGCAGGCTATTCCTGCGGTTCTTGCCATCGGAATGCAGGCAGGACGAAGCCGGCCTTGTGGACGCAGACAGGCACCGACGCCGACGGCACACCGGTCTATGGTTCCGGCAGCTATGGGTTCAGTTCGATGCTTGTCTATGTCACGAGGAAGAACGGCGCCTTCTTCCAGAACTATGGGCGTGTTTTGCACGACCAGAGCATCTACGGTGTGACGGCTGAAGGCAAGCTCGAATGTCGTTGGCACGAGCAGTCGTTCGCCTTCCCCGACGGTGAGACGTACAGCCTCGCCTATCCCGAATACACCATCACCGACTGGTATAAAGGCTACGGCGAGACAGGCGAGCCCATCAATCCCGATGAGCTTTTCTGCACCGTCCGCATTCCGCTTCGGCATGTAGGCATGGGGCAGATGATGGCCCTCGACAGGAATGAGATAGAGCAGCTTGCGGCAAAGTCGAACTATCCGGAGTATGGCATAAGCGGCCGCTGCAACTACATCACCGAGCGCGGCATCCGGCAACTGGGGCTTTCGGGCAACAAGGCACAGCACGCGGACTTGACGGTCGAGCTTGGCTTCTCGTCGGACATGGGCGCGACCAACAGCCGTTATCCCGAAGAGATATGTGAAGGCCAGTCGCAGATGCAGGAGGGTTCGATGATGGGGTTGCTCTACGACAAGCTCGACGTCACGACCGAGGACATGGAGGATGTGGACTTTTACCTGCACGGGCTTGGTGTACCGGCCAGGAGGCTGGGCAGCACGAAGCAGCCTGCCGCCTACAAAGGGCGCACCATCAACGAGCGGGAACTCGTTGCGATTGGCGAGCAGAAGTTCTACGAAGCGAAGTGTCACCTCTGCCACGTCACGACGCTCCACACCAGACCGCGCGGCGCCACGCTCCTGAACGGCACAGAGTTGCCGTGGCTGGGCGGACAGACGGTGCATCCCTACAGCGACTACCTGCTCCACGACATGGGCAGCGAGCTGATGGGCGTCGGCCTGAACGACAACTATGTGAGCGGTCTGGCCCGAGGCAACGAATGGCGCACGACGCCGCTCTGGGGCATAGGACTGCAGGAGAAGGTCAACGCACACACCTACTTCCTGCACGACGGCCGGGCACGCAACCTGACGGAAGCCATCATGTGGCACGGCGGCGAGGGAGAGGCCAGCAAGAACCTCTTCGCGAAGATGGAGAAGGACGACCGCTCGGCCCTCATAAAGTTCCTGGAGAGCCTGTAATAAAGTTCATAGTTCATAGTTTAAAGTTCATAGTTATAATATGAAAAAGACATACATACTACTTTTAGTCAGCCTTCTCGCCTTGCCAACTATGGCCGAGGAACATGAGAAGGAGAGAAACATCACCTTCGAGAAGTACAACTTCAGGAGTGCCGACCTCGGGCAGCAGACAGAAGGCATCGACATGGAGAACGGCGTGCTGGGCATAGCTGACGACAGAGGCTTCACGCTGCAGTCGCGCGACGGCCGATTCATCTTCAAGCCGTACCTGTTCATGCAGGCAAGAGGCCAATACCATTACTATGACGACGAGGGTCTGGACAAAGCGTACAACCAGGACAATGTGGCCAACTCGGGCTTCTCGATGCCTTACGCCATCCTGGGTTTCACAGGCACCACCTTTGGCCGGCTCGACTACAACCTGAGCATCAATGCTGCCGGCAGCGGCGGCAATGTCCTGCAACAGGCCTGGGTGGACTACCGCATCTCGCCTGCCGCACGCTTCCGTGCCGGCAAGTTCAAGACGCCCTTCTTCCACGCCTACCTCACCACGCTTGGCGAGACACTCTTCCCCTGTCTGCCCACGTCGCTGACAGCCTCGGTCATCATGCCCTATAGCCTGAACGCCGTCACACCAAGTATCGGCACAGGCTTTGACCTCGGCTTCCAGTTCCACGGCAAGGCAAGGCTCAATAAGAAGCCGGACAGCTGGATGATGGGCTACGAGGTGGGACTCTGGAACGGCAGCGGCAGCGGCGTGAACAGCGCGACGAAGACGCTCTCCGACGACGCCCACATCCCCTCCCTGCTCTATGCCGGTCGCCTCACCTTCATGCCTTGGGGCAACATGCCTGCCACGCAGGGAAACAGCCACATGCTCAAGGGACGCCACATGCTCTTTGGCGTGAGCGGCGGCATCAACGTGGAGAGTGAGAGCGAGAGCACCAACGACACGCGGCTCGGCGCAGAGTGGAGCATGCTCTACGGCCGCTGGTACGCCGCAGCAGAGGCCTACTGGATGCACGTCAGCTTCACCAAAAGGCAGAAAATCGACACGAGCTACAACTTCTGGGGCGCGTACGGACAGGTGGGCTACTTCTTCACGAAGAGTCTGCAGGCTGGCTTCCGCTACGACTTCCTCGACCGCAACGGCTCGGGCAAGGACGGCATCCTCAACATGCCGGCTGCCGTGGTGAACTACTATGTCAACAAGTGCAACCTGAAACTCTCGGCGATGTATCAGTTTACGGGCAGGTACGGACACGAGACGCAACTGGACCGCGACAACGACGACCTGGGGCTGAGCACACACGCCGCAACCTTGCAGCTGCAGTACAGCTTCTAAATAGTCCATAGTTCATAGTCCATAGTTCATAGTTAGAGTCTCTACTAATGAAACCTATACATTATATATTATATATATGTGCGGTCGTCGGGCTTGCAGCTTGCGACAGCGGCGACATTCAAGAAAAGGTCTATACTGTCGATGAAAAGGGCAAAACGGTGAAGGTGACTGCCCGCCTGAGCAACCTCAGCGAATGGGAAGGTACGGGCTACACACTGGCTGTGGCGGGCTTCACTGCGGACAGCAAATTCGCCCTGCTGCAAAGGGCATTGCCCTCGAGTGCCGAGGACGGAACCCCCGTCAGCATCGTCCTGTCGAACATCAGCAATGAGGTGCAGACGGTGGAGGTGGCGCTGACCAATTCACTGCGCAAACGCATCATCTCCCTTGCCACAATCAATATGTCGGAGCACGCCGAGAAGAGCGCTCGCGACACCATCCGGCTCGACCTGGGCACAGTGGATGCGGGGCACTTCGGTGTCTTGCAGACAGCCATCTTCAATCGCGCTTGCATCCAATGCCACGGAGGAAACGGGCG
This sequence comes from Bacteroidaceae bacterium, assembly GCA_017428785.1. Classification (GTDB taxonomy): domain Bacteria; phylum Bacteroidota; class Bacteroidia; order Bacteroidales; family Bacteroidaceae; genus Physcousia. Next base: position 99,022 of record JAFRQD010000048.1, read on the forward strand.
CTCGGCAGCCGGACTGAACCTGACGGAAGGCAACGCCAGAGCCAACCTCGTGGATGTGCCGAGCACGAGGCAAGAGGGGATGCTCCGCGTGGAGAGCGGAAATGTGGAACGCTCCCTGCTCCATCTCATCCTCAACGAGGGAGGAGAGCATCTGCTCACACACAACCACACAGAAATCCTCAGCAGTCAGTTCAAGACAAACCTCGAGGAAGTGAATTACCTGATAGACAGCTGGATAGAACGCCTCACGCCATAGCTCCAAACGCCGCCTGCGGAAATGGCAATCGCCGCACGCGGGGATTGGCATCGCCGCACGCGGAAATTGGCATCGCCGCACGCGGCGTTTTCAAGCCCCCTGCAAGGCGTTTTTCTTCATCACGCAATAATTTTCAATATGCAATTTTCAATTTTCAATTATTTATCGTACCTTTGCACCCAATATTACATAAAGCACCATGCAATTTAAGAAAAAATATCTGGAAAAACTCGGTGCCACTATCGAACTGACGGCCTTTGCCCCAGAGAAAAAGACTGCGGAATACCACGCTATCCTGCACGTCGAATCGCGAGGCGAAGCCTTTCTGGAACAGTTCCGACGCATCTGCCAGGCGGAAACCCAACTGCTTGAGTCAGAAGACATAAAAGGCGCCAAACCCGTCTTCAAGCGGTACTTCCTGTCCGATGCCACTAATCAAAGGCCTCTCATGGGACAGGACGACACATGCACCGTTTCATACATTCAGCAACCGCCACTCGACGGAAGCAAAATCGCTCTGTGGCTCTACCTGCAACGCGGCACAGACATCACACCGAATGCCGACGAGAAACAGTCCACCATCGTGCGCCACAACGGCTACGAACACCTGTGGACAATGGGCATGACAACGAGCGAGGGCAGCAGCTACGGGCAGTCGGAACACCTCCTGGTGGACTATGCGAAACTCCTCGAAAGCTATGACATGACTCTGGAAGACAACTGCATCCGCACATGGTTCTTCGTCCGCGATGTCGATACACAATACAAAGGCCTCGTGGTTGCCCGTTGGGAGAACTTCACCCTGCACGGCCTGACGCCCGAGACACACTACATCGCCTCCACAGGCATCGGCGGAAATCCGCCCGACCCAAAGGCCATCATCCAGCTGGGATGCTATGCCCTGAAAGGCTTCAAGCCAGAGCAGCAGCGCTACCTCTATGCCGCATCGCACCTCAACCGCACCAGCGAGTACGGAGTGACCTTCGAGCGAGGCACACTGCTGCAGTTCGGAGACCGCAACCACGCCATCATCTCCGGCACAGCCAGCATCAACAACAAGGGCGAAGTGGAGCATGTGGGGAACATCGAGCTGCAGACGAAACGCATGTGGGAGAACGTGGAGAAACTCCTCGAGGAAGCAGGAATGACCATGAACAACGCAGCTCAACTCATTGTCTATCTGCGCGATGGCTCCGACTTCGAAACCGTCAAGGAGATGTTCCGCAAGAAGTATCCGCACATCCCCACAGTCTTCACACTCGCTCCCGTGTGCCGTCCATCATGGCTCATCGAGATGGAATGCATGGCCATACAAGCCGCAGAGAACGACTGCTTTAATGATTTCTAAGCAAGCGAAGGGTCGTCGCCCCAATGTTCAATGTTCAATATTCAATGTTCAATATAATTAAATGAAAGCCGGCATAGTAGGCCTTCCCAATGTAGGCAAGTCAACCCTCTTCAACTGCCTGTCGAGCGCAAAGGCTCAGGCAGCCAATTTCCCTTTCTGTACCATCGATGCACAACTCGGCCAGGTAACGGTCCCCGATGAGAGACTGACCAAGCTCGCCGAACTCGTGCACCCGGGACGCATCGTGCCCGCAGTCTGCGACATCGTCGATATTGCCGGTCTCGTGAAAGGCGCCAGCAAGGGCGAAGGCCTGGGCAACCAGTTCCTGGCCAACATCCGCGAGTGCGACGCCATCATCCATGTGCTACGCTGCTTCGACAACGACGGCATCGTGCATGTTGACGGCAGCGTCAATCCCGTCCGCGACAAGGAAATCATCGATGCGGAACTGCAAATCAAAGACCTCGAGACCATCGAGAACCGCATCAAGAAAGTGGAGAAACAGGCAAAAGTGGGCGGCGACAAGCAGGCCAAGGTTGAGCTCGACGTGCTGCTCCGCTACCAAGACGCCCTCAACAAAGGCCTCAGTGCTCGGAGCGTCAGCTTCGAGACCGAAGACGAACTGACGGCAGCCGCCGGCCTCTTCCTGCTCACCACGAAGCCCGTCCTCTATGTCTGCAACGTCGACGACGCGTCGGCTGCCACAGGCAACGCCTATACGGAGGCCGTCAAGAAAGCCATCAAGGGCGAGGATGCCGAGATGCTCATCATCTCAGCACAGACGGAAGCCGACATCGCAGAACTCGAGACCTACGAAGAGAAGCAGATGTTCCTCGAAGACCTCGGTTTGACGGAGAGCGGCTGCAACCGCCTCATCAAGGCCATCTACCACCTGCTCACGCTGCAGACCTTCATCACGGCAGGCGAGATGGAAGTGAAGGCCTGGACCTTCCGCCGCGGCTGGAAGGCACCGCAATGTGCCGGCGTCATCCACACGGACTTCGAGAAAGGCTTCATCCGCGCAGAGGTCATCAAGTACGAGGACTATATCCACTACGGCTCGGAAGCCGCCGTCCGCGACGCCGGCAAGATGAGCGTCGAGGGCAAGGACTATGTCGTGCAGGACGGCGACATCATGCATTTTAGATTCAACGTGTAGCTTTAATCCTTAATCTTTAATCTGAAATGCAATTTCAATATATCACTTGGAATCCCGATGTCGTTGCCCTCGACCTGGGCTTCTTCGCCATTCGTTGGTACTCGCTCTTCTGGGCGATTGGCCTTGTTTCTGTGTATCTCTTGATGCACAGGCTTTATAAACAGCAGAAGATCAGTGAGGAGCAGTTCGAGCCGATGTTCATGTATTGCTTCCTCGGCATCCTTATAGGCGCAAGATTGGGGCATTGCCTGTTCTACGAGCCGGGCTATTACCTGTCACATCCTGTTGAGATGCTGCTGCCTTTCCGCAATGTTCCGGGCAAAGGCTGGACGTTCACCGGCTACGAAGGGCTGGCGAGCCACGGTGGCACGCTCGGCCTCATGATTGCTCTCTGGCTTTATGCCAAGCACGTCGGCCTCAAGTTCCTGCACGTCCTCGACAATGTCGCCATCGTCACGCCCATCTGTGCCTGTGCCATCCGCCTCGGCAACCTCATGAACTCCGAGATAATAGGAAGGCCGACCGACCTGCCGTGGGCTTTCATCTTCGAGAAGGTTGACATGCTCCCTCGCCACCCGGGGCAGCTCTACGAGGCCATCTGCTACGCCATCTTCTTCGGCATTCATTGGTTCTTCTACCGTCGCTATCCGCAGAAGGTGGGCAGCGGCTTCTTCTTCGGCCTCTGCCTCTTCCTCATCTTCACAAGCAGAATCTTCATCGAGTACACAAAGGAGAACCAGGAAGCCTTCGAGGACGGCATGCTCTTCAACATGGGCCAACTGCTCTCTGTCCCCTTTGTCCTGCTCGGCCTCTACTGTATGATTAAAGCCTTATCCTCGTCTGAACAGACAGGTCGTTCTTCCAAGGGCTGAGGATTCGCTGTAGGGCGGTGCCTTGCTCGTCGCGGTCGAAGTAGCGCAGCAGGCTGTAACGCGCTTCGAGCCACCACTTTTCATTCTTGCTTTTCCAACGGCACGCGAGGATGCCAAGCATGCCGTGCCCGTAGTATGAGGCGGACGAGATGGTGCTGTAGAGTGCCGGCGACTGCAGATATATGCGGCTCAGGTAGTCGTCGGTATTGAAGTAGCCGAGCTGTGCGTTGAACGTCAAGTTCGGCTTCGGCAACATGTATCGGGCATTTTGGCTGACGAGGAAGCCGTTCCTGCCCAGCACATTGTGGAAGAAGCCCGTTGTCTGCAGCCGCAACTTGCCAGAAGGCTCGCAAGTCCATTGCAGTTTGACGCGGTGATGCGGCTCCATCAGGTCGCCATTCTCTTTCCTTTTCAGTTGGTAGCGAGCGAGGAGCGTGTGTTGCCTCGAGAGTGTGTAGCTGCCTTGCAGCATGAAGTCCTGGCCTGTGCTGCTGTGCGTCATGCGGTAACGCGGCCAGGGATGATGGAAGAAGTCGGCATAGGCGGTCAGCTGCAAACCAGCCAAAGGTTCCGCTTGCAGGTGGAGAAGCACGCCGCTCTCGTTCTGCGCGTTGCTGTTCTCGGCGAGCGAACTGGCGTAGAACGAGTAGTACTGATAGGCATAGAAGCGTTGGACGGCAGAGAGGATGTAGTTCCGAGTAATCGTCCACGACGCGCGATTGATGGTTGCCCAGCCGCCGCCGGCAGAGCTGTAGGCCGTCTCTCCGGCAAAGGACAGGCGGTAGCGCGTGTAGCCGTAGTTCACGCCTGCCGTGCCGAAAGCATCTCCTTTCGGATAAATCGCCCTGTACTGCTGGCTGCCGGGATTGAGGACGCGGCTGAACTTCTGCCAGTAGCCCGTCGCCCCCAGATGGAAGCCCTTGTTGTACCAGGCAATGTTGCCGCCAAGCATGGTGCTGCCCACATTCCTTCGTCGCTCCCATTCCGATGCCGTCCGATGGTAGCCGTCGGTCCGCAAGGTCTGCACTTCGCCCTCACTTGTCAGCGTGGCATCGCGCTTTCGGTATGAGCCGAAGGTGCTCAACTTGAGGTGCTTGGACAAAGACAGCGTGACGGCAGCACCGCGGAGGAAGTTCGTCTCGTCCATGCCTGTCATAGGACGGATGCCGCCTTGTGTCTTGAGCGGCGGCGTGCTCTTGCTGTTCCAAGTGCTTCCGCCCAGCACCAAGCCCTCGCCAAACCCGATGCGGTAGTCGCCGACTATTGCCTTGTCGAGGATGCCGACGTCGTGCAGCATGGCATACGCCCCGTAGCTGTCGTAATAACGCTCGCCTGCGTCCTTCTCCACTCGCAGCCCTGCCTGAAAATGCCGGCTGTTGCCTATCTGATAGCGAATGCGGTGGTAGAGCGCATCGCCACGATAACCGTTCTTCTGTTGCTGCCCTACCCTATAATAAAGAGGGATGTCGAGGCGTGTCGAGAAGTCGTGGCGGAGGCTCCTAAACAGCTTGTCTTTGGCGTTTTGCTGTATCGGCTCGGCATAGACAAAGAGCGAAAGCCGCCTGCGCGTCACGTCGTCGATGAGCGGCACGAGTCGCAACTCCGAGAGCGTCTGCATCTGTCCGTGCAGATAGATGTAGGCGTGAATCTGCTCAATCTGTGCCTCAGAGAGAAACGGCAACTGCAGAAAGTCCTCCACAGTTGCCGTGTTGATGTTAATTGGATGCTCCGAAAGCTCCTTCAACTCCTGCAGATGCAGCTGAAGGTCCTCTTCTTCTGCCCGCTCCACATCGCTTGTGTACTCCTCCACGAAGTCGTCCCAATCATACTTCTGCGCAGCTAAGGAAGAAGCGAGAAGCATGAAAAAGAGGAACAAAAGCAGGCGCATCTTACTTCCTATTTCTTTATAGTATATGTGCCGGCTGTGTATTCCTTCGCAGTCGTCTCGCCAGGGAGGGTGACGGTGGCTGTGGTGCCTTTGGGGATGGTGAAGGTCCATGTCCATTGGTCGCCCTTATACCGCCATTCGCTCTTGATTGTGCCGGCTGCAGACTTGTACTCCGCCTTGAGATGTCCCAGGCGCTTGTCGGGAACGGGCTTCATGATGATGTGCTTGAAGCCAGGCTGCGTCGGGTCGGCAGCTATGCCGGCTGCGGTTTCCCAAAGCCATTCGCAGACGCATCCGTAAGCATAATGGTTGAAGCTGTTCATGCCGCGCGGGCCCATGCCCTTGTCCACGGTGTACGAGTTCCAACGCTCCCAGATGGTGGTTGCGCCGTTATCGACGGAGTAGAGCCACGACGGGTTCTTGTGCTGGAAGAGGAGCTCGTAGGCGATGTCCTGCATGCCGTTCTCGGTAAGGGTCTGCATGAGGATAGATGTGCCAAGGAATCCTGTCTGCAGACAGTTGTCGTGTTCCTCGAAGTTCTTGCGGAGGCGGGCAATCATGGCGTCCTTCGCAGCCCCCTGAAGCAGGTTGTTCTTGAGGGCGAAGAGTGCCGGCGTCTGCATCGTGTTGAGGATGTCGAGTTTGAACGTGCCGTCGGCATTGAGGAACTTATCAAGGATATAGGCTTTTGCTTCGGCCAGCATCTTGTCATAATAAGCGGCGTCGCGGCCTGTGGCACGAGCCATGTCGGCCATCATGCCTGCGTCTATTGCCCAATACGACGCGCTGAGGTAGTTCCAATACACTATCGTCTCGGGCTTCGGCTGACCGTTCTCGTGGCTCCGACCGCTGCAACTCTCCAGGGGTTCATAGCTCAGCCAGTCCGCCCACTGGTAGTTGCCGTTCTCGCCCGTCATGACGGTATGCTCGTACTTCGTCTCGTAGATGTGTTCCATGAAGAGGTCCATCGCCTCCCAGTTCTCGTCGACAATGTCTTTGTCGCCAAACTGCTTCCACACCGTCCAAGGCACAATGATGCCGGCATCAGCCCAGCCCAGCCTCATCATGTCGCCGTTGCCCTTGCCATCGCCTGCCCCATATTGTGCGAGAGGCGCGACGCCCGGGAAGGCGCCCGTCGGCGACTGCGTGTCTCTCATGTCCCGCATCCACTTATGGAAGAAGCGGTCTGTGTTGGCGAAGAACGTTCCAGTCTCCGTGAAGACCTGCGTGTCGGCCGTCCAACCCAGGCGTTCGTTGCGCTGCGGACAGTCCGTCGTGACCGAGAGATAGTTGGAGCGTTGGCCCCAGACCGTATTGGAGATGAGCTTGTTGATGTCGTCGTTGCCCGTCGTGATAGTGCCTGTCTCCATTTCCTTCGTGATGGAAGAGACGGGGACGGACTTTATGCGACGGATTGTGACCTCGTCCGTAGCGGTTATCGACACGTAGCGATAGCCGAAGAAGGTGCTGCGAGGAACGAACGACCGATAGCCTTTCAGGGCGTCGAATGTGTAGCGGAGTATCATGCCGGTGTCGGGGATGCGGAGGTTGAGGCGGTGCGTGCTGCCTTCCGGCCCGTCCATGCCGCGGCTCTTTGCGCCATTTCCGTCGTTCAATAACTCGCTCGGGAGGCAAGTCAGCACGGTGCCTTCCTTCGCTTTGAACTCGAAGGCGGGAACTGCGGAAGCGTTCTGACCGAAATCCACCACAAGTGTCTCGCCCGGACGAACCGTCATGGGCTTGCCCGGAGCGAACTCCTCGACGATGTTGACCTTGCCGAACTGGTCGTCGGTTGCGCCTGTCGTACCTTTCCAAGCGTAGGCCTTGACGGGAGACAACGCGAGGTCCCAACGATGATAAATCTCTGCGCCATCGGTCGGCCACACCTTTCCCTGGAATTCCTCATTGAGTTCCGGCTCGCTGAACAAGGCATCGAAATACATATCTCCGCGCTTATGTTCGTCATAGTCCTCGCCGTCGAAGATGGCGGCGTGTGTGACGGGACCTGCCACGCCTGCCTTCCAGTCCTTCAGGTTCGTGGGGAAATGCTCCTCGCTGCCGTCGTCGTAGGTCAACGAAAGCACGCCCCTGAAGGCGACCTTCTTGCCGATCATGCCGTCGTGACCGCCGGGAGTGATGATCTTGTCAGCCCACCAGCCCGGCACAACCTGCACAGCCAGCCAGTTCTCCAGTCCCGCGCCTTTCCAGAAGGCCTTCGTGATGTCGTAAGTAAAGCTGTACTTCGTCTTCTCGAAGTGCGTGAAGCCGGGCTTCAAGACCTCGTTGCCGACAAGATTTCCATTGATGTAAAGCTCGTAGGTGCCCAAGGCGGTGGTCTTCCAGATGGCCCTCTTCACCTTCTTCGCATTGCGGGGATGGCTGAAGAACCAGCTTGCGCCGTCGGCCGCCCGCGTACCATCGACCACTTTTCCCGTGACCACCTGCGCATCCTTGGCGCTTATCCAGGCCGATTCGTTCCATGGCCCCACCAAATGATAGTCGATAAGTTTGCCGACTGTCTGTTGCGCGTTGCAAGCCAAAGCACTAAGCATCAGAAAAAACGCAAAGAGAGACCCTCTCTGACTCCCCCTTAAAAGGGGAGAAAAAACGTTAGATTCTTGGATTCTCATAGTTTTATGTTTTGATAGTTATTTAGTTTAATCTTTCTTCTCCTCTTGTTGAACCCGCACTTGGTTCTCGCCCTTTAAGGGAGAGTTAGAGAGGGTCCACTCCGCGAAGACACGCGCCGCGCTCTCCACCTTGCGGGCACAGGGCCTGACGCGATAGTACTCGGCGTTTCTTTCGTCGGGCTGCGATGTGTTGGTCTCTGCCTTGACGCCGTTCATCTGCAACAGCTCGGCACAAATGATGCTGCCGTTTCTTTGGCGGAATGTCTCGAGGAACTGGCGCACGAGCTGATAGCAGGCGGCCTTTCCCTCACGGTCCTCGCCCCGAGTCTGGCCGCTTTCCAAGCCCGCGAGAATCACGAGAGCCGAGCACGTGCCGCACATCATCCGCATCCGTCCCACGCCGCCTCCGAAGCCGGCACTAATCCTGAGCGCCATCTCCTCGTCCAGTCCGTAGAGGTCCGAAAAGGCACAAACGACACTCTGGCAGCAGCCGTAGCCCTGCATAAACAGCTCCACAGCCCTTTGTATGCGGCTATCCAAGTCAATTTCCTGAGTCATATTGTTTGCATTTACATGTATGTGCAATTGCATTTACATGTACGTGCAATTGCATCTACATGTATGTGCAATGAACTTAACGTGCGATGTTTTATGTTTCGATATACGGAGTTTAGTATTTCGATGTGTTTAGTTGCCTCCCTTCACCAGTTTCTTTATGTCGTTCAGCTTGCTGAGTGCCTCGAAGGGAGTGAGGTTGTTGATGTCCAGGCCGAGTATCTCGTCGCGAATCTGGCAGAGGACCGGGTCGTCGAGCTGAAAGAAGTTGAGCTGCACGCCGCTGTCTCTTGCCCCTTGCTCCTTGCTCCTTGCCCCCAGGTTCTGGTGGTTGACGGCTCCCTCGAGCTCCTTCAGGATGACGTTCGCCCTGGCGACAATGGCTCTGGGCATGCCTGCGAGCTTCGCCACATGTATGCCAAAGCTGTGCTCCGACCCGCCGCGTTCCAGCTTTCGAAGGAAGATAACCTTCCCGTCGACCTCCTTCACGCTCACATTAAAGTTCTTGATGCGGGCGAAGTTGCGTTCCATCTCGTTCAGTTCGTGATAGTGCGTGGCAAAGAGCGTGCGGGCGTGACCGCGATTATTCTCGTGGATGTACTCCACGATGGCCCATGCAATCGAGATGCCATCGTAGGTGCTCGTGCCTCTGCCCAGTTCGTCGAAGAGCACCAGACTGCGTTCCGAGAGGTTGTTCAGGATGCCTGCCGCCTCGTTCATCTCAACCATGAAGGTACTCTCGCCGATGCTGATGTTGTCGCTCGCCCCGACACGCGTGAAGATCTTGTCAACATAACCGATGCGCGCACTCTCCGCCGGCACGAAACTTCCCATTTGAGCGAGAAGCGTGATGAGTGCCGTCTGACGGAGCAAAGCGCTCTTACCCGCCATGTTCGGGCCGGTGATGATGATGATTTGCTGTGTCTGGGTATCGAGGAAGACGTCGTTGGCGATGTATCGTTCCCCGATGGGGAGCTGCTTTTCGATAACCGGATGGCGTCCTCCATGTATGTCTATCACGTCGCTGTCATCGACGAGTGGGCGAATGTAGCGATTCTCCTCTGCGCTCTGGGCGAAGGAAAGGAGGCAGTCGAGCTGGGCGAGCAGCGTGGCGTCCTTCTGTATGGGAGCAACATACGCTGCCAAAGCCGTGATGAGACGGTCGAAGAGTTGTGCCTCGAGGCTGAGGATGCGTTCCTCTGCACCCATGATCTTGTCCTCGTACTCCTTGAGTTCCTGGGTGATGTAACGCTCGGCTTGGGTCAATGTCTGCTTGCGAATCCAGTCGGCAGGCACTTGGTCCTTGTATGTGTTGCGCACCTCGAGGTAGTAGCCAAACACGTTGTTGTAGCCAATCTTAAGGCTTTGGATGCCGGTCGCCTCTATCTCCCTTTGCTGCATCTCCAGCAAGTAGCCCTTGCCTTGATAGGCTATTTTGCGCAACTCGTCGAGCTCCGCATCCACACCATCCATGATGACACCACCGTTCGCAACGAGCAGGGGGCAGTCGGGACGCACTTCGCGAGCTATCCTGTCGCGTATCTCGGCACAGAGTTCGAGCTGCTCTCCTATCTCGCGAAGCGTGCCGTCTTCGGCTCCGCAGCAGGTCGTCTTTATCGATTCAACTGCCTGCAAAGCCACTCGAAGCTGCACGATGTCCCTGGGCGAGACACGCCTCGCACTCACCTTCGAAATGATGCGCTCGAGGTCGCCTACTGTCTGGAGCGGCTCCAAGACAGCCTCTCTCGTGTCGGGATTGCGGAAGAAACTCTCCACAACGTCTTGCCTTTTGCTTATCTGGGCAGGGTCTTTCAGGGGGAAGAGCATCCAGCGATGCAGCATGCGGGCTCCCATCGGAGTGACCGTCTTGTCGATGACGTCGAGGAGCGATATGCCGCCCTCGTTCATGCTGGCTATCAGCTCGAGGTTCCTGACCGTGAACTTGTCGAGCCGCACGAAGCGGTCTTCCTCGATGCGGCGAAGAGAAGTGATGTGGCCGAGCTGCTGGTGCTGCGTCATCTCCATGTATTGCAGGATGACGCCTGCCGCTATGACGCCGCTTTGCAGGTGCTCCACGCCGAATCCCTTCAGGTTCTTCACCTCGAAATGGCGCAGGAGCTTCTGCTTCGCCGACTGCTCCGAGAAAGCCCAGTCATCGAGTTCAAAGGTGACATAGCGTGTGCCGAAGCATCCCTCGAACATCGCTCTCCGCCCTCGCTCGTAGAGGACTTCCTTCGGAGCAAAGGAGGCCATGAGCTTGTCGATGTAGTCCGTCGTGCCTTCCGTCACGAGGAACTCGCCGGTACTGATGTCGAGGAGAGACATTCCGCAAGCCTGCTTGCCGAAGTTTATGGCGCAGAGGAAGTTGTTCTCCTTGTGGTTGAGCACCGTGTCTGCCATCGTCACACCAGGCGTCACCAGCTCCGTGATGCCTCGCTTGACGAGCGTCTTCGTCATCTTCGGGTCTTCGAGCTGGTCGCAGATGGCAACCCTCTTGCCTGCCCTGACGAGCTTCGGCAGGTATGTGTCGAGGGCATGATAGGGGAAGCCTGCCATCGCGGTGCTTTGCGCAGCAGGATTCTTGCCATTGCTTCGGCGGGTAAGCGTGATGCCGAGTATCTCCGCAGCAATCACCGCATCGTCGGCATACGTCTCGTAGAAGTCGCCACAACGGAACAAGAGCAACGCCTCGGGGTGTTTCGCCTTGAGGTCGTAGAACTGCTTCATCATCGGTGTCAACGCTTCCTGTGCCATAATGCTTAGTCTTTTATCTTGATGTTATCGATGGCGAAGGACGAAGTGCCGCTCATCTCGACATCGGCAACGATGGTCGGCATCACGTCGTAGTTGAGCACAAGGCCCGTGATGTATTTCAAGCCAGGCGTACAAAGCACACGGACTGTCTCGCCGGAGAGGTCGTAGCTTAACTGCTCGCCAATCCATACGGGCTCTTCACCGAAGCCGCCCATATCGCTGACGGTATCGGTGACGCAGCACAGCAGGCGCTTCTCGTCGTAGAACGAGATGCTTTGTCCTTCGATGCTATAGCCAAGCCTTTGGAGCAAAGCCTGCTGCATGTCGTATGGATTGATGCTTTGCACGATGTTGGCAGAGCCGTCGTCGTTTACATGAAGCTGATACAGGCGCTGCACGAAGATGCCTGTTCCCTCCATTTCTCCGCAAGCGAGCCACAAGGTCTGTGTCTCTGCATCGTATCGCGCTGACGGATTATTGCCGTGACGAATGTCGGGGAAAGATGTTGTCTGACCGTCTTTTACAACCACCACGCCCATGCCTTCCGAGGACCGTTCTTCGCTGAGACGCATCAGACTCCAGACTTCGATGTTTTCCTTCGTGTCTTCGAACGTCTTCTCATATCGTTCGTCAAGTTCTACGTAAGCCATCGCCTCACGTACTTCTGTCGAAGCCGGCTCAAGTCCGAATGCCTCCTCGATAGTGCCCGAAACAGGTTTCACCTCGATGTCTTTGCCCTGACAAGCTATCATGATGCCGCACACAACCAGTGCCGCAACCATCCACAAACTGCCGTTCCTTATCATCCTTCTCTATACATTATATATTATAATATGTCATCTGACCCTGCAAAGATAACGATTATTTCTGGAATGGCAAAGTGTTTGGGCAGAAAAAGCGCTGAGGCAAGCGAACTATGTCGCTTGCCTCAGTGAATATTATAGCTTATTTCCCTTTAATGAAGATTAGGGAAAGGCTTTACCATTCCTCGTCCCAGAGGTTGACGTTCTTGTTTTCCTTTGTCAGGATGTCGCCTTCGTCATCAATTATGTCATCACTGCTGTCAACAATAGGCAACGACTCTGCCATCATGTGCATTGTGCCGAGCGCAACAACAAAGCAGGTCGGCTGATTATAAAACTTCTTCATTAGTATAAAACTTTTTTGCCGTTTATAATGCTAATTCCCTTCTGAGCCTTGCCCATGCGCTGACCGGCGAGGTTGAAGATAGAGCCATTGACCATTGAAGATTGACCTTCTACCATTTCAATAGCTGTTGCTTCGTCTTCCTCGAAGCCATAGAAGCTCTTCACGCCGGCACTAATTACGAGATAAGCCTTGCCAGCGGGAATAACAATCTCTTCTTTAACTCTATAGAAGCCTACTGCGCCGTTCTTCGCTGCGAGGCAATACTGTGTGCCGTTGGCTGTGACAGCTTCTGTTGCAGCAATGAGTTCGTTGTCGGCAACTGCCGCTGCATACTCTACAGCGTATGGGAAGTTGTATGTGCCTGCATTTGCCTTAACAACAACTGCTTCGCCTTCAGGGATAGAGCCAGTGATAGGTTCGAGGTGAACACTGTTGCCGTTAACCTGAGCGGCAAAGACTTCTACGCCTTCTGGAATATCAAGGTCGGCTTCGGCAACGAATGTAGCATAACCAGCATCTGAGACAGTCACAGCTTGTGTGGGAGTTTCCCCTTCCATCCATACAAGTACAGGATACTCGCCAACCTTAATAAACTTCCAGTCGTTCGTCATATCCCAACCCATTGTTGTCGCGTAGAAGCTCTTGCACTGCATGTCTTCATCGGTAGCGGTCTTGCCTTGATAGCCATTGAGATTATCGAACTCCATTGTCATGCCGGCTTTCAACTCTGCAGAAGCATCGTTATGGGTTGACTTAAAGATTGTGGAAGCTGCAACATAGTTGTTCCCGTATGTGGAGTTCGTATGTTGAGCCACAAGCGGAGTGATTGTTGTCTTCGCTGTTGTAAGCATTGTGGCTGCCATGATGTTATTCTGTATGGTTGTTGCATTGTCTTTTTCGATAAGAGAGATAAAGCCTCCGACATTGCCTGCACCATTACCACACCTTACCGAGCCAAGGAACAAACTCTTCTCGAGAGTAAGTCCACTGGATGTTCCGACGAATCCACCGGCCTGATAAACTGTGGAATAAACTTCTGCATCTGTGATGCAATTGGAAATAACGCAAGTCCCTTCTGTATTGCCCACGAATGCACCTACATGGTCAAAGCCTTCTACTTTAGAGCCATTCATAATGGCAACACGGTTGAAGGTTGTGTTCTTTGCATTACCGACGATAATGCCGACATTCTGGGTGCCATTGACCTTCACGTTTGCTTTATCGAATCCGAGGTCGTGGATGTTTGCGCCATTGGTCAAGCCAAAGAGACCGGTGTTCTTCTTGACAACATTAATATATAGATTCTTAAGCCAGTGACCGCCACCGTCGAACTCGCCGCTGAAGGGAACAATGTGGTCGTTTGCTTCTTCGCCATTGCCAAAGCCGGCAAAGCCCGCAAGGTCAACATCCTGTGTCAGACGAATATTGACGGTTGCACCGCCTTGAATCATAGCTTTCAGCCAATTAAACTGTGCCACAGTTGTCGGCTCATAGAAGCCATTGTTCAAGGCCATGAAGTTGGGGTTAGGCTGATTACATACTGTGCAGATGCCATTTGCATCGTATGTATGATTACCTGTAGCAGGCTCAACGCCTGTCAACCTTGTAACGCCGCAAACGGAGCATTGCTGTTCGCCGCCACCGTCAGCAACACAGGTCGGTGCCACATAAGTGGTGTTCACCCAAGTATGGTTCTGACAAGCACCAACAACATGGAACTCGCCTATCTGCTGATAGCCGTTTCCTTTCATTGAAGTCAATGTCAGTCTGATATACTTGAAGGCATCGCTGACATTGGAGGGCTTAAATTCGAATGTCTTGTAGTTAAGGTTGTCAATGGGGTCACCGCCTGTTACCTCGTCAATGGTAGTCCAGGTGCTGTTATCATCGGAACCTTCTATACGCCACTCTTTGGGAGCACGGTTGGTATAAGAACCGTCATCATGGGTTGTGAACGAATAGCTCTTTACCGAATGAGGTGTATCATCGTCAGTCTTGATGGTAAGAGTTTTACCGGCAAGGGCATCACCGCCACTGCCTCCCCACTTGCCATTCAAAGTCCAGTCAACAGCTTTTCTGGAATTCTGGTCTGCGTCTGCACCACGAGTATCTGTTGATTCTAACCAACTATAGGTTACAACGGGATTCTTGTCGTAGCAGAAATTGAATTTCGTCAATTGAATGAAACCACCATCATCAAGGGTTACCTTGAAGTACTTATAAGCGGTGCCCACGGTGCTCTTGTCGCAGAAGAAGCGTTGCGTGTAATTGTTCTTTTGCTGTACAAAGCCACCAAGACTGGAGAGTTGTACCCAGGATGAAGAATTGGCATCGTTTTTAGCGTTCTCATCATTGCTTCCATAAAGTGACCACTTTGACACGCAACGGCCATACTGCTCATTGTCGTTGGCAGTTGTCATCTCATAGCCCCACATATATACAGCCTGAGAGGCTTCGACGATAGCATAGCAGTCTTCGGCACCAGCTACATTGCTTGCGTTGCCGCAGTACTTGGTTGTAAGGCAATCGTCGAAGAGGTTGTTCATGCCTTCGTTCGTATTATTGGTGTTGCTGTGTCCCGTTATATATGTAAAATCCACTTTATCCAAAGGATAAGTGGCATCCGTGAAGCTGAACCCATCCATCTGGCAGTATTCATTCCACCCTCCGGCAAGTTCCTTCACTTCAATCTTATAATAGTTATAGAAGTTATTGGCGTCAGAATTGGAAAGAGTTAAGGAAGCTTCTGCGAATTGACCTGTAGGCAAGTCCTCGTCTTTGGAATCAATCAAGACCCAGCCGGCAGCGTTGCGAGTGGCATCTGCTTCACTGCTGAAGTTTCCTGCATAAATCTCCCACTTCTTCCAGTTGCGCCCTGTAAAAGTATGCGTGTCACCTGCAATTACCAATTTATACGAGGTAGCTTTGATTGGGAGAGAAGTCTTGAAGACAACATAGGGGTCATCATCGTAGGTTCCCCACTTTGTGTCTGTCTTGCCGTCGAACAACTTGGCAGGTCCTTCACCCGCATCCCAGTTTGAACCGCTCAATGCTGTATATACGATGGCATTGGCATTCTGTACGATCAGCAACATGAGTGCTGTTGCGAATAAGGTTAACAGTTTCTTCATTTGTTTTTTGTTATTGATTTGCTTATTGTTAATAATAATAATCTTTTTTCTTGTTGTGTGCGGGTTTTTGCACACAGAACTTCCGCAAATATATAGTTTTTTATGGAAATTACCTACCAGCACCATTGTTAAAAAATGTCAAATGCATCAAAATATATTGTTTGGCGTTTTTAAGATTGGGGAAACCAAGTGACTGATAACATGAGATGACAAGCACTTTTGTAAAGATTTTTCTCTTGCGGATGCGTTTTAAGCGCGTTTTTTGACAGTCGTGGCACTTTTCATCACCCGAGGCGAGAAGTGGGCTCAAAACGCATGCCTATTGACAATCAATTGGTTACAAAGCATCATCTCAAGACAAAATATCATAAAGGTATCAGAATCCTTCGAGGTGCTGGCAAACGAAGTAAAGTTTTAGGTGAAATTTGACGGAAAAAGACACTCAACGCAACAGGCGGGAAATGCAAACTCCGCATGCGGCGTTGGTCATCACAGCACGCGGCGTTGGTCATCACAGCACGCGGCGTTGGAAAAGGCGGCACGCGACACAGGCAAATGCAACGTTTTTCATCCGATTTTTTGTAAAGATATTTCCGAGAATGCTGAAGGCAGCACAACAACTGCCTTTTTAAAAAAATTCTGCATTCTTCGTTCTTCATTCTTCATTTTTTCGTATCTTTGCAGGCAAAACGACAAAACAAAAGACATCATGAAACGCATCCTGACTTTGGCAGTCGCTGCTTTGGCTGCCTTTTTGAACATTGAAGCCGCCTCACAAATGAAGGCTCCGAAAGGCGGCAAGGCGATTAGCGACGAACTGCTCGGCATCTTCTTCGAGGACATCAGCTATGCTGCCGACGGCGGCATCTTCGCCGAACTCGTGCAGAACGGCTCGTTCGAGTACAACCCGACGGAACGCGACGGATGGGGGCCAGGCACCTCGTGGCGCTTCATTCGTCCCGGCCATTCGCTCGGACGCATGGAGCCTCGCATGGACAATCCGCTGCATCCGAACAATCCCACATACATGCGCCTCTACATCGAACGCGTGGGACATTACTATGACTACGACGGCTGGACGGGCGTCGGCCTGGAGAACAGCGGCTTCGACGGCTTTGCTGTGAAGGCCGGACAGAAGTACGACTTCTCCGTGTTCCTGCGAAATGTCGAGGGAGGCAACAAGGAAGTTCGAGTCGTTCTGGTTGAGCCAGGACGTCCCGCAAAGCTTTTGGCAGACCAGACAATCGTGGCGTCGTTGAACACATGGCAGCAAATCCCGACCACGCTCACGCCTTCGGAGAGCAGCCCTCGAGCTGTCCTGCAACTACTTGTGTTAGGCAAGGGAGCCATTGATGTCGATGAGGTTTCGCTCATGCCTCAAGATACATACAAAGGGCACGGACTTCGCAAGGACTTGATTCAAGCGCTTGCCGACCTGAAGCCTAAGTTTATGCGCTTCCCCGGAGGCTGTGTCGTGCATGGTGGCGGCGACGGATTCTGGGACACTTATCGCTGGAAGTTGACCCTCGGACCGCGTCACAAACGCAAACACCTGAAGAACACTTGGGGCTACCATCAGTCGATGGGGCTCGGCTACTACGAGTACTTCCAGCTTTGTGAAGACCTCGATATGGAGCCGGTGCCTATCCTGCCTTGCGGCGTGAGCTGCCAGGGAACCAATGGCGGCTGGGGCATGAAGGGACAGGCGCAGGATGTGGCTCCGATGTCGGAGATGGACGAATGGACGCAGGACGCGCTCGACCTCATCGAGTGGGCCAAAGGCGACGTCACCACGAAGTGGGGCAAGATTCGTGCCGAGCAAGGCCATCCGAAGCCCTTTGGCCTGAAGTATCTCGGCCTGGGCAATGAGGAACGCATCTCGCCCGAGTTCTGCGAGCGATTCAAGTATATGTACGAACGCGTGACGAAGGCGCATCCCGAGATAGTCATCGTGGGAACTGTCGGCCCTGGCTCGCATCCGGGCAACAGCGACTACGATAACGGCTGGAAACTTTGCGACGAGCTCGGCATACCCTTGGCAGACGAACACTACTACGAGCCGCGCGACTTTTTCCTCAACAACAGGCAGTACGACAGCTATCCGCGTGGCAAGAAGACGAAGGTCTATCTTGGCGAGTACGCTGCGAAGGACTCTAAACTCATCGACGCGCTGGCAGAAGGCCTCTATCTGCTGCATGTTGAGCGCAACGCCGACGTGGTTTGCATGACGAGCTATGCGCCGCTCTTCGCACGCAAGAACAACACTTCATGGAACCCCGACCTGATTTATTTCGACAACGAGAAGCCTTTCCTGACCTGCAGCTACTATGTGCAGCAGATGTTCGGGCAGTCGGCAGGGCAGTACTTCTATGGCGACTGCGTACGCTTCGAGGGCGATAAGGCCGGCGTGGTGCAGCCTGTAGAGAACAGCCACTACGGCCAGTCTGTCGTTCTGAACACCAAGACGCGCCGCCTCTATGTGAAGCTCTGCAACGCCACGGACGAGGCAAAAGTGGCACACATCAACCTGAGTCGCTTCGGCAAGGCGAAATGGGCGACAAAGACGGTGCTCTGCGGTCAGCCCGACGACAAGAACAACTTCGACCAGCAACCCATCGCGCCTGTGCAGCAAGCCTTCAATGCCCGGAGCCGCATGGACATGTCCCTGCCGCCCTACTCGTTCACGATGCTGGAGGTGGAGTTGTAGAAGCGAGGGGCGAAGCGTGCTCTTCGCATTGAAAAGCGCGCCTTTTTTCATAGAGAATCCCTGAAGAATGAAGAATAACATCATGTCTTTTCTATTGACGCTGAGCCGTTGGCTGGCGCGATACACGAGTGCCTTCATCATCCTGATTGCCATCGTAGCCTTCTTCCTGCCCGACTCCTTTGCGTGGGTGCAGCAAGGGCAGAGGGCTTCGGTCATCCTTGGCCTCATCATGCTGACGATGGGCTGCACGCTCTCCACGGAAGACTTCCGCATCCTGCTCTCCCGTCCCGTTGACATCCTCATCGGCAGCATAGCGCAGTACACCATCATGCCGCTGGTGGCCTGGATGCTGGCCCGACTCTTCCACCTCGATGCCTTCATGGCAGCCGGCATCATACTGGTCGGCTGCTGTCCCGGAGGCGTGAGCAGCAACATCATGAGCTTCCTGTGCAAAGGCGATGTGGCCTACAGTGTGGGCATGACCACCGTCAGCACCGTCCTCTCTCCCTTTGTGACGCCCTTACTGGTGCTGTGGCTGGCGGGGGCAGAGATCGACGTCGATGCCTGGGGAATGTTCCAGAACATCTTGCTCGTGACGCTGCTGCCGGTGACGCTCGGCGTGGCCTTCAACTATTTCTTCTCCGGAAGGAAATACTTCCGGCACTTGCAGCAAATCATGCCGGGCGTGAGTGTGCTGTGCCTGGCCTGCATCGTGGGAGGCGTCATCTTTACCGTCCATCCGCAACTGCAGGCAAACGGGCTGAAACTCATCCTGCTGACGCTGGCCGTCGTCACCCTGCACAACGGCACAGGCTATCTGCTGGGCTACTTGGTCGGCAAGGCCTTCGGCTTCAACACAGCCAAGCGGCGAACCCTCTCCATCGAGGTGGGAATGCAGAATGCAGGCATGGCCACCGTGCTGGCCCGCAACTTCTTCGCCTCGCCAACCATCATCGCGATGAATCCCATGGCTGCCCTCGCCGTCATTCCCTGCGCCATATCCTGTGCCTACCACAGCATATCGGGCACGCTGCTGGCTGGCTACTTTTCCTGGCAGGACACGCGGAAAACCGGCTCCTAAGCGCCTGGCATAGAGCACACTCCGTGCCTGCCACTTGATACGCAAGCTGCGTATGCACATCCGCAGGTTGCATCCCAACATACACAAGTTGCGCCTCTCCGTACGCAGCTTGCGTATTGACATTTCTGCACCCCCGAAAACCTGTTCTCGGGCGCCGCATCTGTGATTTCCCCTGCCTGTGTTTTGGATTCCTTTTGGCGACGAGCTACAAAATTTGTGCCTCCGAAAGTACAAGGTGTTGCAAAAAAATGTATATTTGCATAGCTAATCCATGAAATACGGCATGCAGAAAAGCTCTGTTTGCCAAAAAGAACAATGAAACACACTATGAGAAAGAGCAATATTGCCTTACTGCTTCTGATGACTTTCTTATGCTCCGCTCTTCCGCTGCAAGGGCTGCATGCAGAGGGCCTCGGCACGAAACTGGTGGGGACTGCGATGGGCGCTGACGAGAATTCGCGCTCGTGGGTGGGACTGGACCTGGGCACGCCTCACATCATCTACCGCGTGGGATGGCGCCAACTCGCGGGTACCTCGGAGTCGGGCAGCGTGGTGCTGGGACTCTTCGAAGGCTCCAACCGCGAGGACTTCATGGATGCCATTCCTCTCTACATGATTACAGAGGAAGGGACAGCAGGCGAGTTCTCGTATGCCGAAGTGCAGGTCTCGCGAGGCTTCCGCTATGTCCGTTGGTGCGCTCCTGCCGACACGCACAGCGACATTGCCGAGGTGGAGTTCTACGGCTACCAAAACGAAGGAAACGACAGCCGGTTCTATCAGATTTCCAATCTGCCGACACTCTCCTACCACACCTATGCAGGGATAGAGCCCTACGACAAAGTGCATGAGCTGGAGTCGGAAATGTGCATCATCTACGACGGCGGAACCCGTCTGCAAGAGTATCCCATATTGGCTCGCGAGCGAGGGAACGGCTCCCGCTATGAGCTCTTCAAGAAGCGCCCCTACCGCATCAAGTT
Source organism: Bacteroidaceae bacterium (assembly GCA_017428785.1). Taxonomy (GTDB): domain Bacteria; phylum Bacteroidota; class Bacteroidia; order Bacteroidales; family Bacteroidaceae; genus Physcousia. The sequence goes on from JAFRQD010000048.1 coordinate 119,529, forward strand.
CAACGACGGGAAGTCGCACCACATGCTGCGTGGCTCAGCACTGGAAAGCCCAGCCAAGGCAAAGAAATGGACGCTCATACCCAACTGGCGCGACAAGAGTCTGATGCGCAACAACGTCGCCTTCGAGATGAGCCGACGGCTGGGGCTCAAATATACGCCATGGATTCAGAATGTCGACGTCATAGTGAACGGACAATACAAAGGCAACTATCAGCTCTGCGACCAAGTGACGGTGGGACCAAACCGCGTGGACATCTTTGAAATGCTGTCAGGCGACATCGACTATCCCAGCATCACCGGCGGATATCTCCTCGAGATAACAAGCCCGGGAGGGGAGGCCTACCATTTCAGTTCAAGCCACGGCATCCCCGTCGACATCAAGTCGCCCGACGAAGATGACATCACATCCGAGCAATTCTCCTACATTCAAAATGCATTCCTCGAGATGGAAGCCAAACTTTGGGCAGACAATTATCAGGATCCCGAAAAGGGGTATCGCAGCAAGCTCGACTTGGAAAGTTTCCTGCGGCTCTTTCTGGTGGGTGAGTTCTCAGGCAACAACGACGCCATGTGGAGCATATATCTGTATAAGGAAAGGGAGGACGACCTCTTTTACTTCGGGCCGGTATGGGATTTCGACCTCAGCATGGACAATGACCAGCGGACGTATCCGGCAAACGGGAAGCCTGACTGGCTTTTCAACTATGGCGCGGCTGTCAGCGGCATACGCGAATTCGTGAATCGCATCCTTTCCGATCCGTATGCCAACGAGGCGCTGAGCAACATCTGGAGTAAGATGCGAGACAGCGGCGCATTCAGCCAAGACAGTCTCTGGGCTTTCGTGGACAGCTTGGGCCATGTGATGGACCAATCCCAGAAACTCAATTTCACCCGTTGGGACAACCTGGACCAGCTGCTCACGCTGCAGCAGTTTGCTCCCGGCACCTACAAGGGTGAGCTCGACATCATCAAGAACTACCTGGCCGAGCGCATCCGATGGATAGACCAGAAGCTCGGATACAAGGACTACGACATCGAGCTTCCGACAGACACGCTGCTCGTCATCAATACGCCGGAAGACCTCCTGGCTTTCTCGCGAGCCGTGAACTACTATGGCCTCACAAGCCTGAACGGACGCCTTAATGCGGACCTTGACCTCAGCACGGTCAGCCCGCAGCTGGAACCCATCGGATGTGTTGGCAACCCCTACACGGGATGCTTCGACGGGCAAGGGCACACCATCAGTCACCTGACGCTGCAATCGAGCAGGAACTATGCCGGCCTCTTTGGCGTGGTGGGCGGCGGTGTCATTATCAAGAACCTTGTGCTCGACTCGACGTGCTCCATCAAGGGCAATGCCTTCGTAGGCCTCATCGGTGGCTCCAACGGTAGCGGAACGGTCACGATGGAGTGCCTGGGCAACGAGGGCTCCGTGACGGCTATGGCCCAGAATGCAGGTGGCATCTTCGGCTGTAATATGAGTGCGGCTGCCACACCCATCTTCCGCAACTGCTATGTGTCGGGACCTGTGAAGGGAGGCAGGGAAAGCGGTCAGATTACGGGCTACGCGGCGAATGGCCAGGCCTACAACTGCTATGGCAGCGGCAGCGTGGAGGGCGTCTATTATGCTGACATGACCGACGCCATGTTGCGAGGCAGACCATACTCCGTCAACTGCTATTCCATCTACCCCGACAAGAAAGCCACCGTCGTGGACGAGACTCAGATCACCGGCGGCGAGCTCTGCTATCTCCTCAACCAAGAGGACAATCTGCCTACGCCTGTCTGGTATCAGACGCTTGGGCAGGACGCTCATCCCGTGCTGAACAAGACGCATGCGAAGGTGACGCTCGGCGACGACGGGACATTCTTCAACGAAGACGACCCCAACGTCATCACCTCTCCCTTCTGGGCAGCCAGAACAGACGAGTATGAGTCGTATTCCATCACAGGCATCCCCACGACGAGGGCGCAGAAAGGCATTCACATCATCCGCACTCAAGGAGGCAAGGCCTACAAGGTGCTGATGAAATGAGGCCCGAGTGGCGATGCATCGCTCGTGCCGAAGGGGAGACGCTCCGCAAGTGAGGCCTCGGCAAACGCCGCATGCTGCATGCATCCTCGCCGCCTTTGGAATTATGTTCTTTGGCCTGTAGCAGTCTGAATACGCAAACCGCGAACCTACATACGCAGCTTGCGGATGCAGAGACTCTGCCTGCGAATGCAGAAACGCGGGCTGCGCATAAAAAACCCGATGAAATGGGGGAAAAATGAGAACAGAGGGGAAAGAAGAATTGAAAAGAGGGAAAGGTAAAAAGGCGAAAAGGGGAATCGAAAATATCCTTAGCGAGACGTCACAACTTAAAACAAAGAGATATGGAACGGAGAGAGTTTATCTACAAATCGTCATTGATGGGCGCCGGACTTTTGCTGAGCCCCACACTGGCTCGCGCTGCCGGAAAGAAGGTGGGCGCCAACGACAAAATCCAAATCGGACTGATAGGCTGCAACGGTCAGGGGTTCAGCAACCTGAGGTCTTTCCTGAAGAACCCGGAAGTGGAGTGCGTGGCACTGGCCGATGTGGACCAGAGCGTGCTGGAGCGCCGAGTGGCCGATGTGGAGAAGATTCAGGGCAAGAAACCCAAGGGCGTGTATAAGGACTGGCGCCGCCTGATTGACGACAAGAACGTCGATGTCGTCATCATCGGCACTCCCGACCATTGGCACTGCCTGCAACTGGTGGCCGCCTGCGAGGCCGGCAAGGACGTCTATTGCGAGAAGCCTCTGGGCAACAGCATCGAGGAATGCAACATCATGGTTCGCGCAGCAGAAAAGTACAACCGCGTAGTGCAGGTGGGACAATGGCAGCGCAGCGACCCTCATTGGCAGGACGCAATGGCATTCGTCCACAGCGGTCAGCTGGGAAAGATACGCACGGTGCGCGTCTTCTCCTATCAGGGATGGTGTCCCTCAATCCCCGTAAAGCCTGACGGCTCCGCTCCAGAAGGTGTGGACTACGACATGTGGCTCGGCCCGGCTCCCAAGCGCCCGTTCAACCCCAACCGCTTCCACTTCACCTTCCGCTGGTTCTGGGACTATGCAGGCGGACTGATGACAGACTGGGGCGTCCACCTGCTGGACTATGCCCTCTTCGGCATGAATGTGACGGCGCCCAACTCCATCATGGCTTCCGGCGGCAAGTTCGGCTATCCCGACGATGCCTGCGAGACGCCAGACCTGCTACAGACCATCTACACATTCAACGACTTCACCGTGATGTGGGACCACGCCATTGGCATTAACGACGGCGCCTACGGCCGTAGCCACGGGCTGGGCTTCGTGGGCGAGAACGGTACGCTCGTCATAGACCGAGGCGGATGGGAAGTCATCCCCGAGAACGTGAGCGGAAAGAAGCGCATGGAGGCAGTCGAACTGCACAAGGCCTATGGCGGCGGCGGACTCGACCTGCACGTCAAGAACCACCTGGAGTGCATCAAGGCGAAGACGCCGGAGAAATGCAACGCCAGCATCCAGATCGGTGCTCACATCGCAAAGTTCGCTCATCTGGGCAACATAGCATACCGCACCGGCAAGAAGCTTACATGGGACGGCACAACCTTCCACGATGCCGAGGCCGACGCGTACCTCTGCAAGGAATACCGCAACCCCTGGAAGCTGCCTAAGGTTTGAGGCGGCCTCCAAAGGCCAAGGAACAACTTCCCCCTACATATTATATATATATAGCAGCAGCGGCACGTATTTATAGCAGCACCGGCACAGCATAAAACAGGGGCAGCCCCATGAGGACTGCCCCTGTCTCGTATGAATACGAAGGAGGGAATTATTCGTCGAGCTTAATGCGGACATTGCGATACCATACGTCGTCGCCATGATCCTGGAAGGCGATATAACCTCCATCCTTCTGTCCCTCCACAATCATCAGGTCGTAAGCAGCAGGGAACTCGCCGCCCTTGCAGAACTTGCTGCCGTCGAGCATTTCCTTCCACTTCGGCGTCCACAGATGATACTCGAGGACTTCTTCTCCGTTCTGGTAGTGCCATACGCTTCCCTTGAAGACGCGGATCTTCACCGTGTTCCATTCGCCGAAAGGCTTAGCGTTCTGAGGAACGGCGGGAATCATGTCGTAGAGCGACGCAGCCTGTCGGTTGCCGTCCTTGCCTTGGTTGGCGTCCTCATGGTTGGCATTGTCGAGCACCTGATACTCCGAGCAGGATTGCCAGATGGGCAAGTAGTTGCCGTCCTTTCCCTTAGCCTCCTGAGCCAGATAGAAGATGCCGGAGTTGCCACCCTTGCTGATCTTGTACTCGCACTCGAAAGTGAAGTTCTTGAACTTGTGGGCAAAGAGGAGGTCGCCGCCGCCTTCCACCTGAGCTTCGCCCGTGCCGCTGCCAACGAGATGGATGCAGCCGTCGGCATTCTCCCAGCTTGTGGGAACAGCATCCTGGCCGTAGCCGCGCCATCCGTCGAGGCTGGTGCCATCAAAGAGCACATAGTAGCCGTCGGCATCCACCTTCAGCTGAGCGAGGTCGTACTGCTCGTTGTCGACAATCGTAGCGCTGTCGGTGGGAGCATTCGGGTCTTGCTTCTCTACACAATTCTTGCAGGCTTCGCAGTCGCAATTACACTTCTTCTGACCACAGCAAGCGGTCAGGAACATTGCTGCCAGTGCAGCAACATAGATGATTGTTTTCTTCATGTTAATGGGTTTTATGGGGTTAATGGGTTTTATGGGCTTTATGAATTAAATAGGATTGATGGGGTTGCAGGTTCTCCACTTTGGGGGAGTTAGAGAGGGGCCTTTACTTCCATCCGCTCAGGTCCTGCGGGTTTTCTATGATGGAGGGTATCTTCTCGAAGATTGCCTTCCACTTGGCGGCATCGAACTTCGGCCGACGGTCGTAGTAATAGACGCCGTTCTTTTCCTGTTCCACATCCGTTATCTGTGTATAGCAGAAGCCGGTGATGTGCTTGCTGGCTATGATGGCGTCCACTTCCTTCTCGAGAATCTTGAAGAACTCGTCCTCGGTCTCAATCTGTGCGCCGTAGCCCCAGGAGTTGGCGCGTTCTGCCTTTGGAATCCAGCCCAGTCCGCCGAACTCATCCAGCATGTAGGGCTGTCCGTTGTAGTTGGCGAGGTAGTCCTTGCCGCCCATGTTGCGATAAGGTTCCACGCCCTTCTTTATGTCATGATTAGCGGTGAGACGCTCATACTCGCGGCTGTAGTCGTGCACGCTCCATATATCGGTCTTGACGTGGGCATCGCCGCTGGCATCGTTGATGGGTCGTGTGGGGTCGATGGCCTTGGTGAGGTTGTAGAGGTCGTTGACGAAGCGGACATAGACGCCGTCGCGAGCGCCCCAGGTCTCATTGAGGGGTGTCCAGGTGACGATAGAGGGATGGTTGCGGTCGCGCACCACTTCGTCGGCCCACTCCGTGAGGAAGTTGCGGACGGCCTCTTCGTTGTTGACGTCCAAGCCCCAGCTTGCCTGCTCGCCCCAGCAGAGATAGCCGAGCTTGTCGGCCCAGTAGAAGTATCTTTCCTCGAAGACCTTCTGGTGCAGACGCGCGCCGTTGAAGCCCACGGCCTTGCTCATCTCGATGTCGTGCTTGAGCGCCTCGTCGCTTGGCGCCGTCCAGATGCCGTCGGGATAGAAGCCCTGGTCGAGCACGAGACGCTGGAAGTAGGGCTTATTATTGAGGTAGAAGTAGCCGCCGGCCAAGTGTATCTTGCGCATTCCGGCGTACGACTTCACCTTGTCGAGCACGTTGCCCTTGGCGTCGCGCACCGTATAGACGACATCATAGAGGTTGGGCTCTTCGGGCCACCACAGCTTGGGGTTCTTGATGGGCAGCACGATGACGGTGTTGTTGGTGGCAGGAGCTGTCTTTGTCGAGACGAGCTTCTTGCCGTCGAACACCTCAACTTTCAGCATATTGCCGTTGCCCTCCTCGTAGAACTCGGGGCGGACGACGAGCTGCTGCTGGTCGATGTCGGGTGTGGCGAAGACTTGCTTCAGAGCCATCGGGCAGACTGCTTCCATCCAGACCGTCTGCCAGATGCCGGTGACGCGTGTGTAGTTGCAGCCTGCACTGTAGTAGCCTGTGCTCTGCTTGCCGCCGGGCTGCTTGCCGCCGCGCAGGTTGTCCTTCACCTGAATGACGAGGTTTGCACTTTCGCCAGCCTTCACGAACTTTGTGATGTCGATGGAGAAGGAAGAGCCTGCGCCGCAATGGCGGCCCACCTTCTTCCCGTCGAGGTAGATGGTTGCGTCGTAATCGACGGCACCGAAGTTGAGCAGGATGTTCTTCTCTGCCCAGCCAGCCGGTATGCTAATGGTGCGCTGATACCAGATGCAGGGGATGAAGTCGGTGTGCTTCACGCCGGAGAGGCTGCTCTCGGGGCAGAAGGGTACGGTTATCTTGCCGTCGAAGCCCTTGCTGTTGCGGAAGTCACGCTCCGCACCAGTCTGTCCGAAGTCGAAGCTGTAGGTCCAAGTGCCGTTGAGGTTCACCCAAAGTTCGCGTTCGAACTGCGGACGCGGGTACTCGCTGCGGGGGAGGTCCGCCGCCTTTACTGTGCTGCCTAAACCGAGCAACAGGAGTGTTGCCATGAGCAGCGTGCTGAAGTGTTTCATAATCATGAGGAATTTTTAATATTTTTTTTAGAGGATTAAGTCTCGAATTATGGCATGTCCGGAAAGCCCCTCAGCGGCATTGGGAAACGCCGCACGCGGGGATTGGCATCGCCGCACGCGGAAATGGTCATCGCCGCAGCCGGGGATTGCCATCGCCGCAGCCGGGGATTTTGGGGCCCGCGGAGGGGGTGTATACTTCCGCACGCAAGCATCTCATTTCCTGGCACATACATAAGGCAATGCACCCGCTTGGACATCCCTGCTTTTCATGCCTTAGAACAAACCTTCGAAGAGGTCGCCCTGCACTGCCTTCTTCGCTCCGGATGTCTCCTTTTTGTAAAGTTTTTGGAAGGCGCTGATGGTCTGACGCAGCTCCTCGCGGAGGCTTTCAGGCGCAAGCACCTCGACACCCGTGCCCAGGCTGAGGATGACATTCTGCAATGCGTCGCTCATGGGGAGCTCCACCTGAATGGTGACCGTCCCCGTCTTGCTGTCCGTGTCGCGCCCCAATATCTCGGGATTGCCGAGCTTGGCACGCACGGCTTCCTCCTCCTTGCTGATGCGCAGAGTGACCGGCGTCAGAGGTCCGTCGGGCAAAGCAGGCACCTCGGCCGGACTGCTGTCGTAGCGCAGGAACGAGGCGGCTTTGAGCAGAGGGTTCTTCCATTCGAGATTGATGTAGCGCAGGATGCGTTTGTGTCCGCGGCGGAAGCGTGGCTCGAGGCGGGCACCCTTCTGCACGAAGTAGGCCACATCGTTCTGGAGCATGCGCTTGCTGCAACTGAACTCTCGGTTGACGGCCTTGAGTCTTGTGTTGACGTAGTGAATCAGGCTCCGCGTGTTGCCTGTCTCGTTTGTCTTGGTTCGTTCGCCCATGAAGTATTCCATCTCAGGGTCGCGAAGAGCCTCGTCGAGAATCATCCAACGGAGGCGTTGCAAATCGTTCTGTATCATGGTTGACATTATAAGTTTTTGAGGTATTCGGGAATGTTCTTTATGGTGTTCGTCACACGCCTCAGGAGCGTGGACGGAGGAGCCGTGAACTCCTTGTGTGCGTTGATGGTATAGGTGCCGGAGCCCACGAGGAGGCAGATGTCGTTGCCCTCCACCTCAGCACTAGCCCATCGCAGGCTGTGCATGCCCTGTATGGTATAGCCGCTGGGGATGTGTATGCGGGCCGATGTGTTGGCAGGGATATCCACCTCCCACTTGATGCCTTCCTCCGTGCGCCACCACTCGCTGGTTATCCTGCCGTACGGCGTGTCGTGAGTGGCACGGACGTGATTCAGCTCCTCGGGCATGCTGAGAGACATCTCCAGCTCCTTGTAGGCACGACTGTTGGCAGACTGTCTTATGCCGGCCAAGTCGCCGTACATCCACACGAGCAGGTCGCCGAGCAGCATCACATGGTTGCCGCTGTTCATGGCGGGGTCGGCAGTATCGCCGTTCCACAGCTCCCAGATGGTCGTGGCGTCCCGCTCTATCATATAGCCGAAGCTGGGATAGTCCTTCTGCAGGATGATACGCATGGCCTGGTCAAGGTGGCCTCTGCGCGTCAGGCACGTCATGAGGTGCTGCATGCCTATGACACCGCAACTCACGTGGTCCTTGTATGTCTCCCTCGTCACATTGGTGATGTTCTGCTCCACGCGCTCCTCGTCGCCGTCGGGCACAAGGCCGAACTCGAGCGACAGGATGTTGGCAGTCACCGTGTTGTTCGCATAGCTGCCCGTCTCGGGATGATAGAAATGTCGGTTGTAGGCCTCCTTGAGGTTCTGCTGCCGTCTGTCGTAGTCCATCATGTCGCCTTCACGACCGAGCTGCATGGCAAGCTGTCCCATCATGGTGAGCATGCTGTAATACATGGCAGAGGAGATGAGCGCGCCATCAGTCTTGCGGGCAGGGTCCTCGCTGTGGATGAGGTCAGCACGCTCGGGCGGCATGCACCAGTCGCCGTAGGCATTGGTCGTCACGATGCCGTCCTTGAGATTATGGTCCAGGTAGTTCAGATAGTTCTGCAGGAAGGGATAGTACTTGAGCACGGCATCATAGTCGTTGTAGCGTTTATAGAGCATGAAGGTCGCATAGACCGAGAGCGCTCCCCACGCCACATCCTTGTTTCGTACCACCCAGAAAGCAGGAGCCACATCAGCGATGAGACCGTCCTCGTCCTGCGTGTCCCACACATCCTGCAGCCACTTGTAGTAGAGGCCGCCATTGTCGAGGAGCAGGTTCTCGCCGAAGCATCCCATGGCATGGTCGCCAAGCCAGCCCATCCTCTCGTCGCGCTGAGGGCAGTCCGTAGGCATCCCGTGATAATTGCCAATGATGCCCCAGTAAGCATTCCTGTGTATCTTGTTCAGTATCTCGTTGTCGCATTCGAAGGTTCCCTGGTCGGCCATGCCGTCATAGATGACGAGGCCAGTGATGTCCTTCAGCCTGGGCGCCTTCTCTATGCCGCTGATTTCTACAAAGCGGAAGCCCTGATAGGTGAGTTGCGGCTGGTAGGTGAACTTTCCATCTGCCGCCGGAATGTATCTGTCCGTGCACTTCGCGCCGCGCAGGTTGGCCACGAAAAGTTTGTCATTGTCCTTGGGATCGAGTATCTCAGCATGGCGGATAACGACAGGCACGCCCTTCTTGCCGATGAGGCGTACGCGAAGCTGTCCCACCATGTTCTGCCCCATATCGACGAGGAAGCGGCCATCGGCAGTGCGGCGTATGCTCTTTGCCTTCAGCTCCTTCTGCACTTGCATGCCCGGGCAGGGCTGAGGCTGCATGAGGCCTGTCGGTTCCTGCAGTTGCTGCGCCTGCTGCCACTTGCTGTCGTCGAAGGAAGCGGTGGCCCAGCCTTTCATCTCGCGTGCCGCCTCATAGAGCTCGCCGTTCCACAGGTTGTTGCGTTGTACAGGCCCCTCTGTCGTAACTTTCCAGTCGGTGCCTGTGACGATGGTCATCGTGTCCTTCGCCGTCTCTACGACGAGCTGCGCCTTCAGTCGCGGAACGCCGTAAGACGTACACCCCTTGTTGAAACCGAGCACATAGCCGTTGCCGAGGACGGCGCCGATGGCGTTGTTGCCTTTGCGAAGGAGCGGGGTGACATCGTATGTGTTGTAGTAAACGGTCTTGGTGTAGTCGGTCTGAAGTGTTCCGAAAGCGTCCTTGCCGACAGGCTTGCCGTTGATGTAGGTGATGCCCCAGCCCATGCCGCTTATGTAGAGTGTGGCGCGACGCACTTTCCCGTTGACGGAGAACGAGCGGCGCAGATAGCGGGCGGGAAGGTCGCGGCTGTCGCCATCGCCCGCCACAATCTGGGCGGCATCGTCCTTGCCTATCCATTGTGCATTTTCGGCAAACTGCTTGAGTCCCGTAAGGAAGCTCAGGACAGGACTCTTCAGGTGCTCTCCGGTATTGAGCCACACCTCGACTTGCCAGAACACCTTGCTCTGGTAGGGCAGGCGCCTGCCCTGATAAGGGACATTGACGCTTTCGTCGGAGACAATGCGTTCGCTGTCCCATAACAGATTGCGCCCCATCAGCAGCTCCTCCTCCGAGGTTGCCGCAATGATGCGGTAGGCCATCTGCTGCACATTAGGCTTCTTGCTGTGTGTCTGCCAGGAGAACTGTGCTGTGCGGACGATGCCGACTGGTTCTGTCATACGGCAGACGCGGAAACCTTTCAGGTCGCTTCCGAAAACGCCCTGTATAATCACAAAAAATGCCGCTAAGGGCAAGAGAAATCGCCTCATTTTCGTCTTTTTTACTTAATATGTGCCACAAAGTAACACTTTTTTCGTCAAATATGAAAGCTTTTGCCAAAAAATTACTTAAATTTGTGGCAGGAACGACATTTATCAACCCATAGCTGATTATAAAGAAATGAAAAGACTGTACACATTGGCAGCATTGCTGCTCGCGGCTTTTGCCGTTCAGGCCCAACAGGCCATCTTCGAGAGACACGACACGCGTTCGCCGCAGTTCAACGACGACGGCACAGTCACCCTTCGCATCAAGGCTCCCGAGGCCAAGAAGGTCACCGTGATAGGCGATTGCATTGAGAAGGGGAACCAGGAAATGACGCAGCAGGACGGCGTCTGGAGCTATACGACAAAAGCCCTCCCTGCCGAGCTCTACAGCTACCGCTTCTATGTGGACGGCGTGGAGACGCAGGACGCCGGCAACATCGAGCGCAGCCGCGACGTGCGCTCCTTCATGAGCACATTTATCGTCAGTAAGGAGACGGGCGACTGCGGCTATCTCTACCAGAACCACAATGTAGAGCATGGCGACGTGGCGCATGTCTGGTACGACAGCCCCCAGCTCGGCATGAAGCGCCGCATGAGCATCTATACGCCTCCAGGGTACGACAAAGGCAAGGCCTACCCGGTGCTCTACCTGCTCCACGGCGCTGGTGGCGACGAGGAGGCGTGGCTGACGTTGGGACGCATGGCGCAGATCATGGACAACCTCATCGCGCTGGGCAAGGCAAAACCCATGATCGTGGTGACGCCCAACGGCAACGCTTCCGACGATGCCGGACCGCTCGAGTCGGGCATCAAGGAAAAGGGAAGGCCCAAGACCACCTACGAAGAGAGTTTCAAGGACATCATGAACTACGTGGCCTCACATTATAAAATTAAAAAGGGAGCGGACAACACGGCTGTCTGCGGCCTGTCGATGGGCGGCTACCACACGTTCCGCATCAGTATGCTGAACCCCGGAACCTTCGGCTACATAGGCCTCTACTCGGCTGCCGTACGCCTCGACCGCTCGCAGAAGAGCTTCGAGGAGCAACTTGCCGACCATCCCGAGGCTGTAGAACAGATGAAGAAACTCTTCGCAGCCAAGCCGCACCTCTATTGGATTGCCATCGGTAAGGACGACTTCCTGTTCCAGCAGAATGTAGCCCTGCGGCAGTACCTCGACAAGATGCAGTATCCCTACGAATACTACGAGAGCGAAGGCGGCCACATCTGGCGCAACTGGCGCATCTACCTGTCGATGTTCGCACAGAGGCTGTTCTGAACTCGGCGGCTTACCCCACACCTGACTTGGCGACTTACCCCACCCCTACCCCTCCCCTCAAATGGGAGGGGAGTTTTTTCCCTCACCTCTAACACGTATTCTCAAAGGGAGGGAGCGTATCTTACCCCCCCCTACCCCTCCCCTCAAATGGGAGGGGAGTTTTTTTCTGAGCTCTACTTTATTATTACAGAAGTTTCAGGAGTTCTGATTTGGCTGTAAGCCAATACCTTGAGTAACTTGGGGCAACGCCCCAAGGTTGGAAGCCTACGCTTACCCCTTTGCCTGGAAGGCAATACCATGAGAACTTAAAGTACTGCCCACCAGGCAGAAAGGAGATAGGCCGTTCCCTTTATCCCAGGGCGATGCCCCTGGTTACTCATAGTATAGCCCTTTCGGGCTGAACTCTCGGAAGTTGAAATTATTATTATAATATGTGTGGGGCTTGAGCCCCCTACTCCCCTCCCATCGTAGGGGAGGGGCAGGGGTGGGGTCATCACCCGCCTGTTTTGTAAAGATTTTTCGCGAGCCCGCCTCCACAGACGGCTTATTTTTTCCTTTCCGGCACTTTTCTACCCCAAACGCAAAATAAGCGCTTAAATCGAGTCGCACCTGGGAATCAGTATTTTACAAGGGCGAGTTTTCAGGCACAGGGCAAAGAAAGTACAAGCGCCCTGCGCCGAATGGGCAAACGGAGCGTGCTTTTCGGCCAAATTCCGCGTGAGGGGATAGTGAACGCCGCACAGGGAAATTGCAAACCCCGCGTGCGGCGATGGCTAACCCCGCGTGCGGCGTTTGTCTTTTCCTTGTGCCGAGAGACAGAACGCCGCACTTTTTGTTGCATTTTTTGTAAAGATTTTTCTGAAACTTTTGAGTTACATTCATTGTCTCTCCAAAGTTGAGGAGTTATAAACTCCATTTATAAATTTTGATTTTTTCAATATTCAATTTTCAATTTTCAATTAAAAGTTGTACCTTTGCACGCGAATTTGAATAAATTATCGAACAATAACCATTAAATCCTAACTAATATGAAAAAGTTTTTTCTTACAGCACTTGCCCTGGTGATGATGGCCGGGAGTGCAAATGCATTTGAGTTTGAGTATGAACCCGAACCTGGCTTCTCCTACATGGGGCTCTTCGGCATGAATGTGACAAAGCTCCAAAACAGGGGGTATGGCACAAAGGCCGGTGCCATGATGGGTGCCAGAGCCGACTATATGCTCCCGGGCGCTAAGGGAACCTACCTGACGGCAGGACTCGACTGGACCATGAAGGGCGGCAAGACCTCTGTCTGGACAATGGACGAACACGAGGCTACCATGAAGTATGCTCTGCACTACTTCGAAATCCCCCTCCGCGTCGGCTTCCGCTACAACATCATGGAGGAACTCGGCGTCTATGCTGAAGTAGGTCCCTACTTTGCAGTCGGCGTGGGCGGACGCCACAAATGCTCCATCGGCGACGGCGCTGCCATCAGCGAAATCGAGGACGAGTTCACTTTCAAGGCCTTCAAGAACACCTACGACCCCGAATATCTCGAGAACCAGACCTTCCAGCGCTGGGACTCCGGCGTCGGCTTCCGCATCGGTGCCGAGTACAACAACCACTTCAACTTCATGCTCGGATGCGACTGGGGCCTTGCAGACATCTATCGCAACAACCTTCGCAACGACTACTTCGACAAGACAGGCTATGCATTGCCTAAGGTTCACAACTTTAACTTTAGCATGACATTCGGTTATCGCTTCTAATAATGGCAAAAGAATATAACTTCAGAGAGATAGAACAGAAGTGGCACCGTCTGTGGACGGAACGCCAGACATACAAGGTCGGCGAGGACGAACATCGCGAGAAGTTCTATGTCCTCAACATGTTCCCCTACCCCAGCGGCGCAGGCTTGCACGTGGGCCATCCCCTCGGCTACATCGCAAGCGACATCTATGCCCGCTACAAGCGTCTGCAGGGCTTCAATGTCTTGAACCCCATGGGCTACGACGCCTACGGACTGCCTGCCGAGCAGTATGCCATCAAGACGGGACAGCACCCCGAGAAGACCACCTTCGCCAACATCGACCGCTATCGCGAACAGCTCGACAAGATAGGCTTCTCGTTCGACTGGGACAGAGAGGTCCGCACCTGTTCCCCCGACTACTACCATTGGACGCAATGGGCTTTCCAAAAGATGTTCAACTCATATTTCGACGAGGAACTCCAAAAGGCTCAGCCCATCGAGAAGCTCATCGAGAAGTTCAAGCAGGAAGGCACATGGCCGGCCGACGAGAAGGCTCAGAGCGACTTGCTGATGAACTATCGCATCGCTTTCCTCGGCGAGACGATGGTGAACTGGTGCCCCAAGCTCGGCACCGTGCTCGCCAACGACGAGGTGGTGGAGGGCGTCAGCGTCCGCGGCGGCTATCCCGTCGAACAGAAGAAGATGCGGCAGTGGTGCCTGCGCGTCAGTGCCTACAGCCAGCGCCTCCTCGACGGCCTCGACACCATCGACTGGAGCGAAAGCATCAAGGAAACACAGAAGAACTGGATAGGAAGAAGCGAAGGAACAGAGGTGGAGATAACAGTTTGCCAAGAGGAGCAAGGAGCAAGGAGCAAGGAGCAAGAGAATACTTCCTGCCCCAACAATCCTCTTGCCCCCTGCCCCTTGCCCCCTGCTCCCTTGACCTTCACCATCTTCACCACGCGAGCCGACACGATGTTCGGCGTCACCTTCTTCGTCCTCGCTCCCGAAAGCGAACTGGTGGACAAGGTGACAACGCCCGAACAGCGCGCCGCCGTCGATGACTATATTAAATATGTCAAGAGCCGCACCGAAAGGGAACGCATGATAGACCACACCGTCACAGGCGTCTTCAGCGGTGCCTATGGCATCAACCCCATAACGGGCGACCGCTGCCCCATCTATATAGCAGAGTATGTGCTTGCAGGCTACGGCACAGGCGCCATCATGGCTGTGCCCGCCCACGACAGTCGCGACTATGCCTTCGCCAAGCACTTCGGCCTGCCCATCATCCCGCTTGTGGAAGGCGCCGACGTGAGCGAAGACAGCTACGACGCTAAGGAAGGCATCGTCATGAACTCGCCCATCACGCCCGACAAGAGCGTGGAGTACGACGGCGAAAGCCTCTGCCTCAACGGCCTCACGATAAAGGAAGCCATCGCCGAGACGAAGCGCTTCGTCAAGGCACACAACCTGGGCCGCGTCAAAGTGAACTATCGCCTGCGCGACGCCATCTTCAGCCGCCAGCGCTACTGGGGCGAGCCCTTCCCCGTATATTATAAGCACGGCATCCCCACCATGATTCCCGAGGAATGCCTGCCCATCGAACTGCCTCAGGTCGAGAAGTTCCTGCCCACCGAGACCGGCGAACCGCCTCTCGGCAATGCCCAGATATGGGCTTGGGACGAGGCAAACCGCAAGATTGTGGACAAGAAGCTCATCGACGAGAAGACCGTCTTCCCCATTGAGCTGTACACGATGCCGGGCTTCGCAGGCAGCAGCGCCTACTATCTGCGCTACATGGACCCGCACAACGATAAGGCACTCGTCAGCGACCGCGCTGCCAGCTACTGGCAGAACGTGGACCTCTACGTGGGCGGCTCGGAGCACGCCACAGGCCACCTCATCTATTCCCGCTTCTGGAACAAGTTCCTCTTCGACCTCGGCATAAGCAAGAAGGAAGAGCCCTTCAAGAAGCTCGTCAACCAGGGCATGATACAAGGCCGCTCGAACTTCGTCTATCGCATCAAGGAGACCAACACTTTCGTCTCCCTTGGCCTGAAGGATCAGTACGACGTGACGCCCATCCATGTTGACGTCAACATCGTCAAGAACGACATTCTCGACCTTGATGCCTTCAAGGCATGGAGCCCCGAGTATGCTACGGCCGACTTCATCCTCGAGGACGGCAAGTATGTCTGCGGCTGGGCCATCGAGAAGATGTCCAAGTCGATGTACAATGTCGTCAACCCCGACATGATTGTCGAGAACTATGGCGCCGACACCTTGCGCCTCTATGAGATGTTCCTCGGCCCTGTGGAGCAGTCGAAGCCTTGGGACACCAACGGCATCGACGGCTGCTTCCGCTTCCTCAAGAAGTTCTGGGCTTTGGCACAGAGTATTCTGAACAGTCAGAGCGCGCAAGGCAATCCGAGTGCTGACGAGCTGAAGGCTCTGCACAAGCTCATCAAGAAGGTGACGTCAGACATCGAGGTCTTCTCCTACAACACGAGCATCTCGGCCTTCATGGTAGCAGTCAACGAGTTGAGCCAGTTGAAATGTTCGAGTCGCGCCATTCTCGAGCCGATGGTCATCCTGATTGCGCCCTTCGCTCCGCATATCGCAGAAGAGCTTTGGGAAGCACTCGGCAAGGAAGGAAGCGTCTGCGATGCAAAGTGGCCGCAGTACGAAGAGAAGTATCTCGTGGAGACAAGCGTGAAGCTCGGCGTGCAGTTCAACGGCAAGGTGCGTTTCGACATGCTCTTCCCTGCTGACGCAACGCCCGAACAGATGATAGAGCTTGCCACCTCGGCGCCCGAGGCAGCGAAGTACCTCGGCGGGATGGACATCGTGAAGACCATCGCCATCCCCAAACGCATCGTGAACATCGTATTAAAGCCCAAAGCATAATGCCAAAGGTAAGCTATCGCAGGATATGGGAGTTCACGCTGGACTTCCTGGCCATCAACCTCGGCATGGCCATCTATGCCTTGGGTTGGGCCGCGTTCCTGTTGCCCTATCACATCACGACGGGCGGCATGACGGGTATGTTCGCCATCCTGTACTATCTGACGAAGTTCCCCATCTCGGCAGCCGTGCTTATAGCCAACGCCATCCTGCTCATCATTGCCTTCAAGCCGCTGGGCTGGAAGTTCGTGGGCAAGTCGGCATACGCTGCCATCGCACTCTCGTCATTCCTCGAGCTGGGGCAGCAGATGATGACCGACGAGAGCGGACAGCTGATGCAGATACTTGGCGAGGGGCAGGACTCGATGGCTTGTGTGCTTGGCGCCATACTGAACGGCCTGGGCATCGGCATCGTGTTCCTCACCGGCGGCAGCACAGGCGGCTGGGACATCATTGCGGCCTTGGTGAACAAGTATCGCAACATCTCCTTCGGCCGTGCCCTGCTGATTCTCGACTTCCTGGTCATCGCCTCGTGCTGGCCCATCTTCCATGATGTGCGGATGGTGGTGTTCGGCTACGTCACCCTGGTGGTCTATACCTATGCTCTGGACATGCTCATCAACAGCGCAAGGCAGGACATCCAGTTCATCATCTTCACCAACAAGCCCAACGAGATAAGCCAGCGCATCATCTCAGAGACTTGCCACAGCGTGACCTCGATGGATGGCGAGGGCTACTACAGCCACCAGAACATCAAGGTGCTGATTACGATTGTGCACAAACGCGAGTCCGTCAAGATACTTCGCCTGATTCAGGAGACCGACCCTGCTGCCTTTGTGTCGCAAAGCAGAGCAGAGGGTGTCTATGGGAACGGGTTCAATGCCATAAAGCCATAAGGAAAGGCGAAAAAGTCAAAAGGTGAAAAGCTAAAGAGTTGAAGAATTGAAAATAAGAGACATCATAGGGCCTTCTCCCTGGCAACTGCTGCGCGACTACCTGCAGATGCTCCTGGGCACAGTCATCTACACGATCGGCTATTCCTGCTTCCTGCTGCCGTACAAGATAGTCAGCGGAGGGGTGACGGGCATTTCCACCATCCTGTTCTATCTGACGGGGTTCCCTGCCGGCAACACCTACCTTCTGATCAACATAGGCCTGCTCTTGCTGGCTATGCGCATATTGGGCTGGAGGTATCTGGTCCGCACGATTATCGTGACGCTCCTCATCTCCTTTGCCATCGGCATCATGCAGACGAAGCTCACTGTGGTGGGTGCCGACGGAAGCCACACCCTGATGCACATCATCGGCGAGCAGAAGTTCATGGCCTGCGTGATAGGCGCCTTCTTCGAAGGTCTCGGCCTGGCAACCATCTTCCTGGCAGGGGGCAGCACGGGTGGCACGGACATCATCGCCAGCTCCATCAACAAGTATTGGAACATCTCGCTCGGCCGTTTGCTCCTGATGCTCGACATCATCATCATCGGCGGCAGCTACTTTATCTCGCACGACATCGAGACGATGGTGGTGGGCTACCTGGCGATGTTCATCAGCCTGAACTTCCTCGACTATGTCATCAATGCGGCAAGGAGAAGCGTGCAGTTCATCATCATCAGCGAGCACTATGAGGAGATAGCGGAGGAGGTGAACACACACCTCGAGCGAGGCGTGACCGTCCTTTCCGGCGAAGGCTTCTACAGCAAGGAGAAGCGGCAGGTACTGCTCATCCTCGCCAAGAGATACGAGAGCCGCAGCATCTTCCAGCTCATCAAGCGCATCGACCCGCAGGCCTTCGTATCCATGAGCAACGTGGAGGGCGTCTTCGGCGAAGGCTTCGACCCCATAAAGAAGTAAGACCCCCTAACCCCCTTTAGGGGGAATTAAATACAAACTATGATATGACAGGAGAAGAAGGTAATAAAGAGTTCCACCTGAAGGGGGTTAGGGGGTCCATCATCATGGCGACGAACAACGCCCACAAGTTGGAGGAGATCCGGCAGATACTGGGCGATGCCTTCACGGTGAAGGGGCTGAGCGACATCGGCTGCACCGAGGACATTCCCGAGACGGCCGGCACGCTGGAGGGCAACGCGCTGCAGAAGGCTCGCTACGTGCATGAGCGCTACGGCGTGGACTGCTTTGCCGACGATACCGGCCTGGAGGTGGATGCGCTCGGCGGTGCGCCAGGAGTCTATACGGCTCGCTTCGGAGCCATGAACGGCTACGGCGAGAGCCACGACTCGAGCGCCAACATCCGCTGCCTGCTCGACAAGCTCAAAGAGGCCGAGACGCGTCGGGCACGCTTCCGCACCGTCATCGCTCTCATCAGGGGCGACGAGGAGAAACGCTTCGAGGGCATCGTGGAAGGCGAGATACTGACGCAACCCGTCGGCGAAGGCGGCTTCGGCTATGACCCCGTCTTTGCACCCCTGGAAGCAGACGGTCTGGCCTTTGCCCAAATGAGTGCCGAAGCGAAGAACGTCATCAGCCATCGCGGTCGGGCTACCAAGAAATTAGCGGAATTTCTCACCACGAAAAGCAATAATTGACAGGGAAAATGCGTTATTGAATATATAGACAACAAACACGGGCAAAGGGGGTTGAAAACGCCGCACGCGGGGATTGCCATCGCCGCACGCGGGGATGACCAACGCCGCACGCGGAAATCGGCAACGCCGCACGCGGCGTTTGGAGACACAGCAAACCGCCTGATTAACAGCACAATACTAACTCAATAAAGATGATAAGGAAACACTTCTCCTGGGCACTGCTCACCTGGATGCTTTGCCTCAGTGCAACCGCTCAGCAACTGGGCACCTGGCACATGTACCTTAGCTATTACATCGCAACAAAGAGTGAAGCAAGCAGCAACGTCATCTATTCGCTGATGAACGGCAACCTGCTCTCCTACGATATAGAAGACGGCGAGGTGCGTACCTACGACAACCTGAACGGACTGAACGACGTAAACATTGCCTTCATCGCCTACAGCAAAGAAGCAGAAAAGCTGCTCATCGTCTATAGCAACAGCAACATAGACCTGCTCGACAAAGAGGGCATTGTCCACAACCTGTCTGCCCTGAAGGACAAGCGCATCCTGGGCAAAGAGGTAGTCGACGTCAGCATACAAGGACACACGGCCTATATCGCCACAAACTTCGGCTTCCTGGAAGTGGACATGAAGGAAGGCGTCTTCCGCAACACCTACAAACTGGACTTCTCCATCTCCTGCATCGCCGCATCCGACAAATACGTGTTCCTCGGCACCAACGAAGGCTTGATGAGAGGCTTGAAAAGCAGCAACCTGCAGGTCAGGGAGAACTGGGTAATGCGCGCCACCCCAAACAACTTCAAGAAGATGTATATCTCCGGCGACCTGCTCATCGGGATGAGAACCAACAACATAGTCCGCCTCCAACTTGAGGGCACCGGCTATCCCCAATATTGCGAAGGAAAATTCAACTTCCTGAAAGAGACAGGCGGAATGTTCATCTGGGGCAACGACACCCAAATAGGCTACACCACCGACCTGAAAGCAGACCCCACCATCATCTCCGTCGAGAACAAATGGAGCGACATCTCCTACGTCGGCGGCACATACTGGATGAGCGAACAGGAGAACGGCCTGCGCGGCTATAAGCTCAACGGCACAGAAATGGTGCCCACGGGAGAAGTCATCCAACCCAGCAGCCCCATCCGCGACATCGGCTATAATCTAAGCTGGGCAGGCAACCGTCTGCTCGTGGCCGGAGGCATCAATACAGTGGGAAGCTTCTACAACCCCGCCACATCCATGTACTATGAGGATGGAAAATGGACGAACTTCACCGAGATGGAAGTCCCGCCAGAATTCCCCAGCCTGAGAATCAGAAACACAACCAATCTTGTGCAAGATCCTTTGGACGACACACACCACTTTGCCAGCCTGTGCCGCATAGGACTTTGCGAGTACAAGAACGCGAAATGTGTAAAACACTACACTCAGGGCAACTCACCGCTGAAAAGCATTATCCCGTCTCTGTCGTCTTTCTACAACTACGTCCTCTGCTCAGCCCTGACCTATGATGTCGACGGCAACCTCTGGATGGCTCAGGCAATGAGAGACTCCGCACTGCATGTCCTCAAACCCGACGGCAAATGGTACAACCCCTACTATGAAGAACTGGACAATGTCTCACAGATAGACCAAATCCTGCACCATAGCAGCGGCCTCAAGTTCATCGTGAGCCGAAGCGCCGAGAAACGAGGCATCGTCTGTATCGATACAAAAGGGACGGAACGCACGACCGACGACAAGGTTATCTTACATCAGAACATCATCAACCAGGACGGAACGCCTTATCTGCCCAACGAATTCTACGGCCTTTGCGAAGACTTGGATGGATGTGTTTGGGTCTGCACATCGGTCGGTTTGTTTGCCATCGATGATGTTACCAAGGTGTTCAGTTCGGACTTCCAGTTCACTCAGACCAAGATTAACCGAAACGACGGCAGCGGATTGGCCGACTATCTGCTCAACGAAGTCTCCGTCATGTGCATAACCGTTGATGCCGCCAACCGCAAATGGATTGGCACTGAAGCCAACGGAGCCTATCTCATCAGCGCTGACGGACAGGAGATGATACATCACTTCATGGTAGAAGACAGCCCAATCCTGAGCAACAATGTGCAATCCATCGCAGTCCATCCCGAAACAGGCGAAGTGGTCTTCGGCACAGACAAAGGCATCTGCAGCTACATGAGCGATGCAACAATGCCGGAAGAAGAACTCAAGAAGAGCAACATAACCGTCTTCCCCAACCCTGTTACGCCCGACTATAATGGCCCTATCGCCATTCGAGGTCTGGTCAGCGACACAGAAGTGAAGATTATCTCAACTGGCGGTCAGCTCGTCTGGAATGGCGTCTCTGCCGGCGGCACATGTCTATGGAATGGCTTGGCCAACAATGGCCGTCGCGTTGCAAGCGGCATCTATCATGTCGTAGCCAATACGCCCGAAGGCAACAAAGCCATCGTGACGCGCATCGTCGTCGTACGATAACTCCGACCTTCTACAGCTCAAGCTTCTCGATCTTCATCTCGCCGCAGCTTTCGATGATGCCCACAAGCTCCTTGAACTCGGGCGTGGCAGCATGTTTTGCGAGAACTTCTTCGCTTTCCCATGTCTCGCAGAACATGAAGATGTCCTTTCTTGTTGCGCTTTCAAAAACGTCGTAGCTAATCATGCCTTCATGCTTCTGAGTCTTTGCAGTAAGCAGGATAGCTGCCTCAAGGGCTTCGTTGTACTTGCCTTTCTTGGCTTGGAAGAAACAATTCAAACGGATCATAATGTCATTTAGATTTTAATGATTTACTATTCACTATTTATCTCTTTGTAAGGTCAAGAATTATCTTTGCTGCTCTTTCAGGAGCGCCTGGTTCGCCGAGGATGGAAGCCATGCGTTCGTAGCCTTGCAGCTGGGCTTCCCTACCCTTTCCACCAGGCAGGATGTCGGCCAGATGCTGCCTGACATTCTCCACATTCATTTGTTCTGCTACGAGTTCGGGCACCACTTCCTCTCCCACTATAAGGTTGACGAGCGATATGAACGGCACCTTCAGGAAGAGACGACGGGCGAAAGAGGCCAGTCTGCCTGCCCTCATATAATAGCATACCACTTGAGGCACCCGGAAGAGGGCTGTCTCGAGTGTTGCCGTACCGCTGGTGACAAGGGCTGCTGTGCTGTGCTGAAGGAGCAGGTAGGTCTGGTCGCGAACAACTGTGCATTTACCATTTAGCCATTTACCATTTACCATTTTAATGCACTCAGCGTAGAACGCATCCTCGAGCCCTGGGGCGGCGGCAAGCACCAACTGATAGTCTTTGACATAGGGCGCTGCTGCTGCCAGCATGCGTGGGAGGTTCGCTCGCACTTCCTGCTTTCGGCTTCCAGGCAGCAGAGCAATGACGGGTTGTCCATCGAGAAGCCCTCCTGCTTCGGTCTTCGAGGGAGCAAGGGGCAAGGAGCAAGGAGCAAGAGGATTGCTCTTCTCGTCGGTCTTGGCTTGGCTTTCGGTATTCTCTTGCCCCTTGCCTCTTGCCTCTTGCCCCTCTTCGGAGATGGCTTTCGGATGTTCCTTGAGGTAAGCCTCCACTTCATCGACCGAGGGATTGCCTACATAATATATAGGATATTGGTGCTTCTCCTCATAGAACTTCTTCTCAAACGGCAAGATGCTCAAAAGGCAATCGATATCGCGCTTTATGTCCTTGATGCGATGTTCTTTCCACGCCCAGATTTTGGGTGATATGTAATAGAAAACGGGGATGCTGGAATGTGCCTTTATGAAACGCGCTATCTTGAGGTTGAAACCAGGGTAGTCTACGAGAATCAAAGCATCCGGCTGCCACTGCAAGATGTCCTGCCGGCATCGTTTCATGCCTCGCAATATGGTGGGTAAGTGCTTGAGTACCGGCAGGAAACCCATATAGGCGAGGTCGCGATAATGCTGCACGAGTTCAGCTCCCTCTGCAGCCATCATGTCCCCACCAAAGCAACGGAACCGAGCTTCGGCATCTGCCTCTTTAAGGGCTTTTATGAGGTGACTGGCATGAATGTCGCCGCTTGCCTCGCCTGCTATCAAGTAATATCTCATAAACCCCCCAATCCCCTTTAGGGAGAGCTTTATTTAACCTTTTAATATTTCACCCCTCAGCCTTTCCATCACACGATATGCTGTCATGTCGAGCTGGATGGGAGTGATGGATGCAAAGCCGTGGTCGAGCGCCCAATAGTCCGTGTCGTCTGCCTCGGGCTCGAGGTTCTCGAAATAACCAGAGAGGCGATAAGCGTTCACGCCTGCCTCCACCATTTCCTTCCGCCAAGCACCGCGACTAAGACGGCACACCTTAGTGCCTTTCAACACAGGCACTTCAGGGAAGTTCACATTGAGCAGGACATCCTGAGGCAGCCCATGTTCCAAGACATAGCGAGCAGTCTGCATGATGACCTCCTCGTAAGGACTGAAATCACACTGCAGGCTCTTTGTCTTCAAGCTGAAGGCGATGGCCGGCACCTGCTTCATGCAAGCCTCGAGAGCCGCACCAACAGTGCCGCTATACTGCACGCTGACCGAAGCATTGTCTCCATGATTGATGCCGCTCACCACAAGGTCGGGCTTTCTCGTCAAGAGTCCATCCAGAGCCAACTTCACGCAATCCGTCGGCGTCCCGCTGCACTGGTAAACCTTCAAGCCGTCCTCTTCCATCAGAAGCCTTATGGTAATCGTGCTGAGAGGCGAAATGCTGCACGCAGAAGCACTGCGAGGACCATCTGGAGCCACCACGATGACATCGCCAAGCCCTTGCATCAAGGCTGTCAATACCTTTATGCCTTGAGCCTGCACACCGTCATCATTAGAAATAAGTATTAAGGGACGATTCGTCATATCTTTCTTCTTTTGCAGCACAAAGATACGGAAAAAAATGAAAAGAGAAAAGTGAAAGATGGAAAATTATTGTGATAAAACGCAATAGTGCCCTTGGCGGTGCGAAAGGACAGAAAGCAATGGGAGAGCGCATCATAACAGGGGCTTGACGAACCCGACACATGGGCTTGTCAAAATCCACACGAGAATCTTCTCAAATCCACACGAGGATTTCCGCGAATCCACACGAGGATTTCCGCGAATCCACACGAGGATTTTCTCGAATCGACACGAGGGGTTTGCCAACAAGACGCGACGACTATCTTTCGGCGAGGTAGGCTCCGATGTTACAGATGCAGAGGGGACCGCGGGCATCGGTGAAAGTAACGCGGATAGCAGCGGCTTCGATGGCGGGGAAGCGCAAGATGCGTTTATAGCCGATGGTCGTTGTCTCTTCTCCTGCATCGACTGTTTTCCAGTCGCCGGCCACGAGAGCCTCTACGATGAACGACTTTACTCTTTGCCCAAGCGGAATGTACTCTTGCAGCAGAAGCCTGTTCAGCTTGGTTGGTTTGCTGAATGTAAAGGTCACGGAGCCCGTGTTCTCGCCGTCTGGAGTAGCCCAATAGGTGTCCCACTTCCTGTCGTTCAACTTCCTGGCACTAAACTTCTTGCCTCGTTCGCTGCTGGCTGTGACTTTGGCTTTGCAAAGGAGGTTTGTCTTCAGGTCTTCCTCGATGAGTTGGCGGAAGCGCACAGCATTCGCACTGTCGATGGCGTTCACGCGGCCTTCACGGTCAACAGGGAAGTTGAGCAGGAAGGTGGCGTTCCTGCCGACGGATTTGTAATAAAGGTCTGCCAACTGCTCTGGCGTCTTCACTTTGCTGTCCTCTTCAGGATGATAGAACCAGCCCGGACGAATGGAGACATCGCATTCCGCCGGAACCCATGTGTCGCCGTCAGGATGGCCGCTCCCAAGCTCCTTGCTCTTGTCATAGCCTGGATAGACGACATTCTTGCGAAGGAAAGCCCAGTTGGTTGTCCCGGCTTCGCCTCGCTCGTTGCCTACCCATCGGCAGCCCGGCCCGCCGTCGCTGAAGATGATGGCTTTGGGCTGATGCTCGTCTATGATGGCATGAATCTTCGGGAAATTGTAGTAGTTGCTGCGGTCTATCTTGCGAGTCTCGCGAGCCCCGCCATAGTAGCCGTCGCCGCCATTCGCGCCGTCGAGCCACACCTCGAAGAGCGGTCCATACTCCGTTGTCAGCTGCTCCAGCTGCTTGTGATAGTAATCGACGTATGCCTGCCGTCCGTACTCGGCATGGTTCCTGTCCCAAGGCGAAAGGTATATGCCCATCTTGAGCCCGTACTTGTCGCACGCCTTCCTCATCTCGGCCAGCACATCCACTTTGCCATCTTTGTTCTTCGGCCCGTCGTAGGAAGACTTGGTGATATTGTATTCGGTCAGGGGCGAAGGCCACATCGCGAAGCCGTCGTGATGCTTGGCAACGATGATGACGCCCTTCATGCCAGCCGCCTTGAATGTCCGCGCCCATTGCTCCACATCCATCCTGCTGGGATTGAATGTCTTTGGGTCGGCATCGCCATAGCCCCATTCCTTGTCGGTAAAGGTGTTCAGTCCGTAGTGCACGAAGGCGTAGGTCTCCATCTTCTGCCATTCCACCTGTTTGGGCAGAGGCAGCGGAGCAAGCGGCTCAGGCGCATTCTTCTGGGCGGCAATGAATAATGAAAAAATGAAGAAATGAAGAAATGAAAACACTATTCGTTTCATGGTTTATTTAGTTTTTGTTTATTTGAACTTTTATGCCGTCGGGCGAGTTCTCGAAGGAGAGCCAGAATATGCGGCCGGCGTATGTCTCGTTTGCAATCTCCAGAAACTTGAGGCTATGTTCTATGGGCTCGCCTTTCGCGTTGGTGCAGCTCACTTCCCCGGGCTTGTAGTCCTTGGGGACATAGAGGCAGATGATGTTGGTGGTGTTGAGGGGCGACTTGCTGACAAAGCTGAAGCCGTCGGGTGTTTCCTGCTCATCATACTGACGCGAGGCCGCGGCTATCACTTGTGCATGCTGCCTGTCTATCTTGCTTAGGTCGAAGAGGTAGGCTTGTGTGCCAGGCTGCACGCTGACCTCGGGATAATAGGTAAGTTCGGGCGAAAAAAGATCGATGAAATCGCCCATTTTTGTAAATGGCTCGTCACTAACGATGCCTTCGTCAAGCACAGCAACAAGGGTGTAGGGGCCTCGCTCCAGATAGAACGAGTTCTTCAGTTGCAGCTTGCCATAAGCTTTCCGAACTGCCTCCACCAATTTCTTGTCTCCCCCTTTATTGAGCACATATTCCTTCGGGTCGTGCCTGAGCACAAAGACCTTCCCCTTACCATATTTATATACGCCCTCTTTTGCCTTCTCGGGAATACCCATCAGGGAGAAGAGGTGCTCGGAGGGAGCGGCATAGTGCATCCCGCCCTGATTCCACCACTCCTGCACACCCTGATAAGGGTCATCGTCGCGCCCAGAATATACGATGAAACCGCCATTTTTTACCCATTCTGCCAGATGCGTATGGGCTTCGGGCGAGAGGGGTTTCATGTTGCTGTAGGACATCAAGAGCACCCGCACATCCTTCCATGTTTCAGGATACCCCACGTTCTCGATATGCGTAATGCTGACGGGCACGCCACGTTTCAGCAAAGGAAGCGCTTCGCCGTAGAAGTTGGAGAGTTGCGGGTCGTCGTAGCCCTCCACCGGTCTTGGCGAGCGCTGGAACATCAGAGAATTCGCCATCAGCACAGAGATGCCCTGCGACCCGCTGACGCGGTTCTCGGAGAGCGGCATGAAGTTGAGTGTGTTGACCATCACCTGCATCTGCGTGGAGTAGAAACGCGGAATATGTGCCTTTTCATCGCTATTTGCACTCACTTTATAGAGGCCTTCGTAGATACGGTCGGGCCAAGGCATCACTTCGTAATCGGCTATCTGAGGGTAGAGCAACTGCGCCGTGAAGGTGGCCTGATAGTTGCGCTTGTAGTCCTCCCAGTCCTTTGCCCTGTCCTCGATGGGGTCGGTAAGGAAGAACATCTTTCGGCCGGTCGGTCGCGTCATCGACTCCATGCAACCATATTCCAGGAAAGCCGTTTCGAAGACGCGCTCCTTTGCTGTGCCGTTGAAGTAGTTCGGCTCACGGGAAGTGCCCGTCCAGACCTGGGCGATGTAGCCGTCGCAGTTCTCCATCGAGGCAAGCGATGCTTCGGGCGACACGATCTGCCATTGGGAATAGTTGAGCAGGGAATGTGTCGGCACATAGCAGCGCACGTTCATCCCTTTCTCCCTGCCGTATTGCTTGGCATAGGCGAAAGCCTCATCGAGGGCACGGTAATAGAGGTGGTACTTCAGCTTATTGGAGAGATAGGTGTTCTCTGCACTCTCGTGCTGAGGCCGCCACGGGAAGCCGTAGTAGTCCTGCCATTCGCGTTTGAAAGCCTCACTGTAGCCTGCCCTTGCCCAGAACTCAGGCTCCTCGAGGAAGATGGCATCGATGCCGGCGTCGATTACAGGCTTGATGTGGCGCTCCTTGAAGTAAGCCAGATAGTTCTTGGTGGGAATGATATAAGGAATGAGGCGGCCGTGCCAGATGGTGTCGCCACGCATCGTCTTCTGCCCTTCGTCGAGGTGCCACTTTCCATCCCATTGACCTGTGAAATAGTCTTGATAGGCGCCCCAGGCGATGCCCGTCATGAAGTGAGTGGTATAGCCTCTCTGCCGCCACGACTCCACGCGTTCGCGGAAGGTCATGCCTCGGTTGTCGTTGGCTCCATAGACCATCACAAGGTCGGAACGGATGTCTGTGACGGGCTTCCATGGTCCGGCCGTCTGGAATGTTGTCTTCTCGGACGCTTTGACACCACGGCGTGCCCCTGAGCCGGGGAGTTCCTGTGCCGTAGCCGTCAGGGAGAGGACGAGAAGGATTGTGGCAAAAGTGGCTCTCATAACAATCTGAACTTGTTTTGTTGTTCTTTAGGTAAATATAGAGGATTAGCTGCCGGCAAAGACTATCATTGCCAGGCCGGCGATGAAGAAGATGAACATGATGGCGAGGTAGCCGTTCGTCTTTGCGTCGGCTCCCTTGAACTCCTTCCACACGAGCACTCCCCAAAGGGCAGCTATCATCGGAGCGCCCTGTCCGAGTGCATAGGAGATGGCTGCTCCGGCCTTGCCTGCCGCAATATAGCTGAGCACCGTGCCAAGTCCCCAAATGATGCCGCCAAGCAGTCCCACCAAGTGCAGACTCCCGGTGCCCTTGAAGTAATCGGCATAGCCCACGGGCTTTCCCTCCACAGGATGCTTCATGGCTATTGTGCCCCAAAGGAAATTGCTGAGGAAGATGCCGACGGAGAAGATGAAGAAGGCCGTGTAGGGCGTCGCCTTGCCGATGGCGGGGTTCTCGAAGTTGTCGAGGTCCATTCCCTTGGCCACAAAGGAGTAGAAGAACGACATCAGCACGCCGGCTACGATTGCCAGGACGATGCCTTTCCTGCTGCCCGATGAGCCTTTGGAAGCCTCTGCACCTATGCTCGCCTTTTGCGCACGGAGTTTCTGAACGCGGCCTGATGCGAAGCCGTTCACGATGATGGCCACCGCCACAAGCAACACGCCGAGGAAGAGGAGCATGGCGCTGCCCTTTGCCTGAAGTATATAGTTCTGGACGACGCCGAGAACCAGCGCCAAGCCTACTCCGACAGGGAAGGCGACGGACATGCCTGCCTGCGAGATGGAGGCGCTCAGCAGGATGTTGGCCAGGTTGAAGACAATGCCGCCCACGAGAATCCAGCCGAACGTGGGAAGCGACAACTGCGCGAGGTCGGCGGTAAAGCTTCGGCCTTCCTCGCCGATACTGCCGAAGGTGAAGCCGACAAGAAGCGAGAAGAGCAAGATGCCGATGACATAATCCCAATAGAAAAGCTCGTAGCGCCAGCTCTTTCCTGCCAGCTTCTGGGTGTTGCCCCACGAGCCCCAGCACATCATCGTGACAACACACAGGATGACTGCCAGGAGATAACTTTTAACGATGAACATGGCGATGATATGAATTAAGAGTTAAGAGTTAAGAATTAAAAGTTAAAAGTTAAAAATTAAAAGTTATGAGTTATGAAGCTTTAGCTCGGACATAAGTCAACTCTGGACTATGAACTATGGACTATGGACTATGGACTATGAACTATGAACTGAGGACGATTTCCCTTTCGTAGGGGATGCTCATCCATGCGCCGATGCGCGTCACGCTCAGCGAGGCTGCCTTGTTTGCGAAGCGTATTGCCTCGGCGATGTCTGTGCCCTTGCTGAGCGCCACACAGAGTGCCCCGCAGAAGGTGTCGCCCGCAGCCGTTGTGTCCACCACCTCCACGCTCTCCGAGGGGATGCGGACCAGCCTTCCTTCGATGGAAGTGTATGCGCCGGCCGCTCCTGCCGTGATAATCACACGCCCGACGCCTTGGCGCTGAATCGCTTCGATAGCCTCCAAAGCCGAGTCCTCGTCCGTCACCCTGACGCCGCTCATTCCGGCAGCCTCCGTCTCGTTGGGCGTGATGATATCGACCATCTCGAGCAATTCTGCAGGCAGAGGTTGCTTGGGATAGGGAGCAGGGTTCAGCACCACTTTTGCCCCATACTGCTTCGCCAGTCGCGCGGCGCTGATGAGTGTCGGGACAGGCGTTTCCAGTTGCATAAGCAGGATGGAGGCCTCCTCGAACAAAGGTTCGGCAGCCTCGATGTCGGCCTTCGACAGGCAGGCGTTTGCGCCGCTCGAGACGATGATGGAGTTTTCGCCCTTGTCATCTACAGGGATGAGCGCCACACCCGTCGAGACGCCGTCCGTCAGCCTCACAAACTCGGTATTGATGCCTTCCTCAGTCAGCAGGCGAAGCGATTTCGCTCCGAAGTCGTCGTTGCCAAGACGGGCGATGAAAGCCGTTTCGCCTCCGAGCCGCTGCACCGCCACAGCCTGATTGGCACCCTTGCCGCCCTGATTGGTCATGAAATCGTGGCCGATGATTGTCTCGCCCGGCAAAGGAAGATGATCCACGCGAATCACCATATCGGTGTTGCAGCTGCCCACCACTATAATGCGTCTTTTCATGTGCTTTTTTCGTTTATTGATTCTTCTTTCCCTCTCAAAAGATTGGGCAGAAACTGTTGGGTTCATTGAATCCCGTCTGCAGCCGCAAACTTGTTCTCCGCAGTTCGGGTGATTATTGTCGCATTATGGTATTATCCACACGCATTGCGGGAGCAAAGATACGAAAAAAAAGTGAGCATCACAAAAAAAGGAGGGGAAAATATCTCCCAAAGCCTCACAAAGGAGCCCCTCAGCACGGAGAAATGAGAGGCTGCAAAGGGGCCTTGAAAACGCCGCGTGCGGCGATGGCCAACGCCGCACGCGGAAATGGTCATCGCCGCACGCGGGGATTGCCATCGCCGCAGCCGGCGTTTGCAACCCCCTCCTGACAGGTTGGAAGTCGCAGCCTAAGACATGTCGTTTCGCTCTGATTTTCAGCAATGTATGTAGAATTATTGCTGTCCAGTGTAAATGATAACGTGAAAGTATACCAAATAATAATTTAAAAGTATACC
>JAFRQD010000049.1 GCA_017428785.1 Bacteroidaceae bacterium
CCTTTGGGATTCCTGCAGCGAGCGACAGCAGCGCATGCGCGATTTCTGCCACTCGCACAACGACTACAGCGACTACGAGCCCTCGTCGCCAAGATGAACAACGAGGAGATGGCAAACCTGCTGCTCACCCTCTGCCACCAGACAGACAAGATGATGTGCACCTACATAGAGAAGCTCGAGAAGCGCTTCGTGACGGAGGGCGGCATCAAAGAGCGCATGTACGCAGCCCGCACTGGCTACAGACAAGAGCAAGACGCTTACCAGCACCAGCTGGAAGCAGAGAACAAGCAACTGAAAGCCGAAAACGAAGCACTAAGGAAAAAGATAGAGGAACTGACCAGGAAGCCCTAGGAAGCCCCAAAACTTTCCCGGAGGAAGATGCTTGCAATTGAAAACTTTTCGTAAATTTGCAGCGAAATAAAATATATCAACAACTGACTAAATAAGAAAAAGTACAGTATATGAGCAAAGTTTATCATCGCTACTTCACTAACAACGATAAATACGGAGAAAGAAAGACTCCGTATCTTGATTCCCTTGCATTTGTCGTACAGGAGTTTTTATATTCTAAAGACAAGGCAAAACAGGAAATCATATACAAAGAAAGAGTATTTAACAATTATACGATGACGACTCAGATTAACAGAAAAACAAAGTCTTTCGACTGCTATATGCAGGGGCACATTCAGTTGTATGATTTCGTTACCATGACATTGCACCTTATCAATACCTTACCTTCCGACTATGCAAAAGTTCAATTGAAAGAATATCTTGCTGATTTGAAGAAAACAAATAGTATATGTTCCCGTAATGCTATATATTATACCAATAATGATGGTATTTATCTCTATAACCCGTCCAAAGAGATGATTTTTGCCTTGCTATGGACCGCATGGATATATATGAAAGTGTTTCTCGATTTGAATCCTAACAAGATGTTAGAGAAACGCGTAGATATGCTTTATGATGCAATGAAAGAGAACTATCCATTTACAGAAGAAAATCTCGAGAAGCATCCGCTCATCGCTCACGCTCCTGATGCCATGACGTTGATGTGTCAGCATATAAAAGCTAAGTCGCAAAAATCCAAACGCAGCAAAAGTCCAGAAAAGGAAGCCACTGAAGATGGGGATGCAAAGTTGCTGGCTCGCATCAAGGAACTTGAGGCTGAGAATAAAGAATTGAAAGAACAAATAGAATTACTGCAAAGTCCTGAAGGTGCTCCGATAGACACAGAAGGGCACGGAGTTGTGCGTTTGGAGTTGCTCCGGCAGTTGATGGACAAGGCTGGCGCTCAATGGCAGAAGCGGGGGAATAAAGTCATCGCAGCTCAATTGATGGCAGCCATCACTGGACTTGCCCCAAAGACATGCAAGAACCATCTGTCCGACCCCATCGTAAAACACACAGAACATAAGGAAACAATCCTCGATGTAAACTCCAAATTGAAAGCTTTAGGAATAGAAATTACCCTATAGCTCGGGACAAACTCGGGGACAATAAAATCCTTACTTAGACTGCCTAAGGATTTTGTTTAGTTAATAGGCAGTCTAATACATTCGCCGTAAATTTGCACTCGGAAGTTAGGCCACCCGAGTGCATTTTGTATTTGCGCCTGTCTGTAGGAGGCAAACCTTCACCACGCAATTCTAGACAATCGTGGTTCACCTTTTTAAGAACGTCATAATATAAATAATGTATGACAACTTTAAATCAATCCAAGCCCAAGCCTCGCAAATTGAGGGGATGGGCAACTTACGAGGGCGATGAGTTTGCATTCCGTCCTTGCGAAGAGGGTGAACCCACCCAACTGAACGTCCGCACTACTACTGGCGGCAAAGTATTCACTACGACTTCTGCAAAGAAGCCCTTGCAGGTGGCGCACCTCTCGTGCCCTGCCGATGCTGCAGACCCTTGGCAGGAGTACACTGCCCAGCTCAAAAGGCTCGGCATCAAGCCGCTGAAGGAGCAGAAACTCCCTGAGAAGCAGCGCCTCGTGGACGAGGGAGGCATGCAGGTCTTCCTCAATGCCACGCAGGGCCAGCTGACCTATCAGGGCTGCATAGACCTCAGCAAGCAGAGGAACTGGCAAAGCGAACTGATGCGCCAGCTGCAGCTCATCGTGCGCACGCTGCCAGGCTGCGAGAAATTCAACAAAGTACTCACATCATTAAAAAAGAAAAAACTATGATTGCTTTTCAGAAAGACATTTGGTCCCCTACCATCGAGGGCACCAAAGAAATCATTGTGAAAGCCGAGTCTTCGAACAGGACAAAGGCACTGATAGAGAAGTTCCGCGAGGACAACTTGGACCAACACAAGCGCAATCTCCCTGCCGTCTGCTACATGGCAACATTCGAAGAGAGCGAGAACGACAAGGGCGTAAAAGCCTGCTGGCGCAAGCAGGAAATGGCGCACCTCAATGGGCTTGTAGTCTCCGACTTCGACCACCTCGTCGAGAATCCAGGCACACTCTTCGCTCTTTGGCAGACGATGCTCGACCTGAAGCAGGAAGGCATCCTGAAGGTCTTCGTCACGCCAAGCGGACGAGGCATCAAAGTGGTGTCGAAGTGGCGCAAGGAGTGGGGAAACCTCGCAGAAAACCAACTGCAGATAGCCCGCATGCTCGACATGGAGCGCTATCTTGATGCGAGCGGAAAGGATGCTTCAAGAACGGCCTTCGTGCCAATGCGGAGCGAGGTGCTCTACGAGGACGAGGAGGTCTACACCTACTTCGATCCAGAGTGCGACAAAACATGGGGAGAAGCATACAGAAGCCCCTCTCCAACTCCACAGCCCAGCGAGAATGAAGCACTCCCCCAAAGGGGGAGCGGGGAGGGGGCCTCTTTCTCTGAGCGCGAGCAAGCCATCATCAAGGCTCTCAACGAATACTACGGGGAGAGTCTGGGCGAGGGCAAGAAGCATCCCACCTTCTGCCAGCAGACTTCGCAGTGGCTGTGCTGGCTCTTGGAGAACAATCCGGAGCGAGCCATCGCAGTGGCTTATGAGTTGGACTACGTCAAGAACTGGAAGCCCCAGCCTGGCGAAGTGGAAGACCTCATTAACAGTGCTGCCAAGAAGAAGCTACTGAAGTCTACCCCTCCAGCGCTCAAGGAGATACTCGAAAAGGCAGGCATAGACAAAGAGGAGTCTCAGGAAACTGATGGCGAAGAAGGTTTGCCCTTCGAAGAATGGGCGAAGCAGATTCGAGGCTTGTTCGATGTATATCCTTGCGTCCGCGAGATTTGCGAGCCGCATCCCCAACGCCTTTGGCCTTTCCTGCTCTTTGCCTCTGCAGCTCTGCTGGGCACAGACATGACACTCTGCTGGTACTACTTCTACGACCAGCCAGAGAAACCGAGACGCCTGAACTACAATGTGCTTGGCATTGGTGACCCAGCAAGTGGCAAAGGTGCTTTGGTACGTATTGCAGGACTGCTGACAGAACCCCTTGAACAGTCTGACCAGTTGGCAAACGATGCCATCAATGCTTGGAAAGAAGACCAGCGTTCGAAGGGTGCCAACAAGGACAAACCTGCCAAACCCAAGGCTGTGGTGCGTCTGCATGGCCCTCGCACATCGAACAACGTCTTCATCAACGACATGATGAATGCTTGGACAGAGGTGGATGGTGAGCGCATCCAGATGCACATGCTCACTATCGACACCGAGGCTCTGAACTCCATCAAGATGCAGAAAGGCGGCTCTTGGATAGACCGACAAGTGATGGAAATCAAGAGCTGGAGCAACGAGAAAGACTCGCAGCAATATGCGAACCTCGACTCCGTGACAGGCTTCTTCAATGTCTATTGGAACCTGGTGCGCACCTGCACGCCAATGGCACTGAAGTCACTCGCCAACGAGCGCAACTTCGGCAGCGGATGGCCCACACGCGTCTCTGCAATACCCATCCCTGGCACAGGCTTCAAGATGATAGAACTGCGTCGATATAATCAGAAAGCTATCGATGCCGACGAAACCTTGAAGCAATGGGCTTATCGAATGGACAGACGCCAAGGGGAACTCCCCATCTGGCCTCTGGTGGAACATGCTTGGCACTGGACAAGCGACCACATGGAGATTGCTGCTTTCAATGGTGACAAGGCTGACGAGCTATTGCTCAAGAGAATTGCCCCCAACACACTTGCCATCGCAGCACCCTTTGTCGATATGCGACATTGGGAAGAGCGAGAGCAAAAGGGTACATACGAAGTGGACGAACAAGACAAGGCGTTGCTTGATTTGTTGCTCGACATCCAATATCGTACCACTACATATTGGTTCGGTGCATTGGCTCGTAACTACTTCGATGAACAGACGAAGGATGCAACTCAGTACCGGCGTCGCACTACGCGCTTTGAGTACTGCTACATGAGGTTGCCAGAAGTGTTCACTACACAACAGTTCTCACAAGTGTTCGGCTATGCTAACAGCAACTCAGCTTCGAAAACATTAGACCGCCTCATGAAGGACAAGACAATTGAACGTACCAAGCGTGGCGAATATCGCAAGCGAGTTCAAAGTCTTAGCTGAGAAAGTGGGAAAGTGGGAAAGTGTCTTGTGGACAGGAAGCGTTTTGAGCTATAGGGAACATCTTTAATTGGAAATCCCCGCTGCACATCCTGCTGCAGCGGGGGATTTCTTTCAATCTTCAATCTTCAATCTTCAATTACTTATAAATTCTTTCGCCGAAGATGAGGCTGCCGATGCGGACCATGTTCGAGCCGTGGCGGATGGCGATGGGGTAGTCGTCGCTCATGCCCCAGGAACGTACTTTCCACTTTCCATTTAGCCATTTGCCATTTACCATATCAAAGAGTTCCTTTGCCTGTTCGAACTCGCGGGCTATCTGCTCTTCATCATCGCAGTTCGTTGCCATGCACATGAGGCCCTCTATGCTGACGTTCTCGTACTGTTGCCATGCACCGCTCTGCATGAAGGCGAGCAGTTCGTCGGGCAGGAAGCCGAACTTTGTCTCTTCCTTTGCCACGTGCACTTGCATGAGGACTGGGATGATGCGTCCACACTTCTTCGCCTGCTTGTCTATCTCCTTTAGCAGATGCTCGGAATCGACAGCATGGATGAGGCTCACGAACGGTGCAATGTACTTCACCTTATTTGTCTGAAGGTGCCCTATGAAGTGCCATTCGATATCCTTTGGCAGCGCTTCTCGTTTCTGCACCATTTCCTGCACATGACTCTCGCCGAAGATGCGTTGCCCGCCATCGTAGGCGTCCTGAATCATCTCGATGGGATGGTACTTGCTGACAGCCACAAGCCGTACGCCCTCGGGCAACGACTGCTTGATACTATTTATTCTTTCCCTTGGGCTTGTCATTTGTTTTCTTTTTTTTCGGTTGCTCCTCCTCTTGCTCGGCTTTGAACTTGAAGACGTCGATGATGGCTGTCTCTGTGATGGAGGCTATCTCCCATTCGCCGAGTGTTCCTTTCATGCCTTCATCGAGCCTGGCGAGTGCACGATGGAAATCGTTTGCCTGAACAAGTGCTGTCTGCACGGTACGTTTCTCCACGGCAGTCTTCTCGTCCATCGTGATGAAAGCGACGCGTGCCTTGAACCATCTGTCGTCGTTCAGGTCGTCGCTGTCGAAGAGGTCTGCGAGCCGTGCTCTCTTGATGTCTGTCACGATGAACTCGCCCGACATGAAGGGCTCTATCTCCTCGATGAATCGTTTCTCTGCCTCCGTAAAGCTGAGGGCATCAACCAAATATGTCTCTGTGGTCTTCTTGATGAGACCGCTCTCCAAGGTCTTGTCGTAACGGACCTTGCATTCAAACCATTCGCTTTGCATTATCTTCTAATATTTAATTCTTCATTCTTAATTCTTCTTGTACCAGAAGAAGAAGCTGTTCTGTTTCTTTTTCTCCTCAGGTGTCTTGGCGCTGAAGATGGGTTCGAGTGTGTAGGGATGGTAGCCCGTTGCCCAGCATGTTGTGCTGACGGTGAGGGGCGTGGGTGTGAAGTCCTGCACCTGCTCGAGCTTGAAGTCCATTTGCCTTGTGATTTGCGCAAGCTCCTGCATGTCGTGCTCTGTGCAGCCGGGGTGTGAGCTGATGAAGTAGGGTATGAGTTGCTGCCTTAGTCCTGCCTCTCTGCAAGTCTTGTCGAAGATGCTTTTGAACTGTCGGAAGAGGCTGAACGAGGGTTTCCTCATGATGGCGAGCACCTTGTCGCTAGTGTGTTCGGGAGCCACCTTCAGGCGTCCGCTGACATGCTTGGTGATGAGTTCCCTGGTATATTCTCTTGCAGCGCGATTCAGGGCTTCGTCTTTGACTTTCCCTTCGGCCGTCGAGCCTTGCTTCCAGTCGTGGAGGAGCATGTCGTATCTGACGCCGCTGCCGATGAAGCTTTTCTTGATGCCAGGCAAGGCATCCACGCTCCGATAGATGTCGAGCAAGGGACGGTGGTCTCCGTTGAGGTTCTGGCATATGGAGGGATGGATGCACGAGGGGCGTTTGCACTTCTCGCACAGCTCCTGGCGCTTTCCCCTCATCATATACATGTTGGCACTTGGTCCGCCAAGGTCGCTCAGGTAGCCTTTGAAGTCGGGCATCTTGGTAATGGCCTTCACCTCGCGGAGGATGCTTTCTTTCGAGCGGCTGACGATGAACTTGCCCTGGTGGGCGCTTATGGTGCAGAAGGCACAGCCTCCGAAGCATCCGCGATGAAGCGTGACGCTGAACTTTATCATCTCGTAGGCAGGTATGCGTTTGCCTTTGTATTTGGGATGCGGCAGGCGTGTGTAGGGCAAGTCGAAGCTGCGGTCCAGTTCCTCGGAAGTGAGAGGAGGGTAGGGAGGATTCACCACTATCCACTTGTCTCCTGTCTGCTGCAGGAGGCGCTTGGCGTGTATCTTGTTGCTCTCTTCTTCGATGTGGCGGAAGTTCTCGGCATGAAGCTTTGGCTCCCGCAGGCAATCCTCATAGCTGTGCAGCACGATGTCGTCGGGCTTGATGCCGCCTGGTATCTCATCCTCTCTGTAGAGGGCAACGGTTTGCGGCACCTCGCAAGCCACTTCCCGAAGCACTTCCCGTGTGATGCAGGCCTCGCCGTTCTCGTCGTAATGGAGTAGGGGATGAAAGTCGTTGATGGCATCCTCCAGGCGATGCACGAGCTCCAGCGTCGGCTTCTCGCCCATGCCGTATGTTATGAGGTCTGCATCGCAGTCACACAGGATGCCGGGACGAAAGCGCTCCTGCCAATAATCGTAGTGCATCACGCGTCGCAAGCTTGCCTCTATGCCTCCAATAACAATGGCTACTTCGGGAAATAGCTTCCTCAAGATGTCGGAATAGACGATGGTAGGATACTCGGGACGCAAGTCGTGACGCCCGTCGGGACTGTAGGCATCCTCACTTCTGAGGCGACGCGCTGCTGTGTATTTGTTCACCATCGAGTCCATACAGCCAGGCGAGATGCCGAAGAAGAGCCGAGGCCTGCCAAGCTTCTTGAAGTCGCGATAGTCGCCGTGCCAATCAGGTTGCGGCACTATGGCAACTCGCAAGCCTTCTGCTTCAAGCAATCGGCCGATGACGGCAGCACCGAAGGCAGGATGGTCCACATAGGCATCAGCACTGAAGATGATGACATCAGCGCAGTCCCACCCACGCAACTCCATCTCTTTCTTTGTGGTGGGAAGCCAATCGGTCAGATTTGCCATTAACGACAATTGTCAGGACTCCTGTTCCTCTGTCTTGAGAGAGGCTTTCAGCGCATCGAGTTTCTCCTTCTCCCAATCGATGTAGAGCAGGATGAGTTGGTGCAGGCCGAAAGCCTTCATGTCGTTGTGAAAAAGGATGCGTTCGCAAAAGTCGAGCAGCTGAGGGTCTGGACTTCCCGAAGCAAGCAGGGAACGAACATTCAGCCTCAGCTTTTCGAGGACACCTTCCTCTACTATGCCGTTGCTGTCGAGCAAGTCGGAGAAGAGGGCATAGCGCTCAATGGTATTCAGGTGGGATTCTTCGACAGAAAGCTGCCGGGAACCTTTCATGTTGCAAAGTATTGTGTACATCTTAAAAATGAAGAATTAAGAATGAAGAGTGAAAAATTAAGAATTAAGGGGCTTGCTTATTTCCCGAGCAGGTAGTCGATGGCTATGCTCATGATGTTCTGCCGCGACTCGTCTTCTCTGATACAGTCAAGCGGGAAGCCGAAAGCAAGCACTCTGTATCCGGGGCCAGGATAGGCAATGGCTGCCGAGTAGCCTCCGTTTGTGTATGTCATCGTGCTGAAGGCTCCGCTTACACCTTCGAGGACATCAGTCCTTGCCAGCCAATAGTTTTGCTCGCTTGCACGGCTATAGATGGTGGCGGTGTTGTTGAGTCCTTGAACAGAGCAGATACTGTCTGTGGGGACGCTCGATACAAAGCGATACTTCAGTTTGTCTGCCATGAAGGCATCCTGCTGTGCATCGTGCATGTCGCTTCCTATGAAGGCACCGCTCACCAGGATGGATGTGTTTTGAAGCGTCAGCTGTGAGATGGCAGTAAGCATCTCGGGTGTAAAAGCTCTCCGGCGTGTCAAGGAGTAGCCGTCGTCCTTCTGTGCTCCGAGGATGAAGTCGGCAATGCGATAGCCGCGAAGGTCGAGATGCGGCAGCTGAACAGGTGTGCAACTGCTGATGTTGTAGTCCTGGCTCTTGGCGAAGATGTCGGAGGCATGGCGCACAGAGTAGTTGTGTGTGTTGCCTGCAAGGAACATGCCTTCCCATTCGTCGCTGCTCACACCCATGCCGTCTTCCACCTCTTTCCCGTATCCGCTCTTGTTGAAGCTGAGCTGGCGTCCGCAGTAGCCGGGAGTCTTCACATCAATCACGCCCGGATCGCTGTCGAAGTCAAAGCCGCCAGTGGTTTCCGTGTCAAAGGGAAGAGGACTTGCCAACCTCTGGAAGGCATCGACAAGAAGGATGGAGGGAGCATTCTCGCTCTGCGCAATTGCGGCACATACCTCATCGCTTGGCAGGCTGGCACCGCCTTCGTTGACGGCTTCCACACGGAAGCTGTAGAGGATGCCTGGCTCTGCTTGCATCTCGAAGGAGCAGTCGCGTCCGTTCACATAGTGTCCGTTGTCGAAGTCGCCTCCTGGTTTCTTCACATATACCACATATCCATCGGGCTTTGCCGTTGGTTCGCCCGGGTCTTCCCTTGGTGTCCAGCGAACAGTTATCTCGCCCTTCTCCTTGTTTGGCTCAGCACTGAGACCAGCCACAGGAAGGGGCTGAACCACGACATCCTTGCCTCCGTGAATGGTGGCAATGAAGCGAAGTATTCCTTTATATATGGAGCGCGACATGAGGAACTTGAAGTAGGGGTCGTGGCCGAAGCGCATGTCAGCCCAATTCTGATGGCTTATCATCTCGAGCAGTACGGCAGGCACCTGTGGGTCGCGACTCTCGCCATAGTTGCGGTCGTAGATGTCGCGTCGGTTCCAGAAGCCTATCTCCCTCGACATGTCTGCATTGATTTGTGTCATGACGAGGTCCACGAGGTCGCGACTCACGAGCCTGGAGAGACCTGTGGCAGTCTTGCCGTCGTAGAAGCCTGTGGTGTAGATGCCGAGAGTGCCGACAAGCGTGTTGTCCAACCTGTAGCCGGCATCGCTGTGCACAGCCATGTAGAGTTCTATTGGGACGCAAAGCCCGCTGTCGCCCTTCAGGTAGTTGGTGCCCTTTGTCAGGTAGTTGACGGTAAAGGGTCGGGCGTTGACGTCGTCTCTGCCGTCATCATTGCCTCTTGGAGAATAGACGCTGTCGGGCATTCCGTACCATTGTGCCGAGTAGCGTGCTGCTTCCAGGCAACGGGGCAAGTCGCTTCCAATAGGCAGGTACATTGTGGAGTCGCCTCGCACGATGTTGCCCATGCCTCCGCCAAGACGGATGGCATCGGCAGTCACCACACCTTTGTAGTTGCTCTGGTTGGTGAGGACGATGCAGTTGTCTTCGCTCAGGCCTTTGGTGAAGTGGAATGTTCCGAGATACACCCATGTGCCTCCGCCCATTTGCTGGTTGACGTGGAACTGAGTGGAGATGCCTCCGTGCTTCACGGTATAGTTGGCATCCGATATGCTTCCCGGCACAGTCTGATAGGAGACATATACTGCATAGTCGTCCTCCACGAGCACTTCCGGAATCCATACGATGTCGCTTGTCACCCTCTTGTTCGTCGTTGCCTCAATCATCCTGTAGGTTCCCATCTTGAACGGGTTCTCGCCATTCTCGTAGCCTTCTTGTTTGTGACCGAAGCCCACGCCTCCGTATTGCCAATGATAGCTGGTGACGCGTTCCTCATATCGGCTGCCGTCCATGATGTAGTCGTTGTCGACAATGATTTCCTGCTTTTGCCAGTCGCGTTCTCTTGGTGTGAAGACGACGGCTCCTGCATTCTGTAGCATCGGGATGAGGTAGGGGACTACGAAGGTCTGTGTGAACATGTCTTCGGTTGTGCAGAAGAGTCTTGGCCTTTGCCATCTCCATTCCAGCTTGTCGAAGTTGAAGTACTTGCCGTGACTGTGGCATACGCTCAGATGTCGGCCCAGCAGTCCTTTCTTTATATTGTATGGCCTGTTGATTGGCGTCACCCAGGGATTGCCCTTGTAAAGCTCCTTTTTATAGACGCGAGCCGTATCAGCTCTGTCCATCATGCTTGTGGGGATGAGTTGCTCGATGGGCGTGTCGTTGGCAAAGATGCTGACGTCGTAGGTGTTGTAGGGCATCGGGAGCAGTTTCTTCACATCATTGTAGAGGTCGCCCACCACAAGAGGCGTGAGCGGCTGTGCTATGAAATTGTCGCTCAGCACAATGGTGATGTGTTTGTCTCGGGCATTGGTGATAATGTCCTCTACCGTTATCTTCTTGAGGTTGGGGTAGTACGGGTTGCTGTATCCCTCGAAGTATTCTCGGAGGTTAGCATAGTCGTTGTCCTGAGCGAATAAAAGGTGAAAAGGTAAAAAGGTGAAAAGAAAAGTAAGAAGAAGTATTATGCGTTTCATAAATGGTCAATTTTCAATATTCAATCTTCAATATTCAATGTTCAAACAGAGAACTGTTCTGGGTGTAGTCCTTTGAAGTTTGCGTAGTATTCTTTTATTTCCTGCATCTGGGCTTCTATGTCGCCGTTAGGGATGATTGTCTTTGTGCAGACGATTCTCCTTTCTGCGAAGTCGAGGCCATAGAGCAGGATAGGTATTTCAGCCTTGAGGGCGATGTAGTAGAAGCCCTTCTTCCATTCGGGTTGTGCTTTGCGTGTTCCTTCGGGTGTGATGCAGAGGCGGAAGCTCTTGGCCTGTCTTGCCTGTTCGGCGATGATGTCGGTGGAGTGCATCTGCTTGCTGCGATAGACAGGTATGCCGCCAAGCTTGCGCATCAGGATGCCCATAGGCCAGAAGAACCATTCCTTCTTCATCAGGAAGTCGCAATGGAAGTTTCGGGCACGGCTGTAGAGATTGCCGATGATGAAGTCCCAGTTGCTCGTGTGTGGTGCAAGAGCAATGATACATTTCTCAGGCAATGGCTCCGTAATGGTTTCCTTGAAGCGAAGCCAACCGAACAGAATCCAATTACTAAAGGAGTGAAAAGGTGAAAAGGTGAAAAGGTGAAAGGGCTTCATTCTTGATTTTTCAACTTTTCAAAGGTTCTGTATCTGGTCGATAATCTCGTCTGTCCGGTTCTGCATGTCTTCTTTCAGTTTCTTGAAGAAGAGCTTGGTGCTGCCGGGTTCCACATGCGACAGGCGGCATATCCAGTCGCCCTGCATCTTCAGGATGCCGAGCATCACATTCTCCACATCCTGCTTGTTGTCCTTCTTTGTGAAGTCGGTAGCAGCCATACACTCTGCCAGCAGTTCGCCGCACAGATAGTTGATGTGTTTTTTCAGGTCTTTGCGTTTCATATTGTTGTTCGTGTAAAGTACATTCAGCATTAAAGGCTGCGATTAAGCGAGAGCAGAGCCAAACTTGTTTGAGCTTTGCAGAGCGA
The DNA here is from genome assembly GCA_017428785.1 of Bacteroidaceae bacterium. Taxonomy (GTDB): domain Bacteria; phylum Bacteroidota; class Bacteroidia; order Bacteroidales; family Bacteroidaceae; genus Physcousia. The sequence continues at coordinate 11,991 of JAFRQD010000049.1, forward strand.
AAGCAGTCTCGACTGCAGGTCAAAGTTACATATTTTTTCCGACCCGACAAACAAAAGCCGCAAAACTTTCAGCTTTTTTATGATTTCCCACACAGAAACCATCTTTTTAAAGACCTCCAATCTCCAATTCTCCACCCTTCTTTTTTAATTCTTCAATCTTCCCTTTTTCATTCTTCATTCTCCATTTTTAATTTTTCATTCTTCACTCTTCATTTTTGATTTTGTAAACTTTCTTTCCGGGCGGACGCTCTCTGGCGCATTATTTTTGCTTCGGTGGCACTTTCCTACCCTAAAGGCAAAATATGGGCTTAAATCGCGTTTTCCTTTGTGGATGGTGGTTTGTGAGGTGGCTTTTTGACGCACAAAGCAAAGAAAGTGCAATCATCATGTGTCAGATTGCAAAACGGAGCGTGTTTTCGGGCCGATTTCCTTGTAGAGCGTTTGCCAACTTCACAGGGGGCGATTGCAAACTTCACGTGTTAAGTTGGCAAACTTGACGTGTTAAGTTGGCAAAGTAGGCGTGTGGCGTTTGGAATCTTCTCGTGTGGAGTTGCCTTTTGTCTCGTTTGACGGTCGGTTTTTTGTAAAGGATTTTTCACTCTTTTTTCTGTTGACGAACGATAATTTCCGTCAAGGAAAGAGATTTTTTTCACTTATTGCCATTCTGTTTTACGAAAATTATTCGTAACTTTGTGGCGTAATTTAATATAATAATGTTTATGAAAAAGTACTACCTTATTCTTGTCCTGCTGTTTATGGCAGGCTTTGCATGGGCAGCAGACGACAACCTCTATTGCTGCGGCCAGAAGCAGACGAGCTTGTACAACTGGAAGTACACTCCGACGAACAACATCAATGGCGCCATCCAGATGGGCAGCATCTCCTACGACGCCGCCTCGAAGACGGTGACGTTCGACGGCGCCTATGCCACCGTCACCGGCGACAACCGCATCTTCTACAACAAGAACGTCCCGGGCCTGAAGATTGTCTTCAAGGGATATTGCAGGCTGAGGAGCGACAAGTGCGTGTTCCGCCTCGACAAAGACACGGAAATGAAGGGTTCGACGGACAGGGTAGAGTTCATGGCCCTGGGAGACAATGCGGAATGCATCTACTGCCCCAACGAGACCAGTCTGACCATCTCGGACTTCGCAAAATTGCGCATGACGTCAAAGTACTGGCGTGCCATAAATACCAACGGCACGGAAGTCACCATCAAAAACTCAAGAGTCTCGGCAGAAGGTGCAGACTGCGCTATCCAGAACAATAAGGGCAACGACGAAAAAGGAGATTTGTATTTGGATGGATGCTTTATCAGAGATACATGGACAGAATCCAATGGGTCTGTCGGTGGTGACCCTTATCTCTTTTCTGGCTCTATCAGCACATTCGTTGAAGTTTGGAATCAAGTCAGAGTCCACACTTCGATGGCGAAGTCTGTAATGATTATCCTTGCTGAAGATTATATTGGAGTCAAACTGAAAGGCATCGCCCTTACGAAGGGATGGTGTGAGTGTACCGACCCGACCAATCCTGCCTACGACATTGAAGACTACTACATATACGATGAATCTACAAATACCCTGACCCTGAAGAAGGATTACCGTGCCATGACAGAAGAACAGGATTACTCGACAGATGAGAGAAATGGTATTAAAGTTTCTAAGCCAATCACAATCGATGGAGGTGGGCATTTCGTTTATGGGCGACTTGGTATGCTGTGTCGTAGTGATGTAACACTACGCAACATTATAATTGGTGGGAATGAAGACTACGGAATAGAGATATACGTTGGTGACGCAGCCAATAATGTTACCCTGACGTTGAAGGATAATGTAATAATCGGTGGAGTGGAAAACGCCATTTATGCTCGTCATGGGCATGGCGACGTCGTTTTCAATCCTTCACTAGGGACGACCGTACAATTGTTTCCTTGCGACAAGAACTTCAAAGTGAAGAGCACCTTCGACGACAAACCGATAAGAGTTAACTCTACAACTCTCCAAGACTGCTACGTCTCCGAACCTGCAGGCGGCGGGGTTGGCACAAGTGGAATAGAGGTTGACGGCAACACCGTCTTCTCGAAGGTTGTCGTCACAGGATATGAACCCTATGACCTTTGGGTAGGCGAGACGCAGGTAACGTCGCTTAATGCCTCCGACATCCTTGGCGACGGCGGCCACTTCAAGTACAACGCCTCCACAAAGACGCTCACCGTCAGCAATGCCACATTCGAGAACCAAAGCACAGACGATAACTATGGCGGCATCTATAATTACGGCATCGACGGCCTCACCGTCAAATTCTACGGCAAGAGCACCTTCGACACCTTTAGGAACTCCATCTTCTCAAAAAAAGACATCACCCTTGCCGGCAACGGCAGCCTTACTGCCACAGTAGGCTCATCAACTAATGGTGGTATCTTTCTATATAAATGTACCTGTACCATCAATGGTCCGCAACTTGACTTTACCGCGCCAGAAGAGCCTATATACAGTGCCACTAACTCAACGCTCAATGTGATGGGCAGCACTACACGACTTGCATTGCATCCAGGCGTGGGCTATCATGCCTTGCGTATGTCTGAGTTGAACATAGGCGAAGGTCTCTACATCACAGAACCTCTCGGCGGCTACTTCGATTCCGACCTGCACAGCATCACCGTGGATGGCACAAATCCCTACAAAGGCGATGTCCTCATCAGCAGCACCCGCTCAGAGGCTTATGACCTTTGGGTAGGCGAGACGCAGGTAACGACGTTCAATGCCTCCGACATTCTTAACGACGGCGGCCACTTCAGTTACGACGCCTCCACAAAGACGCTTACCGTCAACAATGCCACATTCGAGAACCAAAGCACAGACCAAAGATATGGCGGCATCTATAACTACGGCATCGATGGCCTCACCGTCAACTTTGTCGGCGAGAGCACCTTCAATACCTATGCGAACTCTATCTACTCAGAAGAAGACATCACCCTTGCCGGCAATGGCAGCCTTACAGCCACAGTAGGCCCGGATATTTGGTGTTGTATCCTTCTATATGACTGTACCTGCACCATCAATGGTCCGCAGTTTGACTTTACCTCAGCAGAAGAAGCTATATATGATAACTCAAACAATTCCACGCTCAACGTGATGGGCAGCACTACACGACTTGCCTTGCATCCAGGCGAAGGTTATAGTGCCTTGCATATGTCTGCATTGAACTTAGGCGAAGGCATCTTCATCTCCGAACCACTCGGCGGCTACTTCAGTCCCGACCTGTTGAGCATCACCGTGGATGGCACAAATGCCTACAAAAGCGATGTCATCATCGAAAAAGAACAGTTACTGGGCTTCAGCATCAACGGACAGAAGATGGGTATGCACAATATGAACAATGTGCCTGGAGTCAAGAGCGGATTGGCCCACGTCGAAGTAAGCGAACCAGACGCACCAACCCTCGTGCTCGACAATGCCACACTCGACTGGAACGATGCCGACGAAGCCTTGAGCCTCAACCTGAGCAGAAACCTCACAATCAAAGTGGTGGGCAATTGCACCATCAATGCCAAAGACCATACAGGTCTCAGCCTTTCAGGAAGAGCCACCATCGAAGGCGGCGGAACGCTGAGAATAAATGCCAAGCAGTCAGCCATCGAGACATTCGACTACGCACGCTTCACCATTCGGACAGGCACGTCGGTAATAGCGCACAGCAGCGACTCCTATGGCTATAATGACAGAGGCATGGAAGATGGTGCATATTGCACGATAGAGAGCGGCGCTTTGTTAGCAGCCTTCGGAGCCGAACCATACCCAACATTCCGGTTGGGCTACGGCCTTGTTCGTTTGGGCGAAGGCATCGATGTGCGCTATCCTATCGGCGCTCGGTTCTCGAACAGGCATATCTATAATGCCGACGGAACAGAAGTGACGAACGACTGGGTTGTCATCGGCCCCAACATAGAACCAATACAAGACTTGGTAGACGGCGTGGACGAGATAGCCAACGGCAGGCAGACAACAGACAACGGATTTATCTACAATATAGCTGGCCAGCAAATGTCAAATAGTAAATTGCCTCGTGGCATCTTCATCAAGGACGGCAAGAAGGTCATGGTGAAGTAACGTCACATCACAAACGAGAGACATCTATTGTTGCAGCAGTCAGTTTGGCTGCTGCTTTTTGTTGTTTATGACAGCATATTTATTCCTTAGGAAACTTTTTCGCGCATAATATATATAATAATGTAGCAATTTGTTGTCCAAAACAAAGGAAAGTGTTAACTTTGCGCCCCAAAAGGAATATATATATATCAAGATAAATAAGATGGACAAATTATTTATTTTCGACACGACTCTTCGCGATGGCGAACAGGTGCCGGGATGTCAGCTCAACACAGTCGAGAAGATTCAGGTTGCCAAACAGCTCGAGGCACTCGGTGTGGATGTGATTGAGGCAGGCTTCCCAATCAGCAGTCCCGGCGACTTCAATAGTGTGATAGAAATCAGTAAGGCTGTGACTTGGCCCACGATTTGTGCCTTGACACGTGCAGTGGAGAAAGATATCGACTGTGCTGCCGAGGCTCTGCAATATGCCAAGCACAAGCGCATCCATACGGGCATCGGAACAAGCGAGAGCCACATCCGATATAAGTTCAACTCAACGCCTGAGGAGATTATCGAGCGTGCCGTGGCTGCCGTGAAGTATGCCAAAAGGTATGTCGAGGATGTGGAGTTCTATGCCGAAGATGCTGGCCGCACAGATAACGAGTACTTGGCTCGCGTCATCGAAGCAGTCACGAAGGCAGGGGCAACCGTCTGCAACATTCCCGACACGACAGGCTTCCGCACACCTTACGAGTATGGTGAGAAGATTAAGTACCTCTACGAACATGTCGATGCCTTTGCTGCTGGCAAGAGCATCCTCTCAACACATTGCCACAACGACCTCGGAATGGCTACGGCCAATACCGTGGCAGGCATATTGAATGGCGCTCGTCAGGCAGAGGTGACGATAAACGGCATCGGCGAACGTGCCGGCAATACCTCGCTCGAAGAGATTGCCATGATATTCAAGACACATCCCGACCTGGGCATCGACACCAATATCAACACGACTAAAATCTATCCGACAAGCCGAATGGTAAGTTCCTTGATGAACATGCCTGTGCAGCCAAACAAGGCGATTGTGGGCAGGAACGCGTTTGCTCACAGCAGCGGCATTCATCAGGATGGCGTCCTCAAGAATGCTTCGACCTACGAAATCATGAATCCCAAGGACGTGGGCATCGACGATAATGCCATCGTGCTGACAGCAAGAAGCGGCAGGGCTGCTTTGAAACATCGTCTGAGCGTGAATGGAGTTGATATTGATGGCGAACGCCTCGACAAGGTTTACGAAGAGTTCCTCAAGCTTGCCGACAAGAAGAAGGAAATCACGGACGACGACATCTTGGTATTGGCAGGCGCAGATCGCTCTGCTTCTCATAATGTCAAGCTCGATTATCTGCAGGTTACGACGGGCAAGGGTGTTCGTAGCGTGGCAAGTATCGGCCTTCTTATTGCCAACGAGAAGTTCGAGAGTGCAGCCTCAGGAAACGGTCCTGTTGATGCAGCTATCAAGGCACTCAAGACCATCATCAAGCGTCAGATGACACTTCGCGAGTTCACCATTCAAGCCATATCGAAGGGCTCCGACGACATGGGTAAGGTCCACATGCAAGTGGAATACGACGGCAAGGTCTATTACGGCTTTGGCGCCAACACAGATATCGTAACGGCTTCGGTGGAAGCTTATATTGATTGTATAAATAAGTTCAAATGAAAACACTCTTCGATAAGATTTGGGATAAGCATGTAGTGCAGAACGTCGAGGACGGGCCGACACAGCTTTATATTGACCGCTTGTATGCTCATGAAGTGACAAGTCCGCAGGCTTTCGACACGCTTCGCGACAAAGGCATTAAGGCTTTCCGTCCTGACCACATTGTTGCTATGCCCGACCATAACACACCAAGCGACCAGCAGGAACGCATAGACGACCCTGTCGGACGCAAACAGGTGGAGACGCTTGCCGCCAATTGCAAGGAGTTTGGCATCCGCCACTTTGCTATGGGCACGAAGGATAACGGTATCATCCATGTTGTTGGTCCCGAGAAAGGTCTTTCCCTGCCAGGTATGACGATTGTTTGCGGCGACTCGCATACCTCGACTCATGGAGCGGTCGGAGCCATCGCGATGGGTATCGGTACGAGCGAAGTGGCTCAAGTGCTTGCTTCTCAATGCATCCTTCAGCAGAAGCCCAAGACCATGCGCATCAATATCGAGGGCGAACTTCAGCCGGGCGTGACAGCCAAGGACGTTGCCCTCTATATCATGGCACAAATGACAACCAGCGGAGCCACGTGTTATGCTGTGGAATATGCTGGCAGCACCATTCGCAATATGTCGATGGAAGGCCGTCTCACGCTCTCTAATCTCTCCATCGAGATGGGCAGTCGTGCAGGCATTATTGCTCCAGACGAAACGACTTTTGCCTACTTGAAAGGACGCGAATATGCTCCGAAAGGTGAGGCTTGGGACAAGGCTGTCGAGGAGTGGAAGAAGCTCAAGAGCGACGAAGATGCTGTCTTCGATAAGGAGGTAACCTATCGTGCTGAGGACATCAAGCCCCGCATCACTTATGGCACGAACCCGGGTGCAGGCATTGCTATCGACGAATGCATCCCGACGCTCGAAAGCATTCCCGAAGCCGACCGTGCTCAGTTCCTTGCACAGCTCGACTATATGCAGTTCAAGCCCGGGCAAAAGCTCGAAGGGACTCCTGTAGATTATTGTTTCCTTGGTGCTTGCACGAACGGAAGAATCGAAGACTTCCGTGCTTTTGCCTCTGTCGTAAAAGGCAAGAAGAAGGCAGAGAATGTGGTGGCTTGGCTTGTGCCGGGCAGTTGGTTGGTACGTCAGCAAATCATAGACGAAGGCATCGACAAGGTGCTTGAGGAAGCAGGCTTCGAGCTTCGCTTGCCCAGCTGCTCAGCTTGCCTCGCGATGAATCCCGACAAGGTGCCTGCAGGTAAGCTTGCTATCTCTACAAGCAACAGAAATTTCGTAGGTCGTCAAGGTCCGGGCGCACGCACAGTTCTTGCAAGTCCTCTTGTAGTGGCAGCAAGTGCCATCACGGGCGTCATTACTGACCCCCGTAATTAAGAATTGTGAATTAAGAATTAAGAATTATGTCTAAGCAGAAATTCGACATCATACAGTCAACTTGCATTCCTATCGAGATTGACAACAACAACACGGATAACATCATCCCTGCACGTTATCTTGCCTTCACCACGCGCGACCCCAAGTTCTATGGCGAAGCCTTCATGCACGACCTTCGCTATGATGCTGAGGGCAAACCAATACCAGACTTTGTGATGAACAAGCCTGAGTTCTCGGAGGCTCCAAGCAAAGGCATCCACGAAATCATCATAGGCGGGCAGAACTGGGGCTCGGGCTCGAGTCGCGAGCATGCAGCTTGGGCGATTGCAGGCTTTGGTGCAAGAGTGGTGATAAGCAACAGCTTTGCCGACATCCATCGCAACAACCTGCTGAATTGCTTCGTGTTGCCCGTTATTGTAAGCCGCGAGTTTCAGCAAGAACTCTTCCAGACGGTTAAAGAGAATCCGAAAGCCGAAGTGAAGGTGGATGTGCCTAACCAAACCGTCACGAACCTCACGACGGGCCATAGCGAGCAGTTCCCCATCAACAGCTACAAGAAGTACTGCCTGATGAATGCCTACGACGACATCGATTTCCTGCTGGCAAATAAGGAGAAAATTCTTAACTTTGAAGATAAAAGAAGATAGAAGAAGATAGAGGACGATAGTTCAGACCGTCAATGTATTGTCTTCTATCTTCGTCGCTAGCGACATATCTTCTTCTAACTTCTTCTATCTACTAATAATTCCTTCTATGGATAATAGAACGATAGAGATAATGGACACCACCCTTCGCGATGGTGAACAAACCAGCGGCGTCAGCTTCATGCCTCACGAGAAGCTCATGATAGCGCGTGCTTTGCTGCAAGACCTGAATGTCGATAGGATTGAGGTGGCAAGCGCTCGTGTATCGGAAGGTGAGATGGAGGCCGTGAAGAGCATCTCGCGTTGGGCGAGTCAGAATGGCAAGCTCGATAGGGTAGAGGTGCTCGGTTTTGTGGATGAGACGAAGAGCGTGGACTGGATTGTAGAGTGCGGCTGCAAGTGCATGAACCTCCTTTGCAAAGGGAGCCGCAAGCATTGTGAAGGCCAGCTGCACAAGACCCTCGAGGAGCACGTCAGCGATATCCTTCGCACGATTGACTATGCTCAAAAGCAGGGCGTCAGCGTCAATGTCTATCTCGAGGACTGGAGCAACGGCATGAAGGACAGTCCCGATTATGTCTTTGCTTTGATGGAAGGTTTGGCAGACTTGCCCATCCAGCGTTTCATGCTTCCCGATACACTCGGCATACTTAATCCGATGGAAGTCACGGAGTTTGTAACAGAAATAGTGAACAGATACAGACCCTCTCTAACTCCCCCTCTAAGGGGAGAACAAAAAGAAAACTCCTTCCCCATAGAGGGGGAAGGGTTTGGGAAGAGGGTCTCCTTCGACTTCCATGCCCATAATGATTACGACCTCGCTATCAGCAATGTGCTTGCTGCCGTTACTGCCGGTTGTGGGGGCATCCATACAAGCGTTAACGGCTTGGGCGAGCGGGCTGGAAACGCGCCTTTAGCCAGCGTGCAGGCCGTTCTGAAAGACCACCTTCATGTTCTCACTCATATTGACGAGAGTCGTTTGGGCGAGGTGTCTCATCTTGTGGAGAGTTATAGCGGTATTGCTATTCCGCCAAACAAACCCATTACGGGCGAGAGCGTCTTCACGCAAGTTGCTGGCGTTCATGCTGATGGCGACAACAAAGCAGGCCTTTATCAGAATGCCCTTCTGCCCGAGCGTTTCGGTCGTAAGCGTGAGTATGCGCTTGGCAAGAACTCGGGCAAAGCAAACATATTGAAGAACCTTGAGGAGCTTGGGCTTGAGCTCTCGCCTGAGCAGACGAAGCGCGTTACTGAGCGCATTATCGAGTTGGGCGACAAGAAGGAACTCGTCACGCAGGAAGACCTTCCCTATATCGTGAGCGATGTGCTGAAGCATGGCGCTCCTGAGGAGCACGTCAAACTGCTCTCTTATGTGGTAACAACGGCTTACGGCCTCAAGCCTTTGGCAAGCGTCCGGCTCGAGGTGAATGGCGAGACCTACGAGGAGAGTGCAAAGGGAGACGGTCAGTTCGATGCCTTTGTGCGTGCCATTCGTCACATCTACAAGAACCGCCTTGGGCGCGACTTCCCGTGGCTGACCAACTACACCGTCAGCATTCCTCCTGGAGGCCGGACCGATGCCCTTGTGCAGACCGTCATCACTTGGAACTGGAACGACCGCATTCTTCGTACGCGAGGCCTTGATGCCGACCAGACGGAGGCAGCCATCAAGAGCACAATCAAGATGCTCAATCTCCTCGAAGACGAAAACCTTTAGGCCGACGCAAGTCAGCAAGGGGTGGTGCCAAATTAGGCGTGTTATATTTGCAAATTAGGCGTGTTATGTTTGCAAAATTCACATGTGAACTTTTCAAAATCCACTCGTGAACTTTGCGAAATCCACTCGTGAACTTTGCGAAATCCTCGCGTGAACTTTTCCAAATCCTCGTGACGTGTTTTCAGTAAGTACAAGATTGGCTCTTGTCAATCATTTAATCAACTGAAACACTTAGCCTTTCCCCCTCACTCAATCTTCCTCCTCAAAGCCTGCCGCCAAGATGAGCTCCTCAGCAGTTTCATGTTGCTGCTTTGGAGTTATTATGCAATGATAGAGCATCTTTTTGCAAAAAAATGTCAGTTTTTTTGTGAATGTGTAAATTGTTGTATTTTTGTAGCAGAAATTTAATATTTTTTATATAATTAAGTGTTATGAAAAAGCAATTACTTTTTTCTATGCTTCTCCTGCTTGTGGGAGGAAGCATGAAGGCTCAATCCGTCTCAGAAGAGCAGATGGACGAGCGGTTCAACGATGGAACCAACCTACCATACGGCTGGTTTACAGAGGGTTGGACGGTTAAGGATGGTGCCGTTCAGACGGAGTCATCATCCGGCTTCGACTTCGAAGAAATGATGAACGACGAGAATGGCTTCGACGTGAGCAAGCTTCTTGAATCTTTCATGGGCGGTGACAGCAAAGACAACTATCTGCTTACACCTCCTGTGGTGGTGGGTGAAGGCGAGACGCTTGTGTTCTCTGCCAAGAAAGGCAAGAAGGACGACTCAGGCATGAGCTTCAGTTTCGGCTCGAGCGACTCCACATTCGTTGTGGAACGTTCGGTTTACAGCCGCAATCAATGGCTTCGCGTTGCCGACTTCACCTTGGACCTCGACACCATCTACAAGACGTTCACCATCTCCAATACCGAAGCCGGCGAATACCGCTTCCGCTTCAAGGCCGCAGGTACTGTGCTGATTGACAGCGTTGCAGGCTTCCGCATCGACAAAGAGGCTCCCGACATCTATATCATCGAGAACGATGCCCGAGCTCAGCATGTTGACTTCAGCCTTTGCTTCGAAGACAGCACACGCACGCTCAAGGTCATCAATACGGCTACAGGCACGTTGAAGTTGGACATCACCCCTGCCGACGCTAACCTGTTCTCAGCAAGTCCAAACCAATTGGAGGTGGATGCCGCCGACTCGCTTGATGTCGACATCACCTTCCATTTCGCAGCCGGACAGCCTGGCAAGAACGAGACACCGATTGCATTCACTCCTGTTGACGAGCGCGTATGGGGAAAGACCTTGCGTGCGACGGCTGTTGTCACACAACCCGATGTATGGGTTGAGGACTTCAATGCCAACGAACAGCCTAAAGGCTTCTTTACCGAAGGCTGGGAGTTCCACGACAATATTACGACCACCAGCGGCGGCGGCATGGCTGCCATGTTCGGCTTCGGCTCTCCCTCTTTCCTGATGACTCCCCCTCTCAAGGTTGAAAGCACCGACGAGGTATTGCTCTTCTCTGCAAAGAAAGGCAGCAGCGACGACGGCTTCGACATGGGCAGCATGTTCGGCGGCGGCTCGTCGATTGTTGTCGAGAAGTCTGTCTATGGCAGCAACAAGTGGGAGAAGTTGAGAGAGTTTACCGAACCGCTCGATTCCGTCTACAGAACGCTTTGGGTAGGTTATGTCGAGCCAGGCGAGTATCGCTTCCGCATCATCGCCTCCGACAGCATCGTTGTGGACAGCATCGCCGGATTCCATCTCGACAGCAACGCTCCCGACATCTATGTGCTGCACAACAACACCGCAGCCTCTGCCATCAACTACGGCATGCCGCAGGCCAACAGCACAGAAACGTTTGCCGTAGTCAACACGGGTACGGGTTCGCTGCAAGGTGCTGCTACATGTAATAATAAGTATGACTTCGCTCTCAGCGCTGCAGACTTCGCCGTTGAAGCCGGCGACACGGCCTTCATCGATGCTACTTATCTCTTCGACGAGGAGGTATTGGGCACTCATCAGGGCATTGTCACCTTTGCGCCGACGACGCCAGTCCTCGCTCCTCTCTCTTATCCGCTTACTGCCTACAGCACATACAATGATGCCTGGAAGGAAGACTTCGAACCGGAATACCTGCGTGAAGACGAGACGCAGCCGATTGACCTTCCCGAAGGTTGGGAAACGACAGGCTGGGATGTTCGTTTGCCTGGTAACGAAGGTGGTATAATGGGAATGTTCAGCGGCATGATGGGTGGCGATGCTGCTCCAAAGACTTGGATGGCCACCACAGAATCTGACGCCTACGAACTCATTACCCCGAGCTTGCAAGCCAAGAAGGGCGACGTTCTGCGCTTCGAGGCCGAGCTTGGCGGCGGCGGCATGATGGCCATGATGGGCTCGTTCATGGGCGGCGGCGCAAGCGGACAGCTTAACGTCTTCTACAGCCTCGACGACGGCAACAACTGGATATACTACAACACGTTCGTGCAGAACGGCTATAACTACTTTGTCGCTCCCTACACGGGCGTCTACAAGCTGCGCTTTACATCTCCAAGCGCTTCGCTCGACAACTTCTACGGCCTGCGCAAGCCTCTCGAGAAGATTGCCATCTACGATGACTCTGAAAGTGATGACGTCAATGCCGAGGTGCTCGAGCAATACAACGGCCAGACCGTCAATGTCAGCTACGAGCGCACGCTCTCTGCCACTCAGAAAGAGGACGGCACTTGGGATCCTCGTGCCTTTATTGTCAGCCTGCCTTACGACTACGACTTCACAGAATATTATGATGCAGACCAAGTCAAGATTTTCAGTCTGCAGTTCAAGGAAGAATACTACAAGCAGTTCATCTTCCTGCCGGAAGACAACTTCAACCCCAACCTCATGCGTGCAGGCAAGGCATATCTCGTTCTTGTCCTGAAGGGGCAAATCAATCTGAGTGCTACCGGAGTGAAGGTGAAGAGCGATATCATCAACGACGACAGTAATGTGGTGAACAGCTTCGAGGACTGGTACTTCAATGACACGTTCACGCCTGCCGGCAAGTGGATGGCCAACTTCCGCAGCATCTCCGACGTGGAGGCCGACGAGAAGAACATCTTCTGCATGCGCGAGGACGGGTCTTGGGCACGCTTCAAGTCTGAGGACGGCACGGAGAAGTTCCGCATGAAGCCCTTCCGCGGCTATCTCGATGCCACGGAGTTCAGCGAAGAGCCTTCTTCTTCGCGCAAGCAAGCCGCACCTCTGCCAGGCACATACAGGACGATGTTCCAAACGACAGACCAGCAGGGTACTGCTACTGGCGAGAATGTCAGCTTCGAGAATCTTGACTTCGAGCCCATCATCCCCTTCATCGACGGCGGAACGGGCATCCAGCCTACCTTCCGTGTTATCGACACAGACGGCACCAACCTCTACTTCGACCTGCAAGGCCGCATGCTCAACGGCAAGTCTCTCAACGGCTTGTATATCGAGAAGCAGGGAACGGACGCCAAGAAGGTTCTCAAGCGATAGAGCCGCTCGTTTGTATTGTTGATGTCCGCTAAAAGTTGAGACATCATAAGAAAACTATCCGCAATGCCGAAATATAAAGGCGTTGCGGATAGTTTGTTTCTGTAGGAACTGCTTGTCTGAGGCTATTCCTTGGTGGGGGACTGCTTGTCTGAGGCTATTCCTGGTAGGAACTGCTTGTCTGAGGCTATTCCTTGGTGGGGAACTGCTTGTCTGAGGCTATTCCTGGTAGTCAGGCTCTTCCACCGTCACTTGGCATTCGGCACATACGCCGCTGCCGTCGATTGCGCGGCAGGTGATGGTGCAGGTGCCGGGGAAGAAGGCTGCAATCAGACCCTCGCTGCTGACCGACGCCACCATTTCGTCGCTGCTTTCCCAGGTCACGTCGGGATAGTAGGCATCAGCAGGCAGTACCGTGGCCGCGAGGCTTTTCGTTTCTTCGGGCAGGAGGCTGACGGACGATTCGCTCAGGATTATCTCCGAGACAAGAACGCGCTGAATCTTCCCGACGCGGACAGGCCTTACGTTCTCGCCCGTATATCGGCGGTCGGCTCCCCAGAAGATACCGCTCCACATGTGGGCCCAATCGTAGGCATCCCTCGGAGCATCCTCTCTGAGCGAACGCGACCAGCAGGAGCCGAAGCTGTCTCGGCGGTAAATTGAGTTCCCGGACACGAACCCCGATGCCGGCAGGAATATCCAGTTGCCGTTCTTTTTGCTCGTTATCATCGTGCCGTAGAAGTCGTTGAGGTTTGTCCACTTCGAGGAGGTGAAGAATGTGTCGAGCAGTTCCTCCACTTGTGCCAGGCTGGGCATCTGCCAGTCGCTGCCCCAGTTTGCGGTCGCTGCATCGTCTTCGGGCAGGAGTTCTGTCAGGCCGTCCGTCTTGCCGTTCGAGCCGAAACTGCCGATGGTGCAGTATTTCGTCATCATGCCCGAGCCCCTGTTGAACTTGTAGTTGCTCGTATCGTAGAAGTCCTTCGGCTCTGTCTCGCCCCATGCGAAGTAGTCGCCATACTGCTCAGGATTGTCGGAGCCGATGTTGCAGGTTGCCCAAAGCGTGCCCGACGGCAGGCCGAGGTCAATCCATTCGTGGCTTTCTTCGGCAGAGGGTTCCTTTTCGTCGAAGACGATGCTGTCCAGTTCCGACACATCGCATCTGATGGTCTCGCCGTTGGTCTTGTAGAGCGTCACCTTTTGTGCCTGCGCCGTCTGCACGCCTGCCAACAGCAGGAGCAAAACTGAAAGGAAGTAGATGTGTTTCATAACTGTCGGGTTTTAGAGGTTTTCTGCCGCAAATTTAGTTTCTTTTTCGATACGAAGCAAACGAAATGTCTTTTTTTTACATATCGCGCTGCTGCGTGTCCTTGTGTGTGTGTGTTGTTGTGTGCCGCGTCCGGCACTCTGTGTTTCGAATCACGGTGCAAAGGTACGGCGATTTTTCTGCGCCGCCAAATTTCAGCACTCAAATTGACGCGATTTTCAGCACGAATTCGAACGATTTTCTTCAACGCCTTGATTTTCAGTTCCGTACAACCGTACAAACCGTACAAGCGAAAAAAAGACATAGGGTGGTACCCCTATATTATATATATTAAAGAAATAATTACTTATTATATAATATATAATATTTAGCATTCTCTCGTCTCTCAAAATCGGTTGTACGGTTTGTACGGTTGTACGGATTGCAAAAGAAACCTCACAGAGTTTTTACAAATGTGCTCAAACGCTCTATTCATGGGTGTTCCACACCCTAAGTTGGAAATGGTTCAAGGACGGGTGCACGACAAAATGTCAGTCCTCCTTCGATTGCTTCGATAAGTATTTTTCGCTTTTCATTTTTCGTTTCCGTTTTTTTTCGTATCTTTGCAGACGTAATTTATAACAACAGGAAAATATGAGACTTAAAATTGCAGTTTTGGCGGGCGATGGAATCGGCCCGGAGATAATGGAACAGGGTGTGGCAGTGCTTAGTGCAGTTGCTGAGAAGTTCGGTCACGAAGTCAGTTACAAGGAAGCGCTTTGCGGTGCTCATGCCATCGACGAGGTGGGCGACCCTTTCCCAGAAGAGACGTTCCAGGCTTGCGAGGAGGCCGATGCGGTGCTTTTTGCCAGCGTTGGAGACCCGAAGTTCGACAACAATCCCTCGGCTAAGGTGCGTCCCGAGCAGGGATTGCTGGCTATGCGCAAGAAACTCGGCCTTTATGCCAACATCCGTCCCGTGGAGACTTTCGACTGCCTGGTGCATAAATCGCCTCTCAAGGACGAGTTGGTGCGTGGTGCTGACTTTGTTTGCATCCGCGAGCTGACTGGC
Organism: Bacteroidaceae bacterium; assembly: GCA_017428785.1. Taxonomy (GTDB): domain Bacteria; phylum Bacteroidota; class Bacteroidia; order Bacteroidales; family Bacteroidaceae; genus Physcousia. The sequence continues at coordinate 27,377 of JAFRQD010000049.1, forward strand.
GGCATGTATTTCGGCAAGAAACAGGAGCCTGCAGTCAACGCAGATGGTGTGGAGGATGCGCTCGACACGAACTACTACAGCCGCCCCGAGGTGGAGCGAATCCTGCGCGTAGGTTATCAATATGCCCGTGCCCGCAGAAAGCATCTGACGGTGGTGGATAAGGCTAACGTCTTGGCTTCCAGCCGTCTGTGGCGCAAAGTGGCGCAGGAGATGATGGGCGAATATCCCGATGTCACGACGGACTTCATGTATGTGGATAATGCTGCGATGAGGATGATTCAAGACCCTCGTTTCTTCGACGTCATCGTGACCGAGAACACTTTCGGCGACATTCTGACTGACGAAGGCAGTTGCATCACCGGCAGCATGGGGTTGCTCCCGAGCGCCTCGACAGGCAGTTCCACCCCCGTTTTTGAGCCCATTCACGGCAGTTGGCCGCAAGGAAAGGGCTTGAATATCGCCAATCCGCTGGCTCAAATACTCTCCGTAGCCATGCTTTTCGAGTATTTTGACCTCAAAAATGAGGGAAAACTCATCCGCGAAGCCGTAAATGCAAGCCTCGACCAGAACGTCCGCACTCCCGAGATACAGGTCGAAGGCGGCGAGAAGTACGGCACGAAGGAAGTGGGAGCCTGGATTGTGGATTACATCAAGCGTGCTTAGCCCCAAATCGCGGCACGCCAGGTTTGCAAACATGGCTCGTTAAGTTCGCCATCTTGGCATGTTAACTTTTCAGCCTAAACACACACAACAACTATGCCCTCGCCAAACCATAAAACATTACTTGCTGTTTTTCTGATACTTATCTGCGCAGTCTCGCCCCTCAAGGCGGAACAGACCGACGAGTATCAGGAGGGCTTCCTGACGGCCTATCTGAACAGAGCGATTGAGAAGGCGATGAATGTCGCCCCTCATGGGGATTCAGAAGGGTCTGAGCCTCTGCAATATGGCCGCCACATCACGAAATACATCTCTGCACCCCAGTTCGGGGGGTATGTGATAGGAAGCTACAACTATTCTTCTCAGGACAATGCCGACAGGAACGCTTTCGAGTGCAGGATGGTCAGGATGTATGTCTCGGGCACTATTCTCCGCGACTTCAAATATCGCATCCAGCTGGAGCTGAAGAACCCCGCAATGCGCGATTTCACCCTCGAATGGGTGCGTTTCAAGGAGTTTCAGGTCAAAATTGGGCAGTTCAAGCGTTGTTTTACCTACGAAAACCCGATGAATCCGTGGGATGTGGGTATGGGCAACTATTCGCAGACGGCTCAAAGAATGACGGCTTTGATTGCGGAAGATCCAAGCGGCGAAGTTGCTCAGAACGGCCGCGACCTCGGCCTGCAGTTTCAGGGCGACCTCTTTCCCGTAGGCAAAGACAAGCATCGCCTCGTCCGCTATCAGGCTGCCGTCTATAACGGTAACGGACAGAACAAGAAGGACAACAACAAGCAGAAGGACTGGATTGGCAACATTCAGGTGCAGCCCGTCAAGGACCTCTATATCGGTCTCTTCGGCTGGACCGGCACCTATACAGGCGCAAATGGCGTGAGCGCCCGACGCAACAGATGGGCTCTCGCAAGCATCTACGAGCATAAAGATTGGAGTTTTAGGGCTGAATATGCGCATCATACGGGCAGCAACGTCAACGACCCGAACGCTCCGAACAAGGCAGACGGATGGTATCTGCTTGCAGGAGTGCCTGTGACGCCCTGGCTGAAGATTTACGGCAGCTACGATGTCTATCGCAAGGATGCCACCTTCGGCTCGATGAAAAGCATTTACGGCATTTGCCCGAACTTCCAGCTGCACAAGAACCTCAAGTTCCAGGTGCAATATAACTATGTGAACGACCGGACTGCCGACGACCATAACTATCATGAACTATGGGCTCAAACGTACGTAAGATTCTAAAAGAAGAAGATAAAAAGAAGGCCGTGAAGCAGGGAAATATGAGGAAAGCCATACTTTCTGCATCCCCCTTCCTCTTTGCCGTTTATTTCATCTTGTTGGCATGGTATTTCCTCTATATGAGGAATGCCGACACGATGTATTTTCTGCAGGACAGAGGTTGGTGGAACAGTTCTGCACTCTTCTGGCACGACTGCATGAGGTTTCCCGGAGGCTTCCTCGCCTGGGCAGGAGCCTATCTGACGCAGTTCTTCTATTATTCTGCTCTCGGCACGGCGATGCTTATCGTTCTATGGCTCGCCACCTTCTGCCTGGCAAAGTGGTCGTTCAAGGTTCCTGCAGAATGGAGTTTCCTGCTCTTCATTCCTATGGCGGCTTTGCTTTGCAGCGACATTCAGCTGGGCTATTGGGTTTACATCATGAAGGACGTCGACTATGTCTTCTACCACTCTTTAGGCCTCTTCTTGGCTTTGCTTCTTTCTTCACCATTTTGGCAGTATCTTCCTGTAAACGATAAGGTTAAGAACTGGATTGCCCTTGTATGGATACCCTTGCTTGCAGCGCTGTTCTACTATCCTTTAGGTGTCTATGCTTTGCTGGCGGCAACGATTGTGGCGGTAAGGCGGTTGTCTTTCAACCTTCAATCTTCAATCATCAATGCCGTTCTCCTCGTCCTCACACTTTGGCTCGTGCCTCTTCTTGAAACATCCGGCACGACAATCATGCGTCCCGACCAGCCTTGGCTATACGGCTTCCGCAAGTTCGAACTTGACGATTTGAGGGATTGTTCCCTCGAAATTCCCTTCTATATTGTCCTCGTCGTGCCTCTTTTCTTCCCCTTCATCAAGCAGATAAAGACACGGAAACTTTGGCAGAGCCAGGGCATCATGGTGGTTGTGGCTTTGGCCATGACGTTCTGCCTTTCTGCCCGCGACTTTACCGACTACAACTTCCATGCGGAGATGCGGATGCAGAGAGGGGTAGAGGAGTGCAGATGGAACGACGTGCTGCGAGAGGCGGCGATAGTGAAAGGCCCGGTCACGAGGGAAATGGTGATGCTGCGCGACATTGCCCTCATCAATAGGCGCGAGTTTTGCGACAAGCGTTACATGTATAATAATGAGAGCATCCCCCCTGTTACCGTCAGCGACTCCATTCATATCCGCATATGCGACCAGGCTGGAGACCTCATCTATTACAATTTCGGCGAGACGAACTTTGCGATTCGCAGAGCAATCGAGCGTTGCATGCACTACGGCTATTCCTATTACACCTTGCGAATCCTGACACAATGTGCGCTCGTCAATGGCGAGAAAGACAACGCCCGCAAGTACCTTCGTCTGTTGAGCCGCACAACCTTCCAGAAGAAGTGGGCTGAGAAGATGCAGCGCTTTGTTTGCGACGAGAAACTTATGGCAGAGGATGAGCATTTCCGTATGCCATTGAAACTGTATAACGAAGGCTCGGAACTCGTGGGAACAGACGACAAATACGTCGAGCTTACCATCATGAAGAAGTGGATGTATAACTACACCAACGACCCTGAGGCTCAAGAGGTTGCCTTGGGTTGCGCCATGATAATGCGAGACAAGAGATGCTTCTGGACGCAGGTGCAGCAGTTCTACAACATCGATGCCGAACGCCACTTCCCCATTCATGTGCAGGAGGCTATGCTCTTCGAAGTCTATGAGCTTGGTACACAAGGCGTGAACCTCTCCTTCGTGAAGTTCGACCAGCGTGTTTTGGACCGCTATCAAGCCTTTACCGACAGGATGAAGCAGTATGCTTCTCGAGGCATGAACGAGATAGAGATAGGCAGAGCCCTTCGTCCCGAGTTCGGAGACACCTATTATTGGGATTATTGTGTATTGAGGGAGGTACAAACGAACTGAAGCCCTCCTTACCCCCTTTAGGGGGAATAATAAACGCAATTCAATATGACGAAACATTCTATCCATAGACGCCCCTCTTTCATCACGCCCCATAAAGGGGTATGGGGAGTCTTTTTCCTTCTTTTGCTCCTTTCCTGCAGCAAGCACCCCTCCTTGCCTTCGAGTTTTACGCAAGTGGAGAGCGAGCCCTGCATCTGGCCTGATTATGCGGGAGTGACTGTGCCGCCAAACATCGCGCCGCTCAATTTCCTTGTCGATAGCGTGGACGATGTGGTGGCGCAAGTCGGGTCCCTCGTCTATGGAGGCAAGAAAAACAAGGTATGCATCGACGAGAAGGAATGGCGCGAACTGCTTAAATCAGCCAAGGGAAAGAGCCTTCCTGTTACCGTCTATACAAAGAGCGACGGCAAATGGCTCGCCTACAAGCCCTTCCACATACATGTCGCAGAAGAGGATATCGACCCCTATATCTCCTATCGCGTGCTGCCTCCAACCTTCGTGGGGTTCGACGAACTCATCATCAAGCAGCGCAACCTCACAAACTTCGAGGAGACAACCATCTACAACAACCATATGATAACCAAAGGCATAGAGGGGCAATGCATCAACTGCCATTCCTATCAGAACTACGGCACCAGCAACATGATGTTCCACACGCGTCTCCAAAATGCCGGCACCATGATAGTGAGCGACGGAGAGCTCGTCTTCGTCAACCTCAAGGACGAGAGCATGATATCGGCAGCCGCATACAACAACTGGCATCCCTTCCTGCCCATCATCGCTTTCAGCACCGACCACACCATGCAAAGCTTCCACACCCGCGACATAACGAAGGTCGAGGTGATGGAATCCGCCAGCGACATCATCATCTACGATGTGAAGAAGAACCGCGTGCAGACCGTCCTCAACGACTCCCTCGAGTTCGAGCTCTTCCCCTCTTGGAGCCCCGACGGCAAATGGCTCTACTATTGTTCCACACATTACGAGTATAAGAAAGGATATGAGGATACCGACGAACTTCTGGAGAACTACAGAACCCTGCAATACAACCTCTACCGTCTCTCCTTCGATGCCGAGACGATGACCTTCGGAGAGCCCGAGCTTGTCTATGATGCCCGTAGCAAGAACCGCAGCGCCGTGCAGCCAAGAGTTTCGCAGGACGGCCGATACGTCGTCTTTGCCGAAGGACCTTGGGGTCTCTTCCACATCTGGCATACCAGCGCCGATATCGGGATGCTCGACCTTGCCTCCTCTCCTGCTTCTCCCCAAGGAGAGAACGGAAGCCCCGCCCAAGAAGGAGAGGTTGGGAGAGCGTCTCTCAATCTTCAACCCTTGAACAGCGACCTCCCCGAGAGCTATCCATCTTTCTCGAGCAACGACCGATGGCTGATGTTCGAGAGCCGCCGCGACGACGGGAACTACACGCGAACCTATTTCGCCTATTTCGACAAGCAGGGGAAAGTGCACAAGCCCTTCGAAGTGCCAGCCGAAGACCCCGAGTATTTCCGCCTGTTGCTCAGGAGTTGGAGCCGTCCCGAGTTCATGAAGGAGCCCGTCCGCATCACCCCCCGCCAGTTCTACGAGAAAGCACTTACCGAGCCCATCAAAGTCGCGAAATAACATCTCTTGCCGAACCGTCAGACGCCAATATTTGTAAACATTTTTCCGAAGACTTCCTCTCTAAGGGCTTGTTTTTACCTCTGTGGCACTTTTCTACCTCTAACGCAAAATAAGGGCTTAAATCGCGTTTCCCTTTGAAATAAAGGGTTTGGGAAGGAGCGTTTTGAAGAAGAAAGCAACGAAAGTACAATCGCCGCGCTCTATCTTGCAAACAAAAGCGTGCTTTGGGGCCGATTTCAGCGTGTGGCGTAGGGAAACTTCACATGCGATAATTCCAAACCTCGCGTGCGGCGTTGGCCAACCTCGCGTGCGGCGTTTGGTCTTTCCCTGTGCCGCGATGATAAACATCCCGTTTCTTGTCACTATTTTTGTAATATTGGTGTCCGAGGAAATTCGGTCTGACTGCTTTGCTACTGAGTATAGTCAGTTTGCATATTAAGCCTGTAGGGCTATACTTTGAGTAACCGGGGGCGAAGCCCTCGGAATCAGCGGATAACATGCTACTCGCTGCCTGGAGGGCAGTACTATGAGACGCCAGTGTACTGCCTTCCAGGCAGGAGCGGGGGAGATGCTCTCTATGTTCTGTCCGAGGGCTTCGCCCCCGGTTACTAATTGTGAAGCCTTCCAGGCTTTTTTTACATCATTGCGTCCCAAGCCCATGACAATAGCTATTCATTTTAAATGCCGATGTAATCGAGGGTGTTGATGTTTATGAAATAATTTTACCGGACACCACTATTTTTGTAAAGGATTTTTCACTCTTGTCTGTTCCCTTTTTTGCCTTCTTGAGCGCATGGAAATGATATGCGAGCGTTTCGCTGAAGTCTGCGGCTGCGTTTTTTGATTGCAGGCTCGTCTCAGGTCCCGCTCAACATTCCGTTCGGTCGTGTGATTGCCCCAATCGGGGCATTATTTGCAAGAAATATTGGAAAAGATTTGGCAGTTTGTTAAAAAATGCTTATTTTTGTGTTGAATTAACTTGTAAATCCTATGCTTATGAAACTCAGAAGTGCTATCGCATCCCTGTTCCTCGTGTTGGCAGGTGTGCAGACGGTCTTGGCACAGAGTGTTGTGCTCTATATGACCGACAAGGAATCGAATGTGTACGATCTAAAGAAGGTGGAAAGCATCAAGTTCTATGAGGAAGGACAATATGTTGACGACGGCCATGTATGGGTTGACCTCGGGCTGCCGAGCGGTACGCGTTGGGCTTCCTGCAATGTGGGTGCCGTAAGTCCGGAAGCGTATGGCGACTACTTCGCCTGGGGCGAGACGCTCCCCAAATTCAAATACGGCTACGGCTTCTATGAGCAGTCCTACAAGTATTGTCAAGGCACTATAACGTCGTTAACAAAATACTGCTCCACGAGCGGAGCGGGTACGGTCGACGGCCTGTCGGAGCTGTTGCCCGAGGACGATGCCGCCACTGCCAATTGGAGCAAGAAATGGGAAATTCCATCGAAAACACAATTTGAGGAGTTGTTCGATACCCGCTACACCACCTCTGTGTGGACAAGCATGAAAGGTGTGCGCGGCATGCGTGTTACCAGCAAAGCCGACAGAAGCAAATACATCTTCCTGCCCGCCGCTGGAGTAGGGGATTATTGGAGAATCGTCCAAGTGAATGAGATGGGGTCTTATTGGACGCGTGAAGTATATGCAGACGACCCTATCGCAGCAAATTGTAAAATCTTTAACTTTAGCAACTCATCGATAGAACCAAGAAGTCGCATTCTGGGGTTAAGCATTCGTCCGGTGGTTTCTTCGGAATTCTATTCAACATTTGTGAATTCTATTGTGCTTAGCGAAACCTCGCTTGCAATGGCAGAGGGCGAGACGCGACAGCTAACAGCCACCGTTTACCCGGCAGATGCCGAAAACACATCTGTTGAATGGAGCAGCAACAACAGCGAGGTGGCACAGGTATCGAGCACAGGCGTCGTTACGGCCAAAGCCACAGGCAGGTGCACCATTACATGCAGTTCTACAGACGGCTCTGGCGTAACAGCCCAATGTTTTGTGAAGGTTGGCGACGGCACACAAGGTGAAATTGGTGGACACAAATGGGTTGACCTCGGATTGCCGAGCGGTACGCTTTGGGCCGAATGTAACGTGGGAGCAAGCAGTAGGGCAGAAGCAGGCTCATATTTTGCTTGGGGCGAAACACAAGAGAAAGAAACTTACTCTATTAGGACTTACAAGCTCTCCGAGGGCTCGACTACCAAACTGACGAAGTATTGCACAAACTCCCACTACGGCTTGGACAACTTTGTGGATGGTTTGACGGAACTCTTGCCCGAAGACGATGCTGCTGCAGTCAACTGGGGCTCTGATTGGCAAACTCCGTGCACTGAGCAACTGGCAGAACTGACAGACCCCACTTATGTGAATCTGTATTATGTCAGTGCGACGGAGTCTACGATATCCGGCTTGTTGATTGAAAGTAAGGCAAACGGGCAGAACATCTTCCTGCCTGCTGCCGGCAAGTACAGCAGCTCGAATCTGTCTTCATATGATGGGGAATGCGACTATTGGTCGCGCACACTATGCAATATGCCGCATTCGGCTCATTCCCTGCGTTTCGTTACAAACGCCAACCAATGTAGCATGGTACAATCAACGCGGCCCCAAGGCTTAACTGTCAGACCGGTAATGGTGCAGGAAACACCTTACGAATATCTTATCCAAAGCCTCGAGCTGAACAAAACAGAGCTCTCTTTGAGTATTGGTTCGTCGGAAAAGTTGACTGCAACCTTCCTGCCATCATACGCCAAGAACCAAGACTTAATTTGGGAGAGCAGCGACGAGAATGTTGCTTATGTAGCCACCAATGGAATGGTGTCGTCAGTTGCATCTGGCACTTGCACCATCACCTGCAGCACCACAGATGGCAGCAATCTGTCTGCCACGTGTCTGGTGAAGGTAGAAGATTATGAGTACGTTGACCTCGCTCTGCCATCTGGCACGCTTTGGGCTGTACACAACATCGGCGCCAACAGCCCGGAGGAATTCGGCCTATACTTCGCTTGGGGCGAGACTGAGCCAAAAAGCGAGTTCACATGGACCAACTACTTGCTCGGCACAGGCGAAACGGCGGCCGACATGACAAAGTACAATGCTGCTGACGGCCTGCTCGAACTCTTGCCCCAAGACGATGCTGCAACTGTCAACTGGAATGCAAACTGGCAGACGCCAAGCAAGGAACAGTTCGAAGAACTGCTCAACGAGGCTTACACTACAATAGAAAAGACCACGCTGAATAATGTCTCGGGAAGAAAGATAACAAGCAAGGTTAACAACAAAAGCATTTTCCTTCCCAATTCGGGGAATTATGGTTTCAGAGGTCTGGAAGGTGTAAACCAGTCTGGCTCATTCTGGTCTCGTACACTCAACGCCGAATATGCAAACGATGCGCACCTCTTGTTGTCGCAATCATCCAATATCATTTCCACTTTTGGCTATCGCTTCTGCGGTAAGGTCATCCGTCCTGTACGCAAGAAATAGCGTCGCCAGCGAGAAACTCACAAACAATAAGCCCCGAAGTCTGTCTGGCTTTGGGGCTTATTCGTATCATTTCTTGAAGTAATCGTTGTAGATCTTTATGCAGAAAACGATGCAGCTGCAGGTGGTTGTGACGAGGTTCGTCAGGAATAGCGACCAGATGATGTCAGGCTTGTGAAGGAGCCCCTGAAGCATGAAGGCAAAGCCGCCAAAGGCCATCATCAGGAAGGTTGGAAAGGCGATGCCGTCTGTGTTGCGGGTGCGAATCGTCTCAACCGCTTGCGGCAGGTAGCCCAGAATCATGCAGACGCTCGCCACAATGCCGCAAAGAGAAAATATCGTGTCTTGTTCCATCGTTTTTCTTTCTTTTTGTTGCAAAGATACAAATAATTCTCCATTCTTCATTCTTCATTCTTCATTCTTCATTCGTCATTTTTTCGTACCTTTGTGGTCGAAATGATACTGACGGAGCTTACCATATTCAACTATAAGAACATTGCGGAGGCGGAGTTGCACTTCTCGCCGAACCTGAACTGCTTTATTGGCGGCAATGGGCAGGGCAAAACGAATGTGCTCGATGCCATCCATTTCCTCAGTTTCTGCCGCAGCTACAGCAGTAGCATCGATATGCTGAGCGTACGGCACGGCGAGGGATTCATGTCCTTGCAAGGGCTCTATGAGAGCGAAGACGGCACGAAGGAAGACATCCATATCGGCCTGAAAGTGGGGCAGAAGAAGATTGTTCGCAGAGGAAAGAAGGCTTACCGCCGTCTCGCGGAGCATATCGGACTCATCCCGTTGGTTATGGTCTCTCCGGCAGACCAGGTTCTTGTCTCGGGAGGGAGCGAGGAAAGGCGGCGCTTTGTCGATATGGTCATCTGTCAGTACGACTCGAATTATACGGAGTCGCTGATTCGATACAATAAGGCTTTGCAGCAACGCAACGCCATGCTCAAGCAGGAAGAGGAGCTTGACCCTGAAGTCTATCTTATCTTCGAAGAGCAGATGGACCGCGAAGGTGAGTATATTTTCAAGAGACGCAGCGAATTCATCTCCGAGCTCATCCCTATCTTCCAGCAGTTCTACAACCAGATATCGCAGGAGAAAGAGCAGGTTGAGCTTCGCTATGTGTCTCATTTGCAGCGAGGTCCTCTCTTGGAGCAGCTTACGGGCAATCGCTCCAAAGACAAAGTCGTAGGCTATACCCTGCATGGGGTTCATAAGGACGACCTCGAGATGCTGCAAGGCGGCTATCCTGTCCGTCGCGAGGGTTCGCAGGGACAAAGCAAGACTTTCCTGATTGCCTTGAAGCTCGCGCAATTCGACTTCCTGAGCAGGACTGGCTCCCGAACCACTCCTCTGCTTTTGCTCGACGACATCTTCGACAAACTCGATGCCGACAGAGTGGAGCAGATAGTAAAGTTGGTGAGCGGAGAAAGGTTTGGGCAAATCTTCATCACGGACACCAATCGCGACCATCTCGACGCTATCTTGGCTTCGATGAAGAGCGACAACAAGATTTTCTTTGTAGAGAAGGGGGAGGTGCGGATATGATTCACACCAAATCCCAGCCTCTGCGAGATGTCCTGCTGGCTTTCCTTCGTCAGGAAGGCCTCGAAACGCCTTTGCTCGAGTATCGTATCATGCAGGCCTGGCCGGAAGTGATGGGCGCAACGATAAGCCGCTACACCAAGCAGGTCTTTGTGCGCGAAGGCAAGCTGCAGGTTCAACTCACGAGTGCTCCGCTTCGCCAAAACCTCCTGATGGAGCACAAACGCATCGCTCAAAAGCTCAACGAATATGTAGGTTCGTATGTGATTAGCGATGTCTGCTTCTTTTGAAAGCCTGACGGAAAAGCGTCAGGCACAGGGGCTCTCGACGGAAAAGCGCCAGGCGCGGGGGCTTCCTGACGGAAAAGCGCCAGGCACAGGGGCGCGGGCCTATATCAGCAGCGCTAACATTTTGCGGTCCAGTTTGTGGCCGTGGAAGTCTTCATAATCCACATCATGCCGGTTGCTGTCCATGATGCCGAACGAGCCGGAGAGATTCCAAAGTGCCCAGCCCCAATTGTTTTGCTTGAAGACGGCCAGATTGTCTTCCAACCATTTCAGGGCGACTTGATGCGGAGTGCGGTTGTGGCATCCGAATTCTCCGATGAAGACCTGCCCGCCCTGCTCCAGCAATGGAGTCCACGCCTGCTGAAGCATCTCCTCTATCCAAGCTTTGTCGTAGTGCTGCCCATCTGCATCAAGAGGCCATGCAAGTTGCTCGCGAGGTATCTGCATCGGTTGGTTCCCAAAGACCCATGATGCCTCGTAATGTGAGATGAGCATAGGCTGATAGCCTCGACCGCATTGGATGATGTTTGATATATCGTGAATGGTCAGAAGCGGTCTTCCGCCCCATTGCAGGCCGTCGATCATGATGATGCGCTTTGGACTGATGTGGCGTATCTCGTGGACGAGGCGGCGCACCACTCGCTCGTAGTCGGCATCGGGGATGTTGGCCACTTCGTTCAGCAGGTTAAAGCTCAAGTGCTTGCTTGAGATTCCCTTGTAGCGTTTGGCGAAAACGCCCCACTGATAAGCACAGCCGTCGAGCGCACTCTGGTCGCGGAAGATGTTCTCCGGCTCGTCTGGCTTGTTTACGCAGTAGCCGGGTGCACGATGGAGGTTGATGCAAACATGGATGCCGTATTGTTGCCCCCAGCGAACAGCATTGTCAATATCTGCCAGCATGCGCTCGTCCATCTTATAGTATTCGCCAGGCTTGCTCCAGTTCCAATAGGACAGCGGCAGACGCACAAAGTTGAAGCCCCAGTCGCGCATCCATTTGAACTCCTCTTCTTCGAAAGGCTTGGGATAGCCGGCCGTGAAGTAGTTCAGCAGATTGAAGCCCCGCCAGCGCTCCGGATGCGCTTTTCTACTTCGGGCTATGACATCGGATGCCAGACCGGGTGTCATGAGCATGCCGGCTGTGGCACTCAGGGCCAGAAGGAAATCTCGTCTTTGCATATCAGTTTTCTTATGGGCGTTTGTATTTCTTGCTTGCATCGTCGATGACAAGAATCCAGTCGAGTTCCTCTCCTGGGTTGGGGGAGATGAAGCTTACCCGTTCGGCTCGCTCCACCTTTCCAATCTTCAGGGACTGACCATTTCGCGGATTATACCACCAGCCCTTGAGCTTTTCCCCACGGATGACGGTTGTGTTTACCTCAAACCTGCGTCCTACAGGAGCATAGACCATCAGATAAGTGCCATCCGTATCCATCGTTGCAGCAAAGCGGTAGAGGCCTTCACCTGGCCATGCAGAGGGAATGTTGCTTTCCGGGAGGACTGATTCCGTGGCAGGGATGCGGGAAAGGTAGGGGCGGCTGAGCATGAGCCGCTTGCCCCATTGCATCTGTACGGCCCCAGGTTGATGTATGGCTTCATACCAGGGCAAAAGGGGATTGTTGACGGGATAAGGGCTTTTGTCCGGATGCCACATCTGCCAAACAGAATGATGACCATAGGTGTGTCCGCAAGCTCCATTGAAGAGGTCCCAGTAGAGTGCCCTGCGACAGTCGGCAGCCACAGAGTGTCCGCGCTTCCCTGCATCAAAAGCTATTGGGTGGTCCTCGTAGATGGGTTCTCCGTCGAGTACAGGTTTCACGGTGCTGGAGCGATTCCAGTCGTCGCGCGTCATTTTATATGCCTCAGCCCAATGGTTGTGCCCGTTCTGGCGCATATTGAAGTCGAGCCAAGCTTCGTCATGGAAGAACTGCGCGCTGCTGCTGAACCCTGTGGGATGATAGGTGATGAGGTGGGTGTGCTGGTCGCCTTCAATAAGCCCAAGAGCCATCTGGCGAATGACGTCGCGTTGCCCTTCGTCCCCCGGATTGCGGTCGCCACCAAGCACCCAGATAATCTTGGCATCGCGATATCTGCTGGCCAGCCAACGCCCGTAGGTGTGGGCATTCCTTGCGTTGAAGACGGGCTTGTTGCCATCGTGCCAGTAGCGCCCCCAGGTGGGCAGCATGGCTATGTAAAGCCCCTCTTCGTTGGCTCTGCGCACGATGTAGTCCACATGGTCCCAATAATCGTTGTCAGCTCCTTCCTCGATGGCCGGGCGTGCAGGGTCTTCGTCCACAAAGGGAAGATGTCCGTAGGCATTGGGGGTATTGATGCCATCAAGTTCGGCTACAGCTACGGCCTGAATGGCAGTAAAACCTTTCCGTGCACGGTCCTTGAGATACATATCAGCCTCCTCGCGGCCTAAGCGGTGGAAGAGCTCCCAAGCGGTGTCGGCCAGGTAGAAGAAAGGCAGGCCTTGCTCGTCCACCAAATACCGGTGATTGGCAGAAATACAGATGCGCTCAGGCATCTTGGCCGTTTGAGCGGAAGCACACAAGATGCTGCAAACCCAGATAAGCAGTAGAAAGAGTATTACTTTTTTCATCATGTTTCTTTAGCCAGTTCAATGCTCCGTTTTGTTGTTGTTGAGGCTATCGCCTTTGTATGAGGCAGAGCCTCGAGGCTCGTGTGAAGATGTCAGACGCAATGTGTCAAATTGGCCACTTCAACGCGTGTCGTGTCTGGCGGAACCCTGCAGCAGTTCCGGGCGCTTTCGCCCCCTGAGGCGTGCTTTTCTGATGCACGGACCTCATCTTCACACAAGGGATTCTCGAGCGTCGGCTCATGCAGCGGAAAAGGGCCCTGTTTTCGATGCAGTGAACATCAGTTCTAAATCCGATGCAAAGGTACGTCTTTTTTTCTGCGCTGCCAAATTTCAGCACTCCAATTGACGAGATTTTCAGCACGAATTCGATGAATTCCCAGCAGGGCGAATGGAGGTGGGGTGTGGGTTGCAGGTATACATATTTATGTAACCAAACACACACACACCTATTCCCACATCTAAGGGCTATTATTTAATAATAGAACTTCTTTTCTGGAGTAGGGTCCCTAATTTTGGTGTACATATTTATGTATACCTGACCCCTTTCCTGTGTGCGTGTGTCTGTTCCTGAAAAAGGTTGACTCGTAATCCGTTGATTTTTAGCATTTGTCTATCCATACGGGGGTGGCTTGCTCATCTGGTGGAGTTGTCTTCTTCCTCTGAAGTGGTTGTTTTTTTCCTAAGAATGTAGACATCGTAGGGATATTTGTTTAGTTTTTCATCTTTTTTGTAACTTTTGTGATGTACAAATGGCGTCGAGGGGCGTTCTTGCCTTGCTGGTATTATTGTGTTACCAAATGTCTTCCGGATGTTCGGGATTGTCGTAGATTTCCTTCGGGCAGTACTCGATATGGTCCATATAGAACTCGGCTGTTTCTGTGTCGAGCACGGATTTCATCTTCAGGTAGTAGGTCTTGTCCGGGTCGAGTGTCTGCCGTGTGATGATGCGGCGCACGATGTTGCGGTTTACGTTGGCTCTGGCCGTTGTCCCTGGGTTCTTTAGGATGAGGATGCTTTCTTCGCCCTTCATGAATCCGCAGTTGCGCATCTGTTTGTCGGCTTCTGCATCGGCATCGTCGTCGTTTCCTGTATCTTCAATCCAGCCAGTGATGGGGTCTGCGCCTCCAAGGGTGAGGTTGACGGGGATTCCTGTGGCTGGCATAGCATCCTTTCTGTCGCCGAAGTAGAATTGTGCGATGCCTCTGTCGCTGTTTGTGAGGATGCGGTATCTGACTTCGTAGGTGCCTCGTTTTGGTACTGGCGGCAGGGTGAAGATGAGCTCCCATCGCCCCACGCATTTCACCTCGTCGCCGCAGAGGCTGCCGAATTTGTAGTCGTAGGCGTTATAATATACAAAGGTGGAGCCTTCGTTGATACTAAGATTGCCGATGTATTTGTACTCTGAATCGTCGGGGAAGTGCACCCATTGGTGTCTGGCATCTTTCAGTGCCACTCGCCGTATGTCGTTGTTCATCACTTCAGGGAAGAAGCTCATGCAGTCCATTCTGATGCGGGTTCGAGCCAGATTGTTGCGTGTCTCTTCGTCGTATGCGATGGGGGCGTCTATTTCGTAGAGGTAGCCGTTGAGGGCTGTCCGTTTGTCGAGGTCGAGGTCTTCGCGCATCACCCTTGAACCCACTTTGTCCGGGTCGCAGCTTGTCTCGTGTCCTGTTCCGTGACGCTCATTGTCGAGGTTGGGGAAACGGTTGAGATAGACGCCTTCCGACTCCTTGCTTTCAAATATCTTGAGCAGACGGCGCTTTCCCATCGTGACATAATACTCCATAACGGGGACTGAGAGCTTCCCAGGCGAACCCACATAATCGTAGCCTTTCTCGTTGAAGTGGAAGACGAGGCGGTCTGGTGCCAGCTTGAAGGGCAGAACATGATAGGTGGTCCATTGGTAGAGCAGGTTCGAGGGGTCTTTGAAGTTTGTCCCTGCTGTGGCCTCCGGATAGTAGTTGTGAGCGTCGACCCAGGCTTGGACATCTTCCGGCGTAATCTCCTCGGCTGGTTTGCCAATTGCTTCTTGCCAGAAGTTGTCCGATTCGGCAAAGATGGTGAAGCCGTACTTTCTGTGCTCTGGTGCATAGGAATAGCCGCCATCCATCGTCTTGAGGCCGTTTGCTGGTGTTTTCTCCGCTATCATGTTCGTCTGGTAGAGGTTCTCGTAAACCTCGTCCCTTATCTTCGAAAGTGTGTCCATCAGGCCGCATGCCTGTATGATTCGCGACATCACGACAAATCCGCTGGCCTCGCCTTCGAGCTGTTCCTGCATGATGGTCTTCAGGGTGACTTGTCTTGGCGCGATGACTCTTTCCATCTGGTGTATGATGCCATTGATGGCAGGAATGTCGCGATTGTGGGAGTTAATGGGATAGATGCGGTTGATGTAGATGCTGTCAGGGTCTTTGGGGCGATAGACACTGAGCTTGATGTCGTTCATGTTGGGGCGTCCGAACTCGTCATTGTTGTTCAGTGGGAAGTTTGCGGTTTCATAGAACTCGTAGTCTCCGCCGTCGATGATGCTGTTATAGACAATGACTCGCATGATGCTGTCTCGCAGCTTGTCCGTCTTGAAGCTGTCCCAAGAAGGCGCTTCTATGTATTCGTCATCCACCAGTTCTTGCAGATAGAGGGCAATTGCATCGTTGGTGGGAGCAAAGCAAGTATAGTTGCCTCGTGCACTCAGAAGTTGGAAGACGGTGCTTTTGCTCCGCTTGCTGATGGGAACAAGCCCGAGCAATCGGACATATTCGCTGTAGTCGTCGTGTTTCTGCAGGTAGCTGAGTATCGTTTCCTCCTTGAAGACATAACGGGCAGAGGAGTCGATATCTTCTGTGCAAGCACAAAGAAGAAGGAGGCAGGAAGTGATGAGTAGGAGGTGTTTTTTCACGTTGTAGGGCTGCGAAAGTGTAGTTATTTCTTGCAAAGTAACAAAAAAGTACAACGCCATGCAAGTGTTCAGGCAAAAAAGTGCTTGCTTTGATGCTTGATTCCTTGTTTTTTGTCCCCCAAACCTCCTCCTCGATCCATTTATCGGGGCATTTCTATGACTTCGAGGTCGCTGAAGTTGCCGTTGTCCACAGAGAAACGAACGAGCGTGCGAACCTGGTGCCATCCTTGCAGTCCTGCAGCTCCTGGATTGATGTGAAGCAGCTTCAGCCGCTCATCATACTGCACTTTCAAGATGTGGCTGTGGCCTGAGATGAAGAGTTTGGGCGGTCGGACGAGGAGTTGTTGCCTGATTCGAGGGTCATAATGGCCTGGATAACCGCCTATATGCGTCATCAGAACATCGGCTCCTTCGCAAGTCCAACGCAGTTTCTCGGTGTAGAGCCTTCGCAAATCTCCTCCGTCGCAATTGCCGTAAACGGCTTTCAAGGGACGGAACTCTTGCAGCCTCATCGCCAGTTCGAGCGAGCCGATATCGCCAGCATGCCATATCTCGTCGCAGCTCTCGAAGTACTCGAGATAGCGATTGTCCCAATAAGCATGGGTGTCGCTAAGCAGACCGATGCGTTTCATCCCTCTTTATTTTCCTAATCATATAAATAAGCATTCCCGTTGCTGCCACGAAGCTTATGGTATCGCTGATGGGCATCGAGAGCCAGACGCCGTCCAGTCCCCACCATTTTGGCAAGATGGCAAGCAAGGGAATGAGGAAGAGCATCTGTCGGGTGACACTCAGGAAAATGCTCTTTCCTGCGTGGCCTATGCTCTGGAAGAAGTTTCCGATGACCATCTGAGCACCCACAAGCGGGAAGGCTGCCACAACGAAATGGAAGGCACGAACTGCTTTCTGAGTCAACTCAGGACCTGCTCCGAAGATATGAATGATGGGAGCTGGAATGAATTCACCAGCCAGACAAGCAAGCAAAGTGATGCTCGTGGCTCCGATAATGCTGTAACGAAGCACACGGAAGACGCGGTCGTTCTGCCTTGCACCCCAGTTGTAGCCCACAATAGGCTGCATACCTTGCACAAGTCCCATCACCACAGTCACGAACAAGAAGACCACTCTGTTCACGATTCCATAGGCTCCGATAGCCATATCGCCGCCATATTGGAGCAATCTGTTGTTGCAAATCAGTACCACCAGGCAAGCGCAACTGTTGAACAGGAACGGGCTGAGACCGATTGCAAGACATTGGCGGACTATATCGAGCCTGAGCCGATAGATGCCTCTTCGCAGATGAAGCAGTTCTGTGGGTCGGCTAAAGAGCCTCAATTGCCAGCAGAAAGCGACGATCTGGGCAATGATGGTGGCCCAGGCAACACCCTGAATGCCCCATTTGAACACGAAGATGAAGAGCGGGTCGAGTATGCAATTGACGATGATGGCAAGGAAAGTGCAGCCCATAGCCAAGCGAGGATGACCGGCGCTGCGCAGTATCGCGTTCGAACCGAAGTAGAGGTGTGTCACGATATTGCCAAGCAGGATGATTAGCATATACTCGCGAGCGTAGGGTAGGGTGACGTCGCTTGCTCCGAAGAGGTACAGGATGTTGTCCAGGAAGGGCAGGCTGACCAGCGTGAACAGCACGCCAAGGATGACATTCAGGGTAATCGTGTTGCCCAGAATATGCTGCGCCTCCTCGTATTTCCCTTGCCCAAGACGGACGCTTATCACCGTGCTTGCACCCACTCCAACCATAGCTCCGAAAGCGGCAGACAGGTTCATGAAGGGACTTGCCACAGCCATTCCGCTGATTGCTTCGTCGCCCAAACCCTGACCAACAAAGATGCTGTCCACGATATTATATATCGAAGAGGCCACCATCGCGATGATTGCGGGCAGACTATACTGCCAGAGCAGCTTGCCGATAGGTTTCGTTCCGAGTTCTGTGGGGACGTGCTGAGTCATTTGCTGTGTGACGATTTACAATATGGGATTTGTTAAGTCGAGAAGTTCTGCTCTCACTTTGCGGCTGCAAAATTACGAAAAAAAGTTGAGTTCTTATGTATAATGTATAAAATAAGCGAGCTTAGTTGATAAACTTAGCGTGGTTAGTTCGCAAAGTTGACGTGTGATGTTCGCAAAGTTGACGTGTGATGTTTGCAAAGTTCACGTGTGATGTTTGGAAAGTTGACGCGTGATGTTTGGAAAGTTCAACTTTTCTTCATAATTTTGTGTCGTCTTTTGTTACAAAACGACGCCTTGGGCGTTATATAAGAAAAGACCATACGCAAAAAATGAACACAAAGGTTCTTCTCTTTCTCTGCCTGTTGCCATTCCTCGCCCATGCCGAGGAGTCGGCGCTCGAAAAGCTTGCTCAGAGGCAGGCTGCCTTTGGTCGGACCATTCCGCAGGAGAAGGTCTTCGTCCACATGGACAATACCAGCTACCAACTCGGCGATACGATTTGGTTCACGGCATACCTTCGTCGAACCGATACGGACCGCCCTTCCGACGTGAGTGGCGTGCTCTATGTGGAACTTTATGGTCAGGAAGGCTACATGATAGAGCGTAAACTCATCCAAATGAAAGAGGGTCGAGGCTCTGGATTCTTTGCTTTAAACAGATACATACAATATGCTGGGTTCTATGAACTTAGGGCATACACGCGTTGGCAACTCAATTGGGGACGCTTCGAGCGCAAGCATACCGAAAAGATTAAAGAATGGTTCCCGACCAAGCGACAGGAGAAGGAGTATTTCCGCGACTATGAGAAGCTCTACAGCCGCGTGTTTCCCGTCTACGACAAGCCCCTCGAACCAGGCGAATACACACACGATATGACCCTTCGTGCCATGCGTCGCCTCTATCCCAATCCAGCTGATAATCGCAAATTGACGCTTTCTCTTTATCCGGAAGGCGGCAATCTCGTTGAAGGAATACCCTGCAGAGTGGCTTTCGAGGCCTGTTTCGACGATGGAGAATGGGCAGAAGGTTGGGTCGTTTATGATGGCGATTCAATCAAGACTAAGAATCGCGGCAGAGGATGCTTCGAGATAACTCCGCAGAAAGGACAGGAGAAAGAGGTGATCTTCGTCAGCAAAGACGGCAAGCAAGCCAAAGCGAAACTGCCAAAACCAGAGCAGACGGGCGTTTCCCTGAAAGTGGAACAGACCGATAGCGGCTGGGTGGCTCATATCCGACATACTGCTGATTTGCAGGACGACAGCTTGGGCGTGAGCTTGATGAGAGAGGGAAAAAGTGTCAGCCCCCTCCCCGCTCCCCCTTGTGGGGAGTGCCCCCAACCCGCAATCTGGCCGCTCATTAGCACCCCCCAAATGGGGGAGCGGGGAGGGGGCTGGGCCTCTGGCGTTTACCAGCTTACCGTCTTCGACACGCAAGGCCGCATCTTTGCCGACAGACTCTTCTTTAATATAAGTAAGGAGGACTTGATGCCCACACTCAGTATCGAGGGTCTCAAAGAGGAATACCAGCCTTACGAACCCGTCAACCTTACCTTGAAAGCGCCTCAAGGCAAGAATCAAGTGTCTTTGACGGTAAGGGACGACAACAATCGCGACTGCCTCTACGACGACTCTAACATCCTGACCGAGATGCTCCTCTCAAGCGAGATACGCGGCTTCGTGCCTCAACCTGGCTGGTATTTCGAGGCTGACGACGAGGAACATCGTTCTGCCCTCGACCTCTTGATGATGACACAAGGCTGGCGTCGCTTTGATTGGCGAAGCATGGCGGTAGCAGGGGCGTGGGACATCACACAGCCTGCCGAACGGGCTCCCATCCTGATTGGCAACACCTACAAGAATGTCATTGTCGATTTCGTGGAAGGTGAAGAGGCGGACAACGAGAATGAGGACGATGAAGAATACCCTTTCAGCGAAGACGGAAGAGACCCTCATGAGGAAGATTACTATGAGACCAAGCCGATGGACCTGCCCGACCTCTTCAGCAAAGGCAAGAGTAAGGCTCGAGAGGAGAAGGCATACGACAAAGCCATCAACACGAGGGATCAGAAGAAGGGAACGGAACTCAAGGTTCATGCCGAGATAGTTGCGCTCGATGCGGAGTCTTCTTTCATCGGCGAAAGCGAGACTTACAGGAAAGGCTTCCGCATTCAGCTGCCTCCATACTACGGCTCTGCAATCGTCTTCCTCAGCGCTGCCGATACGACGAAATGGAAGAAAGGCAAGCCTTATACTTGGATACAGGCCGAACCAGACAACCTCGAGACGGACTACATGTACTTGCCAGCGAGCCGGAAGCTAAGGCAAAAGATATTCGTGGAGCCTGCCGACTACCTCGCCCGCATCAGCTGGCCCTATCCGCGCTTCGTGAATCCTTACTCATATTACCAGAATCATCTTGCTCCCACACCAGAGAAAAGGGGCGCCAATGGCGAGTGGATAAGGCTGGACGACGAGACCATCATGAGCGAAGTGACTGTGAAGGCTAAGCGGCGAGGCTTGAAAAAGTTCGACGACACTTGGCCCATTTTTGCCATCGATGCAGAGGAGGCTAACAACATAGCACAAGATATTGGATTGGGCTTTATGCAGGTCTATACGGCGGACTTCGGTGTCGGCGTTATTGACAGGAAATATGGGGAAGGTCAGGAGCCAACCTTCGAGACCCGCAAAGGAATGGGAAGGACACGAAGAATGCTTATGGCCATGCGGGTCGACTCGATTCCCTCTGATTCCATGTATGCAAGGAAGTATCTCTCCTCGTTTTCCTTAAATCAAGAAGGCAGTATGGAACTCTCGCCAGGCGAGAAGCTTGAGTACGAGGGCAATGGCGTCTGGGATATGTATGTGCTTTACTCTGATTACAGCCCTCGACAGTATGGCAACGAAATGTATTACGGCAGCAACGAGCCCAAGACGAAGCTTGTTCAATATCCTTTCCCTGACGGCTCGCGACGATTGACTTACCGCGACCGCCGCTATGTAATACCTGGCTTTGCCTATCCGGCAGAGTTCTATTCCCCCGATTACAGCAAGCAAGTTCCCTCGGAAGACAAGAAAGACTATCGCCGTACACTCTATTGGAACCCCAACCTCAAGCTGAACAATGAAGGAGAGGCAGAAATCACGTTCTTCAACAATAGCCGCATCACCAGGCTGTCTGTTGATGCAGAAGGACAGGCTTCAGACGGCACTTTGCTCTGGAACGGACAGCACGCCGACAAGAAGCGCAACCTGCTTCCACAAGAGTAATAAACAGGTGAGCCATTCCCCTTTCTTATACCCCTCAGAGAGGCTTTGCAAACGCCGCGTGCGGCGATGGCAATCCCCGGCTGCGGCGATGGCAATCCCCGGCTGCGGCGTTGGGCATTTCCGCAGGCGGCGTTTGAAGCCCCCTTGCAGGGAGGTTCTCAGGCGAGGCTAAGTGCCATATTTCCAGCCCCTTTTCCCCTCCCTCGCACATCGCATCTCTTTTCTTCTTTACACCCTCCTGAAGTGTTAAAGTTTTGTTAAAATCAAGAAAACTTTTGGAAGATATTGCGAAAACGTCATACTTTTGCAGTGTACTATTTAACTATTACACTAACATAAATATGAAAAGAGGCATTATCACCATCCTTTTTGCCATCGTTGCAATGGTGCTTCAGGCGCAAATAAAGGTAGAAGTAAGCGAGGCCATTGAGCTGATGAGCATTCTTGCACGCACGGCGGGAAACGGGGAGTACAACATGGACATGGCCGGGCAGTACACCCGGGACACCGAGACTTGGTTCTCGCCCTACAAGCAACACGCCGCTGTCGCCTGTTTCCAAGAGCATAAAGACAACCATAGCATCAGCTATGATGCCGTGGCAAGCATGGCAATTCACCTTGGCGTTGATGGGGGAAAAGTCAAGTTCCTCGGCGAGACATCTGATTTGGATAAACGTTGGACCAACGTTAACATCGACGACTTCATCGACAAACTCAATAAGTTCTATAAGGACACGCGCTTCCATGAGTTCTTCGAACAGCACCGATCATTTTACAACGAGGGCATAAAGAGCTACGAGACGGAGGTGATGTCTAATTTCCATCAGGACTGGTACGCTCGTTTCTATGGCACCGAGTCGACGGAGCGTTTCCATGTCATCATAGGATTCACCAATGGCGGTCAAAACTATGGCTCAAGCCTCCATGTATCAGGACAGCCGCGCGAGGTCTTCGCCATCTGCGGCTACGCTCTCAATCCGACGACAGGCAGCCCCTTCTGGGATGCGGCTACGCTCATACACGAATTCAATCACTCCTTCGTCAACCCTCTGCTCGATGTCGCCCAGAATGCCGCACTTGTCGAGAAGGTCGGCCAAAAGCTCTTCATGTTGTCGCAGCCAGAAATGGAGAGGCAAGCTTACAACGACTGGCGCATCGTCGTCAACGAGAGCATTGTCCGCGCCGCCGTATTCATCTACATAAAAGATTACAATCTCGTCAATAGAGGGACGGGGGATTTCCTGTTTCAAGAGGTATGGCGCAAAGGCTTCCGATGGACGCCAGAACTCGTTGCCTGCCTTCGCAACTACACAGCCAACCGCGAACAATACAAGACTTTGGCTGACTACTACCCGGAAATAGCACGCCAGCTCAGCAAATACATCAAGGACGAGACAACAAGATTGCAGAACGTCTTGAAATAGACATTCCGCGAAAACGAACGACATTTATTTTTTAAATTCATAATTCATAATTCTTAATTCTTAATTTATATATATTATGATCAACATTCAAAACATCAAATTCGCCTACAGTAAGGAAGTCGTGCTGGACGGCTTCTCGCTCCAGTTCGACAAGGGCGGCATCTATGGCCTGCTGGGCAAGAACGGCACGGGCAAGAGTACATTATTATATTTAATGATGGGCTTGCTGCGTCCGCAGAAGGGAATAGTCACGGTGGACGGCATCGACACCACGCTGCGCCGTCCCGAGGTCTTGAGCGAAATGTTTCTCGTGCCCGAGGAGTACGACCTGCCAGCCATCTCGCTCTCGGCTTACGTCAAAGCCATCAAGCCCTTCTATCCTCGCTTCTCAGAAGACCTGTTGAAGCAATGTCTCGCCAACTTCGAAATGAGCACGGACATCAATCTTGGTGCTCTCTCAATGGGACAGAAGAAGAAGGTCTATATGAGCATTGCCCTTGCTGCCAACACACGTTATCTGCTTATGGATGAACCAACAAACGGCCTCGACATCCTCTCGAAAAGCCAGTTCCGCAAAGTGGTGATTGAAGGCATGAGCGAAGACAAGACCATCATCATCTCCACCCATCAGGTTCACGATGTGGAGCTTCTGCTCGACCACGTCTGCATCATCGAACGCAACAATGTGCTGCTCAACGAACCCCTTGTGGAGAAGGACCAAGCCATCAACCTGGAAGAGTTGTTCATTAAAACAGTAAAAGACCCTCTCTAACTCTCCCTTAGGTAGAGAACCTATCAGTATCCAAATCATTTAACACACAACTGCCCATGATCCTGCAAAGCAGTTCCCTCGCCCTTTAAGGGAGAGGGTTAGGGAGAGGGTCTTTATGATATGTTCAGTTTCAAACGATTTATAAATGTTGCTCGCTGGGACCTCAGCGTCAACAGCAAGTTCTATACGCGTTCGGCCATCATGATGATGGCGTTCATCAGCACACCCATCGTGCTCTTCTACCTCTACAACATGCTTACGAAGGGCTTCCTGCTCATGGGCAACACTACGGACAATGTAGAGGGCTTTGCCGTGACTATTTCTTTAATAGGCATTGCCTACATGATTATCTCGTCGGGCTACATGTTCCACAATCTCCTGACCAAGCAGGGACGCATCAGCGAACTCACCTTGCCTGCCACGAACCTTGAGCGTTTCCTCTGGCATGTTGTAGTCATCGTGATTGGCGTGCAACTGGTCTATTTCTGTGGCGTAGTGGTGGCAGACTTCTTGCACTTCCTCTTCCGTCTGGCCATACAGAATGCCGACATCCAGTCCCTCACGGCAGCTTGCTTCTGGGGCGTCGGTGAGCCTTGGATTGAGTCTTCTAATGTTGGATATATTAACTTTGTGAAGAATTATGGCTATGAGATAACATTGGCCATATTTATATGGGCGTCTTGCTATACGAGGAGCTTTTGCCTCTTCAATGCCTGGAAGTATAAGTATAACATCCCTTGGACGTTCCTCTTCTACTTCATCCTGCAGACCGTCCTGCCCCTGGTTCTGCTCTTCCTCGGCACTATGTTCTTCTCGAAGGAGAATGTCTTGGACTTCATGGAGTGGATCAAGGATGTGAACCCCCATAACATCATAATCGGAATGGACATCGTAGGCATCCTTGTCTATATCTGCATCTGGCTCCTGACCTATCGCCTCTACAAGCGTGCACAACTGACAACTAAAAGAAACCCTTAAAAAGGTGAAAAGGTGAAAAAGGTGAAAAGGTGAAAAAGTGAAAGGGGGAAAAGAAGATGAATAAGAAAATCATCATCATCCTGCTTGCTCTCGTAGCTATAATCGTCGCAATCTTTGGCGCCCTTGCCATCTACTTCAAAAATCAGATAGCGAATGCCCCGACTATGCAGGAACTCGCAGAAGCATATCCGTGGAAGGTGCCCGACGACTGGTTCCAGACAGACACCATCACGCTGAAAGGCCGCATCGAAGGCTATGATGCAGAGAAGTTCGGCTTCACCTCGATGAAATGTTCCTTCAATGATGTCTTCGAGAGCGACCGAAGCACAGTCCTTGTGCTCAACATCGCCGAAGACGGCACGTTCTGCAAGAAGTTCCTTGCAAGCTACCCGATGCAGCAGGTGTTCTATACTACGGACTCTAAGGTTTCCTTCCATGAAATCCCCTTCTTTGCCCGTCCCGGCGAGACCATCGACGTCACGGTGCGCAAAGGCTCACTCGGGCGGTACAAGTGCATTTATAACAACGGCAGCAGCAAGGATGTGGAGCGATGGCTCCGCAACTGGGACGAACTTGCGAAGAGTTTCAGTCCGCTTTGGCACTTCGAGGGCACGTTTGAAGAGGCAAACGAGGTGGCCGACATGACATGGAAGATAGTAATGGCAAAGCTGCAGAAGCTGATCCGCAGCGAGCATTTCACGCCGATGGAAGTGCAACTGGCACTTGCCGACGCCCAGGCACGCTTCGGAACAGACTACTTGGGCTGCATCGTGAAACAAGCAGATGCCTTGGTGATTCGCGAGAAGCGCGACAGCCTCGGGCGTGCTGAGATACTCGACAGCGCGGAATGGAAGAAGTATAGTGACGCGGAAACTTACGCTCCCTTGCGGCGCATCGACTTCGACAATCCGTTGCTCTTCGCCAGCTATCATTTCTATTTACTGCAAAACCGCATCGAGTACGCCAGACCTGTTGCTACGGGCAGCTTAGTACTCTCCTTTGAGAGCTACTCAGAGCAGCTCACAAACTACCTTGCTGCCCTGCGCAACCTGATGGGCGACGACCACGATAATCTGATGGCACAGCTTTGCGCTTACAAAGACTTTGCTTTCAATTTCGACACATTCCGCGAGGAATATCAGAGCATACTCACAAACGACAAGCTGACCGAGGAGCAGAAGCAAAGATACATCGACGGTTGGCCTACGCTCGCCAAG